>NZ_QRCB01000001.1 GCF_009833095.1 Nitrosomonas sp. JL21
TTGTGTGGATCGCCGGGATCGAGTTGGATCTGAAAAAAGCCTGGCAGGACAGGCGGGATAGCTGCGTTACTGCCGGATTGGCATTGGGTTGTCCGCTGTTATTAGGTTGTCTTGCGGCAGCGTTGCTGATGGCATTCATTGGTGCTGACTGGATAGGCCCGAAGGGCATGGATTGGCAGTTCATCATTGGAGTGGGAATGGCCTGTGCAGTCACTGCCTTGCCCATTCTCATTATGTTGATGGAAAAGCTGGAAATTCTGCGCGAGCCGATCGGCCAGCGGATCATGCGTTATGCCAGTCTGGATGATATCGCGATCTGGATTGTGTTATCGCTGGTTCTGCTGGACTGGGATAGAGTCAGTCTTCAAGTTATTTTCTTGGTGAGTTTTGTGATCGTCAGCTTTTTATATCGTAAACTGATGCTTTCGCTCCAGCAAAATGATCGCTGGTATGTGAGTTTCATTTGGCTGGCGGTTTGCGGTTTAGCGTCGGATTGGGCGGGTTTGCACTTCATGGTTGGAGCCTTCTTGGCGGGCGTAGTGATGGATTCTGAATGGTTTAATCAGGAGGACATGGACAAACTGCGCCACTTCATAATGATGACGATGTTGCCGGTCTATTTTATGAGCACCGGTTTGCGCACCAATTGGGAAATGGATGGCGTCGCGGTGTTAGCCGCGGCCGGCATATTGTTGTTTGCCTCCATCAGTGGAAAATTGGCAGGCGCCTACGCCGCCGGCAAGATTCTAAAATGGGAAAAAGGTGAAGCCTGGATTATTGGCTGGCTGCTGCAGACCAAGGCCCTAATCATGATTGTTTTTGCGAATGTCTTGCTGGATAAACAGATCATCACCAGCCAAACCTTCACAGCTCTGCTGGTGATGGCGGTAGTCAGCACCATGTTGACAGTGCCTGTGGTGACGCCGAAGCTGTATCGGTATCGGCATCTAATTTTTAAATGACAACAAAAATTCTGGTTTCAGGATATTTGAATATCATTGGTTCTGTTGATTCATCTTCATCAAAAAATAGATCAGTGGTTGTCGTTTTCTGTGTTAGAAAGACCTTAGGGAACATGGCGTCGCTTAACTGATCGATTGATTCGTTTTCCGAAGAAATGCGGGAAAATGAACAATTTCCTCGTCTTTACAAATACAAAGGCCACGCTGTAATATTAGTCCCAATTTTAAGTGGGAATACGCGATAATTTCATTATTATTCAATATAAACATGTGGTTATTTGTCGACATCTGATTGCTTTTCGCCGTTTTTGAGATCAGTAAGGACTGCGACAACATGAGCTGCAGAAGAATGAGATTGATGTTTTCTGAATCGAATCTATAAAATAAACATTCAAGCAATGACTAATTCTATCGACAACACTCACCTGACTTCCAATTTAGAAAGGGAAATTGCCAATCTTATTGTGTCGACATTAAATCTTGAAGTCGCATCGGAGCATATTGATCCAAATTTGCCCTTGTATGGGGATGGCTTAGGGCTTGATTCTATTGATATTCTGGAATTGGCATTGGCGGTATCCAAACAGTACGGTTTTCAAATAAAGTCCGATGATCCTGAAAATAAAACGATTTTTAGTTCATTACGGCATTTGGCCGCTTATATCGCTGCTAATCGCACCAAATAACCCATTGGATCTATAAGTTAATGTAATCTTCAATGAAGTCATTGTTAAAAACCAAGTCGAGTAAAATCATAACGGTCACAATCACCGCTATTGCCGCCATTGTAGGCTATCCATTACTGATGCATCATTTTTTACACAATGGACAATATCAGGATTTAGCATTGGTTTATCTGTTGCAATTCCTCGTTACTCAGCTTTTGCTCGCGACAGTCTTTGCTTCAACACTATTTGCTGGTAAGACACCGCTGATTACTCATTTTGCTCAAATGGCCTACGGATTGGAATTGCCATCGGAAGTTGATCGATATTGTAGGAATACCACATGGGCATGGGCTTTGTTTTTCGTTGCGTTGGCATTGATAAGCATCATACTGTACCTATGCGCGTCCGCGGCAGTATGGTCTTTTTTCTGTAACATATTGTATTTTCCATTGATTGCGATGATGTTCGTGGTTGAGTATGTCGTACGTTCCTATTCCTTGCCTCATCTGAAAAGATTGCCGATTCTGAAAGGATGGAATCTCTACTGGGAAAATAAAAAATCTTCCTGAAGCTTTTCGTTAAGCGAGTCTATGCCTAAGCTGATTGCCCACCAGATACCGGATGCAATAATTGCTTATACGCAAAGTCATGCGAAGACTGCACATGATTTTCTACGTGACTGTGGCTGTCTGGCAGAGCGACTGCCAAACAGGCCTTTTCTGCTGAATTTTTGCAAAAGCCGTTATTTGTTCGCTGTAGGGATGGGGGCGGCGGCCTTGAACCGGCAAACGATGCTGTTACCGCCTACCTATAATCAGGGCATGCTTTCTCAATTGCAGAAAACATATCCTGATTTTTATATCCTTTATGACCAGGATATGCTTGAGATAGCCGAATTTCCACGGTTTAAGCTGGAGTACCCAGCTATGCCAAGTCATGCAGGCCGTGAGTTTTCAGCCGATTCAAAACAAGAGTTTTCAGTTCCGGAGATTCCTGCTGATCATGTGATGGCGTATGTGTTCACATCCGGTTCTACCGGTGAGCCTGTTCCGCATGCCAAGACCTGGGGCAGCATGACGCGTAACGCACAGGCGCAATTGCGCAGAATCAGGGAGGATGTCAGTTTTCTGAATAGAGCATTTACCGTGCTGGCTACCGTGCCCCCGCAACATATGTATGGATTGGAATCGAGTGTATTGATCGCCCTGCTCGGTGGTCAGGCGTTCAGTGCGGCGCATCCTTTTTTTCCACAAGACATTTGCACGGAATTGGCACGTTTGCCGCATCCGCGGGTATTGGTGAGCACGCCGTTTCATCTGAGAGCGTGGATGGAAAGCGGTATCGAATTACCCGCAGTGGATTTGATCATCAGCGCTACGGCGCCTCTGAGCATGCAGCTTACTGAGAATATCGAAGCAAGATTCCAGATTCCTGTCCAAGAAATTTATGGATGCACGGAAACCGGCCAGATCGCCACTCGTTTGCCCACGGTTAATCCAGTATGGCAAACCTATGGTGAGGTAGAAATTATACAAGTCGAGGGTGGAAATGATGGGTGTGGCGGCGCAGTGGCACAGGGCGATTATATCTTGTCACCTACCGAACTCAATGATGTACTCGAAGTGATCGATAAAAATCACTTCAGGCTGCTGGGGCGCAAGGTTGATCAGGTCAATATAGCGGGTAAACGAAGCTCATTAGGCTATTTAAATTTTCAGCTCAATACCATTGACGGGGTAAAAGACGGTGTTTTTTTTATTCCGGACAATGCGGACACGCTGAAAGATAAGCTCGGCGAAACCCGTCTGGCGGCCTTTGTGGTTGCTTCGGGCATCAGTAAGGCTGACATTCTGAAAGCCCTGCGTAGCCGCATCGACGCGGCGTTCATGCCCCGACCGCTTTTTATCGTGGATGAGCTACCTCGTAATAGCACCGGTAAGCTTCCGCATCATGTATTGACAGAACTCGCTCAAAAATTACAAGCGGTGCAGAATGCAACAGAACCTCAAAAGCAGTAGTCTTGCAGAGCTTACCCCGTCGTTTCTCACTGGTGAAATAACATTTATTCCTCTTGAACAATGTATCGATCAATCTGTATGGATTATTTGGCGTATTTCTGGGCATCATGCGAGAAAAGAGGATGAGAATGCATCCGAGTGGATCTGGCCGTATTCTTGGAAAAGATGACTGATATAAAAACAGATGTGGATTGGATGAAGCGAAAAGAGCGTGGCAGTCTCTTTCTGTTACGTTTACTGGTCTGGTTGAGTCTGTTTTTTGGCCGAAATTTCGCGAGGCTCCTGCTCTACCCTATCAGTTTGTATTTCATGCTGGTCGCTACACAAGCCCGACAAGCTTCGCGCCAATATCTACAGAAGGTTCTGGGGAGACCGGTGCGCTGGAGGGATATCTTTAGCCATTTTTTTTGTTTTGCGACCATATCGCTCGATCGGATTTATTTTTTGAATGGACAGGTTCAGCTATTTTCTATCACCCTAGAGAACGAACATCTTCTGCGCACAGCCATGCAGCAACATTCCGGAATTTTTCTTTTCGGTGCACATATGGGCAGCTTTGAAGCGCTGCGGGCGTTGGGACATCAACATACGGATTATTCGCTGGTACAGTTGATGTATCAGGAGAATGCAAAAAAACTCGGCCAAGTGCTGGCCGCCATCAATCCGGAACTCCAACAGGAAATCATACCGTTGGGTAATCTGGAGACGATGATGCGCGTGCATGAAGCGCTCAAGCAGGGTGCAATGATTGGTATACTGGCAGACCGTACCTTGCAACAAACAAACCTTAAGAAACAGTGGTTTCTGGGTGAAGAAGCTGCATTCTCCGAAAGCGCCTTCCGGCTTGCAGCGATATTGCGCAAGCCTGTGCTGTTGATGCTGGGTTTGTATCTGGGTGGGAATCAATATCGATTGGTGTTTGAAGAGATTTATGATTTTTCCATAGTGCAGGAAGATCAAGCACAGGCCATAACAGTCGCTCGCGAACGATACGTAGATTTGTTGGCAAAATACTGTCAAGAACATCCTTATAACTGGTTTAATTTTTATAATTTTTGGCAAACGTCATGCAAAGAATGAGTCATTATCAATATTGGTTTGCTGGCTTATTATTGTTGCTTAGTTCGAACATTCGGGCACAAGTTGAAGCTGATCAAATCAGTCTCGACCAATTGATGCAGTTCATGGCCAAACATAAAGAAATCCATGCAACTTTCGTTGAAAATAAATACATCAAAGGCGTGGATGTACCGCTGGAGTCTTCCGGAGAGCTAATGTTCATGGCGCCTTCAACCATGATCAGGAATACGCTGCTACCCAAACCGGAAATGCTCAAGCTCACAGGCAATACCGTTACAGTAGAGCGCATGGGTCGAAAGCACAACTTGCAGATTGATGACTATCCCGAAATCAGTCTGCACTTTGAAGGGGTACGGGCTTTATTGGCAGGCGACGTCGAACGGTTGACCCATCTTTATCATGTTGAATTAACCGGTACCCCCGTTGACTGGAAGCTGGTGCTGAGCCCCTTGCGGCAGGGCACCGCTCTAAAATCGCTGAATCTGCTGGGAAGCCATGACAGTGTAAAGGCGGTTGAAGTGCATTTGGAAGATGGTGATTATTCCATTATGCAAGTCAGCAGAAAAGATGTAGCTGAGTAGGCCGGGACTGTACGACCTGACCTGATTGCTTATAGAATTCAATGTACGCTACTCAAAAAAATCAACTCATACTGCAAATTCTGTGGTTTTTAGGTGTGCTATTGTGCGGTTGGGTAATAGTCAATACCGACTACAGAACCGATTTATCGGTTTTCTTGCCCTCCGAACCCAACAAGAAAGAAGCCATGTTGCTGGGGCAATTACAGAATGGCGCCGCGAACCGCATCCTTTTGGTCGGTATCGAAGGAAGTGATACCGCTACCCTTGCTCAGATAGGCAAATCCTTTGCCGGGAAACTACGAAATCATTCCGTTTTTTCTCATGTACTGAATGATCAGAGTGTGATCGATCCTGCCGAGCAGGAACTGATTTACACCTATCGCTACTTATTATCTCCAAATACAAGCGCTGAGCTGTTTACTCCAAAAAGCCTCGAAACCCTGATCCACGGCAATTTACTGGAACTGTCCTCCGCTTCAGGGCTATTGAGCAAGTCACTTTTCATGCGTGACCCTACCGGAGAAGTCATGGCTTTGGTAGATCGGCTGACCCCTGTGCAAGGCCCGCAAACTATCAATGGGCAGTGGTTCAATGATCGGGGCGATCGCGCATTGCTATTGGTGCAATTAGCCAGCACTGGTACGGATACCAAGGCCCAGGAAACTGCATTACAGCTCATGCAAACCGGTTTCAAGGACGTGGTGCAATCATATCAAACGCAGAACCAACAACATGCACAAAAAACGGAAAATATCAGGATAGTCATCAGCGGGCCTGCCAGTTTTGCCGTCTCAACGCAAAATATCATCAAGGAGGAAGCGTCCCGTCTATCTGGAATCGGATTGATACTGATCATCACGATTTTGCTCTATGTGTTGCGCAATCTTAAGCTGCTGTTTGCGGGTTTATTGCCGGTGTTTAGCGGAGTGTTTGCAGGAATTGTGGCCGTAAGTCTGGGTTTTGGCAGTGTCCATGCCATGACGATCGGCTTCGGCATCACATTGATTGGAGAATCCATAGACTATTCCATTTATTTTTTCTTGCAACGTTCACAAACTGCAGAAAATAGCGGTAATAACCCAATGTTTTGGCGTACGGTAGGTTTAGGCGTGATGACGTCCATTTGTGGCTTTTCGACTCTGCTGTTTTCCGGTTTTACCGGATTGATGCAACTGGCTACGTTCTCAATTGCAGGTTTGCTGGTAGCCGTTCTCTGCACTCGATGGATCTTGCCCACGCTACTGCCGCAGCGGCTGAGTATCCATGATCTCAATCCCGTCGGAGCATGGCTAAGGCAGATGATGAAGAAGGGCCACCATTTCCGGTATTTCATAGGGTTCTTGACGTTAAGCGCTGTGCTGTTGCTTGTGAGCAGACAGGATCATTTGTGGAGCTATGAGTTAAATGATTTAAGCCCGATACCCGCAGCATTGCTCGATTTGGATGGCGAACTGCGCGCCGATATGGGCGCAGCCGATGTGCGGCATATGCTGTTGCTACAGGACAAAACGCAAGAGCAGGTTTTGCAGCGCTGTGAGCAGTTTTTGCCCAGATTGGATGCGCTCGTTGCACAGGGTTTGTTGGGAGGCTACCAAGCGCCGTGTGTGTATTTGCCAAGTCAGGCCAAGCAAATACAACGACAGCAGGCGCTTCCGGATCGGGAACGACTCGAACAGGTGCTTCAAGAAGCCGCCCATGCCTTGCCCGTATCAGCGCAGAGTTTGCAGGGTTTCGTCGAAGATGTCGCTTACAGCAAGACACTGCCTTTGTTACGAGCAGATAAGCTGGAAAACAGCACGTTCGGAATCACGTTGGGCGTTACGCTCTACTCGGTAAAAGCGGGAGAGGATCTGATTCATCATGCGTTGATACAGTTGCAAGCGCCGTTGCAGGACGGTAAAGCCGCAAGCCTCAACCATGAGGCGCTGCAAACGGAATTATTCGATATATTGGATGAGCAGTCGGTATTATTGGATTTGAAACAGGATTTCAACTCGATCTATAAGACTTATCTGAGTAAAATCTTGAAATATTCGGCTGCTGGTTTTATTGCCATTATTGTTTTATTGTTAGCGGCGCTACGATCTTTGCGAGCAACGCTTTGGGTCATTTTACCGTTGGCGTGCGCGATGCTTTGTGTAACAGCCCTCTTGCATTTGCTCGGATCGCAACTGAATCTACTGAATGTTATCGGCTTATTGCTGATTTTTGCTGTGGGCTCAAACTATGCGTTGTTTTTCAGTTCTTCACAAAGTAATATGACTTTGGCGTCGTTGCTGTTGGCTACGACCACGACTGTCATTGGATATGGTGTGTTGATTTTTTCGCAAATTCCTATTTTACAAACGATTGGTATTACCGTTGCATCGGGAGTTTTTCTGGCGTTAATTTTTTCTGCACTGATGGCGCCTGTTGCGTTGCGGAAAGACTCAAGCTCTATCAGCCGGAACTGAATGAGTACATCAACGATTTATCGCTATAACGGGTTGTTGATACGTGTCAGTATCATAGTGCATTTACTGGCGGTCTGCCTGCTGTTTGTACCGGATGGATGGCGCTATGCTTTGTTTGTCATGTTTGGCAATCATGCTGTTCTGGTCGCACAGGGCCTATGGCCGCGCAGTCAGTGGCTGGGTAGGAATATAACGCGCGTGCCTCCTGCGAAAGCAGGCAATGCCGTGTATATCACGATTGATGATGGACCTTGCCCCGAAGTTACTCCACAAGTGTTGAAAATTCTTGAGCAATTCCATGCAAAAGCTACTTTCTTCTGTATCGGCAAGCATGTGCAGCAATATCCGGATTTGGCCAGATTAATCGTAGCCGCTGGTCACAAACTAGAGAACCACAGTATGGCGCATAGCTATACTTTTTCGTTGTGGGGTATGCAAAAAATATATGATGATGTCGCCAATGCGCAGACTGTGATACAGGAAGCGACGGATAGTCGCCCGTGTTATTTCCGTGCGCCGGCAGGGTTGCGTAATATTTTCCTGGATGGTGTATTGCAGAAGCTCGGATTGTGTCTGGTGAGCTGGACGCGCCGGGGTTTCGATACGCGTCAGCGCAATGCAAGCGCAGTCCTTGAGAGCTTATGCAGGAATCTGCAGGCGGGCGACATATTGTTGTTGCACGATGGTAACGCGGCGCTGACATGCAATGGCAGGGCGGTGATCGTGGAGGTGCTGCCGGTATTGTTGCAAACGTTATCTGATAATAAACTCAGTCCTGAGGCGTTGCCGGATGATTTATAGCTATTTCCTCTCTAACTCAAAAGATTACTAGGAATGGGTCATTTCTTACCGTCTGAACTCCTAGATCATATTTGTAAGCCTTACCAACGCGCAGGCAAGTTTGCCTGGCATTTCGCCCGAGGTAAGCTGGATCGGGATCCAGTATTTGCGCACATTCTGCAAGCACGCTACATATCTCATCATGCCCGGGTACTGGACATTGGGTGTGGGCAAGGCTTGCTGGCTGCTTTACTGTGCGGAGTGGATAATTACGCGTGTGCGTATCCCGAACACAAGGCAGAGTTCAAGGCGGTTTCGATCACTGGAATTGAACTCATGCACAACGACGTGATGCGAGCGCAGCAAGCGCTGCAGGATTTTGGTCCACGTATCCGGATCGTACAAGGCGATATGCGCCAGACCGATTTCGGGGTTGCGGATGTCGTTGTCATTCTCGATGTGTTGCATTATGTCCCTTATAACGAACAGAACGACATACTCAAGCGAGTTTATGCATGCTTATCCTCCGGTGGGTCACTTCTGCTTCGAGTGGGAGATGCTGCCGCAGGCCTGCCTTTCTTGTTCAGCACGTGGGTGGATGCGGTGGTATTTGCATTACGAGGGCATACGTCGGTTCGTGTTTATTGCCGATCTTTAGCGGAATGGAAGGATCAGCTTGAAAACATCGGTTTCAAGGTCACGGATATTCCCATGCACCAGGGAACGCCGTTTGCCAATATTCTGCTGCATTGTCGACGCCCCTGATCACTAATGAGTTTTATCTGAATCGCCTATGAGAAGCCCAGCATTTCTAGCGATGCCTGCATTTACCGCAACGTCCAGTCTGGGTAATGGTTTGGCGAGTTTGCGCTCCAGTCTTGTGGCGCAACATACTGGCTTGGTGCCCTGTCAGTTCGAATCGGTTGATTTGGAGACTTATATCGGAATCACGAACATTCCGGAGGATGACGTATTTTTACCTGCCGAGTTGCAGGCCCTTGATTGCCGCAACAATAGGCTGGCTTTTTTGGGCTTGCAGCAGGATGGTTTTATCGATGCCGTGGGAAAAGCTAAATGCCATTTCGATAACACCCGGATCGGCGTGTTTCTCGGCACCAGTACTTCCGGGATGTTGCAGACAGAAAAGGGTTATCGCGAGCTCGATCCACAAACCGGGGCATTACCCTCGTGGGTGAATTATCGTTTCGCCCAGAACACAGGCTCGGCTGCGCATTTCGTTCGCCTGGCGCTCGGCTTGGGTGGTCCCGCAGCAGTGGTGTCTACGGCCTGTTCTTCCAGTGCAAAGGTATTTGCCATGGCGCAGCGTATGCTGCTATTGGGCGCCATTGATGCCGCCATTGTTGGCGGTGTCGATAGCTTGTGTCTGACGACACTATACGGCTTTCATTCCTTGCAACTGCTCTCTCGGAATCCATGTAAGCCGTTTGACACTGGCAGAGATGGTATTTCGATCGGTGAAGCAGCGGTTTTCGCACTATTAACACGCGATGATGCACATACGCCGTCTGGAAGTTTATTGATCAAGGGCGTGGGCGAAAGTAGCGATGCTTATCATATGTCCAGTCCTCATCCAGAAGGGCTGGGTGCTCGCCAGGCCATGCAATCGGCTTTGCAGCAGGCGCGACTTGGTACACCTGGAATCGATTATATCCACTTGCACGGCACCGCTACAAAAAATAACGATGCAATTGAAAGCATTGCAGTTTCGGCGATTTTTGGGGAACAATCGCCCGCGAGTTCAACCAAAGGCGCTACCGGGCATTGTTTGGGGGCGGCGGGAGCATTGAATGTGGTCATCGGAGCGTTGGCCCTGCAACAACAGACTGCATGGGGCAGCCCTGGTACCGAGAAGCTGGATGCCACTCTCTCTCCGATTCATTATCTGACGCAAAATGCGGCTCGGCCGATGCGTCATGTGCTCAGTAATTCATTTGGTTTTGGAGGATCGAATTGTAGTGTTGTTCTTGGACTGAAAGATTGAGAATGAGTGGGGGTGCTGATTTCTCGGAAGATCGACTACAGTGTCATGTGCAGAGTATTGCTATCCTGGGTCCCGGTTTGCCCGATTGGAATGCGGCTCAGTCAATTTTGGACGGAGAGCGGCACTATGAGCGGGCAGACTTCGAAATTCCTGCGGTGACCTGGCTGCCTGCTACGGAACGTCGGCGAGTCGGAAAAATGGTGCGTCTCGCACTGACTGTCGGGAATGCTGCAGTACAGGCTGCAGCTATTGATGCCCGCCAACTGGCGACGGTATTCACTTCCTCATCGGGAGACGGAGACAATTGCGATGCGATTTTCACAACGCTTGCGCACACAGAAAAAAGCGAGCGGTTTATTTCACCGACACGCTTTCATAATTCCGTCCATAATGCGCCGGCGGGTTACTGGAGCATTGCCAATCAATGCACGCTGCCATCGACCAGCTTGTGCGCGTATGATGCAAGTTTTGCAGCCGGGCTCGTGGAAGCCTGCAGCCAGGCGTTGTGGACGGGTGAATCCATCTTATTGATATCCAGTGATGTCATGTACCCTTATCCATTGAGTGACATCCGACCCATCGGCAGTAATTTTGCAGTGGCTATGGTGTTGAATCCGGTCGTCACTGACGCTGCTCTCGCAACATTGACGCTAGGATATGCGGCTGAATCAGAGACTCGAATGGAAATGCCTGAATTGGATGAGTTGCGACTGTCCAATCCAAGCGCACGCTGTCTTCCGTTGCTGCAAGCGATTGCACAAAAGGCGCTTCATTCGGATCATACTGCTCCAAAAAAGGTTCATCTCGAATATGTTGAGCCCTTGTCCCTGGAGGTCATGGTCGTTGATCATGCATAATAAAGTACATGCGCTGGTCACTGGCGGCAGTGGCTCGATCGGAACCGCAATCAGTCGCGCGTTGGCGCAAGCCGGACATCATGTCCATATTCAAGCAAACCGGAACTTCGAAAAGGCGCAAATTCTAGCAGACCAATTGCAACAGCAAGGGTTAGCTGCAAGTGCCCTGCAATTCGATGTCACTGATGCCGAGCAGGCGCGTCAGGTATTGGAAGAACTGACAGAGCAGATGCCCATACAGATACTGGTCAATAATGCCGGAATACATGAGGATGCTGTTTTTCCGGCCATGCAGCCGCAGCAATGGCAGCGTGTTATCGATGTATCGTTGAACGGTTTCTTTAATGTTACCCACCCTTTGATCATGCCGATGATACGTAGCCGTTTCGGCCGTATCGTCAGTGTTTCTTCAGTTGCAGCAATGATGGGGAATAAAGGGCAGGTGAATTATGCCGCAGCCAAAGCAGCACTGCATGGTGCCAGCAAATCCTTGTCTTTGGAACTCGCCAGCCGCAACATCACGGTAAATGTCGTGGCGCCAGGCATCATTGCTTCGCCCATGATCGAGAATGCGTTCGACGCGAGGACAATTGCAAGTCTTGTCCCGATGAAACGCGTTGGAGAGCCGGAGGAAGTTGCCAGTCTGGTTGCCTATCTGTGCAGCAGCGGTGCAAGTTACATCACAGGACAGGTGATTTCTGTGAACGGGGGAATGATTTGATTTCAGAGCTTCATTTAGCGGCTTGATATTCCGAGAAAATCTTTAATTCACGATGCCGCCGGACGCATGAGAAGCCGACGCTCTCCAGTGCTTGAATGATGGTCTGGGGCGGAACGCAGGCTTCTATGCTATCCCAGTAATATTTCCACAGCCTGGACGTCTGTCCGGTCGTAGAAATCGCTTTGGCGAGCAACGGAACGATGGTTCGCATGTAAGTCTTCAGTAGGCTGGAACCCAATCGTGTTTCTGGCCGGGTAATTTCAAGGATACAGAGTCTACCCTCCGGTTTGAGCACTCGGTGAAATTCACGGAACACCTTTTCCAAATCAGTCACATGACGAAGCGCATAACCCATGCTTAAGAAATCAAAGCTATTGTCGGGAAAAGGGATGTGTTCTGCTTTGCCTCCAATCAACGCGATCTGTTTGAATAAGACGCTTGCCTGCAACATGCCCAAACTGGGGTCAAGACCAGTCAGTAGCGTTGATGAACCGATAATTTCAATGGCCTGGGTTGCCACCAACCCTGTGCCGCAACCGACATCCAATACCTGCATTCCCGATTGCAATCCGGCTCGCTTCAATGCCTGGCCGCGGTACCACTGACCGGTGCCGAATGCCAGGAGGTTTTCGATACGATCATAATCGACACCGGTGGCATCGAACATGTCACGCACAAAACTGGTGCGCTCCGTTTCAGTCGAGTAATAGCCTGCAATGGGCTTATGGGGAGCTTTTACGGAACTGCTGGATTGCTCTGAATCTGGCATGATGAGGTCAGAAGTTGAATTTGCGCCACACTAGCAGCGGCAGGCGTACCATTAAACCGGCAATCAGACGGATGTGCATCCACGTTAACAATGCGTTGTCGCGCCAGTAGTTGAAATGCGATACGCCGCCTTCGTTCGCGTTTAGATATTTTACCGGCGCATCGACATTGATTGGACGGATGTTTTTCCAGCATAAACGCACCGCTGCTTCGATGTCAAAATCAAAACGACGCATAAAACGATGTTTCTGCATGATGTGTAGAAGCGGAGCAATGGGATAAACGCGAAAGCCGTAAAGACAATCGCCGATGCCCATCCAAAGGGTGTCAAGATTCGCCAGGAAATTTGAGATTTTGCGTCCCTGCACGCGTAGCTGAGGCGCGCTGTCATCAAAAACGGGTCTGCCGAGTATCATGCTGTCGGGATGGTCCTTGGAGCTGTTCATGAAGTGGGGAATGAGGTAGGCGGGATGCTGACCATCGGCATCCATCGTCAACGCATGGGTAAATCCTGATTCCACTGCCTGACGCAAACCTTCCATGACGGCCGCGCCTTTACCTTGATTAGACGACAATACGATCACCCTCAGGTTGGAAACATTTTCGCTCATCTTTTGAAGGATTGCGGTACTCCCGTCGGTACTGCCGTCGCAGACCACCCACACCGGTTGCCATTGTGCTAAGGCATCCTGCACCGTATTGACAATCAGGTTACCCGGATTATAACTGGGTATAAGCAGCACGTGGCTGGTGGAAGGAGTCATCGAGGGTGCGGTCATAATAATTTTGCAAAAGATTGATCATTTCTGCGGTTTTGCCTGCGGGTTCGAAACGTTGACCCATAACCGCTCTGAAAGAGATGGGAAAGGAGGGAATTTTCCAGATGGGCCAATGTTTGGACAGGTAAGGTGAATCGGTAAGCAGCAAAACTGTTTGAATAGGGGCTTGCGCTTTGGTGCTGATAAGCCCTACGCCCGACTTCAGGCGATTGATGGGATGCCGCACCGTTCGAGTACCCTCCGGAAAAATCAACAAATTACTGTCACTGTGGAGCTCCTTGACCGATCGGCGAACCATGTTTTTGATGGAGTCGTTCCGTACATAGCCGGCCAGTCTGGCGCCCGAATGTAAAAAAGTACTGCCCCAGAGGCTGGCTTTCATCAAACAACTGGTGTTTTGAATGCGCGATAGAATCAATAGCGCATCCAGCATGCTCGGGTGATTGGGCGCGATGATAATTCCTTTCTCGGCATTGAGCGTATCGAGCGCTTGCAAATCTAAGCGCATCAAGCCCAGATGACAGCACCCGTTCAAGAAGAGCCGAAAGACAAAGCTGTTCAGTTTTCTTCCAAAGGTTTTCCCGGTGTCGCGGGGAAGCGCGTAATAAAGAAAAAATACCACGAAATTTCCGATCAACAGCATGAGGGCAAGCCATAGCAGCACCAGATAAAACGCTATGATATGAAAAAAACGTAAAACAAATTTAGTCATTTTAAGCGGTTATATTGCCAGAATGCGGAATGAAGCAATTCGCACTTGCTTCCATCTCCAATAATAACTCTGTTCTGCAAATATCGGCTTCTACATAGACAGCTTGGCTGATACCCGCTTGCTCTAAAACGCTTCGTACGATTGTTAGATGTTCCGGTAAGCGGATATACACGCGCCAGGAAAGCTCATTCAAACTCAAGGAATATGGGGTGCCGGTAGAGTCCATTGGGATTTTTTTCATGATCCTATTGGCTTGAGTCAGTATAGTATTCAAATTTTGCAATGTTTCACAGGCTTGTGCTTGAATATTATGTGCATGACGCGACTCATGTCCAACGATGCTGGCAGTGCCGCTGATGAAAAGTGCAGCACCGGCTTGTTGAGGAAGAAGTGTGGCGCGCGAAAAAAGCGGAGGGACAATACCGTATTGTTCAGGATAAAAACTGGAGCTCATTTGCCGCGGATTCTCGATGAAATAGGGCTTGTGAACAGATGCCAAGAAAACGATCCGCAGAGTGCCGTCAAAAGATCCCAGAGCACAAGCTGCGGGATATCCATCCTGGACTAGCTGGGGATAAGCGTCAAAGGCCATTTTTCTGCCGATATTAAATAAACGATAGCGCTCAGTGGTACCTTCAACTTCATTGATATGAGGCACATAATTCCAGATGCGTAAAAGATTTGGTATTCGCAGTGCCTGGCATAATTCCAGTATGGCGAGGTAGGCATGCCGACTTGCTTCTTCCAAATGTTTCAGGCCTGAATATTGTTCAGTTTCGAGATATCCGAAAACAAATTGCCGAGTCTGGCTATACCGGATCGTTCCATAAGGAAAGGAATATTGCTGTGTTACAGGAAGCGTATCGATCAGGAACACTTCATCCAATCCCGTTCTTTTTTCCAGCAATGATAGAGGCAAAGGCAATACGGTGCCTCCCTCAGTGGCTGGTTCATGGGTATGGCGAATGCCTCCCAGCACGTGCTGACCGGACTTCAGTTGCTGTGCTGATGGCGAGATCGTCAACGTCTCCATGGCGCACGATACTTTTTTACAGATTCGGGAAATTGGATTGTTTTAATGTCTATGAACTGAGAAGAGAGTTTTATGATGCGTCACGTCGTGAAACTAATTTCAAATCATCGATTGCCCGGGTATCTTACTGCACGGTGTTTTCCACGTCACGAATATTATGGGCACGCCGCTTCATTGCTATCCATGTGCGTTTGAAATTCATTGCAGATGACAAATAATAGATGAATTTGAAAGCATACAAAGACGGCCAGATTTTCGGGTTATCGAAAATATCGCCTGCCAGGACACTGAGGATACTGGCTTTAGTTTTCAGAATATTTCGCGGATGCATAAACAATTCTCGTATCATCGGATTGGTTACGCGATGTATAAACCAGGAAAATTCTTTCGGGCCATGCGTAATAATATGCTGAAACTCTTTCAGTTTACCAGCAGCTTCCGCGGATTGGTTCAAAACGGCCTCAGCGACTTCCGCGCCTTTGAAAGCGCTGTTCATTGCCAGCATAACACCGGACGAAAAAACCGGATCGACGAAGGCATAGGCATCTCCGATCATGATGAAGCGCTTGCCGTGGGATACCGTACTTGAGTACGAGTAATTGCCAGTCGCATAGGTTTCGGATACCAGTGTCGCATGCTTCATGCGTTCAGCCAATTGCGGACTTAAGCGGATGGTATCCCACAAAAAATCATCCAGAGGTTTTTTTCGGGAATTGAGGTAATACGGCCAGCAGACCGCACCCACACTGGTCGTTCCATCAGCCAGGGGAATGAACCAGAACCAGCCATGCTCAAACCAGAAAATGGAGATATATCCCTCTTTATCCCCGGGCAATCGGGTAGCCTGATGGAAATGCCCGAAAATTGCGGAACTACGATGTTTCTTGTTTTTTTGTTTGGTGTTGTATTTGTTGGCCAGAAAAGTATCGCGCCCGGAAGCATCTACGATGAATCTGGCTTCAAAGGAAATTGCTTGACCGGTTTCCATTTCTGCATGGATATGAACCGGGGCAGTGGCAGTAGTATTATCGTCAATTTGAATATCTCGAACACGACATTTTTCTAGCGTATGCACCCCTTTGTTTGCCGCATTACGAAATAATATTTCATCGAATTCTGATCGCCTGACCTGGTAAGCCCACGATAAATCCTTATTCCAACTCTCTGAAAACTCTATTAGAGAGACATCTTCATGATCAGGTGAGTTAAATTCGATGCCAAGTTTTAGTAGGCCGATTTTTTTTATTTCCTCGGCAACGCCCAATCGTTCCAACAGAGGCATATTAGCGGGCAGCAGCGATTCGCCGATATGAAATCTTGGGTGTTGCTCTTTTTCCAGCATAATGACTTGGAAGCCTTTCTCAGCCAATAACGTGGCGCAGGTTGAGCCGGCAGGGCCGCCACCGATGACGAGTACATCGCATTGCATGGGTGCGGCTCCAGCTCCAGGTGTCGGCGTCGTCACGGCGTCAGTGCTGTCCATTTTTTGCTTAATCCTTATGTAATATCACAGAAGAGAAGTGGTTTTTATCCATTCGAAATATACTGAATGTTAAATATTTAATCAAACTGCCATTGAACGGCTCATAGGCGATGAAAGAGCGGCTGTCGACTCTGAACAACGGGGCACGTACTGCAATGTTAAGCCAAATTTCATTCCACCTTTTTCATTACATTAACCTTAGACGAAGAAGTGTTTTTTTCTATACGAACCTGGAAAAGGTGTTAAGCTGAACTTCGAATGAAGGCAAAAGAAATTGGAAATGGCAAATTTGTTAATAAACGGTTACGGATTTATAAAAGATGTGGCTACATAACATCTCCGACTAAGGTATCCATCTCAATCAAGAGGAGATGGATTATGAGCAGGATTAAGACATTTGCGGTGCTTGCAATGGTATCAGCTGCGGTCGGTTGTTTTCATTGCCTGAATTAGCATTGGCGAACGGCAATTGTAAGAACATGAATGGTAATTTAAGTGTTGTTAATAACTTAGATGGCACGACGAGCGGAACAATTACTCAAGGGGGAAAACTCAACGGAACCACAAAAGCCATTTTCAACAGTGCTCCAATCCCTAGCGGTAGGGGTATATCGGTGGGCACAGTCACTCATAACTTAGATATTTCAATTTGTATAATCAAATAGTTATAAGCAATTATTGATCGGTGTGGATTTAACTCAGGTGGTGACCTGATCCTACAATTGATGTTGATTTAAATTTTTATCAAATAAAAAATATTCATTTTTCGTATGGAGTAATACATCATGAGCATACAAAACTCAACGAAATCATTAATAGCTACATGCAGTTGGAAAAACATATTTGTTATTTCGACGCTACTGATAAGTATGTTTCCTATAACAGTTAAAGCTAGTTCATTAGAAAAATCTAATTCACAGGTTAATTACAAAGAATGCATAGATGTATCCCATCGTCCACTCTCGCATTTCCTGGATAATCAAGGAACTCTAAATAACCCACCGTTATTCTTTCCTGGTGTGAAAGATTATGTAGGCTGGACCGATAATAATCCTCAGACTACCTTCGCTCTTGTTGACTATGCGGGTTTAGCAAATAAATATATCAAAAATCAGACCGGACATTCTATGGGTACCAAGGTCAGTGGTTTCATCATCGAATGTGCACTTTCGGATGGTAGAGCTCAGGTCACGGTTAACATTATCGCCACAAAAGCATTAGGTTTTGCACAGTCTATCGATGAGTTGGTAAAGAACAATTTTGATTTTCTGAACACACCTACCATTTTTGGTGCCAAGGCTCAGGAGGTAATAGCAGGAAAAAAACCCTCTGTTGGGCCAGTTCTTTTCTCAATTTCTTTTTCAATTCCCACGCCGGGTGCTAGTTTGCCCGACTTGATAGATGTAATAAATCTTGATTCAAATAATAAATACGCACCAGTCAAACTGAACTTTAAATCAACTACCTTTGGAAAGTGCGCCAATGGAATGAAAGCTCGTTTAGAAGTACATCAAATAGCCTCCACTAATGATCTGAATGCGTTAATTTTTACAAAAGAAAAAGTGGAAATTACTGATAGCAAAGGGGGCAAATGTTCTGAGTAAAAAAGCTTAATATTCGGTTACTTTTTGATTCTTTAAGTTTGAGGCCTTTGCGAAATCACGACAACTCTATTTCACTGTAATACATATTAATAAATAATTGTGCCATCTGAGCTATCGTTTCAAGGATTGTAACCGTGCAAAGGTCTCCAAACGTATTCCGCCAATAATGCAATCAACTAAAACACAATAAGACTTGGTGTCATTCATGACGTGTATTGACTTGAGGTTGAGTGAGTATCAGCAAAAAAATAACCGCACTAGCCTTCTTAATCACAACTAGTACCGAATCAGTTTTTGACTATATGTCATGGGCAATACTTCGACGAAATTGATCTTTTGTGGGATCTTATATGAGGAAAGACGATTTCGGCAAAAGTTGATTAATTCTTCTGCATCGCATTGTTTTTTGCCATCAGCCAAGACAATTTCCGCCTGAACGCGCTCGCCTAGGAAACCGTGCATAAAGCCGCTTATCCGGCACAGTTTTACCGCAGGATGCTGGCTCAGAACGGCCTCCACTTCTTCTGGAAACACTTTATTGCCCGCGACATTGATCATGCTTTTCATTCTCCCTGCGATGCGTATCAATCCATCGGTGTCCATTGAAGCAAGGTCGCCGGTATGAAACCAACCGTTTTTCAGAATTTCTTCTCGGGCGCGGGGAGGATCAAGATAACCGTCTAACATGCCAGGGCCGCGTATGATCAGATGTCCCACCTGTCCAGCAGGAAGGGTATTTCCCTGATCGTCGATGATGTGTGCTTGGTAATCCGGCAGCGCATAGCCTATCGCGTCAGGATAGTCTTTATTTTTTTTAAGATTGACGATGGGAAGTCCAATTTCGATAATGCCATACGCTTGGCTGACGGGGAGCTCAAATCGGTTTGTAAATGCCTGGCATTGCGCCTTGGCAATAGAGACGGATGTGGAGATGACCTGTTTCAAAGAGGGCATTTTCCGGCCACTGTGATCATTGACCAACAGCCGTATGTGCAGGGGTGAACAATACAACAGAGTCGCGTGGTGGCGGTTGGTCGTTTCAATCACGGTGTCTGCGGTGAAATCTTTACAGATGACAATGCTGCTTCCATAACGGAGATAAAGAATGATCGTCACTACGAAATGGTAGGCCATCGACAGTACCCAGGTGATGGTGTCTGCCGGGCCGAGCTGGAGTGCCTTGTTGGCTGACTCTGTGCGTTCTGCGATGCTTTCATGAGAGAGAACGACCCCTTTGGAAATACTCGTGGTGCCGGACGTGAAGCGAACGAAGGCAGGATTCCTGACATGTGGGGCAAAGGGAATGCTCTTATCAGCATTCTTGAGAAAAAATAAATGCCATTCCTGGTGCGCCAGTTTGATCAAATCCGCTGTGTCATCAAAATATGCTCTGCCGGTTTGATCCTCCAAGATAGCGTGTAAGCCCGTGGTTTCGATTATTTCATTGATTTCATCTGTTGTTATCTGATTGGAAATTGGAATGACCACAGCGCCGCATTCCATCACGGCAAAACATTGCGCAATGAAATAACGGCTATTTTTCCCGATGACGGCTACCCCAAGATGAGGGGTAATACCCAATGCGAGTAGGCTTGTTGCAATGTGTCTTACCAAGGCTTCCAATTCGGCATAGGTCATCATGCCCCATTCATCGATGACAGCGGGATTGTTCGGCCAACGGCGCGCGGATTGATAGAGGAAATCCGGTACTTTCATCATCGCTTTTATTCGAAGAAGGTCGATCGTTGAATCGTGGTTATGGCTGCTTCATAGCTTTCATCACGGACAACAGCCGCTGCGAGGTGACCCGCAGCATATCCCGTCGCTAAACAAGTCCCGATGACTCTGGTGCTGGCCAGCGCATCTTCAGAAGCCGAAATGTTTCTGCCCGCAAACAATAAATTTGTTACAGACGCTGATTGTAAGGCTCCAGCCGGTATGTCGTAGTGATCGTTTGAAGCGAAATACTCCAAGTGAAGCTTTTTTCCGGGAGCCCAAAGTTCAATGGGCCACGTGCCCCGAGCCACGGCATCGCCTACTTTGCGGCAGTCCATGACGTCTTCTTTTTGCAGGACGGTTTTTCCGGCATTCCGTGGCCCCGTGCGGATGCCTGTTTCGGGGGCTATCATCGACAGCACGGCATTCTTGAATAAATGGTTGTGTATTTGCAGATAATGCGCAATTTCAGTTACCGCTTTTCTCGCAAATAATTGCAATCGAGTCATCTCGGATGGGTCGTTTCTCACTTCAAACGGGAGTCCCAACTTGAAAACGGCCCGGCTCCTTTTCAGGCTGCCAGGCACGACCGACAGCATGTCGTAATGTTTTTGGTACGTTCCATCGTCGATACCTTTGCAGATGCTGCGTAAAAGACTCAGATGAAGTATTTGCTCATCATCGGTCGCAATGCCCGTCATGATAAAGATTTGGGCGGCAGCTTGATAGGTTTTGTTTTCGACAGTGTCCATACCGGCAAAACGCGCAACGGTCGATTCGCCGCTCGTGTCTATCACGACTTTGGGATGAAAAGTAATGGAGCGATTATGAATCACTGCACTGACTTTATGAATGCGATGACCATCCTTTTCGACGTGCATTAGATGGGCATCAAGGTAAAGCGTGACTTTATTTTGTTGCACAACATCATCACATAATTGAATAAACGCGAGGTGATCGTAAGGCAGAAAGCGAAGACCATGCTTATAAAAAAAGGGCGATGAATCGCTCAAGCGCTGGAGTTTTTCTGCAAAAACGCGAGGAAAGCCATTGGCTGCATATCTGACGACAGGATCGTCGTTACGATAATAGAGTCCACAGACCGTACCCACATAAGCGGCGGTTGCTTTACCGCCGAGAAAGGTATTTTTTTCCAATAATACAACGTCTGCTCCTGTTTCCGCTGCTCCTGCCGCTGCGGCTATGCCTGCTGAGCCGCCACCAATGATGAGGACATCGGGGTGAGCCATTATGTTATTGGTAAGAAAATTGTTCACCCACAAAGATTTTTCCGCAACGATGATTCAAAATAGGCTATGTCTTCCTCGTTTGCAGTGGCTTCGGTGTAGGCGATCATGCCTTGTAGCTTGTGTTGAAAATCCATGAAGATAATGGTGAAGCCTGGGTGACTGCTATTGGGAGGATAGTGGGCGGCATTGCTGACGGGTAAGCCGCAGAAGTCATTGAAATCTTCCAATGTCTTGCCGGTATCGGAAAAGAAGAAACTGGCTAGCGCCCCTTTAGTAGGTGATTTAACGATTTTGTCATATAACCATAAAGGAAGTCTCAGCAATAAGTCCATCATGATGCTAAAACTGGCGGGAATGCCTTCGCGCATCTGGTCGATCATTTGTTGCTGGATAACGTCAACGGTTTTTTGCATGGTTTCCAAATGTTGAGGGAAAAGACGGTAAAACAGATAAGAAAGCTGATTACCGACGACTGGACCGAAGCCACCTTTCTTTCTGTTGTTTTGGGGAATGGGTACCCAGATTGCGGTGTTGATTATCCCTTTGCGTTTGAGCAAATCATTGAAGCTGTGCATGCAAGCCGCCAGTAAAAAAGGGCTTCTTCCGAACCGTGCGCCAGCATGTTTGCAGTTGGCGATGATCTGTTCAGTTTCCGTTTTTGAAAACTGCAGCGCGTGATAAGAATTGATCTGCCTGCTGTCGCGTTTTCCCAAGCAAGAAATGAGGATCGGTTTATTTTCAAAAAAAATGAAATCCCTCGTTTTTTGTGACTGTTTCAACTGTTCGATAAACGAGCGCTGCGTATCTTTTGAGGCAAAAAGCTGGATCGGTTGGTCATTCAACGCATTGCCCATATGGCGCACCAAAATTTCCGCACCGTACGCATCCAGTAATATGTGACTCCAACTGAATAACAGAATAGTGCGATCCTGTTCAAAATTGATCAAGTCCAATCGGCAGGGTGGATCGTGATAGGGATTGATGTCCCTCTGGAATAATTGGGTAAGGATGTTTTCATCCTTTTGAGATGCTTCAAACCTATTAATCGGAATCGGATCGGCGGATTGAACCCGTATCCATTGAGGCAATCGGAACGGCAATAGCTTTTTTAAACGCAGCGAATGTAACCAGTAGAACATTGGATCGTCGTTGATGATTCGTTCCAACTGGCGGACATCTAATCGCCCTTTCACTTCCACCGCAAAACGACCGATATTGCCCTGTAACCCATGCCGACGGTGGTGGTTGTCGAGCAGCAACTGAAAATAATCCGAGCCACTAAGTAACAGCCTGGCAGGCCATTCTTGCTTGTCTGGATTCATAACAGGTGTTGGTGAATATAGTTGGCCAACGTTTCGGAAGAACAGATATTTTCTTGGGTAAGCGCTTCGTCGGATAGTTGTAGTTGATACTGCCGCTCTACAAAAAGAATAATCTCGATCAATGAAAATGAATCAAGACCCAATCGGGCCAGCGGCGTTGCAGGCGTTACTTCCACACTTCCGATCACGAGATGGTTGCGAATAAAGAAGCAGATATTTTCAGCGATAGCGGAAGGTGAAATGTGTGCTGTCATGAGATTGATATCTTTTTCCTAAACTAAAGAAATCTCTTGTGCGACAGAGTCATTTGTTTTCATGGAGAACAAATTGATATTCATTTTTCTTTGATCGATTCAGCGGTGTATAAGGAAGAGGAAACTCTGAAAAACTGCTGCGCTGCATTCAATGGGGTCGCAGGTTGCATCAGGCACCGCCATTCATGCTGTTTGACATGTGTTGCCTGATCGTCGCTCGCCAATTTTTCAGAGTTTAAATGCTTATTTTTGATAGACGATAAGATTTTTGGTGACCGGATCGGTAACGATATCCTTGACCTGACCGTTTTCATTCCATAGCAACTGATATTCGCTGAAGCTGTCAGTCCACATCCGCCACAGTGGCGCATCCATCGTAGGATTTTCGTCCGTCAAAGGGTAACCCACGGACATGATCACCTGTTCCTTGGTCATGCCATTCATCACTTTGCCCTGTTTGATAGCATTCTGAATTTCCTTGGGAAAAGTCGCCAGTTTGATATTGGGATCTTCGGGAACAATAATTCGTCTTACATATTGCTCAAGCGACAGGGATTTCCGAGTGTAATCTTGGCCAAGGCGCATAGGCTTGCCGCCCAAATCCACATGAGCACGGTTCCGTCCATACTCAGTTACTGCCGCCGGAGTCCCTAAAGGAATCATGTTCCACTTGATATAAGTGAGCTCGCTTATCCAGTCTCCGCCCCCTTCATGGCGTAAGTTACAACAGGTATAACCGGAAATAAGTGGGATATTTTCATTGGTATTGCCGGGTACTCCGGTTGAGTTACATCCTGCTATCATCATGCTGCTGAGCATTAATATCATGATAAAGCCAAGATTCCTGGTTTTCATTCATACTCCCCTTTGTTTTCATTGAATAATCTATATCCGACAAGAATTTATTCAAATACAGATGCTTAGTTCGCGTGATTTATTTTTGCAGCAATAGGGTACTAGCAATAAGGTACTTGAAAATATATTCAGTAAGACCATGTCATAGATTTTTTTGATCATAGCACAGAAAATCATGGCGCTTGTTTCTTAAGGAAACTTTGAAGAACCGCTGTGCACAGTGATCAAATAGTAAGAAAATTCGAATCAAGCGAACAATATTCCCCTAACGAATCATTAATTCCCGCGGATCTTCGCCTTTCATTCCGTATTCAGTGATAAAGCGCAGCAGGCCGACACTGTATGGCGATGTTGAAGCTGCGCCGCTGAAAATTCGGCCCATATGTTTGTCGATATGCGGATAAAGCAGTTTAACCAAAAAATTATTTTGCATGCTTTGCCCAACCTTGAAACACGTAAACAATCGTCCATCGTAGTAGTAGCTGACGATCTCCTGCCAGATTCTTAAATGATGTTTTTCTTCATTTTCATAACGCTGGAATGCTGCTTCAGAGCCATCGCAGATCGTCTTTGCGAGTTTGAAAGCGCCTTGCATCCCGAGGAAGAGTCCGCTCGAAAACACGGGATCAATGAATCCTGCGGTATCACCGACGAGTACCCAGCCATCGCCGAACATTCGTTCGGAAATCAACTGATAGTTCGTGTATTCCATGACCGGAGTAATTCTTTGTGCGTCAGCAGCGACGGTTTTCAGCACCGAGTCCTGCTTCAGCAAATTGTCATAGCGCTCCTCTTTAGTTTCACCGAACTTTGGCAAATGCGCCGAATTGATCACCATACCTAACGAAACGCGGCCTGGCAGCGGAATTCGCCAGCTCCAGCCATGATCCAGCCGGGTTGTGTGCACATGACCATCGTAATCCAAATAGGTTTGATCGACATGCGCGAATAAGGCGGTATCTTTACGTGCGCCTTCCTTGCTTGCGATATTAAGCAGCTTTGGCAACAAGCGCACCCGGCCTGTTGCATCGACAATCATATCAGGATGCTGTGTAAAGAAACCGTTGGTTCCTGCTAGTGTCTCCGGGGTCAATGTTACTTTTTCGGTATTGGGAATGCGCTCGAGGTTGGCAGGTGATTCAAAAACCATTGCGCCATTCTCTTTTGCTGCGTTTAATAGGGTAATGTCGAATTTATCGCGCGGCACATTGTATGCATAGGTTGCCGTGGTACCCGTGAGATTCTTGAAAAAGAAAGAAAAATTGATTTCCTTGCTCAAATTAAAGGTTGCCCCGGGCTTGAACATACTAAAGTCGCGGATAGCGTCTTCGACACCAAGATTTTGCAACATTGGAATGACTGCGGGTACCAATGATTCCCCTACTATCAGCGGCGCAGTTTTGGGTTTATGCCAGATAGCCACCCTCAAACCAGCCCGGCACAATAAAATCGCCAGTGCGCAAGCAGCGGGTCCGCCACCCAGTATGGCTACCGTATTAATTTTCTGATGGGAGTGATTACCGGAATTCATGCATTAGCTAAAAGGAGTGAGCGCCGGTCAGTCGAGACCGAAGCGATGTGAAACCGCAGCTTATCCGTGATAAATGAATCTTTTGAATCTGAT
The DNA here is from genome assembly GCF_009833095.1 of Nitrosomonas sp. JL21. Taxonomy (GTDB): domain Bacteria; phylum Pseudomonadota; class Gammaproteobacteria; order Burkholderiales; family Nitrosomonadaceae; genus Nitrosomonas. Next base: position 25,523 of record NZ_QRCB01000001.1, read on the forward strand.
TGCAAAGCAACACGTTCGAGCACGGTAGGTTTTCAGAGTTTTTTAACACATATAGAAAAATCAAAGGCAATGTAACATATCCAAAACCATGACACGAGCAATTATTTTTTGAATCCGCCAGTTAAAGATATTCTTATCACTGAATGTTTACTCTACATTCATCAGATTATTAGCCCGGTGACTGAAGTGTGAAGGATCCTCCGGATCCTGATTTATCGAAGGATGATAGGGTGCAAACCCAGTAGTTCCGGAATTTCTCGATCTATCGCATAGTAAATGGTAGTTTGTCCGATGATTATCCATCCGGTGCAATTTTCGTGATAGTGCAATGTTCTCAATTTGATGGATCAAATGCATGCCAGAAGCAATATTAGCGTAAAATGCCGTCCACGCCCTGGTAGCTCAGTGGATAGAGCAACCCCCTCCTAAGGGGTAGGTCGCACGTTCGATTCGTGTTCAGGGTGCCAGCAATAAGTAAGAATAATTGTCTGTTGGCATAGCATTGATCGGGGTTACTCTGGGGGTTACAAACATTTGCAACAAAAAACCCGCCAAGGGGCGGGTCTTAGTTGGTCAATGAAGTTAGTATTAATCTACTTTATTTTTAATCTCTGACGATTTGTCCTTGATTACCTCTTTTGCTTCTTCGGCTCTATTCTCGATTTTTCGTTTAGCGCATTCTGTGTCTGTTCCTGTACAGGCTGCCTCATCGACTCGGTGCATTGATTCATGGGCGTCTCGTTTAATATCATTTTTAATAGCTTCAGTTTTTTCAGCTACAGTTTCGGCAGCATGAACATTGGAAAAAACAAAGCTTGCTGTAATCAATCCAATCAATAATAAGTATTTCATTTTCCTTCCTTTTTTCTTTAGGTTATTGTTCATTCTCGAGGAATGCGACTCAAAGATACCGAATTAACTGAAGCTCATCTGTACGGTAAACCACAAAATCTATTTATCGTTGGTTGGCCTCAAGGAACTTCCAGCAGGAATGAAATAACTTTGCTTGATTTTGTAGAGATAGTTTTTTTGTTATGCTGAAAATTAATAATTAAGAAGATGTGGACTAGTAAAGCAGTTTTACCAAAATGAATTTCCTTAACTTGCTAATTTACGCATTCGATATTCGTGAAGGTTGATAACCGAAGCGATATTTGTAGAGATTTCCGAACTCTTAATAATTGATATTCCATCAAATTCTTGGTATTCCTGATTATGATTTGATTGGCTAAAAAGGTGGATCCGATAATCATTCTTTTCCCCCTTGATCTCATATGGCTTAGCATTCTCCCAAATGTAATTATAGATTTGTCTTGGTGATAAATCTAAATCCTTTATTTTTGAAATATCAAAAAAAGTGTTGCAGACAAGTAAATTCGTTTTACGATCAATAAAGGAAATCATAACTTGCATTTAAGAATGCTCCAGAAAACATAGTCCGTTAGTTTTATACGTCTAAATTACCATGCTCCTCATATCCGGAAATCGATTATAAGAGCCATTTAAGCCCTTCTATTCACTCGGATTATTTATTTAATTTTTAATATTTTCCTGCTTCACTTTTCAAATTACGTGCAAGTATCTGTAACACTTCCTAATTGGCTTACTTTGCTCTATCGGAGACGGTCTCACTCGGAACGTTGCGAGTGATCTTGTTTTGTCCTTGGATGTTTATATTTGGTCAACTTGTGATTCCCCGTGGTCTTGCCGCAGGGATCTAATTAGGTTTTAGAATGTAGGGATGCGAGATGTTGTAGAGAAAGCAAGCCACTGTGCATGGCAGATACATTATCACATTGTGTTTCCTGTGAAATACAGGCGAGGACTGCTAGATGAGGCGGTTGTAGAAATTATTATGCTGACAGCGAAAGAGATAGAAGAACGATACGACATTGAGTTTGAGCAGATAGGTTGTGGCAAAGATCACGTGCATATAGTTTGTACGGCTCATCCTAAAATTGCATCGGGTCATATTGTTAGGGTATTCAAAAGCATAACAGTGCGGGAATTATTTAAGAGGAAGCCGGATTTGAAATGAGATTTGTGGGGCGGTAAGTTTTGGACAGACGGCTATTATGTTGCAACTGTCGGGGAAAGGCAGATTGGGGTGTAGTCGAGCGATATGTAAAGAATCAAGGCAAACCAAAAGAGGAGTTGCGCCAACTTGAGCTTTTCTAATACCCCGTGGTCTTACCACGGGGTGGTTTATTGCCCTCCCTCTTCTAAAACTCAATCGCTTACGTTACGGTCGATTTTTTTATATCACATCATCCTTAAACGACAATAATAACGCTCATGTCCGGATCAATGGTCACCGTACCGATAATGCCTATACCGCCATTGACAGCGGTAAATTGATACACGCCGCCTCCCGCATTGACCCAGTTACCTGGTTGACCATTGGAGACATTATCCAGACTAACGGTATCTCCCGCATTGCCATGAATTTTCAGAGCACCGGCTTCATTCAAATGCAAAATATCGGTAATGTTGAAACTGATCGTGCTGTCGCCGCCGTTTTGTAATAAGTCGATGACTTCTATGCTACTTAGTTTGGTATCCGCCAGCAAACGCAGATCCAAATTCAACGGCGCATCAAAGCGCAGAGTATCGCTGCCACTGCCTCCATCAAGCGAAGCAAAATTCAGATCAGACACTGCCAGAATGTCATCCCCCGCACCTCCTCGCAGTACATCCGCGCCGCCATTACCCAGCAAAAGGTCATCGCCACGACCGCCCACCAGTTGGTTTGCACCCCCGTCACCCGTTAACGTATCGTTACCCGTGCTGCCGGCGGTTGCCGAACTGAGTTGCCCTCCAAACACAACAAAGCTGGCGCCGCTCGCACTGACATGCGGATCATCACCCGGTGCCCCAATGATCAGATCCGCAAAGCCATCGCCATTGACATCCCCGGCACTACTGACAGAGCGACCACTGTAATCCTGATAATTGATGCCGTTGATGGCAAAACCGCCAATTCCCCGCTCTACATTGGACAATTCTACTGCGGTGCCATCGCTCTTACCATACACCACAAAGCTAGCGCCACTATAGGAGCTATGCGGATCATCACCCCATGCGCCCACCAGCAAATCGTCCAGACCATCGGCATTGACATCCCCGGCATTGCTTACAGACCAGCCACTGACATCACTCGCACTGACCCCGTTAATGACAAAACCGCCACTGCCTAGTTTAATATTTGATAGCTCTACCGGAGTACCATCGCTCTTGCCAAACACCACATAGCTGGCGCCGCTCTTACTGCCATTGGGGTCATCACCAAATGCTCCCACAATCAAATCATCCCGCCCATCGCCATTGACATCCCCGGCATCACTGACAGACCATCCACTATAATCACTCGCATTAGCTCCGTTGATGACAAAACCGCCTATGCCATTCTCAACATTAGACAGCTCTACTACAGTGCCATCACTTTTACCAAACACGACAAAGCTCGTACCACTGGAACTGCCATGCGGATCATCACCAAATGCGCCCACGATCAGATCATCCAACCCATCGCCATTGACATCTCCGGCGCCGCTGACAGACCTGCCATTGTAATCACCTGCACTAACCCCGTTGATGACAAACCCGCCGATACCTGCCTTAATCGCAGGCAGTTCCACTAAGGCACCATCACGCTTGCCAAACACTACATAACTGGCATCATGAGCTGATCCTATAATCACATCATCCAGACCATCGCCATTGACATCTCCTGCATGACTCACAGATAAACCGGCCATAGCATTCAATTCATTACCGTTAATGACAAAGCCACCGATACCTGTCCAAACCGAAGACAATTCCACCGCCGTACCATCACGCTTGCCAAACACCACATAACTGGCGCCGTTGTTTTTATGTTCTGGTAGATTAGATACCTGAGTACGTGGTGCTCCCACAATCAAATCATCCAGGCCATCGCCATTGACGTCTCCTGCGCTGCTAACAGACACTCCAGTTTGAGCAAACTTACTATAGAAGTTGATGACAAATCCGCCGATACCGCTTTGAATCGTTGACAGCTCCATGGCAGCGCCATCGCTCTTGCCAAATACGACATAAGTGGGGCCGCCATAGCCATCAGTCCGATTCATAAGGTTTGTTCCTATAATCAGATCATCCAACCCGTCGCCATTGACGTCCCCAGCACCGCTGACAGACCAGCCACTTTGTCCAAATTGAGTCGTTCCGTTAATAACAAAACCACCATTGTTATCGCTTTGTTCGATCGTCGAAAGTTCTATTGCCGTACCAGCCTGGGTAGTAAAATTGAAGGTGACAGAGTTGCTGATACCGGTATAGGCATTACCAGCCATATCCTTGATGACACCGCTGGCCATCTGCACGCTATAGATAGTATTAGCATTAAGATCTAATGTGGGGTTGATGGTCACCGTATTGTTATTGAAGGTAACCTGACTATTATCTGTGATTGCGATTGTGCGGGTGTCGGTACTACTGCTTAAAACGATATTGCCCGTTCCGGCCTTCACATTTTCGCTAAAGGTCAGTATCACGTTAGTACCCAGTGCAACCACACTCGCATCGTCGGCCGGAGTACTGCTAACGAGAGTCGGGGCAATCATGTCAGAGGTAGTAAAATTCAACGTGGTAGCATCGCTGATGCCGGCATAGGCTACACCTTTGGTATTCATAATGACACCGCTAGTCATCTGTATGTTATAGGCGGCATTGGGATTCAGATTGTTGATCGGATTGATGGTCACCGTGTTGTTATAGAAGGTGACTTGAGTGCTGTCCGTTATTGCGATGGTGCGGGTGTCATTACCGCTGCTTATTACGATGTAACCCGTTCCTGCCTTCACATTTTCATTAAAGGTCAGTTTGATATTACTGCCCACCGCAACTGCAGTTGCATCATCGGCTGGACTGCTGCTGATCAAGCGCGGGGCAGCCGCAGCAAGCGTGGTAAAATTCAGCGTGGCGGCATCACTGATACCGGCGTAGGCCACACCCTTGGTATTCGTAACGACACCGTTAGCCATCTGTACGCTATAGGTAGCATTAGGGTTCAGATTATTGGTCGGGTTGATGGTCACCGTCTTGTTATTGAAGGTGACTTGAGTACTATCCGTCACAGCAATGGTACGAGTGTCAACGCCGTCACTGATAACAATATAACCCGTTCCTGCCTTCACATTTTCATTAAAGGTCAGTTTGATATTACTGCCCACCGCAACTGCGGTTGTATCATCGGCCGGACTGCTGCTGATCAAGCGCGGAGCAGCCACAGTAAGCGTGGTAAAATTCAGCGTAGTGGCATCACTGATGCCGGTATAAGCAATACCCTTGGTATTTGTAACGACACCGCTAGCCATCTGTAAACTATAGGTAGCATTAGGATTCAGATTGTTGGTCGGGTTGATGGTCACCGTATTGTTATAGAAGGTAACTTGAGTGCTATCCGTTATAGCGATGGTGCGGGTGTCATTATCGCTGCTTATTACGATGTAACCTGATCCTGCCCTCACATTTTCATTAAAGGTCAGTTTGATATTACTGCCAAGCCCCACGGCACTGGCATTGTCACTCGGTGTGCTATTTCGAAGAATGGGAGCAGAAATTGCCATTTGAGAATTTCCTTAAAATATTTTTTAATATAATTATTTTCTTTTAATATCGCTTAATTGCTATTAAGATTCAAAGAAATATATCAAAATAAATTTTCAGGGTATAGTGGTTTTATGTCCTATAAATTTCAGTATAAAAACCGGTAATTTTTATTAGTAAATATGGGACAAAGATCCCAAATTTTGTAGTGATCAGCTATCAAAACCATTAGTACAAAGTTTTTAATCTTCAAAGTTATTTGTAATAATTTCATAGTATTATCTTTTACACGCTAATAATCCCATAATTTTCCCCCGTATCTCAATCCTACATTTGGCCCCTCTCAGCCACCGATAACCTGCCTCTCACTTTTCCCAAGCTCATGCGCAATTTTAAAAACTGTCCACCCCAGTTCAATCAAAGCTCTCAGCTCGCGCTTTATCATTGCCTGGCGGCTTTGTGCCTCTATGAACACCTGTGATGTGTCAAATACCTTCGATGATGCATTGCGCTTTTACAGGACTTGATCAGGTCAAAGTCAAATATAAACCGCGATTATTAAGTGACAATGGCCCGAGTTATATTTCGAGTGAATTGGCGCATTATCTTGAAGATCGAAATATGATCCACACACGCGGCAAACCCTATCATCCACAAACTCAGGGCAAAATCGAGCGCTGGCATCGTTCTTTGAAAAACCAGATTTTGCTGGAAAACTACTACTTCCCTAATGAATTGGAAGATCGCATCCGATAGTTTGCCGATTACTACAGTTACCAACGCTACCATGAGGCATTGAATAATCTAACACCGGCTGATGTCTTTTTATGGTCGGGGCCAATTTATTCTGGATAAAAGAGAAAAATTAAACGGCGAACCTTGGCTTTGCGACACCAGATGTTTTATGCTAACAAATCAGTCAACCCAACCCCGATGAGCTAAACCATCTCTTAATTCAACCAACCTTTAGTCCAAATTGCTTTGACGACGTATACCATGATAGCGTCTGGATTTATCTCAATGAGAATTTCAATTTTTTAGATTTCGCCTGAGGTTGTTCCTCAAGAGATTTGGAATGATTCGAGTTCGATTGCCGTGCGGCGATTGGGAGCCATGGATTAGATGCAGCGCAAGTTTAGAGTCATTATCAAGCATACGGTAGATTTTTCCCATATTTGTTCTTCTGATCTTTTTGAGAATCTGGAAATACAATGAGCCAAGTCGAGATTCATAGGTCACATCGCTCAGGATGGTTACGAGCTGCCGTTCTGGGTGCCAATGATGGCATTGTTTCCACCGCGAGTCTTATCATAGGGGTTGCGGCAGCCCAGCCCGCTCATGCTGAAATTATTCTTGCGGGTGTTGCTGGGCTTGTCGCCGGCGCCATGTCTATGGCTGCTGGTGAATATGTATCGGTAAGCTCCCAATCGGACGCAGAAATGGCAGATCTTGATCTTGAAAGACAATCTCTGAATGATAACTATGCCGATGAGTTGAAGGAATTGGCACATATCTATGAAGCGAGAGGACTCGATTCGAATTTAGCGCATGCGGTAGCAAAACAATTGATGGCCCATGATGCCTTAGGAGCTCATGCAAAAGATGAGTTGGGTTTGGTTGATAGGGTTCGAGCACGTCCTATTCAAGCGGCATTATTTTCTGCGAGTACATTCACCATTGGTGCTGCCCTGCCCTTGTTCGTCGCATGGAATATACCCGGTTCGCTGCTCATACCATCCGTAGCAATATCTTCGCTTGTTTTCTTAGCCACTTTAGGCGCTTTGGCAGCCCGTGCAGGAGGAGCTGAAATGTCCAAGGGCGCAATCAGAGTTACATTTTGGGGGGCGCTTGCGATGAGTTTAACTGCAGCCGTAGGCGGATGGCTGGGTGTGGTTGTTTGATCATTATGTGTATTATCAAAAGGCCAGCCACCCATTGAAATAAATCAAATCATTGCCCGCACTATTACGGCCAAATCCATCATAGTTATGATGTGCTCCATTAAATTGGAAATTGTGAATATATTGCGCAGCAAGTCTCAGATTAGCAAGCGTCGCTAAGGTTGACGCAGATTTACCAAAAGGGGTATAGCTCACTTCCACGGTGAATGATTGACTGTTGGGTTTACCGGTTCGACTCCCAGTAATAGACTCTTCTGCACTGAATATGATTTGATCTTTGGTACCTGTAGTTTGGGTATAGAATAAATTTAAGCCGTACGTTTGCAAGAAAGTATACCCGGCTCTAATTTTCGCGATATCCAAACTACTAAATTTTTTCTCTGCTAGTCCTAGCGCCACACTGGCGTTCATATCCCGTTGTTCCCTGAGATAAGTGGCATTAAGCTCAAAAATATGCGCCATATCTCCTAAATATTGATAGGTAGTATCAAATCCATAATCATAATAACTATCCGTACCTGATCCCTGGAATCGCTGGGGATTGACGTTGGCCTGCAAGCCATACGCGCCAATTGATGCATATTGACCATTCCAGTTATGCTGTAATGCCACCCTCCAATAAGGAGCGCCGCCATTAATTCTATTTTGCTCAGAATCAAATGTTCCAATTCCTTTTTGAGCATTCTTGGGTAGCATGGTATATGCACCCGCTTCTATATATAAAAGATCCCTCCACATGACATAACCGGTTGCTCCTATAACCTGACTTCCCAGCGAATCAATTAATGGGCCGGCAGAAGGTGTAGGTGCGAGTTCAGAGGACGCCCAGGGAAATCCCCACGCTGGGGTCGTATTCCAGAGATCGGATACCGAAGGGGAATTATTGGTTGAAATGCCATATACCAAATGATTGTTACTCAACGTTGTATGATCTGCCATGCGAATGTCTGCATTATCTAATTCCCATTTGTCTTCAACCCCGCCATAAGTTCCTTGAACAAAAGCCCCTAGATGGGATGTAATCCGGCCCGCGTAGAAAACTGAGGCTTCATCGATGGTGTTATTGTTATTACGGCCGTATCGCTCTGCTGCTCCGCCCGGTTGATCATTCATGGTATGGGTGAAAGATCCCCGGAGCATACCGCTGATCGGTGGTATATATTTTAATTTGCTGTCGGTTTCTTTCCTCGCTGTATAACCGTTTAGTTTGAAATTTCGCCCAGTTGGCGTCAGATTGGGACCAAAAGATTGGACGTGACAAGAGCTGCACGCCATGCCCGTCTGACGGGCAAAACTTGGCATGGCTATACTGTCGAAGCTAAGCATTGAAATCGTGAACAGCAATAAAGCTGAGTACAAAACCTGTTTAGATAAAATCACAATTGACTCCTTGGAAGATATTCATCAATGAACTGGTAGTGAGTGCATTGGAGTTCTATTACGCATAACGCTCTTGACCAATTGATATATGCCAATTAGGCTCAACATTGGAATTATTTTGGATCATTGCTAGATGTCATTATCAAGAATAATAGTATGTTCTTGGTTATCTCAATCTTTTGTGAAGTGAAACAATTAATAATTAAACTTCCTGTGAAGAAAAGAGGTTTACCTCTAATTTCAAAAGTAAAGTTTTAATCTCTGCGGGTACAATCCCCCGCCCCTTGGGGGCGAAAGCTGGTTGAAAACCATCAGATTGAAGAGCGAAATTAATAACTCGCTGCTTGCGGCGGAATGCTTTATTTGTCTCTAGGTTAGCTTTTGGATATTGATTTAGAGGTGAAAAGTTACGAAGAAAGTAATAAGCCCATCATTGCTAGCTGTACAGTTCTATTGATATGTAGAAGGAGTCGGTTGCGTTTTTGATTAAACAATGGTCTGTTAATGACTATGAAGGATTGATAAATCGCAGCAGAATCTGGTGCAGCTCTTCAGGGTCGAATGGTTTCGGCAGGAAGGCATCCATACCGGCAAGGATGAAGCCTTGCTGATCGGATTCCATGACATTGGCTGTCAGCGCAACAATGGGAGTCGTTAACTGCATATCCTGACGAATGTACCGCGTTGCTTCCATTCCATCCATGACTGGCATCTGAATGTCCATAAAAATCAGATCATAGGGGTGGTCTGCCGCCTTCAGTAAATCGATGCATTCGGCGCCATTTTGCACCAGGCTCACTCCAATGCCCCAATTTCCCAGCAATTCGGACATGAGTAATTGATTGAATTCATTATCTTCCGCCACCACAACGTGCGCATTGGAGAATTGCTGATGTGCATCGTTTCCCATTTGTGTTCGATTAACCTCTTTTGCTATTTTTTTATCAAATAGTGCGACCACCGCTTCAGTTAGACCCACTGCAGTGAATGGCCTGATGATGGCGCCGATCAAGCTGTTCCGTTCGATGTTTTTCGAAAACATAGCATCCATGGTGCCGGTAATCAACAATATCTTCGGTTGCCGCTCAGTGGGCAGGGCGGTTTCGATATCGTGCAACACTTGGAAAGGATCCGGGTCATGTTTTCTGATGGTGATCAACAGCAGATCGAAGGGTGAAGCCTTAAAGGCGGCAAGCTGTTTGATCGCATGCGTGCCCGAGATGGCAGTAACCGTCTTCCATCCGAGCGATTGCACAATTTCCAGAACGACCTGCCTGGTCGCGGCATGATCATCAACGATCATTACATTTAAGGAATGCAAGGATTCCGGTATCTTCATCCAAGACGCAGCAGCCTCCTCGGACTGTTGCAATCGGACGGTCGCATGGAAACGGCTGCCTCTGCCATATTCACTGTCAACGGTGATGGTGCCGTGCATCTGCTGCGCCAATCGCTTTGAAATGGACAAACCTAGGCCGGTGCCTCCGAAACGACGGGTAATCGTGGTATCAGCCTGAGAAAATGCCTGGAAAAGCGTGCTCAGTTGTTCGGCTCTTATGCCGATGCCACTATCCGCCACGCTGAAAGCAAGCATGATGATTCCAGGCTGATCAGTAGCTTCGGCGGAAATGCGGATGATCACTTCACCGCGGTCAGTAAATTTGATCGCATTATTGGTGAGATTGACGAATATCTGACTCAACCTGATGGGATCGCCGACGAAATAGCGGGGCACAGCCGGTTCGACATAAAACAACACATCGATTGCCTTATCGAGCGCGGCGGTTGAAGCCATGGCCGCCAGATTTTCCAGGACGTTGTTCAAGTCGAAGTGTACGTGATCCAATTCGACTTTATTCGCTTCAATTTTAGAGTAATCCAGGATGTCATTGATGACTCCTAAAAGAATGTTCGATGAGCCTTCTATATTGCGAAGGTACATATTCTGGCGCGAATCCAGATCGGTTTTGCTGAGCAGGTAAACCATTCCCGATACCGCATTCATCGGTGTACGGATTTCATGCGACATCATCGCCAGGAACCGGGTTTTGGCAATATTGGCTGCTTCCGCTTGCTGACGAGCCTCGATCAGCAAGGCCTCACGCTCTTTCAGATCGGTGATGTCCTGGTGAGTGCCGAACATCATCAGCGGCTTGCCATCGTCAGTCCAACTCAATACCTTGCCGCGATCCAACACCCAGATCCAGTGTCCGTGCTTGTGGCGCATGCGCGCTTCGACTTCATAATAGGAAAGTTTTCCAGCAAAATGGGCCTTCAAAAGCACTTCGGATTTATGCAAATCATCCGGATGAGCATATGTAAGCCATGTCTCAATCGAAATCGGCGCCAGTTCATCCAGTCGATATCCGATAATCTGGGCCCAGCGTTCATTGAAAATCACTTCTCCGGTCTGGACATTCCATTCCCACGTGCCGATGTGCGTGCCTTCGATGATATTGGATAAGCGCATACGCTGATACTCCAATTCTTTCTGATGCGACTTACGGCTAGTGATATCGCGCGATGAAGCGTAAATGAATTTTTTGCCCGATATTTCGATTCCCCGGGCATTGATCTCGACGTCGAAAATCGTGCCATCGCTACGTTGATGAAGCGTCTCGAATACGCGCGGTGAACGGAGGATTTCACGCGCCGTGCCAATCAATTTATCCTTGGGGATCTTGGCGTCCCAATCCATGACGTTCAGACGCGCCGTTTCTTCATAGGTATACCCCAGCATTTTTGCGAATGATCGGCTGAAATGCACGACATTGCCGTCTTCATCCAGAATATGGATGCCATCGCTGGCTGAATCCAGCAAGGCTTCAAATCGTAACGAAGCATTCTTGAGCTCGGTGATATCAGTCGCATAGCCATTCCAGACGATACTGCCATCGCTTTGCTTTTCAGGTTTGGATTGAGCATGGATCCAGCGGATTTCACCTGGTCTGACAATAATCCGAAATTCAAAATACCAGTCGTTCAACGATTCCGCCGACTTCCTGATTGATCGACCAAGCTTATTCGCGTCTTCAGGATGAATAATGGCCGTTATCGGCGCGACATTCTCGATGACCGCCTCGGGAGATATTCCCATGAGTTTTTGTATCCCTTTACTGGCGAAAGGAATACAGCTGTGTCCATCCGGGAAACGCTGAAACTGATAGATAAACCCAGGGATACTGTTGGAAAGATCTTCAAGGAATTCATGGTTTCTGACCAGTTGATTTTCCAGATTCTTGCAGGCAGTGATGTCTATCAGGTCAATGAGATACTGCTTGCCGGCGGCATTGGATTTGAATAACGAAGCCGTTGCGACCATGGTGCACAAAGCGCCATTCTTGCCCTGAACAGTGATATCCAGCGGTTCGAAATCGGTATTTCCCTGGAGCGCTGTTTGTTGGCGGTGAGCCCATGTGGACGTTACCCATTGACGATATGCTGCGTCGGGAAAAGCTTGCTGTCCCCAAGCCGAGAGCGTCGGAATATCCTCCAGCGTATACCCCAGTAATCGAGTGAATGATTTGTTCACCAAAAGAACAGTGCGATCATCGCAGATCGCCTTGGGAATCGGCGATGAGTTGATCATGGCGTAGAGCTTGGTTCTGCTTTCCTGTAGTTCCAATGTTACCTTGGTGTTTTCGGTGAACAGTACGCTGACGAATTGCGCTGTCAACGAAATGCCCACGATAAAGATATTCATATCGAAGATATTAGGACTCTGATCCACGACAAACGGGCCATAACCATGCGCAGTATCATGCAAAGCCAGCCAGGTGATCCCGCTGCATACCACCGATACGGTGGCCAATCCACTCTTTATAGCAATCCAGATCAGCAAGGGCACGTACATCACCAACGCCAGCGAAACGCTGCCAAAAACTGTGTTGCCAAACACTATCCAAGTTACTGGCAAAATCAGTGCCATCGGCAGAATCGCTGCACGAATCGACCGTTGAATAAATTCAAGCCGCCGGGATTGAGTCGCAATAATCAACAGTACCGGAGTAATCAGAAACTGTCCCATGCAATTCCCGATCCACCAGAACGACCAGGCTTGAAACAGGTCTGCTGATTTCTGAATGGCTTCAAAAAACCATAGTGTCGCGGTTCCCAGCGTGGCGCTGAATGGCTGCAGAATCAAGAAGATCATGACCAGCAACCGGCTGAAATCGCGAACGCTATCGAGGTGCGGATCAATATTCCAGCGCCTGAACAGGCTTACGCCGATGATGGCTTCAATGCTGTTGGTCGCCGCGACCAGAAAGGAAGGTAAAAATCCCAGATCGGTAGTTAACGCCAGTGCCAACTGACCCAAAAAAATACCCGGCCAAACCTGCGCGCCCCATCGAATAGCCGCGGCAAGCGCAATGCCCTCGGCCATGAAAAAAACCGGCGTCACGACATGATTTGAAACGGTCGTTAAGAAACTGATATAGCCAAAAGCAAAATACAATCCAGCCAATAGCGACCATTGAAGAAGATACCGAAGATAAGCAGCTAGAGAATGATTGCTCGACATGAAGTGGAAGAATTTTCAATAAAAATCATTTTCTTGCGCTGCTCGGTGGATGGATGAATGTATAAAATGCAGAAGGCTTGGTTGAGAGCGCTTTCCTGTCCTCGTTCGCGATCTTTTCATTCTCATGATGCGAATGCTTACCTAAAAACGTTGATCTCAACATATGATCAAACTCAGCGGCCATAATACCCTTCTTCTGATACGAAAGGTAAATCTGACAGTTTTTTAAGAAAATTCTTAAAGAGTTAGCCTGCGTGGTAAACAGTGCTGGAATCAGTCCAGCCCTGCAATTTAGGAGAATGGATGAGTATTTTGAGCTTGATTTCAACGCAACTGGCCGAGTGCGGCAGTATTCCAGCGCAATTTCAGCGGGGAACCAATCCCACATCATCTACTCTGATAAGAGCGTTCCTGTTATCAACGAGATCGCGTGTTAGGACAGCACTGATTAATTGGCTGAGCGAGCGATTCTCTCCGTTGCGCGGTACTCACTCCCTCGGTTCGCAACATTAATCAGCGTTCATTAAGTAATATGCATACTGTACGCGCTATCATTTCTCCAGTTAATCATGTTTTATCTCGCTTTAATTCTTGTCATTCTGCTCACAATATTGATCGTCGGGCCTTCGTATTGGGTTAAGCATACGCTTGCAAAATACAGTCAGCCGGATGATCGATACCCAGGGACGGGTGGCGAATTGGCGCGCATTTTGCTGGACTGGGCGAATCTGCAAACCGTCACGGTAGAATTATCCGAGATCGGCGATCACTACGATCCGATAGCCAAAGCTGTGCGGCTTACTCCTGATAAATTTCATGGCAAATCGCTGACAGCGGTTACTGTGGCAGCACATGAGGTTGGGCATGCCATTCAGGATCGGGATGGTTATTTACCGTTGAAATTCCGCACTCGCCTGGTGCAGATCGTCGCCCCGGCTGAGAAACTCGGGGCTGCCATTCTGATGATTGCTCCGATAATTACCATCATCACCCGGGCGCCCACGGCTGGCGCATTGTTTTTGCTGGGAGGATTGTTGACACTGGGTAGTGCAGCCGTGATACATTTGCTGACATTGCCCATGGAATTACATGCCAGTTTCGCTCGCGCCTTGCCCATGCTCCAGCATGGTAAATATTTGTTTCAGGATGATATCCCACATGCAAGAAGAATCCTTCGCGCCGCAGCCTTGACCTATGTTTCAGCTTCACTCATGACACTGCTCAATATTGGGCGATGGTGGGCCATATTGCGGCGATGATTGTTGCGGAGACTTGGAAAGATGTCAGGAGGGCTCTGACAAGGCGGCGAGCAATGGACAAGGCAGGGCAGACCCAGGTAAAAAAGGCGACTGAGCTGTCGTAAATGAACTTTTGAGCCCGATTCCAATGCAACAGCAGGGAGCACAACAGTTTTTCAGACTTTCCTTTGGTCTATTTTGTCTTGACCCTGTGAAATAAGCCACTTACCATGCGTATTTATCGTTAATCAATCATTTACCCCGTAGTAGAATAACCCGTAATTTTAAGTTAGAGGACTCATATGATGCATTTGATCAGACAGCAATCAGTCAAGGCAGTACGTGGTTTTACATTGCTCGAACTGCTTGTTGTGATGGTGATCATAGGCTTGCTTGCGGCCTATGTCGGACCGAAGTATTTCTCGCAAGTGGGTAAATCGGAAATAAAAATGGCGCAGGCGCAAATCGACGGACTCGAAAAAGCGCTGCACCAATATCGCCTCGACGTCGGCAGTTATCCGGCCACTGAGCAAGGACTGGCTGCATTGGTGACCCGTCCCAGCAATGAGGCCAGATGGCAAGGCCCTTATCTGGCGAAAATGCCGCCTCCTGATCCATGGGGACGTCCTTACATCTATAAATACCCTGGCGAGCGCTCGGAATTCGACTTGCTGTCATTAGGAAAAGATGGCCAGCCAGGCGGCGAAGGTGAGGCCGCCGATATCAAAAATTGGTAATGATTGCTCATGCGGTATGAAGTCAAAGCGGTGATGGCCGGGCAAGGTACCGTATACCTCGAGCTGGAAGCAAACAGCGAAGAGGAGGCGCGTCTGCAAGTCACCGATCAGGGTGGTATGGTATTAAGTGTGCGGCGCAGTTTTTCAGGTTTTTCCCTGAAAGCCCGGCACCATTTTCCGCTCGTACACTTCAGCCAGGAACTGCTGTCGCTGCAAACCGCTGGACTTAGCTTGGTAGAAGGCATAGAAACCTTGCTTGAGAAAGAACAGGATGCGAGCAATCGCAAAATCATCCAGAATCTGCTGACTCGGCTTTACGAAGGCGTGACCTTCTCGCAAGCATTGGAAGAATATCCGCTTGCGTTCCCGCCGCTGTATATTGCCACGGTCCGCGCCAGCGAGCGCACCGGCGATTTACCGGAGGCGCTGACACGCTTCATTTCCTACCAGACACAAATGGATTTCGTGCGCAAAAAATTGGTCGGCGCATCCATTTATCCGGTGCTGTTATTGGTGGTCGGCTTTCTGGTATCGATTTTCCTGATGGTATTTGTCGTTCCGAAATTCAGTGCGATTTATGACGATATGGGCAGCGATCTGCCGTGGTTGTCATTGCTCCTGATCAAATGGGGGCAATTCGTGCATGAGCGCGGCTTCGAATTAGCGGTAATTGCCGCAGCAGCGGTGGCGATGATTTTTTACACCGTCAGCCGTTCTTCGTTTCGCGCCGGCGTGCTACGTTTGTTATGGCGTATCCCGGCGATAGGCGAACATATGCGCGTTTATCAACTGGCCCGCTTCTATAAGACGCTCGGCATGCTGCTGCGTGGCGGGATTCCGATCACGCAGGCGCTGGAAATGGTCAGCGGCTTGCTGCAATCCCATCTGCGGCCGAAAGTGGAAGCGGCCGCGAAACATATCCGCGAAGGCAAGACGATTTCCAGTGCGATGGAACAGGAAGGACTTACGACTGCGGTGGGCAATCGCATGCTGCGCGTCGGAGAACGCACCGGACTGATGGGCGATATGATGGAGCGCATCGGAAACTTTCACGACGAGGAAATCGCCCGTTGGGTCGAATGGACCACCAAACTGATTGAACCGCTGCTGATGGCATTCATCGGCATCATTATTGGCGGCATTATCATACTTATGTATATGCCCATTTTTGAATTGGCTGGAAGCATCAATTGATCGAGACCACGCTAACCTCCGAGGACAAACCGCCGATCAGCCTGAATGATCTGATCGGCGCACGCAAACGCGCCCTGAGTCAGGGCATTTCAGTGATTCAGGCTTTGGAAGACGCTGGCGGCCATACGCCGGACGAACTAACGCAGCAGCTTGGGCAATTACTACACATGCCTGCGCTGGAGATGAAAACGATCCATACGCTGACGCCGGCATTTGACGTACTGCCCTTTGCCGAAGCTATCATTCATGAATGCGCGTTATTTCGCCATGAGCAGCGCTATCTGCTCGCAGTCAGCAACCCATTTTCCCCCAAACTTCGCGCCTGGGCGGAAGAGCGTTTCAATCTGCCGGTGGAATGGCATTTGGTGCATCCAGGCGATTTAACGGCTTTTTTTGCCCAGCAAGAAAAAACCATGCGCGCCATGGATCAGGTTTTGCACTCTACCGAGTTGGACAAGATGCAAACGGGTATCGAAGATTTATCGTTAAAGAGCATCAATGAGGGCACCAGTCAGGTCGTCCGGTTGGTGCATTCGACGCTCTACGATGCTCACAAATCCCAGGCCAGCGACATTCACCTGGAAATGACGGTCGGCGCGCTATCGATCAAATATCGCATCGACGGCGTGCTATCCTCGATCGGCGTGATCCAGGGTGGGGATTTGGCGGAGCAAGTGATATCCCGCATCAAGGTCATGTCCGAATTGGATATTGCAGAGCGCCGCGTGCCGCAGGATGGCCGCTTCAAAATTTCCATCCAGGGTCGCGAAATCGATTTCCGCGTCTCGATCATGCCGAGCATTTTTGGCGAAGATGCGGTATTACGTATTCTCGACCGACAAGCGCTGTCCGACCATATTGAGGGATTGACGCTGAATCAGTTGGGATTCAATGCGGCGGCGATCGCGAGCATCCGCCGCTTGAGCTCAGAACCATACGGCATGCTGCTGGTGACCGGGCCGACCGGAAGTGGCAAGACCACATCGCTGTATGCCGCAATCTCTGAAGTCAACAAAGGCAGCGATAAAATCATTACCATCGAGGATCCGATTGAATATCAACTGCCGGGGGTGCTGCAAATCCCCGTCAATGAGAAAAAAGGGCTGACCTTTGCCCGCGGCCTGCGCTCGATCTTGCGGCATGATCCCGACAAGATCATGGTCGGCGAAATCCGCGATGCTGAAACCGCGCAGATCGCGATCCAGGCGGCGTTGACCGGTCACCTGGTGTTTACGACCGTGCACGCCAATAACGTGTTCGACGTCATTGGCCGATTTTCGCATATGGGCGTCGATCCTTACAGTTTCGTATCCGCGCTGAATGGAATCGCCGCGCAACGGCTGGTGCGGCTGTTATGTCCGCATTGTTCCACCGATGAGCAACCGAGCGAAGAACTGCTGGCAGACTCAGGAATCGAGGCCGATACCGTGAAACACTATCATTTCCGCAGCGGCAAGGGCTGCGGCCAATGCCGGGGAAGCGGTTACCGGGGACGGAATGCGATTGCTGAAATTCTGCTCCTCAACGATGAAATCCGTGAACTCATCGTGGCGCAAGAACCCATCCGCCGTATCAAGGAAGCCGCCCGCAACAATGGCACGAGATTTCTGCGCGAGGCGGCATTGGATATGGTCAAGCAAGGTTTAACCAGTCTGGAGGAGGCCAACCGTGTCACGATTGTGGCGTGATCAGATACAGGTTTTTCTTGCGCCCGAGCGAGTGGATCTGGTCCGCTTTTCGCGGGGCCTCAAACCGGTGCAAACCGCCAAAATCACTGCGCATTGCCAAGCTTTGCAGGGCGCTGCTGCCTGGCAATCGGCGTTGCAGCAGTTGGAAAAAAATTTGATCGATGCTGCCGCAACAGAATTGTCGGTTACCTTATCGAATCACTTCGTGCGTTATGTGACGCTGCCTCCCCAGGCAGAAATCGCCAGCCCAGAAGAGGTCAAGTCATATGCGAATTTCCGGATGCGGGAAATCTATGCCGAGCGGATGGATGCGTGGGTACTGAGTGTCAGTGAATGGCACCCCATCACCGGCGCCATTTGCGCGGCAATTCCACGGATATTGGTGACTCAGTTGGAAGAGCTGGCTGCGCGGCATCAATGCAAGCTTAAAACTATCGAGCCTTACCTGGCATCGATCCATGATCACTGGCACAAGCTGCTGAATGGCCATACCATTTATCTCGCCGTGATAGAAGCCGGCCGGATCTGCGTCTCCATTCTGATCGATGGCGTCTGGCGTAGCATTCGCAACCAGCGCATATTGCACAGCGCTGCTGATGAACTGCTGGCGATATTGGATCAGGAGGCGATTTTTCTGGGAAACAAGGAAACTGTGGATTCAGTGTATATATTCGCACCGGAACATGTGCAACTGACATTGCCGGTCAATTGCGGATGGAATATCGTGCCGATCCCGACTGAACAAATACCCATCCCGGCACATTATCCATCGGTGAATACCGATCAACCCGAGATTGATCAATGTCCCGCCTGAAATTAAAATTCCCGTATCAGGAACAGTCGATTCCGCAGGTCGATTATGCGATATTGCTGATTGGCTTGTTGATCATGATCGGTATTTTCCTGCAATACCGGCATATTACCGAAGAGGTCAATTACTGGAGCAGCCGGGTTGAACGCCTGGAGAAACAGCAGCAGCAAAAAGCTGCGCCACGCAGCCGCTCAACCCGTGTCAGAGAATTCAGCCAGGAAATCCGCAAAGAGATTGCGCAGGCCAACACGATTCTGGATCAACTGAATTTGCCGTGGGAAACATTGTTTGACTCCATTGAATCCGCGTCGACCGAGCATATCGCGTTATTGTCCTTGCAACCGAATGTCGGGAATCGCACACTGCGCATCAGCGGAGAAGCCCGATCGATGTCTGAGTTGCTCGATTTTGTCGAAGCGCTGGAGCGCGAATCGGTATTTGAAAATGTGCATTTATTGAACTATAAAATCAAACAGGATAATCCGCACCGTCCGATCATTTTTCTGCTGACATCCACATGGATTTAAAACGATTAAACGTTGAAACTCTGTCTACGAGATTGACCCAATGGATGCCGCAGTTGCGTTGGCAAGCCGGGCGGCTCGGTACGCTCGGCAAGATCGGCATCGGCCTTCTGGTAGTCGCGGCCATTTATTTCTTCTCGGCGGTCGTGCCGCAACAAACGGCCCTGCAGCAACTCAAGGAGCGCGCTGAAACGTTACAGATACAGGCCCAGAAACCCTCCACGGGCGATGCCGACGCTGCGAAAAAAATGACCGGCGATCAGGCATTGCAGGCATTTTATGACTTCTTCCCGATGATCGATTCGTCGCCATTCTGGATCCGCGAATTGGTGCGCATCGCCAAGAAACAGAATGTGGAATTGAGCAGCAGCGAATACCGCCTGATCAATGAACAGGATGCCCGGCTGGCGCGCTATGAAATGGTATTGCCGATCCGCGGCAATTATGCCCAGATCCGCGCGTTCATTGCCGATGCGCTCGAAGCCGTGCCCGCGATGGCCATTTCCGCAATCGCCATCAAGCGCGATGCCGTCTCGTCTGACCGGCTTGAACTGCGTCTTGAAATTAATCTTTTTCTGAACAAATAACGCGATGGATTCAGCCGAAAAGAAACGTAAACTGCTACTGGGCGGCGCGCTCCTCGCAACGCTGATCGCTGTGATTCTGGTTGAGGAAGAGCCGGAAGAAGAAGGCGCAATCACCGCTACGGTCGAGCCGGTGCAATCCGCGAAATCAGGCAATGACCGTAACAAAGCACCTGAAAAAAATACTGAACACCTGGACATCAGCAAGCTCGGCCAGCGGACATTCGACCCGTCTGCCGGCAAGCTGTTCGCATCCACCAATTGGACGCCAAAAAAACCAGCCCTTACGCTGGAAGAACAGGCCGCCAAGGCCGAAGAACAACGCGCCAAAGCAGCCGCGCCGCCTCCCGCTCCCACCGCTCCCCCGTTACAATTCAAATACGCCGGCAAAGCGATTTCCGATAATCAGACCTGGGTTTTTCTTTCACGCTCAGGAGAAAATCATATCGCCAAGATCGGCGGAAAAGTGACTGATCAATATCGACTGGACGCCATCAATGACACCGCAATCACATTGACCTATTTACCCCTGAATATCAAACAAACCCTCACGATCACTAATAAATTGGCAGGAAATATCCAATGAAGAGCTGGAAAATCATTGTTCTGAGCATATTGCTCGCGATAACGACCGGGTGTGCAATCAATAACCGGACATTCGGTACCCGGAATATGGCATTTGACGATGGGCAGAAGCTGATTGCAGCCGGTCAGTTTGAAGCCGGACTTGAAAAATTAGACCAAGCGCGGCGTGAAGAACCTGAAAACAGAGATATTCAAAGTGTAGTTTTACGTTTACGGGAGGAAGTTAGTGGGAAGCTTTTATTTGAGGCAGAAAATTTGCGATATTCTGGACAATTGGATCGTGCAACACAATCCTTTCAACGTATACTCAATCTATTTCCATTTAACGAAAGAGCTAAAGAAGGTTTAGAGTCAATAGCATTAGATCGTCAACATATTGCCAAAGTCGACACAGCGAGAGAGTTGTTAAGAAATGGAGAAGCTGCAAAGGCAGAGACACTGGTGCGCGCCGTGTTACAAGAAAACCCACAGCAATCGCATGCGCGCCAATTGATTTCGGAAATCAATCTGAATCTGGCTCGTCCTGAGGTCACACATCTGGCCCTGGAATCTGCCTTCAAAAAAACGGTCACGATGGAATTTAAGGATACCGATCTCAAATCGGTGTTCGAATTAATGTCGCGTACCGCCGGCATTAACTTTGTGTTTGACAAAGACATACGCCAAGATACCAAGATTTCGATTTTTGTAAAAAATAATACGATTGAAGATATTCTCAAGTTGATCCTGACGACCAATCAGATGGCGTTTAAGGTACTTAACAATAATTCCTTATTGATCTATCCCAATACACCCGCCAAGCAAAAGGATTATCAGGAACTGGTCGTGCGCAGCTTTCAGATTGCGCATACTGACGTAAAACAAATGGTTGCGATGGTCAGAGGTATCGTCAAAGCGAAGGATATTTATGTCAATGAGCAACTGAATCTGTTCATCATGCGCGATACGCTCGAGGCCATTCGTTTGACTGAGCGATTAATCAGCTTGAATGATTACGCGGAACCTGAGGTAATGCTCGAAGTAACCATTCTGGACGTCACACGCACGAATAATTTTTTATTAGGGCCAAATTTCCCTCAATCACTTCAATACAGTTGGTCAGGTGCTGCTTCTCTTACTCCTGCAGGAGCTTTGATTAGCCAATTTGGTTTTGAAGGGCTTAAAAGTTTTGGTATGGCCAACCAGGCAAAAATTGATTTTCTACAAAATTTTTCAGCAGGCGATATATTGGCAAACCCCCGAATTCGAGTCAATAATAAAGAAAAAGCAAAAATTCATGTGGGTACCAAACAACCCTTTTTCTCTGCTAACGTCCAGGCTGGAGTCGCTGCTGCTTTAGTTACGTCAACGCCAACTTTTATCGATTTGGGTGTCAAGCTGGATGTTGAGCCTCGTATCGGACTAAACGACGACATAACACTGAAGGTTACTTTGGAAGTTAGTTCATTGATAACTACTATATCAGGTCCGGGAGGGGCAACTGCCCCAGTTGTCGGAACACGCAATGCTGAAACTCTTCTCACGTTAAAAGATGGGGAAACGCAAGTTATAGCAGGCCTTATCGATAATAGAGAAAGCAAAGAAATCAAAGGTCTTGCAGGATTGCTCAACATTCCAGGATTGGACCGATTAACCTCCAATCAGGATATTAGACGAGTCAAAAATGAAGTGGTGCTATTGATAACGCCTCGCATTGTTCGCAATATTCCCAGACCGACTAATTTGGAAAGCGAATACCACTTCGGCACCGCCAGCGAAGCCGGTAAATTACCGGTCAAAATCGACAAAACCAAGGCGCAATCGCTGGCAATCACCCCCGGCGGTACAGGCCAGGGTTCTGCACGAGGAGGTGCCAATCCATTCGCTGCGCCGGTTGATGAAGATGTTCCGAATCCGTTCGCAAAAGCCGCAGCAGCCGCGGCATCGTCTACGCCGTCTTTGACGCTGCAGGCGCCGACCAATGTCGGATTGGATAAGGAATTTTCTGTCAATGTCCGGTTGGTGGGCGCAAAAGCCACGACCAATACCGAACTCCAGCTCAGTTACGATTCCGGTTCGTTTGAACTGCTGGATGGCGGGGCCAAATCCGGTTCGCGCAGCATACGGCTGGGCAAGGATCAGATTGCCGGGCTGGCGACGCAATTGCGCTTCAAGGTCATCGCCACTGCGGCCGGTACTGGGGAAGTCAGTATCCAAAGTGCCAACGGCGAAGACATCGAGCTTGGCGATGTCGTTGACGTCACGTTGCCGCCACCGGCCACGATCAATTTCAAATGATGGTTTCGTTTCGATTCGTTGGAAAGCACAAAGGCTTCACGCTGATTGAACTGATGATCGTGGTGGCGATCATGGGCATTCTGGCAACCGCTGCATTGCCGTTTCGCGAAATGATGGTCAAGCGCGAAAAGGAACAGGAGCTGCGCACCGCGCTGCGGCAGATCAGAACGGCGATCGATGCGTATAAACAGGCGGTGGATGATGGGCGCGTCGCCAAAAAAGCCGATGAAACCGGTTACCCGCCGCGGCTGGAAGAATTATTCATCGGCGTTCCCGATATCAAAAGCACCGACAAAAAAGTGATTTATTTTCTGCGCCGCCTGCCGCGCGATCCGATGTTTGTTGAGCCCGATCTGATGGGCGCTCCTCCCACGCCTGCAGTGGATACTTGGGGGAAACGCAGTTATGAAAGCCCATTTGACAGTCCCAAGGCTGGCGATGACGTGTATGACGTGTTCTCGATGTCCGAAACCCTCGGCTTAAATGGCATTCCGTACCGGGAGTGGTAGCGTTTATGGGCAAACTTTGGCAGCCTAGAGGCTTCACACTGATCGAATTATTGGTGGTCATGGCGATTATCGCAACCCTGTTGACCATCGTTGCACCGCGTTACTTCAATTCCTTGGACAAGGCTAAAGAAGCCGTGCTGCGGCAGGATCTGGGCATCATGCGCAACGCCATCGATCAGTTTTATTCGGATTTCGGTAAATATCCGCTCGATCTGCAGGAACTGGTCGACAAAGGCTATATGCGCAACTTGCCAACCGATCCTTTTACCGAACGAAAAGATAGCTGGGTCGAAGTGCCCCCGAAGAATCTGACCGAAGCAGGCGTCTACGATGTGCATAGCGGTTTCAATGGGCGGGCGTCGGATGGTACGTTCTATGAAGAATGGTAGCAGCCGGTATTCGTCATTAATCCGTAAGCCCTCGCATTCGGAACACGGTTTCGTGTATCTCTGGGCATTGTTCTCGGTCGTGCTGGCGGGTGTGGCGATCGCTGGCGCCGGGCAGATGTGGCAGGTGAAATCGCAGCGGGACAAGGAAGCGGAGCTGATGTTCATCGGCGAGGAATTCCGCAAAGCCATCATGTCCTATCATAACGCCAATAAACAGTATCCAAGCACGCTCGAAGACTTGCTCAAGGACAGTCGATCGGTCAACATCAAACGCCATTTGCGCAAAATATACACCGATCCGATGACCAACAGCACCGACTGGGGCCTGGTGGATGAGCCGCCACCGGCGACAACGACCGCAGCATCGAAGGCCGGTGCGGCGCAGAATAAAAATTCAACCGGCAGTAGCAGCACCACCTCATCCACTGGCTCGAGTTCGGGCTCCACTGCGAGTACCGGCACTGGCAGCACCAATTCATCGACAACCAATTCCAACCAGTCGTCTGCGCTCAATCAAACCGGCAGTACCGGCCAAACCACGGCATCGGGTCAAACCTCGACGACCAATCCAGGATCGAATGTCGGTACGACTCCGGAAAGCAAACCGCCTGTCACCAGCAGCTCAGGCATGAGTTCCAGCATAGGTACAAAGATCACTGGCGTTTACAGCCTTTCCGAAAGGAAACCCATTAAGAAAGACCGCTTTCCGGAGCAGTATGCCAAGTTCAAAGAGGCATTGAGCTATCGGGATTGGCAATTCATCTATAAACTGGACGCCAAATCCTCGGGCACGAGCGGATCCGGTGCATCCTCTACCAAGTCCGGCGGCGCTTCTACGCCGGGGGCAGCCAATTCGCCGTTCTCATCGTCAAATTCTTCGTCTTCGCGCGGAAGCGCATCTTCGTCATCTGGGTCATCGGCCAGTGGTAGCGGTTCGCCATTTGGTTCCCCATCTCAATCCGGTGCATCCGGAAGTGGTGCTGGCTCATCGCCTTTCGGATCTTCAGCGAATGATGATTAAAAAACGTTCAAGTCGCTTGCGACTCGCAATCATCTCTGGCTGAGTTTGCTGTCGAGATATTCGACCCTTACCTTGCCGACGCCTTGTAATCCGATTTTCTTCGCTGCGCCGTGCGACAAATCGATCAGCCTGCCTTTCTTGAAAGGCCCGCGATCGTTGACGACGACATCGACCGCGCGGCCATTATGAAGATTGGTTACCCTGACTTTCGAAGGCAGCGGCAAGGTTTTATGCGCGGCGGTCAAGCCCTGCGGAGCGAAACGGGCACCCATCGCGGTGCGGCTGCCCGATTCCGAGCCATACCACGATGCTGTGCCGGTTTCGCGGTATCCCGCGGCTGTCGCCAGCGGTACATAGGTAACGCCCCGCACGGTATAAGGGCGATTGTAAGCGGCCTGGGCGTTGGGTGTGCGATAGCCGGAAGCTGATGAGCGAGACGGCGAGTCGGAAAACATCGATGCGCAACCGCTCAGCATGCCAGTCATCAATAGCAGCACGCCCAATGATTGACCAGACAGGGATCGATGGATGGATAACATTTCGAATATCTTGCCTAATGATGCAATGACCCGATTATAACCGGAAATCTTCTCGTCATGATGCCTTGCCTCAGCATAGCAGAACGCTCAAATACCAAGGACTCACCAAAACGGGAAGCGGATATCCACCGGCATGCCATTGATCAATTGGGTTTTGGTGGGGCCGGTCAGCGCCACGTGCGCCAAGATAGCCGAACGCGGCGACTCGAGCAGATTGGCCCCTTCGATGATTGATTTTTGCGTGATGCCGGGAACGGAGATAATCCGTCCTTGTGCAGTTTCCCCATTTGGAAATGCGATCGAAACGATCTGATCGACTACTGCGCGATCATGATGCTTGGGTGGAATGAACGCGGTGATATAGGCCTGCTCCGGAAAAATGATGTCCAATAGCGGCTGTCCCTGACCCAGATATTCTCCCGATTGCACGAATAGTTCCGTGACCAGCCCGGCCGAGGGAGCAGCCAAGGTCAGTTGCTGTTTCTTAAGCCCAAGTCCATCGAGCTCGAGCGATAATTCATTGATGCGGCTGCTCATCTGGCGGATTTCCGCGGACATGCCATGATCGCGCGACTGAATCGTCTGATGCGCCGCCAGGCTTTGCAGTGCGCTGCCGTATTGGTTGCGGGCGGTGGCGATTTCAGCCTGGGTAGCCGCGCCCTGTTTGAACAAGGATTCATATTGCTGCACGCGGTGCTGATAGAATCTTGCTTGCTGCTGGGCAAAGCGGAGTAATTGCATCGAATGAGATTGGGCATTTCCAGGTTGTCCGAGCAATTTGTCGCGTTCTTGATTCAAGAAATTGACTTCGGTGGCGAGGCGCTGTTGACGGTCTTCGAGGGTCAGGTTATGCAGAACCGCCAATCGCTGATCTTTGTGCACGGTTTGCAAGGGTTGGACCAGAAGTTCCTGAACATAGCCGTCGACAGATGAGCGCACGCGGATATTCGGTATCGTAACCCGCCCGTCTGCCTTGATCACGATCATCTCCAGTACGGTCAACCCAATCAAATAGAGCAGCGGAAGACTGGCAATGAGCACGATCAGATACCAGCGCCAGGCAATTCTGGCGCGCTTTGCCGCGCCGTAATGAATGCGGATGCCCCGATCCTGGTCGGGTATTTTCTGCTCCGGTTGATTAAAACGGATTTTCATCGATATACGCCTCCCAATCTTTCCATGACTGAATCGCAAGTCCATTGAAGTTCGGAGCTTGCAATTGATTCTGCAATTGCTGCATAGCGCGCCTGAAGGCAGCCTGAGGCTTGTGCGCGTAACTGTTTTCCGGTTCCAGTTCCGGCTCCAGGCTTTGAGCAAGACTGAAGCTTAAGCCCGGGAATTGTTGCATTGCCGATTGCATGGTTGTTACCACATTCGCTACGTTGACCGAGTAATACATGACCGTGACTTCCTTCACGCCAATTTTTGCAAATTGGCACAGCACGCAGATGCCAAGGGACGATTCCTGCGCCAGATAGCGATGGTGGACACTTACTGCAACCGGCCATGGAGAAGCAGCCGTTGCCCGGCGGATGGTTTCGACGAATTCCTCCAGCGTTTTTTTGTCGATCTGCACGTCACTGAGCTGTTCCGGCTCGATATCGAGATGCAGGCCATCGAAATGAATATGTTTTAATTTTTTGATGATTGCCAGCAGGTGAGGGCGCTCTTCCGGGAGAATCCAATAAGGATCGCCCAATAATAATTCAACACTGATTCCGTTGCGGCGCGCGTTCTGCAGGAAATTCCTGAGATGCGCCGGTTTGGCGACGGCGGCGTTGATCTGCCGCGCCGTCAGCGACAGCAAAATGCGCTTGATCCTGAGTTTCTTGGCTTTTTTCCAGAAGTTCGCGCGCGCCTGAATCTCGCCGAAATTCCACAGATAGACGGAATAGTTTGCCGCATCCGCTTCAGGCTGGCCAGGCGGCTGTTCATGCGGATGGGCCGATGCGCCAGTGCGTTGCTCGAAGTACTGCCGGGCCTTGTCGAGCGGCGTAATGATGCTCGATTGTTCTGCCTGCGGATTCACCGGATCGACTCCATTGCTCACTGTGGACAAAAACTGGCGCAGCCGGATGTGCAGTTTCCATTGCTCTGATTCGGCTTCGACATATTCCAGCGCAGTGCGGTAATAGGTATTGATCGCCTGGAGGTATTTCTCGATGACATCGCCATCCAGCGCGTGCAGGCGCAAATACCGTTCACGCACCGATTCTTTCGCTGCGCCCAAGCGGGTATGCTGGAAGCGGATTTGCTGAACGAGCTGATGATAGCGGCCCAGCATGGACTTGAACTCCAGATCCAGCTCCTGTCCGCGGCGGCTGAATTCGGTCTGCAAGCTGACCAGTTGGCTGCCCAGGCGGGATTGCTCGTTTCTGCGGTAACTTACGATCTCGAGCGGCATCCTGAAATTGAAACCGACCGCGCCGCCATAGCCAAATTGTGAAGATTCGGGCGATGGATGAGGAATGGCAGGGCCGCCAAACGCCACCAGCGATAAATCCGAATCGATGCCTTGCCAGTGTTCCGTTTCACGGATTTTACGCAGATGATCGGTTTGCGCCTGCAGGATCATTAAATCGGGTTGTTGAATATCCGGCTGTGTTTCGCGCGCAACATTGCTCAAGCCGGGCTTGACTGAATCAAAAGGCGCGATCGGAAGATTGGTCAGATGCATGAGCCGGGTCAGCGCCTGATCACGATTGTTGATGAATTCCAATTGTGCACGTTCGGCGCGTTCGAACGCCGACATGAATTCGAAATAATCCGACATCAGCAGCAATCCGGTCTGATTGCGTTGCTGCAATACTTTTTCCACGCCGAGATTGCGCAGATCCAGATAAGTTTCAGTCAACGCCAGCATTTTTTGCGCGCTCCAATACGCGGCGTAATTTTCTTCCATCACGAGCGCGGCCAAGCGCTTGCTCCAGTCATGGCGTATCGTTTCGATCTGCACTTGCGTCGCGGCATCGCTGATCGCGCGATCCTGCCGCTCGGCGCTGCCGAGCAACGGATAACGCAGACCTATGCGCGCCAACGGATCGAAGAACCGCCCGAACGGCTCGCGTGCAAACGGGCTTTTTTGATATCCGCCGGACACCGTGCCGAACACTTCCCATCCTTTCTGCGCCTCATTCGCCTGTAAATGGTATTGCTGCGCTTCCAGATCGGCTTTGGTCTTCAGCACCGAGGCCGCCTGATCTACATGGGACTGGAATTCCGTCAATCGTCTGATCTGCGTTTCCGCATGTGCCGTCAGCGTGCTCAGACCCAGCACTAGAAAAAAGCCATAAATATTCACTGTTTACCCTTTTTCAGCACCCAGAAAGGCGCCATTGCGGAATCGAGATGACCTTTGTTGAGAATTTGATTGGAAATGGCCACAGCGCTCCATAGGCGCACTGCAAATTGAAATAAGGGATATATGGGAATGATCAGAAAAGCACGGCTGTCCTGTCGTGGCCGATCGGAGATCACGGCCAGGTAGAGAACGAATTGAATCAGCGTCAGGCAGAGATAAAAAAGATAGACCAGCGTCATGCTGGCCAGAAAGAAGGGTAGCGGCAATACCACGATCATGTAGATCATGTACAGCACAATCGTGAACGGCATGACGATCTGAAACAAAATGCCATACCACAGGATAAAAATGAAGTTATTCCAGCCCATGATCGAGGCGGAAATCCCTAACCGGTGCTTATTGGCGTAGATGTACAACAAGTCACCATCCCAACGCAGCCGTTGCTTGAGGAAATCGGTCAGTTTTTCAGGTACATCGGTATGCGATACCGCACCCGGCTCGAACTCGAAGCGCAATTCCGGATGACGGCCCTGGTATTGTTTGATTCGTAACGTGAGATCCAGATCTTCGGCGGTGCCGGTGTTCCATCCGCCGATCTGGTGAAGAAAGGATTTTCTGAAAATGCCGAATGCGCCGGGCACATTGTTGATGACGTTGATCTCTGTTAAACCCAATTTGCCGGCTTGCATGCTGAGCATGTATTCCAGGCTCTGCAGGCGGGTAACGATCGATGCGCCGGCGTTGCGCACCCGCATCGGGCCAGTGACCGCAACCACATTTTCATTCCGGAAATGAGCGCTGGCGCGATGGACCATTTGATTATCAAACGACGTATCGCCATCCAGAGCCAGAAAAATGTCGCCCGTCGCACGGCTCAACCCGGCGTTCAGCGATGACACCCGGCCACCCCGCTGTATCTTCGGAATGATGATCAAGGTGCGTTTGGGATAATCGGCGATACGCGGCAGCAGGTCTTTCAATGCCTGATAAGTGGGTTGATTGCGCTGCACGCCATCGACCATGGCAATGATCTCTATATGTCCGGAGTAGGTTTGTTCCAATAAGGAAATCACGGTATTCTGAACCGCCTGGCCTTCGGAATAGCAGGTAATCGCGCAGGTGACTTTGGGCGTATACGGCGGCGTAAAAGCCGTTTCATAACTGACTCTGGCGGTATAGCGGAAAACGCCGAACCAACTGATCACATACAACGGTAATTCCAGAAACAGCACGAACGGCACAAACATCAGCAGATAGGGAACGATTCCCTGATCCTGAATAAAAAATGCACTCAGAACTTGCCACGTCTGTGCCAATGTCTGCATAGTCGTCCTTAAGCTAATTCGCCTTGTAAGCGCGCGAGCAGCAGCTCGGCATTCTCCTGGTTGGATACTTGCGATGAGGTTGCGCTGATGAAACGGCAGTCGAGCTTTCTATCGCTATCTTCCAGCAGTAACTTGACGTTGTTTTCAATGCGTTGATGTACCACTCTGACGCCCGGGCCATCCGTTTGCGGCAGCAACAGCCAAAGCATATTTTCAGCGGTGCGCGTCGACAAATCCGGCGTGCGCAGCATCGTTCTGATTCGCTGCGCGAATGACTCCAGCATTTGCAACAATTTGGTATGGCCAAATAAATTGGAAAGTTCGGGTAAATTTGCAAAATAAATGCCGAAGATACTGAACGTAATGTCTCGATAGCGCCGGGACGAAATCAGCAACCAGTTCAGATCATGGACGAACAAATCCTTGGAAATAAAATTGAGCTGGTCAAAACTGGAAGCGACATCAAACACTTCTCCGCGAATCGCAATGATCCGGCCGCGCTCGCTCAGGCGCCAGCCCTGGATCTTGTTCTCGGTCAACTCTTCCGGCGCCATTTCTTTTTCGCACATTGCACATCGCACCGTAACGTCACTTTCTATAAACGTGTAGCTGCAGGATAGGCAATGGTGATTTTCGATGGGGCGATCGTAATCGCTGCCGATGTGTCGCAACTGGGTAGTGCATTTGGGGCACATGAGCGTCCCGCTTTGAAAGAATTTGTCCTGAATATCGACATAGCCGCAGGTGAAGCAATGGATCGACGGTTGCAATTTGATATTGAGCGAGTGGCAGTTGGGGCAGATATCGATGAAGCTCAAATGAGACGAATGGCAGAATTTGCATTCGCGTTGCCGGTCGATCAATCCGGTCGGTTCCAGCAGTTTGGTATTGGTCAGGCTTTGCAGCCATTCAAAAGACCCGAATCGATCTTGACTGAGCGCCTCCAGCAAAGGATAGCGGTAATAGCGCGGATGTTGCCATTCATGAGTCGGAAGCAGGATGAAATTGGGCCTCAACCATAAATATTTTATGAGCCGCCCTAATTCCGAAACATGGGTTTCGCTGTTCTTATAGGCGTTTAGTAAATCTCCATAATGGTCAATGGCTGACTTGAGTTGTTGCGGGGGCGGTAATTGTCCATCCGTGAGATTGAGGTTGAATGCGGGAATGGCGTCGCTCACAAAACACAGTGAGGCGTACGCATCGTCATCACGGCGTATGCTGTTCAATAACCGGGTGGTGTACTCCGGATTACCTGTGACGAGAATTGCGGATGGCGTGATGTTCTCCTTCTTCCAATCGGAGACATCGAGAAAATAGTGGGTTTGAAAGGCGGTGCTGTATTGATCGGAAAGACTTATTGTTTCTTGTGAAAAGACTATAAGTTGATCGCTCATTGATTCTCATGACGTTGAATTAGAAAATCTGCCCTCACTGTTTTTCGAAGGTAAAACATCCAATCCTGTAAGTCAACACGAATGCTTTAATCCGACCAAGAATTACCGGAATTTTTTAACTAGTTGACAAAAATCACAATTCGATCCAATGAAAATTTCGGAATGTCAGAAAAACAAACGGCAGAAGAATTTATTGGTGCCATTTGCTTGCCACGATCAAAAGACATACCGCAGATTAATACCGCCGCCCCAATCCGGACTGCGATCTGAAAAACCTCTCAAGCCGTAGATATTGAGTCTGAAATGATTGCTGACGCGCTGCGACAGATAGAGCGAGAGATCTCGGCTATCCTCCAGCCTGACTGGCGATTGTCCCATGTTGTAGCTTGTGCCCAGCGTCACGCTGTCAGACATGCGATAGGCCACGCCAGCAGCGCCATACAGGACGTTATGGAAAGTCAAACCGGATGGATTGCCCAGGATGCGGTAGCCAAATGTCGCGCTGAAAATGAATTTCGACATGGTCTTGTACAAGTCACCTTGAATCGCATAATCGATCTGGCCGGTTCCTAAATTACGCTTGGCGCTGGCGGTAGGGATTTTGAGGCGTGCGGTGATATCGAAGGCGATTCCCGTCGGAGCATGGTCGAACATGTTGTAACTGAACGCCGTGACGATATCGCCGAGTCCGGATTGCGTCGTGCTCCTGAGGCCAGGTTCAGTGCCTATCGGAATTCCTCCGACTAGAGCCAGAGCAGCGACTTTGCTTTGCCTTAGCGGAGTGTCATCTTCGCTATCACCGTTATTGTCGCGGTTATCGTCATTGCCGCCGCCACTGCCGCTATTTCCGCCATCGTCATTACCGCCGCCGCTGCCGCTGTTTCCGCCATCATCGTCACCGCCACCATTGCCGCTGTTGCCGCCGTCATCGTCACCGCCACCGTTGCCGCTGTTACCACCGTCATCGTCGCCACCGCCATTGCCGCTATTGCCTCCATCATCGTCGCCGCCGCCACTGCCGCTGTTGTCATCATCATCGTCGTCACCGCCACCATTGCCGCTGTTGTCATCATCGCCGTCATCGCTACCGCTGCCTCCAGAACCGGAATTGTCTTCGTTTCTGCCGGGATTTTCCCCCGAGCAATCCTCGCTGGCTTCATCACAAACGACGATACCGCCGCCTATGGTTGAACCGCCGCCGACTGCACCGCCTCCGATGATGGTTCCGCGGCCATCGATGCCGCCTATGCCGGGTCCGAGCACATTTCCGGGTCCCGTGATGTTGAGATAAGGAATGATGACCCGGAACGACGCGCGATCTTTGTCGTAGCGGGCAGTAAAAGGCACATACCAGATATCCGTGGAAGCAGCGCCACCATACTTACCGGTGGTGAAGTCGGTACCCGCGCCAAAGCTGAATCCTTTGGCCGATACGATTGACGGGCTGCAAACCAAGAGCAGCAACAGGATGCGATTCATTCGCTGAAACATGAGAACTGGATACATGGACGTTAGCGGGTGATTGTCATTGAGCGTAAGTGATGAAAGCAAGCCTGATAATCTATCTGTATTCCTACAAAAAACATAGTTATCTTTTCTTGCAAAAATAATAATAACTGATTGAAAAGTAAATAAATATTTTGATTGGTATGATGCAAGAATAGATTTCTTGAGTGAGACTTTGCTAGCTCGCTAGTATTCTGATGCTGGCTTGCCTCACCTTCGTTTTGTGCTGACTTATTGGGTTTACCGGTCAATCCCGCGGTCATGAATGGGCCTGTCATGATGATGGCTATGATCACGGGCACGATCGGGAATGTCGATGGTATCGCGTACGTTGTCTCTCAGGTCATTGCTGGAGTTATCGCGCAGATCGAGATTGTCCGGTTTTTCGGGCCTGTCTATCACTCGTTCGATGTGCGAGTGGTCAATGCGTTTATCGTGATGTCCGCTATGGTCCCGGTTCAATCCATCCCGTGCATCCACATCCACAGGTTTCTCCGGTTTGTTATCCAGCTTATCGATCCTGTCCATTTGCGGGCGCTCATCATGCGGTTTGCCTCCACCGTGTCCGGAGTGATCGAGTTCTTTGGAATCTCGTGAAGATCCAGAAGAATCCCTCGAATGAGAGTCGCCGCCCGAAGAATGATCCTTACCAGAACCCGAACCGGAATTTCGATCGAGTTCCTTGCTGGAGTCGTCCCTACTCCCGTGACCATGGCCGCTGTTGTCCTGGCTCGAATCTTTGCCTTTATGCTCCGATTCTCTATCGGAATCATTCCTGTTGCCTTTGCCGCTGTTATCGATCTGATTCTTTTCCATTCTTTCTTGAATTTGAATGGATAATTCCTGCTTGGTATCGATATGCTCAGCAATGATGCGTTGATCCGACGCTACCCGACCGCTGATCTGGATGCGTTGGCCCAGCCGGAGCTCGTCTTTTCCGGAAGCCGAAAGCTGAGTTCCGGAATCTACCGTGATGATCCGATTATTTACTGTCAATTCTTTACCGGCGATGGCATGCACATAACCTTCGATGACGATTTTCTCGACGTTGCCGATGCTTTGGCGAGTTGGTTCAGTCAGGATATGCTGAGCCTTCATGCGAGTGCCATCCCAGCGTCCTGCTACCTGTACCTCCATGCCTGGAGTGACGGTAACCGGTGATGATTTAGAATCTTGGTTGACACGGGTGCCATTGATTTCGAATCCATCCTTGAAAATTCCCGTGACATGTCCATTGATTTTTGCTTCGGGCCGCGGAGCGATCGAGTCAATTCGCGACGCCATCACGGTGCCGCCCGACAATCGATGACCGCTGACCTGCACCCAATCTCCAGCTTTCAAATGTAATAACTGATCCTGTTGATTGGATTGAGCAACGTAGATGGTTTGATCCAGTACATGTATTAGCCGGGTCTCTGAATTCAGGTTGCTGATAGGGCCAACTACTGCATGGATGACTGTAATATTACGGGCTGTCAGTTCGCGATCGGCCCCGACGGCATTCGCAGCAATGATTTGCCCGACAGCGAGTTCGCGCAGAGTGGCTGGTTTTCCATCGACTGAAATCGGTGTGCTCGGGTCATAATGGATTTCCACGCCATTGACGCACACACTGGCAAATCCGGTAATCGTGCCGACGATACCTGTGCCGCCGATTCCTGAATTGCCAGCGATGTTTCCGGTGCCGCCGATTCCACCTCGCTCAACACTGCCAGTGCCGCCAATTCCTCCATCATGATGACCGGTGCCGCCAATGCCTGAATCGGATGCGATGATTCCCGTCCCACCGATCCCAGACTCCGGTTTCGCTGACGAATGTACGCCTGTTCCTCCGCTGCCGCCAGAGCGAATGCCTGTGCCGCCAATGCCTGAATCAGATGCGATGGCGCCTGTGCCACCAATTCCTGACTCGATGAGAAGTGCCGGATTAATTAACGATGCACTGACATCACAATTATTTTTTGCCAGCGCGTTGGCTGAATAACTCAGGATCAGAGAAAAAATACTCACTCCATATACGACATATCGAGTAAGGCGGTCTAACGATGTCAATGCAGTGAGGGCCATTTGATGAACTTATTGATTACATATCGGCAGTATGATTTTGATGATCTTTTGTTTCTGTCAGGATTGGTGATTCCACCGGCTCGCTGAAGTAATAAATACCGAATGTCATCCGATACCGCGGACCTTGTTCAAGAGAATCATTTTTCTCCAATTCAGCAGCTTCTTTGTTGATTGCCAGCAATGACTCCATCCCAAGAATTTCAGACTTTTCGCCCAATAATTTGACCGAGTCGGCGCTTAACTCATCGTAGTACACACTTCGCTCCATGAAGGGTTGATTTTCTTCCAATAAGTTGCTGGTAGCTGCGGCAGCATGATCATGCAAGTTATGGCCAAAGAAGAACACTTTCTCATCAAAGCCATGTACGGGAATAAAAGCCGCGGTATTGAGGCAGACCCGCTTTTGCTCATCAAAACGAGCAACACCAAGCCTCAGCCATTCATCAAGCACCACCCGCGAACGAATGTCACAGCTCACATTGGCCACGAGCCCTTCGAATGAGATATCTCCACCTTCCCGGATGAAGCGGGGGAGCGGTTTCGGTTGATTATTCTCATCGAGAAAACGCTCGTCACTCGTCCATAAGCTGACGAGGCGTGCCCCCATTGAAATCGAATGCGGGGCGACATCCGTATCGGTGCGGGCGCAGTGGCGCAATCGCCGAATATCCTTACGATGAATGCCGGTCAGCAAACTCAAGTGGCTATCGGTTGAGGGTTTTCCTGCAATCCTGAATTCCTTATCCGCCACTTCCACAAAAATATCCTTCAGCATGTCGGACAAGTAAGTGTAAGTAATTCCTTTGGCAAGCATTAGTTTGATCAGAGGTCGCAATACACGACGCAGGGCATTAACCAGCGCAGGTGAGAGTATTGAAATCGAAGGAAGAGTACCGTGCATAATCAAAGCCAAGATATTGGGTAAGAAATCAAAATTATATTAAATAATAAAATGAATAAATAGCGTAATAATAACATTATTTTCCTTTTCGTGGGAAATTTTTACACAAACTGTTGACATATAATTTGACGCGTGTACTATGTGTCATTGTGGGAAATAATCACACAAACGGATAAGGTAAAAAAGTAAATCTCTAAACATTTTTGAGGAGGGTATTGTGTTTAAAAAAAATATTCAAAAGATTGCGAATAGAACGATTTGTTCTTCGGCAATCTTGACGATGTTGTCGATAACGAATGTTTCAGCCGGGGATAACGAAATCAAATTTGAATTGACCGATAATCCAGGGCGTTGGTTCGATACCGGAACACCCGTGGCAGGGAACCGCTCGATTGCCGTTGCCACGCCTGGGGTAAAAGTTAAGTTTTCCGGCAATTCCAATACGGTGCATACCCGATCGAGCTTAATTTATCCTACCGGTGCGGCTAATATGCCGTTCAATACGAAGCCAACCAAGGGCGGCGATGATGTCACCCTGACCACACCCGGTTTATACGTATTCACATGCAGCATCCATCCCTACATGTTCGGTGCAGTCATTGTCGACGATCCCAATACTCAGGGACTGGATCTCGGCTCATCGATCAGCTTGATCAATGGAATCAAAGTTCCTACCAGCAGTGACTTGGCCACGCGTTTGCTGCGGACTTTCTTTATCGCAACTAATCCGCAGAACTGGCAAAACTATGCCAGCAACAAACCCTGGCATATCACTTATCCGGACGTGAATGTGCGCGTGGACGCCGGTGTCGTTAATCTGCCCGAGGTATTGAACGCTCGCTATGGCAATAATATTGCTCTAGCTCCACTGAAAAACCCCGCCACCCCAGCAGTTGGTGAAATTTGGGTAGCCACGCAGTTTGAAACGACGGCCAATAAAGACAAACCTGGCACCGTGTCGGCGATCAACGGTGCTTCGTGGCAAGTCACGCGCAAAGTGGCCTTGCCGTCTATCGACATGAACAATCCTCACAATATGTGGACTGATCGTAATCAAAATGTCATTTACGTGACGCAATGGTTCGACAAGAAATTGACGGTCTATGATCGCAACACCGGCGCTCTTATTCGCAACGTCTCAGTCGGCGAAGCTCCGGCGCACGTGATGACTCTCACCGATTCCGACCGGCTGCATATCACCAATAATGGCGATACCCGGGCAGACTCGGTGATGGAATTGTCGCCCCTGGCCACCAATGTACTGCGCCGGATCAATATTGGACGAGGCAATGCGCATGCTCACTGGATGAGTCATGACGGTAAGACCATGGTGACGCCCAACGTGCTCTCAGGTGACTCCACACAATACAATTTTCACAGCAACTCGATTGACGCCATCACCAAAGTCAGCGGCCCGCTCAGTCATCCGCTGGCGACAGGCATGATGCCCGATGCGAGCAAATACTATGTGGCCAATCTGCTCGACAGCACCATTGCTGTTGTCAATATGGATACGCACAAGGTTGTCAAACACATCAATTTGATTAAGAATTATAATCCTGTCACCGGTGCCGTTACCGGACCTGTCGGTGCACTGCCGATTCAGACGCCGGTCTCGCCGGATGGCAAGAATATGGTCACCGCCAATACCCTGACGGGAACGATTACTGTGGTGGATACCGACACCGACACTCTGGTTGCAATGTTGCCCTGCGACCCTGGTTGTCATGGCGTGCAGTATGGCGCAAAACGCGGAGGTGGGTATTATGCGTACGTTTCCAGTAAATTTTCTAATCGGATGCTGGTGGTCGATCCCGATCCGAACAATGACGGCAATCCGGCTGATGCCAAAATTGTCGGCTCAGTAGGATTGTTCTCAAAAGCATCGACAGCGGCGGATGACACCGTCAGTGGTAACGCAGGAATGGGTGGACAAGGTATACTCCCGATTCCAGTCGTCTATAATGGTTGGGTTCAGAATCTTCCTGCTGCCTGGGGGAATCAACTGACCCCAGCGCAACGTAATCCTATCCAATAATCCATTTTCAGATAGAATATAAACTGTTTGACCCCTGACTGAATGGATTGACAACGAACATAAAGGGTGCTGAAAGGCGCTTGAGCTTGCTCGGCACCCTTTATTTAGGGAAGCTCTGAAAACGGTAGCCAGCGGCAGTCAGATCAGCAATCGGGTAAGAAAAGCGCAGCCAGAGGCTGTAAATGTAAATATAAGCCAATTGAGCCTGATTTCATGCATTATGACCTAGTCGCAGTAGTTTTCAGATTTCCTCAGCTTGACCTACTTGAACCTTTAACAGGAGAAAACTATGAGTACAGTAAACGATGATTCATCCAACAGTAACAAACATTTTGAGTTCACGTTTGATGACAATGGTGAGGTCACCGCTTTTTACGAGGTCGAAAACGACGTAAGAACACAGGAATCGATCGGCACTGATGATTTTTTTGAAGTCGATGGCACGACGATCACTCAAGTCAAATCAAGTTCCAATGACCCGGTGGAAATCGTCTATTCGGATCCCGAAGCGGATGGTACCTACGTCATCACGTCCGATTCCTCCAATACCGGCGGCGAGGACAACTCGAGCGGCGGCGGAAAAGGGTATAAATTTACCATCGATGCCGGTAACAATATTACAGCGGTGTTTGAAGTCAAGGATGGCGAAGAAAAACCCTTGCCCATCGACGATGACGGTACCGAAACCTATACTGTAGGCGACAACAACACCGTAGTTCGCACTGATGAAGAAGTGGGCGTGGGTTCAGAAATTACCGTTTACGACGATACTGATGGCGATAAAATTTACCATCGTCTCTCAGAGCAATGGGCCCCTGATTCACCGGGAGCTGGTCCATTCAAGATCGAGGAGCGCCTGGTCTATACTGGAACGGATGATAGTGAAAAAATCGCTGTCCGCGACGGCGAAGATTGCCATGGTGGGGGCGGCAAGGATGATTTTGTGCTTCGCGAAGCCGGCAATTTGCGCATTGCGGATTACAGCAGCAGCGATGACGGTCTGATCATATTCGATACCGGTCTTGGCTTGACCTCGAAAGAGGAAGTGCAAGGTTATGTCACCGATCTGCACTATGAAGGTGACGATTTAGTGGTTGTCTTCGGTTCCGCGGCAACGGTCACGCTGGTTGGCGTGCCGTCCGATCAAATCAGTTGGGACAATGTTGACGTTCAAAGTTAAATCTAACAACGGCAGAGGGGGGGTAATTCCCCTCAAACTGCACGGCAATTCTCTTAATGTTGATAATCCGTTAAACAGATTAGGCAATTTCACTGTTTAACGGTTTTTTCAAAGCACATCAATGACGATGCATGGCTTCATTCTCGTTCCGATGGTTGAACTTTTCTGAGTCCGTACATCCTTATAGTAACGAATCACAATAAACAGCAATTCTTCGTTTCATCCTACTCGTTAGGAAATTAAAATATGAATACTTCTCTGATTAATCAGGCGAATCTACGGAATGGCAAGATTGCTTACAGCGCTCGAAATGTAACGCTCGAGTCGACTGCTTTACTGTTGCACGGAGATGATGTCATACCGAATAGCGGCGATATTGTTCTGGCACGGGTGACCAAGATCGGACAGCAAAATGAGTTGGAGCTGGCCAATGGCCGCCGTTCAGTGCTTTTTGTCGACGATGAGATCATCGCCTGCTATGGCGATTGCCATGCCCCGGATCAGTATGACGCGCAAGTGCCGACTGATCTGGAATCCTGTGATT
Source organism: Nitrosomonas sp. JL21 (assembly GCF_009833095.1). Classification (GTDB taxonomy): domain Bacteria; phylum Pseudomonadota; class Gammaproteobacteria; order Burkholderiales; family Nitrosomonadaceae; genus Nitrosomonas. The sequence continues at coordinate 65,270 of NZ_QRCB01000001.1, forward strand.
TGGTTGCTGCTGGCGGGATTGCTTCGCTGATCAATCACCGTCATGTCCATGCCAAGCCGTCGACTACGCTTCAGCCCATCGGCCTGTTGGCTGACAGTCACCAGCGCCGCATCAATTTGAAGGATAGTGCGCTACCCAAGGTTGTCAGCCTGTTCTCACGTCCTTACACCGTCGCTGTTGTCGGCACGTCGATGCATGCCGATAAAACCACGGTAGCGGCCAACATGATTCGCGGTCTCACCAACGCTGGCTATACCGTAGGCGCCGCCAAGATCACCGGAACGGCGTCAGGCAGCGACACTTGGCTGATGATCGATGCCGGCGCGCAAATAGCGCTGGATATGATCGATGCCGGATTCCCGAGCACTTATCTGGCTTCGCCCGAGCAAGTGGAGGGCATCGTCGAGACATTGATGACGCATCTGTGTGTAGCTCGAGTCGACGCCATCGTGATTGACGTCGGTGATAGTCTGTTTCAGCGAGAAACGGCAGCACTGCTGGATTCCAAGATTTTTACAAAAACGGTCGATGGCATCATTCTCGCCGCGACTGATGCCATGAGCGCCGTCTCGGGCGTGGAAACGCTGGTGAGCAAGAAATTACCCATCATCGCCCTCGGCGGCCATTTGATCGATTCTCCGCTGGCGGCCATGGAAACCGTCAGCGCCATCGGACTCCCGTTGTTAGATCGGGCGGCGCTCGGCTCATCCGGTATTGTCAATACATTGCAAATCCCGTTGCAAGAAAATATCCATCACATCCAAGCCGCGGGTTGAAGTAACTTATCGAAACCAATCGGCTTGATCATACGCCGTCGATAAATCACCTATTGCAGAGTTTATTCAGAGAGTTTTCTTCAGTATCGTTGCTATGCTCGTGTCTCGGCGTATGCCGATGCATGGAGGGCTCATTTTCTTGTTGACAAACCTCCGTTGGAATCCGGAATATATCGGCATTCGACTGAAGATCGAGTTATTTTTAGTCCTTAGTTACGCTAATTACAATATAAAAGGTGATCATTGGAAGATATGCCGCTGCACCTCATGCTGATTGTGCTGGTGTTGTTGTTGATTTTATCAGGCTTTTTTTCCCTTTCCGAAACCAGCATGATGGCGATAAACCGGTATCGTCTGCGCCATCTGGCCAAACAAGGGCATCGCGGCGCTCGTTTGACGGTCAAGCTGCTCGAGAAGACTGATCGGTTGCTGGGTGTTATTCTGCTTGGCAACAATCTGCTGAATACCGCATCGGCAACGCTGGTAGCCATTATTGTGGCGACACTGTTCGCAAACGATGATTTTGCGTTGTTCATCGGCACAGTGGCTGTCACTTTCGCCATCCTGATATTCAGTGAGATCACGCCGAAAGTCATCGCAGCCGCTTACCCTGAACGCATCGCGTTGGCAGCCAGCTATGTCCTTACGCCGCTGCTATTCATTTTTTATCCCATCGTCTGGTTCGTTAATTTATTTGTACGGGCATTGCTGGTGCTGTTCAGGTTGCAGCCTCAGGAGGGCGAGCTTGATCAAAAAATAAGCACGGAGGAACTGAAAACGCTGGTGTTGGAAGGCGGGCATTTCATTCAACACAAATATCAAAGCATGCTGTTGAATTTATTTGATCTCGAGACCATCACGGTGGACGATGTGATCGTGCCGAGAAGTCAGGTCGAAGCGATCGATCTGGACGCGGACGATGATCTCATCGAATCGCAGTTACTGACTTGTCACCACACGCGTTTGCCTATTTACCGCGAACGCATGGACAACATTGTCGGCATCGTGCATGTCCGCAAGGTGCTCAATCAAATGCAAAATGGAAAAATCACCGCGGCGACCCTCGAGAAAGTCATGCGCAAGCCTTATTTCATCCCATCCGGCACGCCACTCTTTACGCAGTTGCAACTGTTTCAGGAAAACCAGAAACGCGTCGGCTTGGTGGTTGATGAATATGGCGAATGGATGGGTCTGATCACGCTGGAGGACATCGTCGAAGAAATCATTGGTGAATTTACTACGCATGCGCCTACGCAAACAAGTGCTTTCCAGAAACAGGACGATGGCAGTATCATTGTCGAGGGCGGTACATTATTGCGGGAACTCAATCGCAAATTGAATGTTCAGTTTCCTCTGGATGGGCCTAAGACTTTGAATGGCCTTATTTTAGAGCATTTTGAAGATATTCCGGAGGCTGGGATCGGACTCAGTATCGCAGGTTGTCCGATGGAAATTATTCAAACTAAGAATCGTGTGGTAAAAACCGTTAAAATCTTTCCGTCCTTGATGATCTCGGATACAAAACCAAAACCGACCGATTGATCAGTTGTTTTTTCTGAAGCACAGAATAATTTGCCTGGTCTTCATCATCGTGGTTGGACGAGGAGAACAAAAGCGGTTATCCTGTCGCCCGGTCAGTCATTTGGACAATGATCACCCGCGCGCCCATAGCTCAGCTGGATAGAGTACCGCCCTCCGAAGGCGGGGGTCGCACGTTCGAATCGTGTTGGGCGCGCCAATTAATCAAAAAAACCTTCAGGCTGATGTGATTCACAAATAAATTTTATTTGATTTTTGAGACAACCGGTCGTATTATGCCGATATGTCAAAACTCAACAAAAAAGACTCCAATCGGGAAAGCTTGCTGAATCAAGGGGTCACTTTTTTCATGCATCAAGGCTATCACGGTACCGGCCTGCAGGAGATTCTGAATGCAGTCAAGGTTCCGAAAGGTTCATTTTATAATTACTTTGAGAGTAAGGAAGAATTTGGGGCGGCGGTGATTCAGCACTATGTCGAGCCATTCATTTCGAAGTTATCGATGCATCTCCAACGATCGGATTCGGATGCGCTCAGTGCCATCCGGCGTTATTTTGACGAGCTTGCTGTAGAACTTGAGGAAAACAAATTCAAAGGAGGTTGTCTGTTGGGCAATCTTATGGGAGAAATTGGCAGCACCAGCGATGCATGTCAGCAATCCTTGCAATCGGCCATCAGGCGATATCGGGATGTATTGCAGTCCGGATTGGCCCAGGCGCAGAGGCAAGGATCGGTCAGGCTGGACAAATCAGCAGAAGAAATGGCTGATTTGCTGATCAATACGTGGCAAGGTGCGCTTTTGCGAATGCAAATAGAAAAATCATCTGCGCCGGTTAAGCAATGTTGTCACGATTTGTTGGATGATTTTTTTTTACGGTAATTATTTTTTTGGTTTTTAAAAATACGACCGGTCATTTTTAACTGAAAGTAAAGGAGAAAGATATGCCTAAATATATTATTGAACGTGAAATTCCTGGCGCAGGCTTGCTCACGCAACAAGATCTGCAGGTCATTTCACAAAAATCATGCTCTATTCTCAACAGAATGGGGTCACACATCCAGTGGCTGGAAAGTTATGTGACCGATGATAAAGTGTATTGTCTCTACATTGCCCCTGACGAGGCCGCTATTCGAACGCACGCAGAACAGGGTGAATTTCCTGTGACACGCATTGCCCAAATCAAATCCGTAATTGATCCCGCCACGGCGGAATAGAAGCGAAATTTCCGGACAACCTGATCATCAGCATTTTTTGGAGTAAGGTCATGCAACCTCGAATTATTTTCTTTTCTTTTTTGATAGCGGCGCAGGTCGTTATCAATCCATCCCAATCATCGGCCGCTTCTGAAATGGAAAGTGGCCAGCCTCACGTATCGGCAGCCAGCGCAGCACAGCAACCGGCGAGCAACGATCAGCCTGGCCCCCGACTGCAAAACCTGGGCAAGCACACATTTTCGGTCAGTACCCGCAATCCATTGGCGCAGCAATACGTCAATCAAGGGCTTAACCTCGCGTATGGATTCAACCATGCCGAAGCGCGTCAGGCGTTCCGCGAAGCGGCCCGGTTGGATGCCGACCTCGCGATGGCTTATTGGGGGCAGGCGCTGGTGCTCGGCCCGAACATCAATGCAATGATGGAGCCCAACGAAGAACCTCGCGCACTTGAAATCCTGCAACAAGCCAAATCCCTGATGAGGCAAGCTTCCGAGAAGGAACAGGCACTCATTCAGGCACTGGAGAAACGTTATTCCGGCAAGGCCGAGCATAGAACAACGAATGACAAAGCTTATGCAGCGGCAATGCGCGAAGTGCATCAGCGCTTTCCGGACGATCCGGACATTGCGATGCTCTATGTCGAATCCATGATGGATCTGCGACCGTGGGGTTATTGGATGGTTGATGGCGTGCCGTATGAAGGCACTGCCGAGATCGTTGCGCTTACCGAAGAGGTATTGCGGCGCCATCCGCAGCATCCGGGCGCTTTGCATATGTACATTCATCTGATCGAGCCGACGTCCACGCCGGAGCGCGCAGAAAAAGCGGCCGATACGCTGCTTGAGTTAATGCCGGGAGCCGGACACATGATCCATATGGCATCGCATATCTATCAACGTGTCGGCCGCTATGCCGATTCGATCAAAAGCAACCAACTGGCTATCGCGGCAGATGAAGCCTACATCGCGCAAGATCATGCTCACGGTTTATACCCAATGGTCTACTATCCGCACAATATTCACTTTCTCTGGTTTGCGGCGACTTTGGATGGACAAAGTAAGCTTGCAATAGAATCAGCAAAAGAAGCTGCCAGAAAAATTGATGATGACGTGCTGAAAGCACTTCCATTGACGGCCATTTTCCGCGTGACGCCGTATTGGGCGCTGGCGAGGTTCGGTCATTGGAAAGAAATTCTTGACGCACCGCCGCCGCCATCGATCAGTGCATTCTTGACCGGAAGTTGGCATTATGTGCGCGGCCTGGCATTCCTGGCCACGAAACAGTTGTCCCAAGCAGAGCAGGAACTCGCGGCACTACGTAAAATCATGCAGGATCCACAGTTGGATCATCCTTTGCTGTCGAAGAACACTACGCACACAGTGCTTCGCATCGCTCCGGAAGTTCTGGCGGGTGAAATTGCTGCTGCGCGGGGCCAATTCGATCAGGCCATTGCGTATCTTGAAAAAGCGGTTCGGCTGGAAGATGCGTTGGTTTATACCGAACCGGCCGAATTTCATCAACCGCCACGGTTGTCGCTCGGTGCCATCCTGCTGGAATCGGGGCAGCCAGATCAGGCGGAAACAGTCTATTGGGAAGACTTGCGGCGGAACCGCAACAATGGTTGGGCGCTGTATGGCTTGGTGCAGGCGCTGCGCGCGCAAAAAAAGGATGATCAGGCAGCGCTCATTGAAGCCCGCTTCAAAAAAGCTTGGGAACGCGCAGACATTCCGTTGAATGCCTCACGCTTTGGACGTTTGGCAGAAAACTGATCAGACCCTGTTAGGGAAATCCCTGGACATAATAACAAGAGGGGTCACGCCAGAAATAGAGCGACCCCGCACACGCGTATAAAACACCCCATATTCAGCAATAAGCGTTGTGATCATCGTATTTCGGTATTTAAACTTGAGGAATTTTGGGAGTCAGCAGCATATATTCTCCACTACGTTTATAATGCCGATTATCGATGGACTGCATTATGAGTAGATCACTCAAGAACAGTATTCTTGATTTTCCGTGATGCCGATCCTGTTGTTCCGTCATCTCGAAAAGCTAGGAAATATCTGAATGTTTACCGGAATCATACAAGCGATGGGGGAAATCAAGCATACGCACCCCATCGCTGAGCCCAGCAATCACGGATTGACCATACATATTTCTGCGGGTGTGCTCGATCTGAGCGATGTGAAACCAGGAGATAGCGTGGCTGTGGATGGTGTGTGTCTGACGGTCACTGGCTTGAGGGATGACGTGTTTACCGTCGATGTCTCGGAGGAAACATTGCACTGCACACATGGGCTCGATCAGGTGGGCAAACGCGTTAATCTGGAAAAGGCGATGCGCCTGTCCGACCGCTTGGGAGGTCACCTGGTCAGCGGTCATGTGGATGCACTCGGGACGGTAGCTGCGTATGAACCTGTCGGAGAAAGTGTTGATCTGGTGGTGAAAGCGCCATCATCGATTCTCGATTTTCTGGTGCATAAAGGCTCAATTACCGTCAATGGCGTCAGCTTGACGGTCAATCGAATCGATGGCGATGAATTTTCCATCAATTTGATTCCGCATACGTTGGCGATGACCACGTTGAGCGAGCTCGGGCCAGGAATGACTGTCAATCTAGAGACGGATATGCTGGCTCGCTATGTCGCAAAACTATTACCCCTTCAGCGTTAGTTAGATCATGATCAAAATCAGCGCCATCCAGGACATCATCAGCGACCTTGCCGCGGGTAGAATGGTCATTCTGGTTGATGAAGAAGACCGTGAGAATGAAGGAGATCTGGTTCTTGCCGCCGATTTTGTCAGCCCTGAAGCCATCAATTTCATGGCGACTCACGGACGCGGCCTGATCTGTCTGACTTTGACCGAAGAACGTTGCCATCAATTGGATCTGCCGCTGATGGTTTCGGCCAATCGCGCGCCGCTGGGAACCAATTTTACGCTGTCGATCGAGGCTGCCACGGGTGTGACCACCGGAATTTCCGCCGCTGATCGGGCGCGCACCATCCAGGTGGCGGTAAAAGCGGATGCAAAACCGCACGACATCGTGCAGCCGGGACATATTTTTCCGTTAATGGCACAAAAGGGCGGCGTTCTCGTCCGTGCCGGTCATACCGAAGCGGGATGCGATCTGGCGCGGCTGGCTGGCCACACCCCTGCCGCGGTGATTTGCGAAATCCTGAATGGCGACGGCAGCATGGCGCGCTTGCCGGATCTGATGCAATTTGCCGCCCAACACCGGCTCAAGATTGGCGCCATTGCGGATTTGATTGAATATCGCAGCCATAACGAAAGCCTCGTCAAACGCGTTGCCGAGCGCAGGATTCAAACGTTGCACGGAGAATTCTTACTGGCCGCCTACCGCGATGAAATCGCCAATACCATTCATCTGGCGCTGGTCAAGGGAACCATTCACCCCGACGAAGAAACTCTGGTGCGCGTCCATGAGCCATTGTCGGTCATCGACTTCCTCGATGTACGGGATGCCACGCACTCATGGAACGTTCATGACGCCATGAAATTAGTTGCTGAAGCGGGACAAGGCGTGATTGTACTGTTGCATCGCAAGGAAAATTCAGCCAAATTGATTGAACGGATAGAATCGAAAGAAACGCATCTTCCTCACCCTGCCAAGACGGATCTCAGGAATCATGGCATCGGCGCTCAAATTTTGAAGGACCTGAACGTCGGCAAAATGCGATTGATGGCTGCGCCCCGGAAAATGCCCAGCGTGACCGGCTTTGGCCTGGAAGTGACCAGCTACGTGGAATACGGTAACCCATCGCAACCTTAAGGAAGCCATGAGAAAGGTAGTGAGCGATCGCTACGCAAGTCGGACTCAGTAAAGCCACTCTAATGGGTGCTGGATGAACATTTCGAACACGATTTCAATGCAATATAACCAAGTACAGCAGTTTTTCTTAATTTAAACTTACCTTTTGAACAATTGAAAATTGCCCCCATCGATGATGAACAGGAGCCAGACATGACCTACTACGACAATATAGTTGAATTCGAACCCAATCTGGATGGCGCGGACGTGCGTGTCGGTATTGTCATGAGCCGTTTCAACAGTGATATTGGTGAAGGATTGCTGAGCGCCTGTACGGCGGAGCTCAAGAAACATGGCGTTCAGGATGCCAATATTCTCCTGGTTACCGTTCCGGGCGCACTCGAGATTCCGCTTGCTTTGAAAAGAATGGCGATATCCGATCAGTTTGACGCACTTATTGCACTGGGCGCTGTCATACGCGGCGATACCTATCATTTTGAGATCGTTGCGAACGAATCTGCCCGAGGGGTGATGGACGTTCAATTGGATATGGAAATTCCGATCGCGAATGGCATATTGACGACCGATAACGACGATCAGGCCATTGCCCGCATGAGTCAGAAAGGCATGGAAACCGCGCAGGCCGCGTTGGAAATGGCCAATTTGCAACTGAAAATCGATGAAATAGCCCTATGATGACACTTACCCCAGAAACCGCTTTCCCGATCGCCAACGCTAGCGAAAAACCCAAGAGCCGTCGCCGTATTGCGCGTGAGTTCGTGGTGCAAGGTATTTATCAATGGAAAATAGCCGGCGGAACAGCCAGTACCATCGAGCAGCAGTTGCGCGAATCGGAGACATTCAAGCATGTTGACGAAAAACATTTTTCGCAGGTGTTGAAAGGCGCGCTCAACGATGTCGATACGCTCAACCAATTGATCCAGCCCTGCTTGGATCGTCCCGCACACGAACTCAGCCCCGTGGAATATGCCATCTTGTTGTCGAGTACATTCGAGTTGGCTTCCCATCCGGAAATTCCTTATCGCGCGATCATCAACGAAGCCATCGAACTGGCTCGCACGTTTGGCGGTAGCGACGGCTACAAATATGTCAACGGCGTGCTCGATAAACTGGCCGTTCGGCTACGCCCGGTAGAAATAGAAGCGCAACGATTGACCAAAAAATAGGGCTAGCTATTGACCGACGCGCGCTCAGAATTTGGCATCATCGACCGGTATTTCAATCGACCCGCATCCGGGGCGGTTATGGGCATTGGCGATGACGCCGCCCTGGTCACCGTGCCGCCACAGACCGAATTGGCGATCTCGACGGATACGCTGGTATGCGATATACACTTCTTTGCGGATACCGATCCCTATCAGCTCGGATATAAAGCGCTTGCCGTCAATTTGTCGGACATGGCCGCGATGGGGGCCAAACCGCGCTGGGTATTGCTGGCGTTGACACTGCCGGATCATTTGGTCAGACATCCGACCTGGTTGACCGAATTCAGCCGGGGTTTTTACGCGCTCGCTGATGAACATGACGTGGCCCTGATCGGCGGCGACACCACTGCCGGCCCATTGAACATTGGCGTGCAAATCATCGGTGAAGTGCCGGCCGGCAAGGCATTGCGCCGAAGCGGCGCGAAGGTGGGTGACGACATTTGGGTATCCGGTCAGCTTGGTAATGCGGCGCTGGCGCTGCAACATGCATTGCAAAAGATGGCGCTTGCGCCGGATGAGATAGCCTGTTGCCTGCCTGCGTTACTGATGCCAATCCCCAGAATTATATTAGGGCGGCGGCTGTTGGGCTTGGCCCACAGCGCCATCGATATATCCGACGGATTACTCGCTGATTTGGGGCACCTGTTGAAGGCTTCCGGGAAATCTGCCTGCATAGCCTTGGCGGATATTCCCTGCTCGAAGGTATTGAAGAACTATCTGCCTCATCCTGCCGCTATCAATTGCTTGCTAGCAGGTGGGGATGATTATGAGTTATGCTTTACCGCACCAAAAATAAAACGCCATTGCATCGAGCAACTGGCGAATGAATTTGCTGTGCCGCTCACGCGTATCGGCGAAATCCAGGCCGGTAACGGATTGATCATTAAAGACGCCGATGGCAATGTAATGACATGGGAGACCCGAGGATATGACCACTTCAATGCCTGAGACAAACAATCTGCCCAGCACACCAACGACCTTGTTTCGTCCCACTTTGGCCTTGGTTTACAGTCATCCTGCTTATTTGATCGCATTTTCCGGCGGCGTTGGGTTGATTGCGATTGCGCCGGGGACGATGGGAACGCTGGTTGCATTGCCATTATTCTGGTTACTGGATCAGTATCTCGATCCGATTCCTTTATTATTGCTGATCGACGTCATGTTCATTGCCGGCATCTGGGCCTGCGGCCTGAGCGGCAAGGCGTTAGGCTCACCGGATCACGGCAGCATGGTCTGGGATGAAACCGTCGCATTCCTGCTGGTGTTGTATTTCACACCGGCCCATTGGGCCTGGCAACTCGCGGCGTTCCTATTGTTTCGCTTCTTCGACATCGCCAAACCGCAGCCCATTCGTTATTACGATAGCCGTCTGCGCGGCGGCTTCGGCGTCATGTTCGACGATATGCTCGCAGCTTTCTTCACGCTATTATGCCTGGCCGGCTGGAAAGCCTGGGTGCCAGCCGGTTTTTTTGAATAAAACTGTCTATTCATATAGATGAATTGGAGTTTCGAGCAAAATTTGCAAGCCTGCACTCAATACGCTACATTGCTCACCTATTTGAAAAAGCATTCAAATTAATAGTCATAAAAGCTGCAGTTCAGTTTTGAGAACAGGCGGGGATTTTTAATGGATCGGCGGACTTTTATATTCCAGAGCGGAGCAATCGCATCGGCAGCGATGGGTGCTCTTGCTTTTCCCAGCATCGCTAAAGCGTATAACCGAAAACCTACCATCAAGGTTGTCGGTACGCATGTCACATTGCAGGAATCCATCCGCCGGCAGGCAGAAAAAGATCTCGGCATCGCAATTGAATTCTATCCTGGCGGCGATGCGGAAGTATTGCTGAAAGCCTCGACCGACCCCCTGAGTTTCGATATCTATGAACAGTGGTCGGATAGCATCAAAGTGCTATGGATGGCCAATGCGATACAGCCCATCGATATCCGCAAACTCACCTATTGGAAGGAAATCAACGGCCTGAGCAAACGCGGCCGATTGACTGACACTGCACCCATTGGCCTCGGTGATTCTCCTCATAAGCTATTGTATTTTCAACCCGATGGTTCGTTGGGTTCAACCGCGTCCGGTCATATCAGTTTTTTGCCGTATGTGCATAACACCGATTCGTTTGGCTACAATTCCGCGATCATTCCGCAGGCCATTCCTTATCAGACCGAAAGCTGGGGCTGGCTATTGGACGAGCGCTACCAGGGCAAAGTAGCCATCATCAATGCGCCTACGATCGGGATTTTTGACATGGCATTGGCAGCCCAGGCACGCGGTTTGATGACTTTCAACGACATGGGCAACATGAGCCGGGATGAGATTGACGCGCTGTTCGATATCATGATCGCCAAGAAAAGGCAGGGCCATTTTCGCGGTGTCTGGACGTCGGTGCCTCATTCGGTCGAGCTCATGGCATCTGGGGAGGTCGTGCTTTCCAGTCTGTTTTCTCCCGCCGCCAGCCAATTGAACGGCATGGGTGTGCCGTGCGTGTATGCGGCGCCGAAAGAAGGCTACCGAGCTTGGCATGGCGTGATGTGTCTGTCGCGGGCGTGCCAGGGTGAACGGTTGGAGGCCGCTTATGCGTTCATGAACTGGTGGTTATCGGGATGGCCAGGGGCGTTCATCGCGCGGCAAGGATATTATATTTCGAATCCGCAGCGATCCAAGGCGTTCATGTCGCAGGCTGAATGGGATTACTGGTACGATGGCAAACCTGCAGCCACAGCACTTCGGGGCACCGATGGCAACATTTCGGTACGTGAGGGCGATATCCGAACGGGAGGTTCCTATACTAAACGCTTTGAGCATGTTGCGATATGGAACACCGTCATGGATACCTATGAGTATTCGCTCATGAAATGGAACGAATTCGTTCTGTCCTGAAATTCACGCCATGATTCAGTACCTGATCAATCATGTCACATTGCAGCATCGGATCTATGCCAGCTTCATCGCGGCCGCCATCGTCATCGTCGCGATCATTCTGATCACCTATGCCGTTTTCGCGAACAACGACCGCGATTTGCGCGATTTCGTCACGTCCAGCAATCAATCGCATATTGATCTGAAGCTCACCGCTCAAGTCGCCGAGCTTCATCGCCTGGCGCTCACCTATACCTATGAAGGGCACCGCTCGGCTGCTGATCAGGTCATGCATAGTTTTCAGAACCTCATGCAGCAGATCGACAATACGCTTCAGCATGACTCGCTAGCGGTCAAGACCATACTGGCCACGATCAGACACCGCCTGGAGAGTTATTATTCGGCTTTCCTGCGGCTCAAGCAGCAACGCGATCTGCGCCAGCAATTGATCAACGTCGAGTTCCGCAATAATGCCAATAACGTCGAAGCACTGATCAACCAATTGCTTGCAAACCCGAGCGACTCCCCTTCAATGCGGCTTGAACTCAAAAATATTCTCAACACACTGCTGCTGGTGGAGAAAAATGTCTTCCGTTATCTGGATTCGTTGGATGCAAGCTACATTACAGCCGCCAAGCATAACCTTAACCACGTCGTGGATCGGCTCAATGCCCTCAATCAAGCGGAGAACTCCTCCAATTCGACCATACACCAAGCTCTTCAAAAACTGGATCAATATCAGCAAAGCTATATCGAAGCTGTCCAGCATACCCGGGGATATCTATATCTGATCAATGTCGTGATGGCGGCCGAAGCATACGAAATCAACTTTCAATCGAAAAAGCTGTCGTCATTGATTACCAGCGAAATGCGCCTTAAAGAGGAAGCGCTTCATACCAGCCAGACCGAAGCGCTCAACATCCTGGTGATATCGGCTTCGTTGCTCCTCAGTCTGCTGATCGCCTTGTCCTATGGCATCGGGCAAAGTATTTCCAGACCGATCATGCGCCTTACCGAAACATTCCGGCAACTGACGAGCGGTTCCGGTAATGCGAAAATATACAGGTATCCTGTCGTCGATGAGATCAGTGAATTGTCGCAAGCCGCGGCCGCATTCAGAGACAAGAACACCCAGACCGAAAAATTATTGATGCGATCGATCCAGCTCACCCAGGCGCTGGAAAAGAACCGGCTCGCGCTCGAACGCTCGAATGACGAACTCGAACAGTTCGTTTACACAGTTTCGCATGATCTCAAGGCGCCGTTGGTAACCAGCATGGGGTTCATCGGCATCATACGCAAGCTCGCCGATCAAGGGAAATATGAACAGGCCATCGAAAAACTGGATAAAGTTACGTTGTCGATCGAGCGAATGGGGCAATTGACCAACGACTTGCTTGAGCTCAGCCGTATCGGCCGTATCGACGTCGATATGAAAAAAATCGACCTTAATGTCTTGTTGACGCAATTGGCGCAATCTCAGCAGGAGCAATTACAGGGCGCAGGATTGCAGTTCATCGTTCAGCCCCGGCTCCCCGTCATTGTCGGGAATGAAAGCCGCATACTGCAATTGTTCGAGAACATTACTTCGAACGCAATCAAATATGTTCGCAATCCTGAGCAAGCGCCTGTGCTTGAAATTGGATCAATCACTGATCAGGGACATCATCTCATCTACTGCAAAGACAATGGGCCAGGCATAGAACTGGCCTTTCAGCAGAAGGTTTTCGCACTGTTTTACCGACTGGATACGCAACCGGAAGGCACCGGCATTGGATTGACGATTGTCAAAAAAGTGATGAAGGCTCACGGCGGCGACATCTGGATTGAATCATCCGGCGGAAAAGGAACGATCTTTTGGTTAAAATTTCCAATTTCAGATAAGGAAACGAAGGAGGCAAGATATGACCTATGAGCATCGGGACTTGCTGTTAATCGAAGATAGTGACGAGCACGCCGAATTGGCACTGTTTTACATTTCCGAGTATCGCCCGGATATCCATGTCATCCGGTTGGCGGATGGCGGTGCCGCAATGGACTATCTCGAATCCGTCTGCAACTTGAACAAACCGCTGCCGTGGTTGTGTCTGCTCGATTTGCAGTTACCGAAATACGACGGTCATGAAATCCTGTCCGTCATCAAATCCGACAGCATATTGATCAAAATGCCGGTCGTGGTTTTTACCACCTCTGCTGCCAAAAAAGATATTTCCCGCACCATTAGCCATCACGCCAATAGTTTTATCACCAAACCGATGGGCGCGGATGGCTATGGCAAAGCCATCCAGTCTATTCTCAGTTATTGGGAATTGAATCAGCATCCCTTGATATCCATCGGCTAGGGAAAGCGCTGAGTATATTTTTCGACTCTTTCCCTAGAGATGGTTAGCAGCACCGATTCATCCGTCCTTTACCGCCATACCGGGCTTCCTGGCGTTCGCGAAAGAATTCTTCATAGGACATGACGGATCGATCCGGATGCGCCATTTTCATATGGTCGACATAGGTGCGGTATTCGGGCACGCCGACCATCAGCCTTAGGCTTTGTGAAAGCTGGCTTAGTGTTTGAGTAAAGGTATTTAACATCAGTTTTCTCCGCAATTTATTTGTCGAGGGTGGCGTACGCTGGTGAGAGCTCAAAAGGCGCTTCTTGGGCAGTCGGATGGTGCGCCCGTCGAGCGTAGAACACAGTTCTGATACCAAAGTACAGCATGCTGATCAGCACCAGCATGAACAACACAGCTAACGACGCATTGACATAATCGTTAAAAATGACCCGCTGCATTTGCTCGATCGATTTGGCCGGTGCCAGCACCATGCCATCAAGAATCGCTTGTTGGTACTGATTGGCATGCGCCAGGAAACCAATCCGCGGATTGTCATTGAAAATCTTATGCCAAGCGGCTGTCAGCGTGCAAATGCTTACCCAAGTTAACGGTACGATCGTGATCCACGCAAAGCGATCCAGCTTCATCTTGAACAATACGCTGGTGCACAAAATGAGTGCGATACCGGCAAGCATCTGGTTAGCGATGCCGAACAGCGGCCACAACGTATTGATTCCACCCAAAGGATCCACTACACCCTGATACAGGAAATATCCCCAGCCTGCCACGCACAGGCCGGTGGCGGTCAAGCTGGCGATGATCGAATCGGTGCGTTTCATCACGGGGATAAATGAGCCCAGGAGATCCTGCAGCATGAATCGCCCGGCGCGGGTTCCGGCGTCGACCGCAGTGAGAATGAACAGCGCTTCAAACAGAATCGCGAAGTGATACCAGAAGGCCATCATGGCCGTGCCGCCGACCACCTCCGATAAAATCTGCGCCATGCCCACCGCCAGCGTCGGCGCGCCGCCGGTGCGGGAAATGATGCTATGTTCGCCGACATTCTGCGCCGTCTGCGTAATCATCTCGGGCGTGACGTAGAATCCCCATTGCGCGATCGTTTGCGCCGCCGATTCCGCGCTCGTGCCGATGATCGCAGCCGGGCTGTTCATCGCAAAATAGACGCCCGGCTCCAGCGTCGCGGCAGCCACCAGCGCCATGATTGCGACGAATGATTCCATCAGCATTGCGCCATAACCGATGAAGCGTGCGTCCGTTTCCGACTGGATCATTTTCGGTGTCGTTCCGGAGGCGATCAGTGAATGAAAACCGGAAATCGCGCCACATGCAATCGTGACGAACAGGAAGGGAAACAGGTCGCCTGACCAGACCGGGCCAGTGCCATCGACAAATTGTGTCAGCGCGGGCATTTTCAATTGCGGTGAAATGATAATGACACCAATCGCGAGACCCACGATCGTGCCGATCTTCAAGAAGGTCGACAAATAATCGCGTGGCGCCAGCAATAACCAGACCGGCAATACAGCAGCAATAAATCCATAGGCGATCAGCGACCAGGTCAGTTGTTCGCCCGTCAACGTGAACATCGCTGCCCACTGCGGATCTTCCTGCACATATTGCCCCGCCACGATCGACAGCATCAGCAATGCAAAGCCGATCAGCGAGACTTCGCCAATCGCGCACGGGCGGAAGTAGCGGGTATACAGTCCCATGAACAAGGCGATCGGAATGGTCGCGGCCACCGTGAAGGTTCCCCACGGCGACTCGGCCAGTGCCTTGACCACGATCAACGACAGCACCGCCAGCAGCACCAGCATGATGAAGAACGTGCCGCTCATTGCGATCATGCCCGGCACTTGCCCAAGTTCCGATTTGATCAGATCGCCCAGCGAACGGCCGTTGCGCCGCGTCGAAATGAACAGCACGATGAAATCCTGCACTGCACCGGCGAACACTACTCCGGCCAGCAGCCACAGCATTCCAGGCAAGTAGCCCATCTGCGCCGCCAGAATGGGTCCGACTAACGGACCGGCACCGGCAATGGCTGCAAAGTGATGACCAAACAGCACGTATTTGTTGGTCGGCACATGATCGAGCCCATCGTTATGTTTATAGGCAGGCGTCATGCGCCGTTCATCCAGTTTCAACACTCGGTTCGCGATGAACAGACTATAAAAACGGAAAGCAATCAAGTAAATGCACGCGGCGGCAATGACGATCCAGATCGCACCGATCGATTCGCCGCGATTCAGCGCAATGATGGCACAGGCGGATGCGCCGCACAACGAAAAAAGCAGCCAGCCAAGCTTATTCATTAAGGTATTCATTTGTTTTCCTAACTATGAAAGGATATTGAGGTTATTTGGAAGTTGCCTGAGGTACATTTTAAAGCCAACGATTAAAAATTCTAAATCCGGTTGTTTGCAAGTAGAATATTCATAACCCTATTTTGCTTGAGAGGATTACATGACCGTACGCCATCTCCCTCTTGAACGCGCTTGTGCGCTGTTGACGACGATTAAGGAATTTAATGGTCTATCGCTGCCTGATCGGGAAATGATTGCACAAGTCTGTCAGTGGCACCGCTACGAAGCCGGTGAAGAGATCTTACGCTATCATGACCATTCAACGAGTGTCTATTTCATCACACAAGGTGAAGCGCGGGTGACGTTTTATTCGATGTGTGGCAAAGAAGTCATTTTGTGCGATTTGCCCGCAGGTGAAATATTTGGTGAATTGACCGCCATTGATGGCCAGTCGCGTTCTGCGACGGTTGTTGCCAGGACAAGTTCATTGGTGGCCACCATTTCTTCGGCGGATTTCCATGAGTTGATTTTCCGCAACCGGCAAATTTCGGCAGCGATCCTGAAGCGATTGACCGGGCAGATACGTCGCCTGACCGAGCGCGTTTTCGAGTTCAGTACCTTGGCTGTCCGTAATCGTGTTCAGGCTGAATTACTTCGCCTGGCCAAAAAAAATCCTGCTGTAGCGAATAAGGGAATTATTTCACCGATACCTACCCATACTGAATTGGCCAATCTGGTGAGCACCCATCGCGAAGCGGTGACTCGGGAGTTAAATCACCTGGAAAAAGAACAACTGATTCTACGTAAAGACCATGAACTGCATATTCTCGACATGGCAAAGCTGACAGATATGGTTGAAAACGCTCGTGGCGATCTCTAAAGCTATTTTCTAGTTGCAATAAAAAAAGCACATCAAAACTGATGTGCTTTTTTTGTGAGTAATGACCTGTTACAGCAGTGGAATGATCAACAATGCCACAATGTTAATGATCTTGATCAACGGGTTGATTGCAGGACCTGCGGTATCTTTGTAAGGATCGCCGACAGTGTCGCCTGTAACCGATGCTTTATGAGCTTCGCTACCTTTACCGCCAAAGTGACCGTCTTCGATATGTTTTTTCGCATTATCCCAGGCACCGCCACCGGTGGTCATGGAAATCGCGACAAACAGACCGGTGATGATCGAACCCATCAACACACCACCCAACGCTTGCGGGCCTAGAATGACACCGACCAACAATGGAATCAGAACAGGCAATAAAGAAGGCACCATCATTTCTTGGATCGCTGCTTTGGTCAGCATATCCACAGCGCGGGAATAATCCGGCTTGCTTGTGCCTTCCATGATACCGGGGATTTCCTTGAATTGACGGCGAACCTCAATCACTACAGAACCTGCTGCACGGCCTACCGCTTCCATCGACATCGCCCCGAACAGGTAAGGAATCATACCGCCGATGAAAAGCCCGATGATGACCATGTGATTGGATAAATCAAAAGTCAGTGTGTGGCCGGCATGCTCGAGCGCATGGGTATAGTCTGCGAACAGCACCAGTGCCGCCAAGCCAGCGGAGCCAATCGCGTATCCTTTGGTAACGGCCTTGGTGGTATTGCCCACCGCATCCAGAGGATCGGTGATGGCGCGGACTGAATCAGGCATTTCGGACATTTCCGCAATACCGCCGGCATTGTCGGTAATTGGGCCATAGGCGTCGAGCGCCACGATGATACCGGTCATGGACAGCATTGCGGTTGCTGCGATTGCAATACCATACAAACCTGCCAATGCATAAGCCAGCAATATGCTGATGCAGACTGCCAGCACAGGTGCTGCAGTAGCGCGCATTGAAACACCCAAGCCAGCGATGATGTTGGTTGCGTGTCCGGTGGTTGATGCTTCAGCAACGTGTTGCACGGGCGGGAAATCCGTTGAGGTGTAGTATTCTGTGATCACTACCATCAATCCGGTCAGCACCAGACCGATCGTGGCTGCCAGGAATATACGCATGACCAGCATGCCGCCTGCAACCTCAGTGCCGTCGATATTCAGGGACATGTCGCCCATGAACCAGACCGTTACCGGCAAATATGTGAACAGCGCAATACCGCCAGCCACGGCCAATCCACGGTACAGAGCGTTCATGATCTTGCCGCCTTCGCGCATTTTGACGTAATAGCAACCGATGATGGAAGCAACGATGGATACCGCACCCAGCATCAACGGATAAATGACGGCGTCAACGGCGTTGGTTGAAAATAGCAGTGCGCCCAGGATCATGGTCGCGATGATGGTGACAGCATAAGTTTCAAACAGATCGGCAGCCATACCTGCGCAGTCGCCGACATTATCACCGACATTATCTGCAATCACCGCAGGGTTGCGCGGATCATCCTCTGGAATGCCTGCTTCGACCTTACCGACCAGATCAGCACCGACGTCTGCGCCTTTCGTGAAGATACCGCCGCCCAGACGAGCAAAAATGGAGATCAATGATCCGCCGAAGGCAAAGCCGATCAAGGGCTTGATCACGTCACTGACTGCCTGGTTAGGATCGGCGCCGTCAAATAAAGACGCACAATATCCGGCAACACCCAGCAAGCCCAAGCCAACCACCAGCATACCGGTTACGGCGCCGCCCCGGAAAGCAATGGCCAACGCTTCATTCAAGCCGACACTGGCAGCTTGAGCGGTGCGCACATTGGATTGAACCGAGACCGTCATACCTAGAAAACCGGCAGTGCCCGAAAGAAGAGCGCCCAGCGCAAAACCAATGGCAGTATCCAGACTGAGTGCGACCCACAGGGCCAGAAACAGAACGATGCCGACAATGCCGATCGTCATGTACTGACGTTTCAGATAGGCAGAAGCGCCTTCCTGAATAGCGGTAGCAATTTCTTGCATACGCTGGTTACCCGTCGATTGAACATATATGCCCCTGATCCAAATACCACTGAATACCAGGGCTAAAATCGCGCTACCGATTGCGATAATTAAACCATTCGCCATAAAGAACTCCAATTAAAGTCAGACCACATATAATCACATGTAGAATTTGGCCTAATAATTCCACATTATTAAACACTTGTCCCAAACCATACAATCAGGGCGTATTTTATCTGTTCTTATTGCCTGAGTGCATCAAATTTCAAGAAATTTGCATTGGCACCGAAGTGGGTAATGAATGTTTGCTGTTGCTGCAATACCAACCACTTGTAATACCTAATATTTCTATAGCTTGAATTCGCTCAATTTTTTTGCAACAGCCACATTCTTCAATCGAACGTAATCAGGCAATCCATTCTTGTAAGGCGGATAGTCTTCGCCTTCAATCAATGGTGATAAGTACTCGCGGCATGCCGGAGTAATGCCGAATCCATCCTCGCTGATGAATTCAGCCGGCATCATTTTCTCGACATTCGCGACATTGGATAGCTGAGCCATTCCTACGGTCCATTTATACGGTGCATTCGATTGACGAACGATTGTCGGCATGACCGAATTGTGGCCTGCGATAGCGTATTCCACGGCGGCTTTGCCCATTGCATAGGCTTGTTCGACGTCAGTTTTCGATGCGATATGACGCGCCGCGCGCTGCAGGTAATCGGCGACGCCCCAGTGATATTTCAATCCCAGACCGTCTTTGATGATGTTCGCAACGACTGGCGCGACGCCACCCAGTTGCGCATGACCGAACGCATCCCGCAGTCCCTGATCGGACAGGAAATTGCCGTCATTTCCTTTGACACCTTCGGACACAACCACAGAGCAATAGCCGAATTCTTTCACGCAGCGATCCACTTTGGCCAGGAATTTTTCCTTGTCGAAAGTGACTTCCGGGAACAGAATGACGACCGGAATTTCGCAATCAGCGCTCGAAGCCAGCCCGCCTGCTGCAGCGATCCAACCGGCGTGGCGTCCCATCACTTCCAATATGAACACTTTGGTGGATGTCTTGGCCATGCTGGCGACATCGAAACTGGCTTCACGTGTCGAAACCGCAATATATTTGGCTACGGAACCAAATCCGGGACAGCAGTCGGTGATCGGCAAATCGTTATCAACGGTTTTTGGAACATGAATGGCTTGAATCGGATAACCGAGTGTGTCGGCTAATTGCGATACTTTCAGACAGGTATCGGCAGAATCGCCCCCGCCATTGTAGAAAAAATATCCGATATCGTGTGCCTTGAATATTTCGATCAGGCGTTCGTATTCGCGCCGGTTCTGTTCCAGGCTTTTCAATTTGTAGCGGCATGAGCCGAAAGCACCCGACGGGGTGTGGCGAAGTGCGGCAATTGCTGCGGCTGATTCGGCATTGGTGTCGATCAGATCTTCGGTCAACGCACCGATAATCCCATTGCGTCCCGCATAAACATTGCCGATTTTGTCGGAATGCTGGCGCGCTGTTTCCAGTACACCCGCGGCTGAGGCATTGATGACTGCCGTGACGCCCCCAGATTGAGCATAGAAAGCATTTTTTGTTGCCATTGTGATCTCCTGATTGATGAAGTCGTAAGTGAGTGATTTATTTGTCTGACGTACAAAAACTCAGGCACAAGCAAGGCTGTCCTGAGTTTTGAACTGTTTTATGTGCAATTCCGAATGAAGCCAGGCGGATTTGTTATTTCAGCGCGGCAAGAATGCGATCGCGTATTTCTTCCACTGTGCCAATGCCAGCTATTTTGATATAACGCGGAGCCCCGCTGCCACCGCTGGTTGCCCATTTTGAATAGTAATCCACTAAAGGTTCGGTTTGTTCATGGTAAACCTCCAACCGCTTTCTGACCGTTTCTTCCTTGTCATCATCGCGCTGTATCAGCGATTCTCCGGTAATATCGTCCTTTCCCTCAATTTTGGGGGGATTGAAATCGACATGATAGGTGCGGCCGGATGCTGGGTGCACTCTGCGTCCCGACATGCGTTTGACGATTTCGGCGTCATCAACATCAATTTCGACCACATAATCGATCTGAACGCCGGCTGCCTTCATGGCATCGGCCTGTGGAATCGTGCGGGGAAAGCCATCAAATAGGAAACCCTTGCTACAGTCCGGTTCAGCAATGCGTTCTTTGACTAAATTGATGATGATGTCGTCGGAAACCAGCCCACCTGCATCCATAATTTTTTTCGCCATGACACCCAATTCGGTGCCGGCCTTGACCGCGCTGCGCAACATGTCGCCGGTAGAAATTTGCGGAACCCCAAAATGTTCCTTGATATAATTGGCCTGCGTGCCTTTACCGGCGCCGGGGCCGCCTAATAAAATGACTCGAATGGTTATTCTCCCTTTGTTCCAATTAACATGATATTGAGTGACTGTCGCGGCTGATTTATCTGTGCCGCTTCAATGAGATCACGCGATTATATCTCAGGCAAAGCAGATACTCGAGTTTTTTACCGCGGTAAGAAGGATGAAGTTTGTCCCCTTCAAATTGAATTACATTGATATCATGCAGCTTATGCGATAATTTGACCGATTCTTAACAGGAAAAATCATGGACGAAAACAGAAGTAAAGCGCTTGATGTTGCGCTGGCCCAAATTGAGAAGCAATTTGGCAAAGGTTCCATCATGCGATTGGGTGCCAATGATGTCGCCTATGATATACAGATCGTCTCCACCGGCTCCCTCGGGCTTGATATCGCATTGGGTGTCGGCGGGTTGCCGCGCGGTCGGATCATTGAAATTTATGGGCCTGAGTCATCGGGTAAAACCACATTGACGCTGCAAGTCATTGCCGAGATGCAAAAATTGGGCGGAACCGCCGCTTTCATCGATGCGGAGCATGCGCTCGATCCACAGTATGCGCAGAAAATTGGCGTCAATGTGCAGGAGCTGTTGATATCGCAACCTGACAATGGCGAACAAGCGCTGGAAATAGCCGACATGCTGGTGCGTTCCGGCTCTGTGGACATTATCGTGGTTGACTCTGTGGCAGCGCTCACACCACGGGCGGAAATCGAAGGCGACATGGGTGATCCGCAAATGGGATTGCAGGCCCGTTTGATGTCCCAGGCGCTGCGCAAACTGACCGCCAATATCAAGCGCAGCAACACGATGGTGATCTTCATCAATCAGATTCGCATGAAAATTGGCGTGATGTTTGGCAATCCGGAGACGACGACCGGCGGCAATGCGTTGAAGTTTTATGCCTCAGTGCGCTTGGATATTCGCCGTACCGGGGCGATCAAGAAGGGGGAAGAAACCATAGGCAACGAAACCCGCGTGAAAGTGGTCAAGAATAAAGTGGCTCCACCCTTCAAGCAGGCGGATTTTGATATTTTGTACGGAGAAGGCATTTCGCGCGAAAGTGAAATCATCGAACTGGGTGTATTGCATAAGCTCATCGATAAATCAGGCGCGTGGTATGCCTATCAAGGTGAGAAAATCGGCCAGGGCAAGGATAATGCGCGTGATTACCTGAAAGAGCATAAGGATATCGCCCGCGAAATCGAGCAGAAGATTCGAGCGATCGTAGGCATCGTTGAACCGAATTCGGCTACGAAAGAGAAGGCTGAAAAGGACAAAGCTGAGAAAGAGAAATAATCGGTCAATATGCGCTCAGCTCTGGAAATGCGTGCCCTTCGCTATCTGGCGCGGCGTGAGTATTCCCGTACGGAGCTGGAACGTAAGCTTTCTGGGCCTGACCGCTTAGTTGCGCCGGAAATATTGGCGGAACTCTTGGATAAGCTTGAACATGACGGTTTGTTGTCGACCAAGCGTGCTGCCGAGCAGATCATTCGCGCCAGCCGATCACGTTTTGGCAGTAAACGAATTATTCATGCGCTGAGAGAAAAAGGCATCGATGCAGAATGCATTCAAGAAGCATTACCCAGTCTGAAGGAAACCGAGCAGGATGCCGCGTTCGCAGTCTGGCAGAAAAAATTCGGCAAAGCACCGGATTCCAAAGAAGAGTGGGGAAAACAGATGCGATTCATGATGAACCGAGGTTTTTCAATCGACGTGATCCGACACGTTTTATCGCAAGCACGCGAGGAGAATGAATGAAAACAGTATGGGTGCGGCTGCTATTGATGCTGGTGATCGGATTGACGCCACACGGAGTGAGCGCCGATGGCATCGTTGCGATTGGTAAAATCAATGCAGCTCCGGTCGATTTCGACGATAAGGAAGTGCGCCTGAGGGGTATCGCACAAAACCCGACACGCTTGCCGTTGATCGATTTAAAATCCTACGTATTGAAGGATGCCAGCGGAGAAATCATGATTCTGACGGAATCGGATCTGCCCAAGATGAATGAAGAAATCACCATTCGAGTCAGAATCAAAAGCGTGGCCATCATCAGAGGCGAAGCGCTGGGTCTGACGGCCCTTGAACTGGAACGATACGATCAACTACACGAACTATGAAAAGCAGCGAAATCCGACAAAAATTTCTCGAGTTTTTTGAATCGCATGGACATACCATCGTGGACTCGAGTCCGCTCGTGCCGAATAATGATCCCACGCTGCTGTTCACCAACGCCGGTATGGTGCAGTTCAAGGACGTGTTTCTGGGGCAAGATACTCGGCCTTACGTGCGCGCTGCCAGTTCGCAGCGGTGCGTGCGTGCCGGGGGCAAGCACAACGACCTGGAAAATGTCGGCTACACGGCACGGCATCATACCTTCTTTGAAATGCTCGGGAATTTCAGTTTTGGGGATTACTTCAAGCGCAACGCTATCTTATTTGCCTGGGATTTTTTGACGCAATCGCTCAAGATTCCGCACGAGAAACTGTGGGTCACCGTTTATGCGGAAGACGATGAAGCGGCTGATATCTGGCTCAATGAAGTGGGCGTCGAAGCCGAGCGGTTGGTGCGGATAGCCACTTCGGATAATTTCTGGCAGATGGGTGACACCGGACCATGCGGGCCTTGTTCCGAGATTTTTTATGATCATGGGCCGGATATTCAAGGCGGCCCGCCGGGTTCCAAGGATGCCGATGGCGACCGCTACATTGAAATTTGGAATCTGGTATTCATGCAATACAACCGCGATAGCGCCGGCACGTTGCATCCGTTGCCGAAGCCATCCGTCGACACCGGCATGGGGCTCGAGCGAATTTCCGCAGTCATGCAGCAGGTGCACAGTAATTACGATATTGATTTGTTCCAGAGTCTGATTAGGGCAGCGGCACGCGTAACCCATACCCAGAATCTGACTGACAATTCTTTGAAAGTCATCGCCGATCATATCCGCGCCTGCGCTTTTCTGATCACCGATGGTGTCATTCCGGGCAGCGAAGGGCGTGGCTATGTGTTAAGGCGCATCATCCGCCGAGCGATTCGTCACGGCTACCGATTGGGACACAAGCAACCTTTCTTTTATCAATTGGTCGAGGATTTGAGTCAGGCGATGGGCCAGGCCTATCCCGAGCTGGTGGCGGCCAAAGCCCGCGTCGCTGCGGTGTTGCAGCAGGAAGAAGAACGTTTTGCGGAAACGCTGGAACACGGTATGCAAGTATTGGAAAGCGCATTGAGCCACGATACCAAAATACTTGATGGGGAAACTGCTTTCCGGCTGTACGATACGTTTGGCTTCCCGCTCGATCTGACGGCCGATATCGCCCGGGAGCGAGGTATTTCGATCGATCATGCCGGGTTCGAGCACGCGATGGAACGGCAGCGTGAACAAGCGCGCGCAGCCAATAAATTCACGATGCAGGAGGGCATCGAGTATAGCGGTGGCCAAACTGTTTTTCATGGTTATGAAGCGCTGCAGCATGACGGACAGGTGGTGGCGATTTATAAGGAAGGCAGTTCGGTCAATTTTATCGAGGCCGGCGATGAGGCGGTCGTGGTGCTGGATCAGACGCCCTTTTATGCCGAATCGGGCGGGCAAGTCGGCGACAGCGGTGAATTGCTCGCGACGAATGGTATGTTTGTGGTGGCGGATACCCAGAAAATCCAGGCCGGCGTGTTTGGTCATACAGGAACACTGAGCAGCGGCCGACTCGTGGTCAGAGATAGGGTTCTTGCCAAGGTCAATCCGATCGCCCGGGCCAGCACGGCGAATAATCACTCGGCTACGCATCTGTTGCATGCAGCGTTGCGCAAGGTACTCGGTACGCATGTGGCGCAGAAAGGCTCGCTCGTGGATGCCAATCGCACCCGTTTTGATTTTTCCCACCATACGTCGCTCACGGCTGATGAAATTCGTGAAACCGAGCGCCTGGTGAACGAACAGATTCGGTACAACTCGGTTGTTGAAGCATCGACGATGAAGTACGACGATGCGATCAAGCGTGGCGCGATGGCGTTGTTCGGTGAAAAATATTCGGATGTGGTGCGGGTCATCGGCATGGGCGAATTCTCTACCGAATTATGCGGCGGCACGCATGTGTCGCAAAGTGGGCAAATCGGATTTTTCAAAATTATTGCGGAGTCCGGCGTCGCTGCTGGCATTCGTCGCGTTGAGGCGGTGACCGGCATCGCTGCGGTTGATTATGTGCAACAGCGCGAAGCGCAATTGCTTGAAATCGCGCAAACTTTGAAAGCGAATCCGCAAGAGGTGACCCAGAAAATTGCTCAAATCATCGACAATATGCGTCAAACCGAGAAAGAACTCAATCGCCTGAAAACCAAGCTCGCAAGCTCTCAAGGCAAGGATTTGGCGGAGCAGGCGCAGGAAGTTCAAGGCGTCAAAGTGCTGGCCGCCAATGTGGACAATGCGGACGCCAAAACCTTGCGCGATACCTTGGATCAATTGAAAGATAAGCTGAAAACCTGCGCAATCGTTCTGAGTAGTGTGGACAACGGCAAGATCACATTGATCGCGGGTGTCAGCGCCGATCTGACACGTCAGATGAAAGCCGGTGAATTGGTCAACTACGTAGCTCAGCAAGTGGGCGGTAAAGGCGGTGGCCGCCCGGACATGGCGCAAGCAGGGGGTACCGAGCCAGAACATTTGCCGGCGGCGCTGGCAAGCGTGCTGACCTGGGTGGGTAAGCAAATGATTTCGTAATTGTTGTCGGGAAACTTTGAAAATGGCTGCACTCGATCAGGATGTAGCGTTTGTATCGAGCTTCCGATCAGATGGCATTGAAATCCGCTCAGAATGCTCGTGTATCGTTCAAACTGCGCATTTCACTGGATTTTGCCCTGCTTGACCATCGCTTGTTACCGCTTATCGAGCGTTTATTGATCATTCTGCGTCACGATCCATTTGATATTGCACTACCGCTTGAGACTGAATGATTAGATCCGCTACCTGTAGATTCAGGGTAGTCACTCTCGAGAATTCAAGAATTGGAGAACTTATCATGATCAACAGTGCATCGTCTTCAACGTTGTCTCCTGTTCTCTATGTACCTCATGGCGGCGGCCCTTTGCCCATTCTGGGTGATGAACGCCATCAAAAAATGATCGCTTTCCTGACAGAAATTGCCACACAATTGAGCGAACCATCGGCAATCGTGGTCATCAGTGCTCATTGGGAAGAGGATCAAGCCACACTCACAGGCGGCGCTCATCCAGGGTTGATTTACGATTATTCCGGGTTTTCGCCTGAAGCGTATCAGATTCAATATGATGCGCCGGGGGATCCGAAGCTCGCACAGGACTTGCGACGCATGATTAGCGCTCATGACTTGCCAGCAGGCATCGATGAGCAGCGCGGGTTCGATCATGGATTGTTCATTCCGCTCAAGCTGATGTTTCCGGACGCACGGATTCCTTGTGTCCAGCTATCTCTGCTGAAAAATCTCGATCCGAAAATGCATATTGAGCTGGGAAAAGCGATTGCGCCTCTCCGTAAGCAGAATGTGCTGATCATCGGGTCGGGCATGTCGTTTCACAATATGAGAGCCTTTTTTTCCTTCAGCACCGACGGCATTGCAGCCAATGAAGCGTTCAATGATTGGCTGATCGACACCTGTACAGCGCCGAGTTTATCCTCCGAACAGCGCGAACAACGTTTGATTGCTTGGGAAAAGGCGCCGTCAGCCCGATTCTGCCATCCCCGCGAAGAACATCTATTGCCGCTGCATGTGTGCTATGGCGTTACCAGTGCTGAAACGCCGCAGGCCAACATCGTGTTTAACGACGAGATCATGGGAACGAAAGTGACGAGCTTCTTGTGGCGCTAGCTTCAGGAAAATAAAAAAATGTATTGTAGAGAGCCAAGGCAACTCATCCGTGACTACATTAATTATACTCATTGCAAGAAAGATCGTTTGTCTTGGAACGCTTATATTCAATAACCGCAAAGGAAAGAAAATTAATCAGAAAATTTATGCAGTTTTGGCATGCATGCTCGTTTGGGGACTGGCGGGGTGCGGAACCATCGACACCGTTGTCAGAGGTGATTCGGTTACCCGGCAAAACCTCAGTTACGTAAAATCTCCGTGCGCAGCCATTCCCCGAATCTACAGTGGCGTCATCTACGATATGTGTTTGTTACGCGGAAAACCCTCGCGTGCTGCGCTGTGGTTGGGGCCGGGGCCCGAACTGATGCTCGTGGATTTGGCACTGTCAGGTGTATTGGATACCGCTGTTTTACCCTACACTATCTTTGGTCAAATCTACAAAGGCTCTGTTGAGCTCAGATGAGGAATTGATCTGTTAGAATTTCTCTACTGAGAAATATACGATTGCCCAAACTCAGAACGATCATCGTTACTTTCCTGCTGAAAAAATAATCGCTCAAAGACTTGATGAACCTCCAAAAAAATGTGCATACGCCCATGATGCAGCAGTACTTGCGCATCAAGGCAGAGCATCCGGACATGTTGATGTTTTATCGCATGGGGGATTTTTATGAGCTGTTTTATGGCGATGCGGAGAAAGCTGCGAAGCTGCTGGGAATCACGTTAACGCAGCGCGGGGCTTCGGCGGGAGAGCCCATCAAAATGGCCGGGGTGCCCTATCATGCCGCAGAACAATATCTGGCCAAGCTCGTCAAGGCTGGGGAATCGATCGCCATCTGCGAACAAGTCGGCGATCCGGCTGCCAGTAAAGGGCCGGTGGAGCGGAAAGTGACGCGCATCATTACTCCGGGCACATTGACCGATGCCGCATTGCTGGAAGATAAGCGTGACTGTCTATTGCTGGCATTAATGCTGAATGATTCGACATTGGGACTGGCCTGGTTGAATCTTGCGGCAGGGCAGTTGCGCGTATTGGAAACCTTGCCGCGGCATTTGCTCAGCGAGTTGGAACGCTTGCAGCCGGCTGAGATTTTAGTGCCTGAAACGCTGACATTATCCGAGCTGCAGGATAAGAACTTGGCTCTGAAGCGACTGCCGGCGTGGCAATTCGATCGCGATAGCGCAGTCAATGGTTTGACGCGGCAATTCGAAACTCATGACTTGGCGGGATTTGGTTGTGAAGATTTGCCGATCGCGTTGTGCGCCGCCGGCGCATTGCTGGAATATACCCGCCTGACGCAGGGTTCCGCAGTTCTGCATATCACGTCGTTGCAGGCGGAGCGTGAGAGTTTGTACGTGCGCATGGATGCCGCCACGCGCCGCAATCTGGAAATATCGGAAACCATACGCGGCGAGCGCTCGCCAACTCTTCTATCCTTGATGGATACGTGTTCGACCAACATGGGCAGCCGGTTATTGCATTTCTGGCTGCACCATCCGCTGCGCGATCGTGCTGTGATCCAGCAACGGCTCGACAGCGTAGCGGCATTGATCGGTGAAGACCAAGAGGATCATCATTCGGCCGTACGCAAACTGTTACGGCAGTGCGTCGATGTTGAGCGAGTCACGGCGCGGATTGCTCTCAAATCGGCGCGGCCGAGAGATCTGTCGGGTTTGCGCGATAGCTTACAGATATTACCGGATGTGATCCTTGCCGTTGCCCCGTGCGGAACTGAGAAAATCAGTCAGTTGCTTGAGGCGATGCGCATTCCGCCAGCGTTGGCGGAACTGTTGGGCAATGCGTTATTGCCGGAGCCCGGCGTGGTGTTGCGCGAAGGCAATGTGATCGCCGATGGTTACGATGCCGAGCTCGACGAATTGCGCGCGTTGCATACGAATTGCGGTGAGTTTCTCCTGCAGCTCGAATTGCGCGAAAAAGCGCGCACCGGCATTCCTACTCTGAAAGTGGAATATAACCGCGTGCACGGTTTTTATATCGAAGTCACGCATGCGCATAGCGACAAAATTCCTGATGATTACCGGCGCAGGCAGACGTTGAAAAGCGCTGAACGCTATATCACGCCTGAACTGAAAACATTTGAGGATAAAGCGTTATCCGCGCAGGATCGAGCGCTGGCGCGAGAGAAGTATTTGTATGAAGCGCTGCTCGATGCTTTGGGACAGTACATTCACGCGTTGCAACAGTTGGCCGGAAGCATAGCCGAACTCGACGTGCTGTGCGTCTTTGCCGAGCGCGCTCAGGCGCTGGGTTATGCAGCGCCGCAGTTGACGGATGAGCGTGTGCTGATGATCGACACTGGCCGCCATCCCGTGGTGGAACGGCAGGTGGAAAATTTCGTCGCCAATGACGTTCAGCTAGGCGCCGAATCAACCGGCAAGCCGCAGATGCTGGTGATCACGGGCCCGAACATGGGCGGTAAATCGACGTATATGCGGCAAGCCGCGCTGATTGCATTGCTGGCGCACTGCGGGAGTTATGTTCCGGCAAGAAATGCGTGCCTGGGAGTGCTGGATCAAATCTTTACCCGCATTGGCGCGGCGGATGATCTCGCCAGTGGTCGTTCGACGTTCATGGTCGAAATGACCGAGACCGCCAATATTCTGCATAACGCCACTGCCCAGAGTCTGGTGTTGATGGACGAGGTCGGGCGCGGCACCTCGACATTTGACGGGCTGGCGCTGGCGCTGGCGATTGCGCGGCATCTGGTGAATAAGAATCGCAGCTTCACGCTGTTTGCCACGCATTACTTTGAGCTCACCAAGCTGGCTGACGAGTTCAAGTCCATCTGCAACGTTCATTTGGATGCAGTGGAATATAAACACCGCATCGTCTTTTTGCATAAGGTTGCGGACGGCCCGGCCAGCCAAAGCTATGGCTTGCAGGTTGCTGCGCTGGCAGGCGTTCCTGACGCGGTGATCAAGCTGGCCAAGAAGCATCTGATTCGATTGGAACAGGAGAATATTACCCGGCAGCCTCAGATGGATCTGTTTTCTGTGCCCGCACTTGAGTCTGATCCTGAATCAGAGGAAGATCAGCCGCGCCAGCACCCGACCATCGCGATGCTGAACGAGCTGTCGCCGGATGAGCTTACTCCCCGGCAAGCGCTTGAGCAGTTATATGTTTTGAAAAAAATGCTGGAAGCTGGAAAATAGCCGCTGGCAGATGAGAGAATGGATATGGCCTAATGTTCATGACCATGGGCGCCATGCACATGCTGATGCGAAATTTCTTCCGGCGTGGCGATACGAACATCGGTCACTGTGCATGCAAAGGTTAGTTTCATGCCTGCAAACGGATGATTGCCATCGACAATTACCGAGTCATCGGTTACATCGGTCACTTTATAAATAACGACATCGTTCGAGCCTTCGACGCCGCCTTCAAAATGCATGCCTGCAGTCACATTCTCTGGAAATGAACTGCGCGGTTCGACGCGGATCAGCTCAGCATCATACTCACCGAACGTATCCTCCGGTTCCATCGACACCGAGCAGGAAAAACCTATTTCCATGTCATGCAATGCTTCTTCTATCATCGGAAAAATGCCGCCATAACCGCCATGCAAATAGCTGATCGGCATCTCGGTTTTTTCCAGAACGTTTCCTGTGGCGTCTGTTAATTCATAGTTAATTGAGACTACAGTGTTTTTTTTGATGCGCATGGTGGAGCCTTCTATTAATCAATCAAAAGTAACCACATTCGATAGTTTTTCGAATGCCAATATTCAACTAAGTTCAGGCCATTATACGCACAAAGTGCTTTTCCGTTGCTCTTAAATGGTTTTTGCATGAGCAGCATGCTGAGGGGATTTTCGATAGGGTAACAAGCCGGGCGCTTCTCAGCTATCTGCCCCTGAAACAATGGTTTTGCTAAGCTTGGCGCCGTGATAATCTCTATCGGGTAATTTTAAAGCACATCGCTATTCCGCGCTTGTCTCAGAAAGGAGAACATCGGTGTGCGATCATGACGATGAATCAATTTGAAAATAAAAGATTGAACAATCTGTGGAGATAATAAATGAACGAGCTCATGAAAAAAATCATTGCAGCGGAACAAGAAAAAAACTCAAGCGGAAAATTTGATCCCGTTCCTCGGGTTCTGAAGCTTGTTTCATCAGCAGGGAAACTTTCCCGGACAGTGGCTGGCAGAGAAGATTGCAGAATTGATGTGGGGTGCTGCATCGTCGATATTCTGGTTCTTTCGGTCGATAACAACGCCAGCATCGAACAATTCTTGACGGCATCCAATTTATCCAATATCGATGACAGCCACGACAGCGCCACCAGCTACATGTATGAGCTATGGCAAGCATTGGGCCTGCTGTCTACCGCTATCACGGCAGGAAATGACTACCGGTCGATTCTGGACGACATGTTGATCATATTGGCCGGTGTAGCGAGGTTCTCGAATTATTCTCTCGAAGAATGCGTGAAGATGGCTTACTCTCATTTCAGCCATTGAGTGCGGAAGCGTTTTAGCCAGGTCTATTTTTCACCATTTCAGTCAGCCAGGGTGTTGATGGCCTATATGTAATTTCCGTTTCCAACGCTTCGGGCCAGCATACATATTCTGGTGCTGTTGCTTGGAGCGGCAAGCATGATCATTGGCATGATTGCTCATCAGTTTTATGATCATGGACTCCGAGTGCCGGTGTCCACTGACTGATCACGAAGTCACGTGGATCATGACACGCCTCGATGTGCGCGCCACTGATGCTGCAGAGCGTTATGCGCTGGCGTTGGGAGGATGCGCTGTGATGATTTTGTCATAGGGATCCCTGGCATCCCTTACTTTCAATATTCGCATCAAATCAGCGTTGGATCGAGCCACGCATCTCGAGCGTGATCTGCAGCATGCGGAGCGAAGCGCCTTGGGAGGGGCGCATGGTGGCTGGCCGGTACATGAAATACGTAATCCCCTCGCAGCCATACGCCTGAAAGCCGAGAATGCATTGGCGGGAGGGATGGAACGGCGCACCGCACCGCCGCGGCCGATTCTTAGACAAATAGATCGATTGGAAGGATTATTGGCGCGTTTGCTGTTGTTAGCGCGATCGATAAAACCAGACATCCAAAAAATCGATATTCCTGAGTGCTGTTGTTCGTTCGCTATCCCACAACAAATGTGACCTCGCGAACCGACTTATATTTGTTTATTCGCTAAATTTATTTTTCGAGCCCTTTCATTAATTATATTTGAGATCATAAAATGAATAAGTTAAATAAAAATAGTGTCTTATCGTTAATTGTCAGCTTGATTATTTCAATTTCTTCAATTGCTTGTTCTGGTGGTACGAGCCCTAGTGCCGAACGAGAAGCCGATCGGTTGGAAAATAAAGCGGATCAAATCAGAAAAGAAGATGAACAAATTCGTAAAGCAAATGAAAAAGCTGGGGAAGCAGTAGCTGATAAGAAAGAACAAGAGGCTAAGCAATTAAGAAAATCCGCTGAAGAAAGAGCTGATCAGATCGAAGATGATGCGGATAGGATCAGAAAAGCCACTGAGAAATAAATCATTAATTGTTACAAATTATTTTTATTCACAGGCTTATGTAATGGAGGAATAATAAAGTGAAATTATTTAATTTATTTTTTAGTGTTTTACTCTTCAGTATGCTTTCCTCTCATGTCATGGCGCAACATGATCAGTTAAAGAACGCTATTTCACATGCGGAAGAAGCAGTCAATGCTCCTACCGGAAAAGAAATTTTAGCGCACGCGAACGCCGCTAAAGCTGCTGCGTTAGAAGCTAAAAAAATGGGCGACTTTTCTGATGATGCCAAGTATCACCTTGAAGCGGGAATTATCAGTTTAGAACGAATAATTGAAAAAGGTGGTAGTGACGCTATAAATGAGGCGCATAAACAAGCGAATGATGCCGCCAAACATTTCAAAGAAATTAGCATTCAAAAGAAATGATTTAGCAAAATTAACAGATGGATAGAGACATTTGGCATTGATTAAGATGATTCTATCCATGATGTATTACGTATAAACACAAGGAACTGGTTTATGGAAACTGCAGAAAACGCATCAAAAGCAAATAAAACTTCTGGATTAAATAAAGCAGCCCATGTCGCTCACGAAGTGATTGACGACACCACTCAGGCAACGTACGAAGTGGCTAACAAACTTGTCGATACAGGAGACGAGTTTAGTAATGTGGCGCACGAGACTGTCGATAGAGTAACGACTTCTGCACAGCAAGCGCTCGACAAGTTGAATGAAAAAAAAGATCAACTTAGGAATGCTGAACAACAACTCTTGGCAAACTATTCCACGTATGTGCGTCAAAATCCGATTACGTCGGTAAGTATTGCGATGGGCGTGGGATTTTTATTAAGTAAATTGCTCAATAATCGATAAATTTTCTGATTGTGAGCTATGCGGAAGGATGCGGGGCGCTCAATTATGAATTTGAGAGCCCGCGCAAAGTGAAGGCGTCAATCCAGATCTGAATTTAAGCCCATTCTTTCATCATTACCCTCGAATTATTCGAATGGTGTACGCACCGATTCCGATCGGCGAGTAATGTCGGACGCGGGCAAAATATTCGCCCGGGGCAAGCTGGCGGCGAATGCGGGCATTGAAAGAGTCGCCGCCATCGTCGTCGCTGCCAATTTCCGGTATCTGGCTGTTCGGGCCGTGCAAGGTCATTACGGTATCGGTTGCGCCGCTGGTCTCGATCGTGTAGGTATCGTCGGCGGTAACGGTAAACCGGTAGACGTCGCTTTCATTCGCCGCGGAAATGGTGGCATTGACACTGGCGCCATTGATGATCAACTCAGGAATCGGGTTGGGATTTGTGCCTTCGGTGCGCACTGCAACTGCGTAATTTCCAGTGCTGTTCGGACTAAATAGACGAATGCGCAAATAGTACGCGCCTGCCGACAAATTACGCGTGATTTGTGCATTGAAATTCTCGCCGGCGTCGTCGTCCGAGGTCACTTCGAGGTTGGCATCGTTCGGGCCGAACAGCGTCATGAACGTATCGGATGGACCGGTGGTGACCATCGTATGCGCCCCGAATGCCGGAACATCGAACCGGAACACATCGATTTCGCCCGCTGTAGCGATATCGGCCTGGCTCGGCGTGGCGCCAACCACCAGCACGGGGATCTGTGGTTGCGGCTGGGGTGCTGCATCGTCATACACAATCCCCAAGGCGGCGCTATCAAGCACATCGATTGGCCGCGAACCGACCGGCCCCGACGGCGTGTTATTCATCAGATCGGTCATATTCTGCCCAAACGGCCCGCCGGCGGCTGGCAAATACCCCTGATTCGGGAAGCGCAGTTGCCATTCATGCCAGATTTTGTCCACCATGCTGTGATGCATGAAAAATACCGGATCATTCGGCGAGGTCATCGGCAGCATCGAACCGCCAACCCAGACATGGCCGCGATTGTGCAGGTTGGGCCCAACCCAGCCTTCTACTTGATTACGGAAGCTGGGATTGCTGTTCATATCCCAGGGAGATCGGTCATACGGCGTGACCGCCATGACTTGGTTAATTTCCGCTTGCGTGGGCAAGTTTGAGAATCCGTTCTGCCCAAACTCGCGCATCAGCGGCCCTGCCGCTACGCCACTGGCATTGATGATGGTCCATTGACCAGCGCGGAACGGCCCGGTGCGAACGACGCCGCCGGCATCACCGTTGCCGCCGAGCAGATCGTCATTCCACATTGAAGCAGTCGTTCCGCCTGAGGGCCAGTTCCAGTAAGGTATGCCAAGATTCGGATTGCCGGAGACGCGCTGCAACTCACGCTCGAGATCGAAAATGAAGCGGCGGTGCCAGGGCAGGAAAGCCGGACATCGATGAATCGCGCTCATAATCGCGTTTGCGTGCCTGAGAACGAATTGGTCATAGACGCCTTCGGCCTTCAGGGCAAGAATGGCAGCGACGAATTCAGCTCGCTCCGCAGTGGTTAAGGTATTTGCATCTTTTCGGATAGCCATGAGAATTTCCTCCGTATTGATTACAATGAATTACTCATCGACATGAGAAAATTCGACGGAATGCTTGGCGATCGCTCGCGCCAGCTCCAGTAATGAGCCATACAAGGTATAGGGCATGTACTTCGAGGAGAACTTATCTTTTATCGGATCATACTGATAGTCGATTTCCTTGCCGTTGATGGTCAGTTCGGTATTGTTCGTGATCGTAATCGTGCAACCGGCGAATGTTTCGGTATGTTGTGCCATGGTCTAGCTCCTCGTTTAGGGGTTTGTTTTATTGATCATGATGAAAAAATCCATGTCTTCTCTCTCTCGATCGTGCTTCGGGTAAGTCGCACTTTTTCGGATGACGTTACTCATCGATGTCACATTGCAGTTCTGCAGGGGCGATCTTTTCCGCATGACGTCCTTGCCCGCGGATCGTTGCTGAGAAATCCACCCAATAACCTTCCAAAGTAGCGTCATTGAGATTCACGATCCCAAGTGTCCGCGGGAAATCCGTGGCCACGCTCTCGGTTCCCGTTGCCTGGATAGTGAGCAGTTCAAGGCGGAGGGTTTTATCAACATGCAAGGCTCTGAACCGCCCGGAACGAGTGGCCTGCTCAGTCATGAAACAGCTCTGATATTGAGCCTGCAGTCTGAACGTGCCTTCCTTGGCCATGGTCAGCAATCCCGACTGCACTGTAGGCAGCGCCGAGCATTTGTCTGTTTCAGCGGATCGTATCCGGCAAGTCATGTTCTTCAAATCAACGGTCTGCTGCGCAAAGGCAACCGAATACGTGGCCAACAGCATCAGCGTGCTGGCAAGTATCGAAACGGATGCGGTCTTGATGCGTTGTCGGATAATCCAGCAAACAGGGTGATTCTCGAATTTCCCATATTGCCTGTTTGCAGGACTATCTTTGTATTTCATGCCATCATTTCACGCACATGCCGGCACAATCCGCGCCGTTCTTCGCAGGATCGCAATCATCTGCCGGATCATCAACGCATTTCATGCCGTCAGGACAGGGGAATCCGGCAATGCCGCCACACATTTGTTTCGGTTTCTGGCCGTTATAAGCGGAGCTGCCTTTCGGCGGATAATCGATGCGTTTTCCTTCCCCGGATTTGGAAGGTTCTGTTGAACCGATCCTGACGGTTTCTTGCAGCTTGTGCGGTTGAACGGTTTGCACATCGATCGACTCGACATCGCCATCGGTATGCCGGGCGGTATATACACTGACGACATCCAGCGGGACTGGACTTTTCACCACCAGAAATCCTTCCAGAAATGCGAAATCGACGCATACCCCATTAATTGGGCAAAAATAGCCTGCGATGTCGAAACAGCTTACGCCGACCGCGCCATCCGGCTGAAGAACGGCGCTTTTGAACGGAGTGACATCGAAGGGGCCGGGTTCCGCGCCAAATTGTGTGGCCAGCGCCACTTTGGCAGCAATCGTGATTTTCTTATTGGTAGGGTTATGGATATTCACGAGGGTACGATAAGTGCCTCGTGCCAATGTGCCGTCCTGGTGCGGCAGCAATAGCGAGCAAGCTACTTTTGCAGCATATTGATACTCGGTTTTGACGGTCTCTGCATATTTTGCCGGTTCTGCCTGAGAAATGCCGGGCATGCCGATCAAACCGAGTCCGCCATATAGTCCAAGCAGCACAGAAAAAGCAGTCATTTTGTCGAGTTGTTTCATGATCATCATCTCCCTGGGTTGAATGCGCTCAATCGAGCAGGTTTTTGTAATGCCAGCCAGCTTGTCACTGAAAGAATTGCTCTTAAAACTGCCGCTTTTGCTTCCCCGGCAATGTTTCCATTGCCGGTTGTGGAAGCTGACTGACGCTCTACAATCAAGAAATCAACACAAACCGTGCCTCGGACGGCACGCCTTGGTCATTGACTACAAACAGCATGTAATAGCCCGGCGGTGCGATATTGCCATGTGCCGGGGCTGCGGTTTCCAGCGTGGTGGCTGTGCGCGAGCGAATCGGCAATTTGATGTAGCGTTGGCCGGCATCAGTGTGGTGCGTGACGGCGATCGGTGCGAGCAAGGCTATTGCAGCGATATCCGCAGCCTCCGGTGTTTCGATGACAAAAATGCTTGCATATGAAACCGCCGGCGGTGCATTGGCGATGACCGGGCGTGCCCCCAAGCTCAGATAGCCCGGAGAATAGAGTTCCATCGAATGCTGATCCGGATCCGCCGTTCCTGGCGCCACGCCCCCTGCGGTCACAACTTTGCCTTCCGGCAGCAACAGGCAGACCGAATGATACTGGCGCGGGAAATTCAATGGTGCGCCCACTGTCCATGTGTCGGCTGCAGGATCGTAGATTTCCGTTTCCAGCACCGGTGTGGGTGACCATTTCTGACCATTGCTGTGTCCGCCGATGATGAGTATCTTGCCGGTCGGCAGCACCACGGCATTGACATTGGTGCGGCCGACATTCATATCCGCGATCCGCGTCCACGCCGAGCCTGCAATGCCGCCATTGAATTCGATCACTTCCGCAGTTGCGTTATTGCGGGCCGTGGCCGGGCCGGAGACTCCGCCGCCGAACACATACAGACGAGTGTTGACCGGGTTGACTGTGGTGTCGATCATCAGCAGGCTCATTCCTTCCTGCCGGTCGTAAAACTGTTGCTGGCCGTAATCGGTCCAAACGCCCGCGTTGGGCC
Source organism: Nitrosomonas sp. JL21 (assembly GCF_009833095.1). GTDB lineage: Bacteria > Pseudomonadota > Gammaproteobacteria > Burkholderiales > Nitrosomonadaceae > Nitrosomonas. Next base: position 103,060 of record NZ_QRCB01000001.1, read on the forward strand.
CCGTCAGCGTCAGATAAGCGGTCTGAGTTCCGGTTGCGCCGGCCCAGCCGGCGCGGGTATAGAAAATTTCCCCGGAAGGCAACAGATGCATGCCCGGATAGAGCTCATCGAACGAACGGTTTGCGCCAGCGATCGGTGTCCAAGCGCCGCCTCCGAATACCTCGACTTCTGCCGCGACGGGATGCCCGCCCGAGAATGCGAGTACGTGCCCATCGCTCAGGCTCGCGGCGGTCGGATACCAGCGGGCATGAGCCATGCTGGCAGCCGGCGCAAATGTCCCGCTGTCGGGATTGGCGGTATTCGGCGTGAAAATAAAGCAACGATTATTGGTATGTCCGGCGCCATTGGTGTCCCCGCCGGTGATCAGCAAGCGGCCGTCCGGCAGAAAAGTATGTCCGCAACAGAAAAAATCTTCCGGCAACGTGATGACGCCGGGCATGATCTGTTTAGTCGAAGGATCCCAGATACGCGCCTCGAGCGGATAATTCCGTTCTGCCGCGCCGGAAAAGAGCAATACATGGCCGCTGTTCAATAATGCGCCATGAACCACGAAAATCGGCGAGGGTTCGAGCAGTTCCCAGTTGTCCTTACCGTCTCCGCCGCAGGGATGGTGCTCGACCTCGGGGCATTCATGCACGCGCAGGGTCGGCAATTGGTAACAGATCCGTTCCAGCTCGTCATCGCTCAGCTCGACTTCCTGCAACGCTCGAAGGATGGCTGCCATGCCTTCCATCATATGCATTTCGACGTGGCAGTGGATCAGGAAATCTCCCTGCAGGCGGTATTTCTTGCGTTTTTTCCCATACTTGTCATTGTGATCAGTGCAGTTCGAGTGCGCATCGTGCTCATGATCATGATCATGGTCAGAAGAGTGGTGAGAAGTAGACATGGATTCATGCGCATGCTCATGCCTGGATTCGCTTCTGGAGTGGGAATGGCCGGCTGTTTCATGTTCATGGGGATGTCCGCTGTCATTTTCAGACCCAGAGGATGAGTGAGGATGAGTGCCGGTATGATCGTCATGCGGTTCGCATTTACAATCCAGCGGCAGCGGCAACAGCAGCACGGGTGGCACGATGGTGTCGGCGACAAACGACTCGGCCGGGCCGAGTGAGCGCGTATCGACCCATTCATTGCCCCAGCGCCAGCGCTGTCCATGCAAATGGAAATTGTGCCATACCATGCTCATGTCCAGGTTGAACACATACCAGCGCACGCGCATTCCGCTGTTCGCAACGATGGTCGGCGTATTACCGACGAATGTGCGGCCATTGATCGCAAACGACTCTAAGCCTGCGCCGCTGCGCTCGGTCACGGTATGTGGCTGATTGCCCGCATGATTCCAGGTGACCACGGCGCCGACGCCGACCGTAATGTCGTCGAGTTCGAAGCGCGGCGGTGTGTCCATAATGTTGATCGTCGCGGACAAAAAACCGGTGGCTGTGACGCGGACGCGTCCTTGCATTGGATGAAAGCGGCAATAATAATCGTATGTTCCTTCCTGATCGAAGGTATGGGTGAATGTATCTCCGGTATTCAGCGTACCGCTGTCGAACAGCGCATTATCGACATTTGCGGTAAGTTTATGAAAAAAGATCGGCACTTCAAGGTCAGTTTCTTCGCAATGAGGATCACGCACGACAATGCCGCCGAACAATCCGCGCTTGGTCACCTCCTCAATATGCATGTGATGGTCGTGGAAAGGCCACGCACCGATGGCATCTTGCTTGACATCAAATACGTAACACCATTGTTCGCCCGGACAGATCGCATCGCTGCGGTTGGAGCCGTCGTATGCCTGAACGCCGAACGGCCAGGAACCATCCGAGTCGATGCCATAATGCAAGCCGTGGACATGCAGGCTGTGTGGCTTGTTATCGCCATTCAGCACATGGATATACAGTCTTTGTCCGGGTTGCGTGTAAATGACGGTGCCCGGGATTCTACGCTCGATCCGTGGCTCGTTGGTGTCTGCAGCAATGAGCGGCGCAGTGTTCAGGATCGTGTATGCGTCATCCAGATATTCACGGTAAACTAGGGCGTCCAGAGAGCGCCGATCAACTTCCGTCTGAGGTATGGTTGCATCTGCATGATCCATGTTTTTCATGCAATCCAACCGGTGCTTATGATGCTCTGCATCATCGGGAGCGACAGGACTGTAATTGGGAACAGTCTCGATTTTGAGATAAATATGTCTGATAGTCATGATAGGCGCCTCCTTGTACACAGATACTCATCAACATGAAAAGTACGCTCGATCAGTCGCAGCCTCAGCCTATCCATGGCCACTGCACTTTCAGATATCAGATTTATTCATTCCATCAGTTCATAGCGTACATTTTCCTGTTCCGTTTTTGGGCGAGCTATTTACCCTGGCATATTCCCGGGCAATCTGCACCACCCTGAGCAGGGTCGCAGCTATCGCCGGGATCATCGATACATGTCTGTCCATCAGGACATGATTTTCCGGTAATTCCACCGCAGGCTTGCGGTTCGGTAGCCTTGCAGGTTCCCGGGTGATCAATCGATATGCCTGCAGCAACAGCTTCACAGGCGTTGCCATAGGTTTTTCCATCACAACCGCATACCGGCTGGTATTCTTTGGTGCATATCTCAGGTTTGGTTTTGCACTGACCTTGCGCGTCAGCAACTTTGCATTGCCCGACGCCGAAGTCGCAATATTGCGCTGCCGGACAGGTCAAGCCTTGGATGGTGCCGCAAATCTGAGATTGGGGTTGTGGTTGGGGAGGCGTGCTTTTCTCACATCCGATCAGCATGATGGAAATAAAAAAAGCAATTGATACAGTAGTCAATCCATTCATGATGTTTCCCCTTTTAATGATCGATAGGCTGCTCTTTTAATTTATTTTTATCGTTGGCTGCTCGTTTCTGTCTGTATGGTTCTTAAGCAGCCATTTGAGCATAGCTGTACAGTAATGATCTTTCTGTACGGTAGGTAACATTGCAGAGAGGAGGTTAAAGCTCTAAAATTTCCGCGTTTTGCACGCAGTCATTCTGTCGCCGCCAATTCGACTGCTTATTGGATCCAGATGAGCTGGGATCATCTGATTTTGCTCATTGGTTACGTTGAATGATTCGCAAGATCACGCTTCTTCTTGTCACTGCGGAACTGGATAAACTGAGGCTTGTTGGTACATCCAGAGATAACCCAGATGGATGATATGACTCATATTTTTTCATTCCTACTCTTCAGTGGGGTGTCTAAGCGAATATAATAACAAACACCATATGTTATCCCTTCCAACTTAGGGGCTTTCTCCAGTGCGCCCACTTCTCTCAAACCTCCTGCGCACTGGGGTATATTTCAACCAAGCGTATTAATCCATAAATAAACTGTGAAGAATGAATGGGTATGATCCCTACAAAATTTTCACATTCAATATGTTATTTTCTTTTCAACCTGTGGCTCTCCCCTAGATGTTGCAGGTTAAACGGTTATTTCTAATTTTTAGCCATTTTATTGATAACTGATATCCTTTCATTATAGACCTGAACGCGCTTATCGAAAGATGAGCGCGTTTTTTTACACCTCATCCGCAGACCTATGTCGAGGAAGTGAATGCGCATGCGTCAACACAATCCGGACGGAATACACATCTGATCAGAGATTGGTTTTTATTCATAGTTTGCTTGGTGGAATGAGAGGTAGAACGGTAAACGATGATCGCTCTGATTGCAGTAGGGCGATATTGGGCTGAGAAATTATTTCAAGAGCCTCAGTCCTGAAAATAATTATGCAACGGCGCTCTCAGACATAGCTCAATCTGTTTTTTGACGCCCATTTTTTTATAAACGGCGGATAGATAATTGCGCACGGTTTTTTCAGTCAGCAAGAGCTGTCGGCTGATTTCTCTGGCAGATAAGCCTTTGCCGGCGAGTCGCGCGACCCGGCGTTCGTTATTGTTCAACTCGGGATGAAGCGATGCGGTGATTTCGCCGGGCAGAGAGGGCTGCGCGGTCACTTGCTCCGGTGATTGCGGTGCTCGAGTTAGGGCCGGATTGGTCATATCAGCACAGCGGCGGTTGATATGAGCCTTGCAGATAGCGGCGACCAGCATGCTGCTCGGGCTGTATTTGCTGATAATGCCTGTGACGCCCGGTGGAAGTTCGTAGGATTGGAGCTCGTGCGAGTAATGATGTGAAAAAAGCAGGATCCTGCTGTGGGAACCGATATTCATCAATCGTAACCGATGTTCAGGGCATCGATCATTGATCAGCCCGAGATCCATCAGAATGACGTCCGGCTTGTTCGTAGTGATCAAATCTGACAAGCCATCGATACTACCGGTTTCTGCCAACATGCTGATGACTGGATGGTTCTGAAACAGCATTCGTAAGCCCATGCGGACAAGATCGATGCGCTCTGCAACCACTAAGCGGATTTTATGTTGAGTCTTTTCCATCATAAGGTTCATCCAACTCTGGCAATCCGATAAATCGAAGGCCGTGAATCAATCGTGTAACACGCATAGTTTCAAATTTCAGAGAGCGTGGCATCACCCATTTGGGTGAGAAAAAGCAAACTATGGAGAACTATCAGTCTCGGCCAAGCAGAGTTGATTCACGTTCAAGATGCGCAGTGATTGTTCATGTTCTATGCTTTCGTAATTATGAATTTTCCACTTTTCCAAATGGCACCCAATCGCTAGAAGGGGCAGCACCTAATTTAACCCAGCCGATATAATCCCCCGGTGAAGGCGCGAGTTTAAATAAAATAGTGCCATGAGGATATGAGTTTGGTTTTTCAGGAGGAAGGTTTTTATGCGTATTCATAACAGCCGTTGGAACATGTACTAGTGGATCGCTACCAATAGGCATGAGTGCTCCCATTTGTCCCTGAGCGTTAGACAATATACCCCAATTAAAGCTGGGATTACTGATGCGAATTGGTTCTCCGGCACAGTTGAGGGTGTCTATGGTTATACCGGCAGCATATCCCAAAAAGAACGACTCGGCTCCCAAGTCTTCCGTATAACATCCATGAAAACTGGATCCGATGACGTTTGAGCCGGTAGCCATCCCAACCACAAACCCAAATGCTTTATTGAAATCACTTTGACCGTTTTCAACACGCGGGCCATAAAGTCCAGCAAAACGCGCTCCACTACCGGCATTTCCACGATACAAACAGTCCCGGTGTACGCACAAATTATTATCATTAAAAATTTCTTCTCGATATCCATCGCCTACATGTGCGGTATATTTTGTACCCGCAACATGACCGGCTGATAAAGGATGTAAAGCACACGTAATTTGGGTTTCAGAATCTACAGTGGCAACCTGTAGCCACTCTTCTCCTACATGAATGAAATCCCCTGAGCGAATTCCATTTTTTCTGAATTGAGTGCCCGACCCTGTAATGATGGCAGATACACCTTTACTGACACTGACTGTTCCTTTGGCGAAGGTTTGCCCGCTATGCTGAAAGATACACCGTTCAAATTTCATGCAATCATTTCCACCGGCTGATCCTTTTGCATCCAAAAGCACTGCATCTTTCCTGGCTCGCAAAAATATTACTCGCTCGAATTTTGATTGTCCTGCTCCTCCACAATACATCGCATGATCCGCTATGAGAGAAGCATTTAAGGTGAGGTGCCGTACTTCAACTAGAGTTTGATTCTGAACAGCTAATACTGAACGTAGAGGTGCGTTTGTCGTTCCAATCTGGGCGCCATGACCCTCGATGATCAAATCTGATGAAATTTGTAATTCATTGCTGACAATATATGTTTGAGGTCTAAAGTGAAGGGTTTTATTAGAAACTTGAGCTTCTGTTATTGCGGCTTGAATAGCAGCAAAATCATTTGTTTTCCCATCTCCAATGGCACCAAAATCATGTACATCTAAATTCCACGTTGTAAAATTTGCACTCATAGATAATTCTCAGGAATTTGAAGAAATTCGCAAAATCAAGTAAACAGAAACCATAACTTAAGTTAACGTTTCTGTTTACTCTTTAGGCTGCGTTCTAAAGTGGCATGAGGTTTACGACTAAAAGACTACACCTACCTGCGAATGCCGTATGTGCGGCATTATCAGTTATCCATAATTGAACATCTTTTTGGGATTCATGTGCTTGTTGCAACAGCGTAAGCATGCTTCTGCCCGGATCATTTCCCTTTTTTGTGGTAATAAAGTTGGTATCGCAATTCACCCCTGCTGGAAGTGTAAAGCCGGTTTTTATTTTTATTTCCATATTTCCAGCCAGCTGGCCATTAAAAGGAACATTGCCAAAAACTGCGACACGCTCAATTTTTCCTTGGATAAGTCCGTTACCAGCAAAAACGTTGTGTGTTAGTGCAACCGTTAAAATGAAGGATATTAATAATTTTAATTTCATGTCTCACTCTCCTTGAATGGATATTGGATTAAAAAAAGGAAATTATTACAGCTACCCTTTCCAGGCTTTTTAAAGATAAATCCATCAGGTATTTATCTTCCCTAAAAATTACTTTGGCTTACATTACCTTAGTCAAAGTAATTTTTAATATAATCCAGAAATCCTTGGTTGACTCCTACAAAGCGCTACATAACTAATCCTAAACGCTACAAGCAAGCTAATCCTTTATTTATTCTATAGTCGTTTAAAATGAATCAGCAGATTTAACTAAAATACCCGCCGCATGGGGCGATGAATTAAATCCGAAGAGATTAAATATTTGGCGATTACTGATAAGTATTGATTTTTGAAAACAAAAAACTTAAAGAAGATCTATCTGGTGGACTCTAACTTCGGAAGGAGATAATCCGAAACGTTTTTTGAATAATCGATTGAACCAGGAAAGATTGTCAAACCCTGTATTTAATGCGAGTTCGCTAATGCTCAAATGATGATATGAGCTGTTACATAACTGAGTATAGGCAAGCTGTAATCGCATTTCATTGACATAGTCACTGAATTTTGTCCCTAGGTCATGAAACATGGATCGAATATATTGAGGAGAGACGCCATTTCTGAAGGCTACATGATTAATTGATAAGTCATTATCGGTAATATGATTGTCGATATCCTGCTTGATCAATTTGAAGCGAGCAGCTTTTGCTCCCCGCTGTTTTGCCAGCATCGATTCTTCAATTCGTGATCCCGCTATCAGCGTAATCAAGTCGTAAATATGCTGGGTAGTAACCGACGCAGTTGTTTGAGAAAGACTATTCCTGAATTGTGCAAGCGATGTAGCGTAATTCAATAATAATGATAATTCGGGAGTCGATTCTCGAGTTATTCTCTTCAAAAAACAACTTTCCAAGTCTCTGACTCGAGGATAAATAACCTCGATGGGCACAGTCGTCACTGCAATGGATAACGTTTCATTCGTCTGCACTTGGTAAACGGCGTCATTGGGCATTAATAACCCATCACCAGGCATGCAGCTTATTGTCGTATTTATTCCCAATGTAACGTTCATTCTTCCGTCGATGGGAATGATCAATGACATCAACTCGCTATTTTCTTGGGCAGCCTGGGAATGCGTCCTTTGGGAGCTATGTGATGACATCGTCACTTTATGAACATTGAGCTCGGGAAGGAGCTGAGAATTTACTTTGATTAATGGAGATGGTCCCTGGCGCGGCTGTATATCCATGTTGGCAATTGTGGAGTATACGTGCCTAAAGGCATTATCTTTTTCAGTTGCAGGTAAATCTTCTGAAGAAAATTCCCAATAACTCATGATGATCTCTCCCCTCAGAGATGTTATTGGTCATACTACTATACAAAATCGCGCCTATGAAAAGATTCTGCCGTTTCTCGGTTTTATCATTGGATTTCTGTGGGCGTTGCCGCGCGAGCAGCTACTGACTACTTGAGAGGAAATCCGCGCCAAATACCCCGCGGTGGACAATGAAGCAGAAACAGGGGGAATTTGGCGATCCAATGCCGCCAAAAATCAATGATCGGCAATCCGTGCTCAGAGAAACTGGCAGTAGTTCCAAAAGATTTAAAATTGCTGATTATTCATTGCTTTCCTAATCGCTAACATCTTCAATGGATTAACCATTAGGATGAGATCGACAGAAGTTGACTAATTCTCGTTGATTCTTAGTAGATGTTTTTGCGAACAATATCTTTAAATGGGTTCGCAGGGTATTCATGCTGATGTGCAATACTTCGGCGATTTCGTGCGTGCTTTGCTGTTGTAACAATTGATTGAGGACGCGAGTTTCTGCAGGAGTCAACCGGTACATTTTTGCAAAATCGTCGAGCCCGCCGCCCTTGAACTTATCCGGCTCGGTAATGACAACCATGATTCTCGCTGGCGTATGCAATTGCTCGCCTCGTGCCCCTGATACTGGAGAAAATAATGCCACACGAGCAGGCATGAATGGGATATTGCTAAATTTCAATACACAACCTTTTCCTTCTAGCGCATTACGCAAGGCATTCATCAATGCACTATTTTCAGAAGATACTGAACTGCGCAAATATCCTTGCTTGACGGTAGGGTTTCCACGACTCAGCATCAACTCGGCTTTTCGATTAGCAAAGTGTACTCGGCATGTTGCATCCAGGAGAAGAATGGCATCCTTGCTGTGATGTAAGACTTGCTCGCTAAATTGACGCAGTTCTCTTTCTTCATTCATTCTTCGGCGCATGAAGAGTGAGCGCTGAAAATGCGGCATTAACAGCCGGATCAGATCTTCATCTTTTTGATTGAAAGGTTGGGCAAGAAAAGATTTGTAAAAACTGAGAATGACGGGATTGGGTCGTTCGTGTGTCGCTTCTTCAATGATCGACGTCAGCACTACGCCGGTGCCATTCATCATGGGTTTGAAGAAATCGGTATAGATTTCAGTGTTCTGAAATGAATGCCGGTCGATGAATTGATCGCCGTGAAAAATCGCACCGCTGTAAGTCAATTGATGCTGGGCCGCGCCAGTTTTCCATTTATCGTGTTCCCAAAAATAGGATCCATAAGCCTGAGCGGCATCATGGGCAGCGTTCTGCAAAGGTGATAGTACCACCATCTGATGATTACCCACTTCAGGCGAACCAAACATGATGCTGTCTTCGGCATTCACGATCTGCGCAAGCGTGTGGACGAGAGATGGCCAGAGCGTATCATCCAGCGCCGCATCATAAATACGGGCGATGAGCGCATTCACTTTTTCTAAATCATAGGTCATGGCACAGCCTTACGATGACTTATTGTATTGCGCGCAAATTACTCACACAGTGCTTGGTTCTTTATCAATATAGCTGATTATTGCGCTTATGAGAGCAGTTGTGAAGGAGACTTGGGGAAATAGAGTCTTCAGAAAACAGTGCGAGATCACACCGAATATGTCGAAATATCCTGAAGCGCTTTTACCGGCGCAAAACTTTGCCGGTGTATCGTGCATGCGCCATGCAGTTGCAGTGCGGCCAAATGCTGTTTGGTCGGATAGCCCTTGTGTTGATCGAATCCATATTGCGGAAAACACTGATGCATTCTCTGCATTTCAGCATCGCGCGCCGTTTTGGCCAGGATAGAAGCGGCTGAGATTGATGGAACCAGGCTGTCGCCTCGGATGATGGTCTGGACTTTGCAGGTCAAGGCAGGTTTCTGATTGCCGTCGACCAGCACGATGTCAGGCAGATAGGGAAGGTTTTCAACAGCGCGTTTCATCGCCAGTAAGCTGGCTTGCAGAATGTTGAGTTGATCGATTTCCTGGACCGAGGCATGAGCGACTGACCATGCCGCGGCATTTTTTTTGATCGCAATGGCCAGGGCGGTGCGTTTTTTTTCGCTGAGTGTCTTGGAATCGGCTAAGCCATCAATGTCGAGGTCAGGATTCAAGATCACACAAGCGGCAAACACAGGCCCGGCCAACGGCCCTCTGCCTGCTTCATCGACACCGCCGGTCAATGGAGAAATGGCAAAGGCATTGATTTTGATGGATGTCACGGTGTTATATCGGGTCGCCGCATGAAATCATCATCGGCTATACAGTTCGAGCGGTGCACATCAACTGAGCTTCGGTGACCAGTTGATCGTCGACTTCAGCGCGGGCGGAATATTTCCATAATCCTTTGATTTGCCGCTCAATCGCCACTTTGAGAATTAATTGATCGCCGGGCATGACAGGTTTTTTGAAGCGCACGCCATCAATGCCGACAAAATAATATACGCTGTCTTCTTTGGGGCCGGTATCTTCGGATTTTATGGTCAGGATCGCGGCTGCCTGAGCCAGTGCTTCCACGATCAGAACACCGGGCATCACCGGGTGGTGGGGAAAGTGTCCTGAAAAAAAAGGTTCATTGATCGAGACATTTTTCAGCGCAACGATTTCTTTGCCCGGCTCGAACGAAAGAACGCGGTCGACCAGCAATATCGGGTAACGATGCGGTATATATTTCAGGATTTCGTGGATATTCATGGTGCTCATGCTGTTTTCCTAGTGGCGCAAGGTTCATCGCTGAAGAGGATGCTTGCTCTGTTGAGTGGTAAATTATTCATTCTCGAGTACCTTGATGACTTGATCGGTAATATCGATGCGCTGGCTTCGATACACTGAATCCTGCAATTGCAGTATCAGATCATATTTTTCCCGTTCTGCGATTTTACTGATTGCGCGGTTGATGCGATCCAGAATCACGCCATATTCTTCATTCTGCCGGGCGCTGAGATCTTCGCGCAGTTGCTTTTGGGCGCGCTGATATTCTCTGCTGAGATTGGCCAGATTTCTTTCCAGGCTGCGCCGCTCGGTTTCTTCCATGTTGCTGCCATCTTTCTCAAGCCGATCCTGCAGGGTTTTGGCCTGAGCAGTGATTTTCTTGATGTCGTCGTCGCGTGACGTGAATTCCAGCTCAATCTTTTTTTGCGCCTGGACTGCGAGCGACGATTCACGCAGGATTTTTTCGGTATTGACGACGCCAATTTTGATGCTGTTGGCAACTGATACGCCATGCACGATCGCAAGCGCGATAAACCCCGCAAGCCACATGGGCAGTACGGAACTCCATCGATGGATTGGATACGACTTATTCATTGGCATAGCCTCGTCGTCACGATTAGAACTGCTGGCCAAACATGAATTGGAAGCGTTGCAGATTATCGCTTTCTTTTTCATTGAGGGGTTCTGCAATACTGACTTTGAGCGGCCCCATCGGCGAGATCCAGGTCAGCGCGATCCCTGCCGAGTAGCGCATCAAATCGCTAAGTCCATCGACTCTGACCAGTTTTCCGTCGGCATCCAAAACAGTGGTCGATGTAAATCGATTGAAAGTGGTACCGCCATCGGCAAATACGCTTAGACGGAACGACCGATCATCCTTCAGGAAAGGTACCGGGAACAACAATTCGATATTACCCACTACGCGTTTGCTAGCGCCGACGGCAAGTAACCTGCGGGCCGTTGAATTGGTACTACTGAAGATAGTATCATCGCGCGGACCCAGCGAATTCAGATCATAGCCGCGCACCGAATTATTACCACCGGCAAAGAAATTCTTGAAGAAGGGCAGATCTTTTCCAGAGTAGCCATCACCATAGCCGAACTCAGTATTAATATGCAATGTCAGGAAATCGGTGAGCGGAAAATACCATTTTTGATGGTAACTGGCCTTGTAGTAATTCAAATCCCCGCCGGGTACGCTGACTTCGCCAAACAGGCGATGTGTCGTTCCGGACGTCGGCCAGATTGCGCTATCGCGCCGGTCTCTGGCCCAACTGATGGTGAATGGAAAATTGTTGGTGGATTTGCCAAATTCCTCAACAAATTGACGATAACGTTGCGGGCTATTGGCAAATACATCGATGGTGGTGTTTTCAGCGGCCAGACCCAGCGATACGATATCGTTCTCAGCAATCGGCACGCCGACGCGAATGCCCGCGCCGATGGTGTCGGTTTTGAATTCACCAAAACCAGGTAATTTACGCGTATCCAGCACCCGCTTATAGGCATCGAACCCTAGGCTCAGGCCATTCACTGTGAAATACGGATTGGTGAACGATACCGCATAGGTTTCGTTGATGGCGCCGCGGTTGGCGTCCAAGCTGAAGAAATTGCCGGTGCCGAAAATATTGTTCTGCGACACCGAGGCGTTCAGGATAATCCCTTGGCGATCGGAATAACCCGCACCGAACATAATCGCTCCGGTAGGACGTTCTTCCACCTTGACATTGATATCGACCTGATCGGTTTTATTGGCTACAGCCGGGGTTTCGATATTGACGCTGTTGAAATAGCCCAACCGATCGACCCGTTGTTTGGAATTATTGATATTTTTGGTTGAGTGCCAAGCGCCCTCCATTTGGCGAAATTCCCGGCGTATGACTTCATCCCGGGTGCGGTCATTGCCGCTGATGTTGATGCGCCGAACATAGACGCGGCGGCCTGGATCGATGAAGAACGTGAACGCGACCTTCCGATTCTCGTGATCCAATTCGGGCGAAGCATTGATGTTCGCAAAGGCATAGCCATCATCCCCGAGCCGGTCAGTGATCAGCTTGGTCGATTCAGTCAATTTCTGGCGTGAAAACACCTTGTCGCTTTTGAGCAGAATCAATTTCCGGATTTCTTCTTCCGGCAACAGCATATCGCCAGCTACTTTGATATCGGATACGGTGTATTGCGGACCCTCGGTAAGGTTGATGGTGATGTAGATATCCTTCATATCCGGGGTAATGGATACCTGCGTGGATTCGATGTTGAATTCCAGATAGCCGCGGTCAAGGTAAAAGGAGCGCAATGTTTCAAGGTCAGCTGCCAGTTTTTGCTTGGAATACTGGTCATTCTTGGTGAACCAGCTCAATATATCCGGTTTTCTGAGCACAAGCTGGCCGCGTAATTCGCTGTCCTTGAATTGTTCATTGCCGACAAAATTGATTTTCTTGATGCGGGCGGTGCGGCCCTCGTAAATATCGAAATTGATCGCGACCCGATTACGTTCCAGAGGTGTGGTCGTGGTCGTGATCTTGACCGCATATTTTCCGCGGGTGATGTATTGTCGCTTCAATTCCAGCTCTGCCCGTTCCAGCAATGACCGGCTGAAGATGCGCGATTCGGAGATGCCCGCCTGTTTCAAGCCTTCGAGCAGCTTGTCTTTTTCGAATTCTTTGGCGCCATTGATGCTGATTTGCGCGATGGCCGGACGTTCATCGATTTCTACAATTAAAATACCTTCTTCGGATTTGATGCGGACATCCTTGAAGAAGCCCGTGGCATAGAGCGCCTTGATGGCTTCGGTGGCTTTGGCTTCGTCTAAGGTATCTCCGACCTTGATGGGAAGGTAGCTGAATACCGTACCTGCTTCAGTGCGTTGTATGCCTTCGACACGAATATCTTTCACTACGAACGGGTCAATTGCCCAGGAAAAGGTCGTATAGAATACGCCGGCGAGTGCAGCCAGATAGGTAAATTTCATTATTTAACCAGTGATGAGCCGATTGATATCGTTATAGATGGCAAACGTCATGAGTGCGAGCAACATGGCCAGCCCGATTCTCTGGCCGATCAGGATAAACTTGTCTGAGAGCGGCGCTCCGCGGATCATTTCAATCAAATAATACATCAGGTGGCCGCCATCCAGAATCGGGATGGGCAGCAGATTGAGCACGCCGATACTGACGCTGATCAGAGCCAGAAAGGCCAGGTAGGAGACCAGTCCCATCTGCGCGGACTGGCCGGCGTAATCAGCGATCGAAATGGGGCCGCTGACATTTTTCCAGGATACATCTCCGGTAATCATCTTGGACAGCATGCGAAGCGTCAGTATGGTGGTTTCCCAGGTTTTCTCCAGGGCTTTCTGAACCGCTTTGCCGGGTGGGTAGGTGACCGTGACCATGAGCTCATCGATCTCGGCTTGATTGATCACCGGCGCAATACCGATTTTACCGATCGGCTTGCCGTTTTCAGTGGCAGCTTCTGGGGTAATGGTCAGATCGACAATCTTGTTATTGCGTAAAATTTCCAGTTCGAGCGTTTTTCCGGGATTATTGCGGATTTTCTGCACCAGTTCCACCCAGGTTTGGATTTCGATCTGATCGATGGCGAGGATTTCATCGCCGACCTGTAAGCCAGCATGATAACCGACACTGTTCTCGATGACCTGCGCAATGACGGGTTGAATGATCGGTTGATAACTGGTCAGCCCAAGAATTCCCGGAAAGTTTTCATTCAATTTATCGGGATCGACGTGGCTCAAATCCAATTGCCGCCAGTTGATCTCGCCTTTTTTGTTGATCGTTTGCACTCTGACATTGGAGGATTGATCTATGGCATAGCGCAGCAATGTCCAGCGCGCATCCTGCCAGCTCGCCACCGGCTCATTGTCGATAGTAACGATGGTGTCGCCGGGTTCAAACTGCGCCTGGGCGGCCGGTGAGCTTGGTTCAACCGGGCCGAGTATGGGCTTCATGCCATTTACGCCGAGAATGAACAACCACCAGTAGAGAACGATGGCCAGTAAGAAATTGGCAATCGGACCTGCTGCCACGATAGCAAAACGGCGGCCTACCGATTGACGATTGAACGAGCGAGATGCTTCTTCCGGCGGGACTTTGCCTTCATTCTCATCCAGCATTTTGACGTAACCGCCCAAGGGAATGGCTGCAATGACCCATTCTGTTTGATCTTTGCCCCAGCGTTTACGAAAAATCGGCTGACCGAAACCGATGCAAAATCGAAGTACTTTCACGTTATTCCAACGAGCGACCAGATAATGGCCAAACTCATGAAACGTAATCAATACGCCCAGCGCGACGATGAACGAAATAATGGTGTAAGTTATTGACATATCAGAGTGTGAAGAATGAAATGCATAAGGAAGAAGCGTTAAGTAAGATCAGAAAAACCACTGCGTTGAAATCAGGCATTAGAATGCTCATCCATTCCCGATAAATTGGATTTTTTTACCAGACTCAGCCTTGTTTGACTATTATTCGCGTTTTTTTTCAGAGCTTTTTTAACTGCGCCGGTGATTGCCATTTCACTGTTTTAAAGTTAACGCGAATCAAATACTACCATTAATAGCAAAAAATTGAATCTCGATATCATCAGCAATTCAATAGCTATTGAAAATTGCTCAACCATTGCCGTGCTTTGTTCCGTGCCAGCGCATCAGTTCTCAGGACATCTTCAAGCGTCGTGATTTCTTCAGGTTGAGTGACCTCCATGACATGTTCGATCATGCGGGGAATGGCGGTAAATGACATAGCTTTGTTCAAAAAGGATTCCACCGCGACTTCATTGGCGGCGTTGAGCACCGCGGGCATATTGCCGCCTGCAGTCAATGCTTGATAGGCGAGTCGCAGACAGGGAAATCTTTCGAAATCAGGTTCTTCGAAATCCAGGTGGGCGACTTTGAACATATCCAGAGCCGATACTCCGCTGTCGATCCTATCGGGGTAACCCATGGCATGAGCGATCGGAGTCCGCATGTCAGGATTTCCCAATTGCGCGATGACCGAGCCGTCCGCGTAGGCTACCATCGAGTGGATGACGCTTTGCGGATGGATGACCACTTGGATGTTTTCCGGCGCGGCATTGAACAGCCAGTGCGCTTCGATGACTTCCAATCCTTTATTCATCATCGTTGCGGAATCGACGGAAATTTTCTGCCCCATATCCCAATTCGGATGGGCGCAGGCTTGCTCTGGGGTTACCGCATCCAGTGAAGCGATAGGCGCGCAACGGAATGGACCGCCGGAAGCAGTCAGCAGGATACGGCTGACGCCGGCGGCTGTCAGATTGCCGTCGAAGCAGTGCGGTAAGGATTGGTAAATGGCATTATGTTCGCTGTCGATCGGCAATAGTGTGGCGTTATTTTGTTTGACCATGTCCATGAAAATCCGCCCGGCCATGACCAAAGTTTCTTTATTCGCCAGAAGCACGAGTTTTCCGGTGCGTGCGGCTGCAAACGTGGGACGGATGCCTGCAGCACCGACGATAGCTGCCATCACAGCATCGACCTCAGGCAATGAAGCGACTGTTTCCAATGACTCAATACCAGACAGCACTTCAGTGCTTAGACCGGCGGAGTGTACTGCTTGTCCCAATTGCTCTGCGCTTTGTTCATTGAGCATGACGGCATAGCGGGGTTGAAACTGCCGGCACTGCGCGAGCATCTTTTCAACATTATTGTTGGCGGTCAGTGCAAACGCCTGAAAGCGATCAGGGTGGCGGGCGATGACATCCAGGGTGCTTTCTCCAATACTACCGGTCGATCCCAGGATGGTAATTTGTCGGACAGTTTTCATGACGATGGCGAATAAAAAATGAGTACAGCCAACATTGCAAGTGGCAGAGTAGAAGTCAGGGCATCAATTCTATCAAGTATTCCTCCGTGTCCCGGCAGAATATTGCCGCTATCTTTGACGCCTGCCTGGCGCTTGATCAATGATTCGTAGAGATCCCCGACAATTCCCAGCCCGGCCATGACCAGTAGTAGGGGCGTCAGCGCCATCATCAAAGCTGGATCGGCCAGCCATAAGCTCCACGCCATACCGTAAAGCAGTACTGCGATCAAAGCGCCTGCCACGCCCTCCCATGTTTTGTTGGGACTGATCGATGGAGCGAGTTTATGTTTGCCAAGGGAGCGCCCGGTAAAATAAGCGGCCGTGTCGGATACCCAGATCGCCGCCATGAATCCCAGCAACAACAGCGGGCTGATCGTGCGCAATTGATAAAGGGCCAGACAAATGGGTAGCAGAACAATCCAGCCTATACTCATCGCGATGACCGGATGGTCAATCGTATACGCTTGCTTTAGATAAAGGGGCGCAGCCATTGTCCAGAAAACGACCGAGAGGATGTAGGCGGCGATCAAATCGCGAGTGTAAATATTCACCTGCATGGATTCCCGTAGAAAAAACACCAGCTCGCCGCCGATCAATACGGTCAACAGCATAAAAACAATGGTGTGCTTGACCGAAAGCCGGGTTAAACGGCTCCATTCGCGCGCACCTATGACTGTTAATCCTAGAATGAAGGTTACCCAGAAAATGTCGGGCAGATAAAATAAGGCGGAAAGAAATAACGGTAAAATAAAACTGGCAGTGATAATGCGGGTTTTAAGCATGAAATGGATTGTTCTAGCCTTTTGCGGACATCGCCGTTCGGGTTTGCTCGCTGGTTCGGCCAAATCGCCGTTCTCGTTGTTGGTAGGATTGAATGGCTAGCTCAAGTTCATGTTCGTTGAAATCGGGCCATAACGTATCGGTGAAATACAGCTCCGTATAAGCAAGTTGCCAAAGCAGGAAGTTGCTGATGCGGCACTCTCCGCCCGTGCGGATGAATAAGTCAGGTTCGGGAGCATAGTTGAGAGAAAGATACCGAGCTAGATTTTCTTCATCGAAATTCAGGGGTAATTCCGCTGATTGCGTCATCATTTTGCGCATGGCTTGCATGATGTCCCAACGGCCGCCGTAATTGGCCGCAATCGTAAAAGTAAGCCTTTTGTTTTCGGCCGTCAATTGCTCGCCAGCGCGGATGAATTCAATGATTTTGGGTTCAAATTTGGATAAATCACCGATGACTTTGAATCGAATTTGGTTTTCGTGCAATTTGGTGATTTCTTGTTCCAGTGCGCCTGTGAACAATTGCATCAGGTAGGAGACTTCTTCAGCCGGCCGACGCCAGTTTTCACTGCTGAACGCAAATACAGTCAGGTAGGGGATTTCGCGCTCAATGCAGGCTTTTATAACGCCGCGGACTGTTTCAACCCCTTGTTGATGCCCGGCTACACGAGGCATGAAACGGTTGCGTGCCCAACGGCCATTGCCATCCATGATGATGGCAATATGTCGAGGTATGGAACCTATTTCAGGAATTTCTCGGGTTGAGCTTGGGCCTTGAGGCATATCAAACAGCCATCAGTTCAGCTTCTTTTGCTTGTAAAACCTTATCTATCTCGGCGATATAGCGATCGGTAAGCCTTTGAATTTCATCTTGGCCTCGACGTTCATCATCTTCTGATATTTCTTTGGATTTCAACAAATCTTTGAGGTGCGCATTGGCATCTCTTCGGATATTACGCATGGCAACGCGCACGGCTTCTGATTCCTGTTTGACGACTTTGATGAGATCACGGCGGCGTTCTTCGGTAAGAGCCGGCATCGGTACGCGGATGGTTTCACCGACCGGCATCGGGTTTAAACCCAAATCGGATTCCCGAATTGCTTTTTCAATGACGTTGGCCATTTTTTTTTCCCATGGAATAACACCAATGGTCCGTGCATCGATCAGAGTGACGTTGGCCACTTGATTGATGGGAGTGGGGGAGCCATAGTAATCCACAGTGACGTGATCAAGGAAACCGGTATGCGCTCGTCCGCTTCTGACCTTACTTAAATCCACTTTTAATGCTTCAAGACTTTTCTGCATTTTTTGTTCAGCAGATTTTTTTACATCAGCAATCATGATTTTTATCCCTTATACAACATTATTTCAAGAGATTGTGGGAGGCTCTGAAAGGGCTGCTGCGATGTAGTCATCCGCCTGGCCGTTTTATCAACTCCTTACTGACAATATCCGGATCAGATCGTTACCAACGTTCCTTCATCTTCTCCAGTTATTATACGTTTTAGAGCGCCCATCTTGAAAATACTAAACACATTCAGAGGCAACTTCTGGTCGCGGCATAGCGTCAGGGCTGTTGCATCCATCACTTGCAGGTTTTTTGCAATGGCTTCATCAAAAGACAATCGATGGAACCGAGTGGCATCCGGATTGATTTTTGGATCACTGGTATAGATACCGTCTACTTTGGTGGCCTTGAGCATGATGTCCACATTCATTTCCATGCCTCGTAAAGCCGCTGCCGTATCGGTTGTAAAAAAAGGATTTCCTGTCCCGGCCGCAAAAATAACTATTTTGCCATCCTTCAGGTATCGCATGGCCCGTCCCCGAATATACGGCTCAACGACTTGGTCGATGCGCAAAGCAGATTGAATTCGGGGGACCAGACCCGCCAGCTTCATGGCATCTTGCAATGCCAAGGCATTCATCACTGTGGCAAGCATTCCCATATAGTCTGCAGTAACGCGCTCAAGCGCGTCATTCGTGGATTTCATGCCACGGAAAATATTACCTCCGCCGACAACGATGGCGATTTCGACGCCAAGTTTACTGATTTCTTCGATTTCAGAAACAATTTTTCCCATTACTGCAGAATTGATTCCATACTTATCTTCACCCATCAGGGCTTCGCCAGATAGTTTCAGTAATATTCGTTTATAAGCAATCGTCGACATTAATGACTGTGTTGTGGAGTGATGAATCTCTTTATTTGGCTTGTTCTATCTGAGCTTTTACTTCTTCGGCAAAATTCTCCGATTTTTTCTCTATTCCTTCACCAACCACAAACATTGTAAAGCTGTTTACCCGAGCTTGTTTTTTTGCCAAGAGCTTTTCAATGGTCTGCTCGGGATCTTTGACAAAGGGCTGACCTAGCAAAGTAACTTCCGCAAGGTATTTTGCGATGCGTCCGTCAACCATTTTTTCGATAATGTTGGCTGGTTTTCCGCTTTCTGCGGCTTGAGCCGTAAAAATTTGACGTTCATGCTCAAGTAATTCAGACGATACTTGTTCTTTCGATACGCAGATTGGCTTGCTTGCAGCGATATGCATGGCTAAATCTTTGCCCAGTGTTTCATCGCCGCCTTCATAGTCAATCATTACGCCAATTTTGGTACCATGCAGATAAGAAGCCAGTCGATTTTGTGTTGCATGTCGTCCGCAGCGGCGAATGCTGATATTCTCGCCTAATTTCATGACCAAGGCTTTGCGGGTTGCCTCAACAGTCTCCCCTTGCGGTAATGAAGCGTCACTCAAGGCCGAAATGTCAGTGAGATCCTTTGTTGCTATTAATTCAGCAAGGTTTTTGGCAAAACTGATGAAATCGTCATTCTTGGCGACGAAATCGGTTTCGCAATTGACTTCAACCAGCGCTCCGTGTTTGCCATCCGCAGAAATGAATACGCCAATGACGCCTTCCGCTGCAATTCGTCCAGCGGCCTTGCTTGCTTTGGCACCGCTTTTAATCCGCAACAGATCTTCTGCTGCTTTCATGTCGCCATTGGTTTCTGTCAGGGCCTTTTTGCATTCCATCATGCCGAGGCCGGTTAATTCACGCAATTCTTTTACCATATTTGCGGTAACGTCCGCCATATTTACTCCAGATACAAAATTAGTTGATGACTGAAAGGAAAGATAGATGACACGAATTACTTACTGCACATCACGTGCTCAGCACAGACAGAAACACTTTCACATACTATCTATCACTGCTAAGCATCGAATCGTGCAATAAGTTTCCGTGACCTTATTCTGATTCTGCGCCGGTCATTTCAACCACTTCCTGAAAAGATTGATTTCGTCCTTCCAGGATAGCATCAGCTACACCGCGAGCGTATAAACGAATGGCTCTACTTGAATCATCATTTCCGGGAATAATGTACTGTAAGCCATCCGGGTTATGATTGGTGTCCACTACTCCAATGACAGGAATACCTAATTTCCGTGCTTCTGTAATAGCACCTTTCTGATAACCAACATCAATGACAAATAGCGCATCAGGCAACCCTTTCATGTCCTTGATGCCCCCCAAGCTGCTATTGAGTTTATCCAATTCTCTCTGCAGATCTAATGCTTCTTTTTTTACGAGTTTGTCGAGTGTTCCGTCCTGAACCATCGTTTCCATGTCTTGCAGGCGTTTGATCGATTGTTTGATGGTTTTGAAATTGGTGAGCATTCCTCCGAGCCAGCGTTGATCAACATACGGAGATCCGCATCGGCTGGCTTCTTCACGCACGATGTCACGTGCTTGCCGTTTTGTGCCGACAAATAAAATAATACCTTTGTTAGCTGATAATTGACGCACGTATTTCATGGCTTCTTCATACATTACCAATGTATTTTCGAGATTGATAATGTGGATTTTATTGCGGTGACCATAAATATATGGTGCCATTTTGGGATTCCAGAAGCGTGTTTGGTGTCCAAAATGCACACCCGCTTCCAGCATTTGTCGCATGGTTACAGACATAAATTCTCCTTTGGGATTGAGCCTCCATTCATTTCAGCAATCAACAGCTCGTTTGCTCTATTTGATAGCAAGCTTTGCCCACTGCACTGATAACGAATGTGTGAATTTAATTTGACTTAATTCCTACTGGATCATCAAGGTCAAATTATTTTTTTATTATAGCATTTTTGAAAGCTTACTCAAGTTGAAACCTGTGGCTGACTGCTGAAGAGAGGAAGGGCTAAGAAGGAAGTTAAGACAATGGCGCAGTGAGTAGAGGTAATTTCAAGTGACGCAAGAAGAATTTCCCATCTTGAGTTTGAGTCGATTCATATCATTGATCTGTATGTGTTTGTTGTCGACGGTAATGATGTTCTCATCTTGTAATTTGGAAAAAGCGCGACTGACTGTTTCAAGTTTGAGACCCAGATAACTACCAATCTCCTCCCGCGTCATCCGTAAATTGAAACTATATTCGGAATAGCCGCGGATTGAGAATCGACGCGATAAATTAAGCAAGAAAGTTGCCAATCGCTCCTCTGCTTTCATGCTGCCCAGCAATAGCATAACACCATGATCTCTCACGATCTCACGGCTCATGATTTTATGGAAGTGATGCATCAGCGAAGGAATCGTGAGACTGATTTCTTCCAGTTTTGCAAAGGGAATTTCACATACTTCGCTATCTTCGAGCGCAACGGCATCACAAGTGTGAATTTCAGAGCTAATAGCATCCAGTCCGAGCAACTCGCCGGTCATATGAAAGCCTGTCACTTGCTGGCGACCATCTTGCTCCAGAACGCAGGTTTTAAGGAATCCGCTTCGAATCGCGAAAAGCGATTGAAATTTCGTGCCGGTATGATGAAGGTATCCTCCTCGCGGGATTTTGCGCTTATGGCTGACCACATCCCCGAGTTTCTGTATTTCATGACTATTAAGACCAACGGGCAAACAGAGCTCTCGCAAACTACAGGTTGCGCAGCTTGATTTGATATTGGATATATCGAGATGGCCGTATGATGAGGTTTGTAAAGACAAAGTTTTTCCAGAGGCTAGAAATCACATTTCTACGTGTGATTGATCTTAATCAATGCTTCTTCCCACGATCTAAGGATAATTTTACCGATATTATTGATCGAAGTGGAAACTCTTTTTAATTCCATTCCTCTCGAAAGGAATAATTGGGTGAATTCGTCGTTATTTTTCAGCTCATCTCCAGTCAATATCAATCTAATCAGGCAATTGGGGCATCATTACGCTGACTATCGATTATATCCACAAATAGAGCATTTTAATGAAGGTTTTGATGCGATTGCCTATACTTCATGGCTCAATGATCAAAAAAGCCGCTATTTTCGAAAATCTTTATCTCTGCATATTAACTTTCCATTGCGAGACGCACTATGTCGTTATCAATTCAGTCAAATCCTGTCCAAAGATGATAATGATATAGAAGAATATTTGTATTATTTGACTCGTGAAATAGAGCTTCAAGCCCAGTTGTTCGAAGATGATTGTATAGTTGAACAGATTTATTTTGGAGGTGGCGCGTTCAATATCCTGAGTAATGTGCAACTGAACGGCATCATCGATGCAATTGAGCAGAATTTTAACGTGATGTACGAAAAGGAGCAGTGTATTGAGATTGATGCATCGTTAGTGACACCTCACGCGATACTTCAATTGAAAGACGCAGGCTTTAATTACGCAATGATGGGTATTAATGCATTCGATCAAGCGGCACAACAATCTATTCATCATTTTCAATCAGAAGATCGTATGGTTCCTGCCATTTGGGAGACTCAGAGCGCCGGTTTTAGAACAATCAGGGTTGAGCTGACTTATGGATGGCCGGAACAGACCCTGGAAAATTTTCTATTAGTGCTGAATAACATCATTGCTGCAAGCCCTCATCAAATTCGATTACTGAACTATCCGTATTTTTACACTAAGATCAAGCCGAAGCAGAGAAATCCTGATGAAGACTTACTTGCTGAAGAGGCGGGATTTGAAATGCTCACAGTCGCGATGAGCTATTTGACTGATGCAGGCTATGTTCATATTGGGATGAATCATTTTGCATCCTCTCATGATCAATTGGTGATCGCACAGCGGCAAGGCCGACTCTATTACGGTTTGCAGGGTTATTCGATTCATCCGAATTGTACTCGCGTCGCGCTGGGAATCTCCGCAGTTGGGAGTACTGGGCCTATTTTGTATCAGAATTTTGGCAGCCTTCAACCTTATTACGGCAAGCTCAAGCACAATAAACTCCCCATTATGCATGGGCATGAACCGAGCGCTGATGACTTAATCCGTCGCTCAGTCATGCAGGCGCTGATTTGTCATTCAGTTTTATCCTATGAGTCGGTAGAAACTTTTTTTTCGATCGAATTCAAGCAATACTTTGCACCTGAACTCGCGAGTTTACGGGTGTATGAGCAAGCCGGGATGCTTACGCTCAGGGATGAAGAAATTGCGGTAACACCAACAGGACAATTATGGGTCGGAAATATTTGTCGAGTGTTTGATCGCTATTTACGCACTGGTCGGTGATTTAAGAATTTTTCCATTCCGCTCTGAACTCCACACCCGAGAATGGATAGAAATTCTCGGGTTATCAGCGTTTTTGCAGAGATCGTAAATTATTTTACTTGGCTATTCGACAATACATAGTCAGCCAAGCGATCCGCCGCATCACCTTGAATGTTTTTAAATGCCGGCATTCTCATGCTCCCCGATTGAAACTTCTTGATAATGGCGTCTTTATTAGCAACCTTTTCGCTCAGGATCATTGCTACGTTTTGGCTTAACGGTTTGTGGCATTCTGTACACGCCGAGCTGAAAATTTTCTCTCCTGACGCATCTGCCGGAGGCGTATAGTCTTTGCTTGTGCTACAACCTACCAGTATGAATGTTGCTGATAATACTGTTAGCGCTAATTTTACGTTTTTCATTGTTATTTAACTCCATGTTTGTTTAATTCGAAAAAGATAGAAGGTGAAGCGAATCGCAATTCAATCGATTCAAGCTTTTGCTATTCTCGATATTGCGTGGTTGTGAGCCAAATGTGCTGGCCACCTTACTCCGTGGTATGACCTATTGTCAAACAATTGTTTTAATGTTTCATCATACTGAAAAAATCGAAAGGTGCATTATTTCGATCGACCATCCTATTGCTCTGATTAGGTAGATAATTGCTGGACACACGTCATATTTTTGTCTTCCTGGATTCTCTTTTGTTCAATAAAACGGCTGAGGTTCTGGATGACTGTCACTATTCAACGAAGCTGCCTTGAAGAAGCATACCGAACAGTAAGGAAGAAATTTCTTTCTTGACATTTTCTTAACATTTGTTGTGTTTTTGTCTACAGAGAGAGTTCGGTAGCATAGAAAAATTTTTTGTATTCTTCATTTAAGGTGTTAAATATTAGACAGAATTTTCTCTAATACCGCCAATCGCTGTAGTTGTATTTCTTGACACTTCTTAACATTTACTATGGTATCGTGCGGGACGAAGTAATCGGGAAAAGTGAGAGGGAGTTGCTGATTTTCTAGGGAAGTTCTGAAAAGACAGCGAATGATTCAAACATAATGAATCGATAAAAAAGTGTAATGGTTTTTCAGAGCTCCCGAAGAACTTCTTGAATGTAAACAACCAGAAAGTAAACTATCGGTGGAACGAAATGAATGCAGAGGCTACAAGTCATTTTGATCTGCAAATTAATTAACTATTTAAAGAAATCATCATTAAAGAAGAGGAGATTGCATGTTTAAGAGAATTGGTATTTTTATTGTGTTCGCTGCACTGAGTTTGACGTTTAATCGAACAGCCCTGGCTGATAAAACCGTAGAGGATTTTGAAGTTTGGGGAGGTATTTTCACGCAGGGTAATTTTGGTTTCGTGAATCCGCAAAACCCTGACTTGAAAAAATTCAGATGGTGGATGGAAGGACAAGGCCGGTTTGGTAATGATGCCACGCAGTTTACCCAATCGCTGATACGTCCTGGCTTGGGTTATGCGATAACCGATAAAATCGTCGTATGGGCAGGTTATGCCTGGGCGCCTTCGGCTGAACCTTTATCAATTGCGCATCCATTTAACGAGCATCGGATCTGGCAACAAGTGACTTGGTCGGATAATTTTCCTTTCGGTAGATTGTCGTTGCGTAGCCGCTTTGAGCAACGCTTCTTTGATCACAACGCGCCACTGCCTGGCAATAACGATGTAGCTCACCGGTTCCGTCAATTGGTGAAATTGGCCGTTCCAATCACTCCCATAGATCCGAACCTTTCGTTTATCGTGCAGAGCGAATTGTTTATCGCGATGACGACCATAGATAACAATCCCGGTTTCATCTCACGCGGCTACGATCAGAACCGGGCTTTTGTTGGATTAGGTTACAAAGTCAATCAATATGCGACCGTTGAATTAGGTTATATGAACCAATTCATCAATCGGCCGCATAGCGCGCGTCCTGATCAAATGATGCATAACCTTGTGGCTAGCTTGTTTTTGAACTTCTGATATTCTTCAGTAAATCAATAAGAAAAAGTTTTTCTGAATGCTTTATAGCCGGTTAGTTTTCTTTCGATCGAAAATTAACCGGCTATAATTTTTCTCCACAGCGTTTTACTCGTTGCTTTTTTAAGCCTTCTCCACATCCGCAAAAATTAAGCTGTAACCAGTTCTGCATCGTTTTCGATTACTATACGGTTCTTTTAAGTCCTGATTTTTTGCATGCAAGATTTTAAGCCTGGCCAACGCTGGATTTGCGACGTCGATTTACAACTGGGACTGGGCACGGTCCGAACTGTTGAGCATAGAATCGTCCACATCATTTTCAAAGCCGCCGATGAAGTTCGATCGTATGCCAAGCAATCGGCGCCGCTCACCAGAATTATTTTCAAAATCGGCGATACCATCCACAGCCAGCAAGGCGTGCGATATCGGGTAACTCAAGTCACGTCTCGGGATGGCTTGATCACGTACTCGGGAATCAGTGAGGCGGGTGAACAGATCGAGCTTGCTGAGGAACAATTAGCACATCATATTCAGTTGAATCGCCCGATGGAACGGCTTTTCACCGGGCAATTCGACCACGATAAATGGTTCCGCATCCGCTACCAGACACTGCTGATCCGCAATCGGCTGGCGCAAGCGCCGCTATATGGTTTGGTCGGTACGCGTACCAGCCTGATTCCGCATCAGCTCTATATTGCACATGAAGTCGGTCGTCGTTTTGCGCCGCGTGTATTGCTGGCCGACGAAGTCGGTCTCGGTAAAACCATCGAAGCCGGTCTGATTCTGCACCAGCAATTACTGACCGAACGCGCCAAGCGTGTGCTGATTGTGGTGCCGGAAACCCTGGTGCATCAATGGCTGGTGGAAATGCTGCGACGTTTCAATTTGCCATTCAGTATTTTCGATGAAGAGCGTTGTTTGTCGCTGGAAGCAATCGACGAAGATGAGGAGGAAGGGGAAGGCGGTAACAACAGTCATTACGAGAATGGCGAAAATCCGTTCCACAGCGAACAACTGGTGTTGTGCAGCCTGCATTTTCTGCGTCAGCACCCGAAACGATTCAAGCAAGCATTGGAAGGTCATTGGGATTTACTGGTGGTCGACGAAGCGCATCATCTGCACTGGTCGCAGCAAGCTGTCAGCCCACAGTACGCCATGATCGAACAACTGGCGGCACGCACCCGTGGCGTGCTGCTGTTGACCGCAACGCCGGAACAATTGGGCAAAGCCAGTCACTATGCCCGCCTGCGTTTGCTCGATCCGCATCGCTTCAGCAGTTTCTCCGGATTTGTCGCCGAAGAGCAATCGTACGAACCGATCGCCCAAGCGGTCGAAGTGCTGCTCGAAGGGCAGGAATTGAGCAACGGCATTCGCCAATTGATTGCCGATACGCTCGACCCGGCGCAGGCCGGCGCCCTGCTGATGCAACTGCAAGACGCTGCTGCGGAACAATCCCAACGCGAACACGCCCGCAACGCATTGGCGGAATCGCTGCTCGATCGGCACGGTACCGGGCGTATTCTGTTTCGCAATACGCGTACGGCAGTCAAAGGGTTTCCCGAACGCAAGCTGGTGGCTAATCCATTGCCGCTTCCGGCGGAATATCAATCCTGCCTGACGACGTTTGAGACCACACCGTTATCCAAACCGCAACTGCTGTTGTGTCCGGAACTGATCTACCAGGTGCGATGCGAAGATGAGCAACCCTACTGGACCGAAATCGATCCGCGAGTGCAATGGTTGATCGACACGCTCAAGCGGGTAAAGCCGGAAAAAGTACTGGTCATCGCCGCCAACGCGCAAACCACACGTGATCTGGCGCAAGCGCTAAAAGAAAAGACCGGCCAGTTCATTCCGGTGTTTCACGAGAGCATGAGTCTGCTCGAACGTGATCGCGCCGCCGCATTCTTTGCCGATCGCGAAACCGGCGGTCCGGTGCTGATCTGTTCCGAGATTGGCAGCGAAGGCCGCAATTTTCAGTTTGCCCATCATCTGGTGCTGTTCGATCTGCCGCTCAATCCCGATCTGCTCGAGCAACGCATCGGTCGCCTCGATCGCATTGGCCAGACCGAAACCATCCAGATCCACGTGCCCTATCTGGAAAACAGCGCGCTGGCGGTGATGTTTCACTGGTACCACGAAGGACTGAACGCGTTTGAGAAAACCTGTCCGGCCGGGCAAACGGTATTTGTCAAGGTGGAAGACCAGCTCATCGCTGCATTGCATCAGCGTGAAACCATCAGCGATACCCTGACGGAATTGATCGGTGTGACCCAGACTGCGTATCAGCAGCTGAACGAAGCGCTCGACCGTGGTCGCGACAAACTGCTCGAATACAACTCGCTCCGTCCGCTCATCGCGAACAAACTGACTCGGCAAGCACAAGCGCAGGATGACGACGCATTGCTGCCGCATTACATGGACACGGTGTTTGACTGTTGCGGCGTGCACATCGAGGAACATCGCGCCGGCAGTTTCCTGATCGAACCGAGCGAACGCATGAGCATGCCGTTTCCCGGTTTGCAGGATGAAGGATCGGTGATCACCTACGCACGCAATGTGGCGCTGGGTAATGAGGATATGCATTTCCTGACATGGGAACACCCGATGGTCACGCACGCCATGGAGCGGATTCTCAGTCAGGAAACCGGTAACGTCGTGGTGGTCATGCTGAAGCACAAACGCGTGCAGCCTGGTACTTTGCTGCTGGAAACCCTATTTGTGCTCGAAGCGGGCGGCCATAACGTGCAGCAAAGCAACCGCTACCTGCCGCCCGCCGTGATCCGCATTCTGCTGGACGAACAAGGCAACGGCGATTATCCGCACCTCGACCACGAAGCGGTCAATCAACACCTGCAACCGGTTGCGACCGGTATCGCCAAGCAAGTGATCCAACTGAAAGAAGACGCCATCCGCGAACTGCTAGCTGCGGGCGAACAACAGGCCAACGCACAAGCGCCGCAACTCATCGCCGCAGCCGAAGCGCGCATCCGGCAAACCTTCACCCCGGAAATCGAACGCCTCAAAGCGCTGCAACACGTCAACCCGAACGTGCGCGACGAGGAAATTCAGTTCTTCGAGCAACAATTGCAGCAACTGACCGCCGCATTGCAGTCCAGCCATCTGCGGCTTGATGCCGTGCGGGTGATTGTGGCGACGTAAAGCCATGAGGCGGACTGCGGGGTCGAAGGCACTGGATTCCCGCTTTCGCGGGAATGATGAAAAAAGCTGAGGTGCTAACGGGGAATGACGAAAAAAGCAGTGATATCAGTGGCGAGAGGGTATGATGCACGCCAGAGTCTGTCCCACTCTCTGAGTTCAGGAGACCGTATGAACAAAGAAATCATCTTGAAGCGAGTGCAAGATCGCTTGCCCGGACTGCTGGCGCTGTATGCCTTTGGCAGCCGCATCCAGGGCCATGCCAGTGCTGAAAGCGATCTGGATCTGGCGGTATTGGTGGCCGGTTATGCCGATCCATTGCTGTTGTTCGATCTGGCTGGAGAATTGGCCGATGTTGCGTGTTGTGCCGTGGATTTGCTCGATCTCCGGGCGGCTTCGACTGTCATGCAATATCAGATCATTACCACCGGCGTACGCTGGTGGCAAAAGGATAGTCAGGCGGCGCTTTTTGAAGCAGCCACTCTGAGTGACAAGACCGCGCTGGATGAGGCCCGGAATACATTGATTGAAGACATTCGACACAGCGGGAGCGTGTATGGCCGATGACGTCTTGCTGAACAAAGCCGCCACCATTGAGCGTTGTGTGCTGCGCGCTCGCGAAGAATACGAAGCCGATCCCGCCACGTTTGCCAAAAATCATACCCGGCAAGACGCCGCCATTCTGAACATCCAGCGCGCCTGTGAAGCGGCGCTGGATATGGGGCAGCACTTGATCCGCCGAGAACGGCTGGGTATCCCGCAAAGCGCGCGCGATGTGTTTGCGCTGCTGGCGCAGGCAGGCTGGATCGATGCGGCCTTGGCGGACAAGCTGAAGCGCATGGTGGGATTCCGCAACATTGCGGTGCATGAGTATCAGGCACTGCAATTACCGATCACCGTGGCGATAATCGAAAACCATCTGGACGAATTTTTGTAGTACAGCAAAGCAGTGCTGCTCAAGGATGCGGCGCACTCCCGGCGGCAAGAATGAGTTGAAAACCGGTGATTTTACATTGTGGTCTAATTCCGTATGGCTTGGGAGCCCGTCTGAGTAGGAACGATGAAATCATACAGGGAAGTGGGAAGCATTGACCGTTGATGCCGTGCGGGTGATTGTGGCGATATAACAAAGCATAGAGTCATCGGCACCGATCAATCCGGATATAATGCAAACTCTTTGTTAACGCTAGGTTATTGCTGATCCGATGCGATATCTCGTTTTACCGCGGGTTAGGGAAAAATACGCATCAATCCCGAAGAAAAGGCACGCCAACTGATCGACCACAAGCTCAAACAGGTCGATTGGATTGTCGTATGATTCTGCCGCATTCAATTCAGAGACCTTGCTTCCGTAGGTATTCTTGTAGCCTCAGGTAACGAGAGTCTTGAGCAAGCTTTGGCGCAGCATGCACGATTTCGTCCAAACATTGCCTCAATTCCTGGGGTGCCCGATACTGTTGATTAGCAATCACTACATCTAGCAGGTACAGAGCATCTGACGGGAATCGTGCGCATAATCCCGATTCGTGGAGTGTATCTACAACGTAATGTGGGTGTTCAATGGGTTGCAACCAGTTTCGTATCGCAGCCAAGGCCGCTGGGAATTCGCCTCCGGCAGCAATGACCAGGCGGGTCAATGACTCGGCGATTTGCGGCGTAGCGAGGTCGCGGAATTTGGGCCAAATGTCTTGCCAGAACGGTTGGACACGATTTTTCCAATAGGCTTTGCGCTGGTCGGCGGCTCCTTCAAGCGCCTGATACAGCGCGCGTGCGCATTCTTCCAGTCCTTCTTTAGGGAGAGCGCCAATCGCGGACTGGAACTCATTCGCGGTGTAACCCTCGATCGGCCCGAGCGCTGCATAGGTCAGAAAAGCTGCGAGCTGCTGACGGTGTTCGCCTAGGCTAGTATAGTGGTTTGCGCTTTCTAGGAACTGAGGCTTGAATGCAGTCAGCAGGGGCTGGTATAAGCGTGGCGACCACAGGAAACCTTCCCACACGGCTTTTGCCTCAACCGGATTGTTCCAACACAACAGCGGCAAGAGATATTGCTCGGTCCAGGTGCGGTCAACTCGGAAGAGCGCGATTAATTGCGAACCCAGCAGTACTCGGCCGTGGCGAAACCGATCCACTTGCGTATCGCAGATTTCTGTGAAGTAGGGCTTGATGTCGGCGGGAAGCTGATCGTTGTCGTTTGGATTGCGTTTGAACCAAAGGTTGATCAGTGCCTGCGTGACATGCCCTACCGGATGATTGATGGCTTCGGTAACAGGGTGATCAAGCGGCTCACCATTGCGAGTCATCCCGGTGCCTGCTTCAAATGGCAGGGCCAGAACCCGGCGGCACAGGTTCAGCAGAATCTCCTCGTGCTGATTGATCGACTTTGAAACAGCTTCAATCCACCATGTCACACTGTGGGCAAGTTCCTGCAGGATGGAGGCGGGCATGGTCTGTACCAGAGGCGCGGCGTAGCGCCAGGACCGCAACACCTTGCCTTCTTCGCTCCAGGCCTGCAGGGCCTCGCGCCATCGGCTGGCTGGCCATTCGTCATCTTGTGTCAAATCGCATAGCGCGTACAGGCTGTTCAGTAAGTGCTTTCGGCAGGCGTCGCGCCACGTGTCGTTGTAGAAGGATCGCCGTTCAGATTGTGGTTTTTTAAGCCATTGCACGAGTTCGCGTCGCTTTCGAGGCGCAATATCGATATCCTGACTTTCTTCATAGTCAGGATCGCCGGTACCACCCATCCAGCAGGAGAATTCATCACTTTCATTCGCGGCCAACTGCGTGTATTCATTGGACAATTCGGCCAAGCGTGCCGCTGCAAGTGCCCCCAGCGTGAGGCCCGATGCGTTCAGTTTGGCCAGATGCAGCCAGACAGAGTGAGCCACCAAGTCTTGCCACCGTTCTGGTTCCAGATCATCCCAGTACATCTCGCGCGGTGGGCCGGCCAGGATGGCTGATTCCAAACGTTCCTGAGCGGCCTCTGCCAGTTGGTGTCCCTGCAGAACGAACAGTCTGAACACCTCCCGCCCCGTATTCGTCGACCACAGCCACCAGGCACCATCGGCCAGCAACCAGTTCACCCACTGCTCGGGCGCGATGCAACCATCCTGACTGGCAGCAAACAGGGCAAGTCGTTTAAAGGTGGGATACGGCAACTCGAACCAGTCCTGGGCGATCCGCACAGCGCGTGTACTATCTTTGGTACGAAGAGCCAGCCAGGCATCGCGTAGCAATTCAATCAAGCTTACCCAGTCGTGGAAGCCCCGGTTTTGCCAGTGTGGGGTAATAGAGGGCAAATTCCAGTGAGAGCTGTCCCTGCGGTCATTATCTTCGCCAATTTCGCGCAACAGGTACAGTGAATCGCGCAGCAGTTGCTGGAAGTCTTCTAACAACTGCGGCAAGGCTGCTATCCACTTTTCATCGGCAAAGTCGCGCAGAGTCGAGTGAACGCGATCAGAGGTCAGCACCAGTTCCCAGTCCATCAATTGTTCGATGTGCGCGGGTTCGTCCGTGTTCGCTTCCTCATCACCCCAGCGAAACCGCTGCTTTAACGCCACACGGGGTGCGAGTAGGTCACGCAGTTCCAGTCGTAGTGTAGTGGTTAGCCCTTCCCGCTTCAGACGATCTTTCCAACGATAAAGATCGAAAGTGCGCCACGGTGATTTTACTCGTCCACTGAGCAGCAGGCGCCACAGGGTTCGCATCAGCGGCCCCGGGATGGCCTTGGGTGCGTGTAAGCGGATATCATCCAGTTCAGCGGTCTTGTCATTACGTTGCAACGAGGCCAAGTGATCCAGTTTATCTTCGATCAGCCGCAACCAGCGGTCGTGTATCCGGCCACCACGTTGCGCGATCCAGAGGATAAGCCTCGGGTCATCCAGATGGCGCGTGAGCCACTGAGCCAGATAAAACATCACGTCGTCCCACTGGCTATCAGTGATGCCGCCGGAGACCAGCCGCAGCGGTAGTGCACGGTCATAGGACGCAGGTCGATGAATCAGGCTGAAGCGTAATTTGGCGTCTGCCTCGTCACGAGGCGGCACGTCGAAGCGAGCCAGATCGCTATGCTGATAGCGTTCGTCCGAGAAGGCCTCCAGCAACCAATCCAGCGACGGGACGGGATTGAAATCGGCAAACCGTTTGGCCGGCAGCCCCGATTTGTCCGACAAGGCCCACAGCATCCGACCTACGAAATCGTCTTGTCGTGTGCTTGCCGAAGGCCGCGCCAGGGCGTGGCTGATTACGATGCGTTCCTTGCCCAGTACGCCGTCGCGGTAGGTTTCGGCCCAGGCTTGCAAGGTCTGGTGTAGGGCCGAATGGCCATGCGCGTCGGCCGTCACGTTGTACAGGATCGGCGTGACGCCCTTGGCTTTCCACTCGTTGATCTTGCGGTTTTCCTGCCCCGACTCACAATCACCCAGCGCCCAGGCCTGCGGTGTGACTTCGCCCAGTATCCGGTCGGCGGCCAACGCATCCATCATATAGCGCAATACCGGATCGTGGATGCTGTAGCCCACGAAACAGACCACGTAGTTGCGGAACAGCTCGCTCACGAAGCGCGCCGCCCAGCGCTCGGTCAGGTATGCCAACCCAAAATCACCGCTGGTGATCACTAGCTGGTTCAAGGCAGTGTCGTCCGTTTTTTCTGGCAGGAGGCCGTGCAGATAGACCAGCCCGTTCCAGCGGCTGTTCTTCGGGATCGGCAACATCGGTGCCGTATAGGCCTGGAACGCCTGGCCTGTGCGCTTGGCTGCCGCATGAAACACGCGGTCGAAGTTAGTGGTGACCAGCCGTAGCGCGCCCTCGCGGCTGCGAGCCAGACGCAACAGCGCCGCCTGCGTATCGGTAGCACCCTTGCGGCGGAACTTCGGTTTCAGCGCCTGCGCCAGCTTGTTTCGGACAGCCAGTCGTTGGCCAGGTAGACGGCGCTCCAGCAAATCAAGTGTGGCATCGAACTGTTCGCGCTTGAAAGCATCTCGCTCAATGTCGTTGAGTGTTGTGCCATTCAGCTGATAAATCTGTTCCACCAGCCCCTTGAAACCTGGCAAACCGGCGGGATAGGAAATGCCGGCGCCGCAGAAGAACACCACGCGACCTTCCTCATGTGCCTGTAGCAGTGCATCTGGAATATCGGGGCCGTGAGTGATGAACTGCATTCAATGTACTCCAGAAAATAGTTGCTTTAGCGTAGCCGGTAGCCTTGTGGTGTTAGTTTTGCAGATGGATATGTGCTTGAATTTGATGACATTAATTTCTACATTGAATCGAAACCGCTTGTTCTGGATCCTGCACACAATATTCTTTTGGTCGGCATCGAAGGTAATTAAGCCTTGAGCAATACCTCGTTCGATAAGCTGGTTCACGGCCTTATTTGTTCCATCATCAGTAGGCGGTAACAACATTGTCATCTCGTGTCAGTAACTGCATCAATTTGGGATGGATGAATAATTTCTCGCGTCCTACGATTCTTTCTTCCAGCACGCCGATGTCTACTAATTGCTTGAGATAGCGTGAGGCAGCTTGACGTCCGGCGATATTTTTTTCAACCAGATTTTGAATCCGGCAGTAGGGCAGATCGAAAATCAGATCGACCAGTTCGCGGCTGTAGATTTTCGGTGCGACTTGCTTCACATGAGTAATTGTCAATTCTGACAAAGTACGGATCGCGGCTATTTTTGCAGTGGTCCAGTGTGCTGTGTCTTCGATGCCTTGCAGCAAATAGACGATCCACGGTTCCCATGCTTGGCTACGCGTGACATCGAGTAGCAGGCGGTAATATTCGATTTTATTTTTAATGATGTAACGGCTGAGATACAGGATTGGTAGTGTCAGCAGATCTTCCTGGATCAGGAACAGGCTATTCAGCACGCGCCCGGTGCGGCCATTGCCGTCGGTGAACGGGTGAATTGCTTCGAATTGGTAATGCCCCGCTGCCATGCGGACCAGCGGGTCGATTTCGCGTGCTTCGTGTAGGTAGCGTTCCCAGTTAGCTAATTGAGTGCGCAGCAGATATTCCCCGGCAGGTGGTGTGTAAATCACTTCGCCGGTTGCCTGATTGGCCAGCGCCGTTCCAGGAACGCGCCGCACTTGCATATCCGTGCCCTTGATGCGTGTGCATACTTGTTCCGCAGTGCGGGTGTTCAGCGGATGCTGCTGCAATGTTTGGAATCCTTCGAGTAAA
The DNA here is from genome assembly GCF_009833095.1 of Nitrosomonas sp. JL21. Lineage (GTDB taxonomy): Bacteria > Pseudomonadota > Gammaproteobacteria > Burkholderiales > Nitrosomonadaceae > Nitrosomonas. The sequence continues at coordinate 137,893 of NZ_QRCB01000001.1, forward strand.
GCGCTACTGTAACGCAGGGCTTCTCGTGTCACCGGGTCGGCGTATTCATTAGCGCTCTGAAACTGGAACAAACGGTCTGTGGTGGTGACGATGTTTTCGATTTCCGAGCTGGCTTGGGCTTCAAGCAGCGGCAGGGTATTAATCAGAACGCCCTGATTGGGGATGAGTTCGGCGGCTTGCTTGAGTTCTGCCAATGCTGCTCGGGCTGCGATGCATTGTTTGAGCACCGTGCGTGTTTCCAGCTCAATTGCGGGAGGTAAAAGCGGAAGATCGTTGTAGGGTTGATCCGGACGCCAAGCTGACATAGTTTAATTTTTGCATTTTTGCGACATATCGTCAGTTTATGTCGCTCGCAGCGACACGTCAATCTAATGTGTCGCAAAAATAGGAAATTTGAGACATATTGCTCAAACATTGAAGCGAAAATGCATCACATCACCGTCCTTGACGACGTATTCCTTGCCTTCGAGGCGCATTTTACCGGCTTCCTTGGCGCCTTGTTCGCCGTTGTAGGCGATGAAGTCGTCATAGCTGATGACTTCGGCGCGGATGAAACCTTTTTCAAAATCGGTGTGGATGACGCCGGCGGCCTGCGGAGCGGTGTCGCCTTTGTGGATGGTCCAGGCGCGGACTTCCTTGACGCCGGCGGTGAAGTAGGTTTGCAATCCGAGCAAGTCATAGCCGGCGCGCACCAGGCGGTTGAGGCCGGGTTCTTCGAGGTTCAGGTCGGCCAGAAAGATTTTCTTGTCCTCGTCGGACAGTTCCGCGATTTCGGCTTCGAGCGCGGCGCAGATGGCTACGACCGGTGCGCCTTCCTTGGCAGCGTATTCCTGCACGCGGGTGAGCAGCGGGTTGTTTTCAAAACCGTGGTCGTTGACGTTGGCGACGTAGATCGCGGGTTTGGCCGTCAACAGGCATAGTGGTTGCAGCAGATGCTTTTGTTCCTTATCGAGATCGAGCGTTCTGGCGGGGTTGCCTTCGTTCAGATGCGCTTGCACTTTTTCCAGCAAGGCACACAGCTTGATGGCATCCTTGTTGCCGGATTTGGCGACCTTGGATTCGCGTAGCAGCGTTTTTTCCACCGTGGCGAGGTCGGCCAGAGACAGTTCGGTCTGGATCACTTCGATATCGGAGATCGGATCGACCTTGCCGGCGACATGCACGACGTTGTCATCGGCGAAGCAGCGCACCATGTTGACGATGCCATCGGTTTCACGGATGTTGGCGAGAAACTTGTTGCCTAATCCTTCGCCTTTGGACGCGCCCGCGACCAGTCCGGCGATGTCGACGAATTCGACGATAGCCGGTTGCACTTTTTGCGGCTTGACGATGTCGCTGAGTTTTTGCAGGCGTGGATCGGGTACTTCGACGATGCCGACGTTCGGATCGATGGTGCAGAAGGGATAATTTTCCGCAGCGATGCCCGCCTTGGTCAACGCGTTAAACAGAGTGGATTTGCCGACATTGGGAAGACCGACGATTCCGCATTTCAGACTCATGACCTGATTCTCATTAAAAGGTTAAACGACGATTGTATGAAAGTTTTGCCGCATGGTTATGCTTTTGTGTGCAATTTCAGCATGGCAGCTTCGCATGCGCCTTGCACGATGAGCGGCCAGACTTCCAGGCTGCGGGCGATGGCTTCGTCGATCAACGGCGCTTCCTCCTTGCGCGGAGGATGCAGTACATATCCGACGACGGCGTTGCGATCACCCGGATGACCGATGCCGATGCGCAATCGCCAGAAATCCTGAGTACCCATTTTTGCCGCGATATCCTTAAGACCGTTATGCCCGCCCAAACCGCCGCCTTTTTTCAGTTTTGCCACGCCGGGCGGCAGATCCAGTTCATCGTGCACGACGATCATGTCCTGCGGCTGGATTTTATAAAACTGACACAGCGCGGCAACCGATTGACCGCTGCGATTCATGAACGTTTGCGGTTCCAGCAGCCACACATCGGCGTCTTTCTGGCGGATTTGCGCGCACAGACCATGAAAACGCGATTCCGGTCTGAGCGAAACTTGCAGTTTGTGCGCTAGCTGGTCGACCCAGTCGAAACCGGCGTTATGCCGGGTACCGTCGTATTCTCTGCCGGGGTTTCCCAATCCAACGATGAGTTTCATGGCCGGTGATCAGTCGCTGTCAGAAAGATACAGATGGAAAAAACAAATCTGCCGAAACTATTCAATCTCGACAGATTCATTGTCCAACGATTAGAAATATTTGCTTTATCCAGCCTTGGTCTCAGCGCTGGCTTCTGTCGCAGCTTCTTCGGAGAGTACTGAGCGCGGAATGACGATGGTTGCCACCGGTAAATTGTCACCCTTGTGAAGCGCAACGGTTTCAACGCCTTTTGGAAGCGCTAGATCGCTGAGGTGAAGGGTATGTCCGGCAGTCATTTCTGCCAAATCCACGGAAATGAATTCAGGCAGATCTTCGGGTAGGCAACTGATGTCCACTTCGGTAAGAATGTGAGACACGATGCCACCGGAGGTTTTCACGCCCGGTGATATTTCTGCGTTGATGAAGTGCAGCGGGACTTTCATGTGAATTTTTTTATTCTTGTCGACTCTCTGGAAATCGACGTGCAGTACTTGCTGCTTGTAAGGATGCATCTGGATGTCCCGCAACAGCACGGGTTCCTTCTTGCCCGCCACACTCAGCGTCAGCACGGAAGCATGGAAAGCTTCCAATTTCAATTTATGAAATAAATCATTGTGATCCATCTCAATCGATTGAGCTTGCTGATCGCCACCGTAAATGATTGCCGGCACTTTGCCAGAACCACGCAGGCGGCGGCTCGCACCCTTTCCCTGCAATGTGCGCTTGTCGGCGCTGATTTCTATTTTCATCGTGATTACTCCAAAAAATGATTTGTTCGCGACCAAACAAACCGGTTAAAGAAACTGCGGTAAATTACTCCATGAACAGCGAGCTGAGTGAGCTTTCGTTACTGATTCGTAGCATGGTTTCGGCCAGCAGATTGGCAATGCTCAGTTGGCAAATGCGGTCACACGCCAGCGCATCGTCGCGCAATGGAATGGTATCCGTGACGACCAGTTTATCCAGTGCGGATTCTTGGATTCGTTGAACTGCGCTGCCGGATAATACCGCATGCGTGGAGTAGGCCAGCACCGATTTCGCGCCATGGTCTTTCAGGGCCTTGGCTGCCTGGCATAAAGTATTGGCGGTATCAACCATGTCATCGATGATGACGCACGTGCGATCCTTGACTTCCCCAATGATGTTCATGACTTTCGCTTCGTTTGGTTTCGGGCGGCGCTTATCGATGATGGCCAGATCGCACTCCAATCGTTTGGCCAGATGCCGAGCCCGCACCACGCCACCGACATCCGGAGACACGACGACGAGGTTCTGATAATTATGCTTCCAGATATCGCCAAGCAGAATCGGCATGCCATAAATATTGTCGACCGGAATATCAAAGAAACCCTGGATCTGGTCCGAGTGCAAATCCATGGTCAGCAATCGATCAATGCCCACGGTCGTGAGCATATTGGCTACTACCTTTGCCGTGATCGGTACCCGCACGGAACGTGGCCGTCTGTCTTGGCGAGCATAGCCAAAGTAGGGAATGGCTGCGGTGATGCGCCCAGCAGAGGCACGCTTCAGCGCATCGACCATCACCAGTATTTCCATCAGGCTGTCATTGGTGGGGGCGCAAGTGGACTGAAGTACGAAAACATCCTTTCCGCGAACATTTTCAAGGATTTCCACCATGATCTCACCGTCACTGAAACGACCTACCGTGGCTCGTCCTAAATGAATATTGAGATGCTTGACGGCATCTTGAGCCAATTTAGGGTTGGCGGTACCGGTAAAAACCATCAAACTGTCGTAGGACATGTGATTTCTTAGAAATAATTAGCTCAAAAAGAGGAGCCCAACGTACTCTTATTCATCGGTGCTTTTTGCAGTGATCAAACATGAAGCTATCTTCCGTCCGTCTTGATAAGCTTAGGGAACTGCAAGCAACCGGATGTACTTGTCTTGTTATTATTTGATATTTGGCTGGGGAGGTAGGGATCGAACCTACGAATGCCGGAATCAAAATCCGGTGCCTTACCACTTGGCGACTCCCCAAGAGTTATTCATTCATCAAATCATGCAAAGGATGGCGATCCAATCCTTTGGCTATAAAACCTTTCATATTCGCTGGAAGCTGTTTGAAAGCAACCTGAGCATCCTCTTCAGTCGCGAACTCCGCAAATACGCAAGAACCGGAACCGCTCATTCTTGATATTGTAGTATGTTCTAACTGCTTTAGCCACTCCAAGCAACGACTTACTTCAGGATAACGCTGACATACGACTGCTTCCAAATCGTTGTGGCCTTGCCACACGGAAAAGGGCGGTATTTTGATGGGTAATGTGTTGCGTGTCAATTCCTTACTCGCAAAAATTTCGGCGGTGGATACTTGCACTGGGGGCACGAGCACCAGATACCATGCCGCCGGCAGGTCAATGGCGGCGAGTTTCTCACCGATTCCCTCGGCAAAGGCATTGTTGCCAAAAATGAATACCGGAACATCCGCGCCGAGTTGAAGCCCGAGTCCTAATAAGCGGTCTTTGTCCAGATTGAGCTTCCATAAATGATTGAGCGCCAATAATGTAGTCGCCGCGTCAGAGCTTCCACCGCCGAGACCTCCGCCCATGGGAATCTGTTTCTGCAAAAAAATATCGGCGCCTTGATCGGTATGGATTTCTTGCTTGAGCAGCTTGGCGGCGCGCACACATAAATCATTGTCTTCCGGTACGCCGCTCACTGGAGTATGGAGTTTGATCACGCCATCAGCGCGTACATTGAAACTTAGCTGATCAGAAAAATCGATGAAGCGAAACACTGTCTGCAGCAAATGATAACCATCCGGCTTGCGGCCAACGACATGCAAGAAAAGGTTCAGCTTGGCAGGAGCGGAAAATGTGTGCATAGAAAAAACGGTCAGAGCAGTGGAAGGAGGTTACTCAACGTTCCAGTTATCGATAGCCAATCTGATTCTCAAATCTGCATACACGAGCTCCAATACTCTCGGACGAGGAGGTTGATCGGATTGCGCAGACGTGTAATGGGTATAAAGAATTTTCCAGCCATCCTGGCGAATGGCTACTGTTTGCCCGGCAGTATTGACGTCTTTCTCAGCGCCACTAAGCGGAGAATGCACGCCCTGGATCCAGTATTGCAATCCACTCAACGGTAAGCGCCAACCCAGTATTTCCTCAGTGAGACTTTCTACGTCCTTGGCATAGAAAGCTTCGAGTTTGGAGGTAATCAAACGAACACCTTCCGGGCTGTTGGTTATCTCGGCAATGGTTTGGCCAAGCGGTGTAAATAGCAGAATCTCATCGTTGCTGGCAAGGTGCTGCCAGCGGAAGGTTCCGGAAGAGCTTTGATCCCGATCTTGAATGGAGATCCGACCCAGAATGTTGAAATCGGCAGCCGGCTTTGCGGAAGCGGGTGCGGAAGGTTGCAGATAGACAGTGCTGATTGATTCAGTACTGGTTTGAGGCGTCAAACTGGCGCAACCGGAAACGAATGAAAAAAGACAACCGATGAGAAGCCACCTCCAAAGGTCGCACTGATGGCTGTTGAACCAAGTGTTGGGGGACTTAATTTTTCTCATCTTATAATGCAGAGATCGCTGATATTGAGTAGATATCACAGATTCTATGAAGATCGATCCATTAATTATTCAATTCCTTGTTGGCATTGTGATAGTCCGGCAGCACAATATTGAGCTCTAAGGTCTCTTGATTCTCGTCTTGCTCAAAATTGACGGATATCGCATCCTGATCGACATTGACATATTTGCGAATGACTTCGAGGAGTTCTTTCTGCAATTGTGGTAAATAGGAAGGCTGATTACGGTGAGTGCGCTCATGCGCCACCAGGATTTGCAATCGTTCCTTCGCCAGGGGCGCAGTTTTAGGTTTAGATGATCTGAAATAGTCGAGTAAACTCATGATCTTCCTCCGAAAAGCCTTTTGAGAAAACTTTGTTTGCCATCAATGAATCGATGAGGACGTTTTTCTCCGAGATATCGTGCTACTACATCGCTATAGGCTTGACCGGCTTCGCTTTTTTCATCAAGAATGACGGGTACCCCAGCATTGGAGGCAGATAAAACCGATTTTGATTCAGGAATGATTCCCAGTAATTCAAGCGACAGAATCTCCTGAACGTCATCAAGGCCGAGCATTTCTCCGGATTTAACGCGCTGAGCGTCATATCGCGTGAGCAGTAAATATTCCTTGATCGGTTCTTCATTTCGCTCAGCGCGTCGGGATTTGCTGGACAGAATGCCGAGCATGCGGTCGGAGTCCCGTACTGACGAAATTTCCGGATTGGTCACTACGAACGCATCATCGGCAAAGTACAGGGCCAGGTTGGCACCCTTTTCAATCCCTGCCGGAGAATCGCATACGATATATTGAAATTCTTTCGATAATTCATCCAGAACCTTACCGACGCCTTCCAGAGTGAGCGCGTCCTTGTCGCGGGTTTGAGATGCGGGCAGAATATAGAGCAGGTTGCAATTCTTGTCCCGGATCAGTGCTTGACTAAGGCTGGCTTCTCCATTGATGACATTGATGAAGTCATAGACCACTCGCCGTTCGCAGCCGAGAATCAGATCCAGATTGCGCAGGCCGACGTCGAAATCGATCACAGCGGTTTTGTAGCCTGCTTTTGCCAATCCCATTGCAATTGCCGCGCTTGTTGTGGTTTTACCCACACCTCCCTTGCCTGATGTTACGACGATAATTCTTGCCAATTGAACCTCCTTAGCTATGTATATTCTTTAAAAAACGCTGAAGACTGCTGCATTCGACTCGATTGAATACGGCCGTGGTTTGAAATCACGCTCAATATGCTGATATATCCTTAAAAGATTGCGTTTTTTCACCCGATGATGCTTTGCCTGACCATCGCTCGTTCCTGTGTTCAGAGCTTTTTTAAGCAATTTCCTTGATGATCAATGCGTGATCTTGCAGATAAATTTGCACAGGACCGTCGTGAGTTTGTTTATTCAGATCCTCGCTGGTTTTATAATCACCGGCGATTGAAATCAGCTCAGCCTGCAAATCGAAGCAGAATATCCGCGCGGCTGTATTTCCATGCACTCCGGCCAGCGCCCGTCCCCTCAGGGTATTATAGACATGTATATTGCCTTCAGCCATTATTTCAGCCCCAGCGCTGACTTGCGACAGGATGATCAAGTCGCCGGTCGCGTAGATGCGCTGGCCGGAGCGGATGGGCTGAGTAATCAACATCGTGGCAGCAGCGGGTGGAGGCACTGCAGCAGATGAAGGCGGTTCATGGGCGACAGTTGTTTCTGGTTGCGCGGCCGGTTGTTGAGCCAGATCCTGTTTTTGCGGTTCGCCCAGTGGGGCTGAGTTGCCTTGGTCTCGACCCGCATCCACTGGAATGGACAGTGCGCGCGCTTGCATGTTTTGCTGTTCACTGCCGCCACGAATACCCACCGGGAAAAAACCGACTTTGCGAACCATCTGTACGATCTGTGCAAAATCGAAATCCTGCTGGTGCTTATTCAGTTCCCGTAAATCGATGATAAGGGGGGAATCCTTGAAAAACTCCGGTGCCAAATTGATTTTTTCCTGTAATGATTCTTCGATTGCGATCATGTCATTCTTGAACAGAATCAGAATAGGCGCAAAAAAGGTACTGCTCTTGAATTCGAGTACAGGGTTAGTATTAGGCATTTTTGGAGGTTTTTTCGCTACTCATAAGGAGTTGGATGAGTTCGACGATCGTGATCGAGCCGGGTCATTGTACTGCCAAGTGATGTTTTTTTGCATCAAATATGTGATTGCATTATTCCCATGCCCGACTAATCGATGGCTTTCTTTTTGATGAAGCGTTGCAAGGTTTCAAGCAACACTTCATTGTCCGGGTCTTTTTCCAATGCAAATCGCCAGATGTTTTTAGCATCTTCCTTGGCGCCTTTCATCCACAGAACCTCTCCCAGATGCGCGGCAATTTCGGCATCGGGGCGTGCAGCAAAGGCCAGATTCAAATAATTCAAACCTTCGACGAGATTACCCATGCGATAGTGAACCCAACCGAGGCTATCCATGATGTAGGGATCTTCCGGAGAAAGCTCGACGGCTTTCTTGATTAATTTGAGTGCTTCGGGCAAATGAGATCCCCGTTCGGCAAGGCTGTATCCCAGCGCATTGTAGGCATGAGCGCTGTCCGGCTTCAGTTTGATCAGCTTGCGTAAATCCTGTTCCAGTATCTTGAACTTACCCAGCTTGTCGGCTGCCAGCGCCCGATCATAAAGCAATTCCGGATAATCGGGCAGTTTCTTCAATCCATCGTTCAATATGTCAAATACTTCCTGATGAGCTTTGACTCTGCGCAGCATCTGCGCTTCCGCCAGGATCAAATGGGCGGTTTGCTGATCGTTCGATGCGGGCAGTTTATGCAGATTTTCACGGGCTTCTTGCAGATTGCCTTTCAGCGCCAGCAGATCGGCATAGCGAATCTGTGCCGGCAAGTAACGCGCTCCGCTTTTGACCAGTTGATAAGACTCCATTGCTTGATCGAAACGTTTGGTTTCTTCATAGATTTGTCCCAGATGGAAGTGGATCGCGCTGGGGTCTTTATAATCCAGCCGCAACGCTTTCTTAAAGCTTGACTCGGTAATATCGAGCTTGCCCATTTCTGCCGCCAGAAGGCCGATGGCCAATACGATTTCAGGATCCTGAGAATCCTTGTCGATCAGAAACTGCAACTGTTCTTGCGCCGACTCCAACGCGCCATCATTGATCAATTGCCGGATATAGGCGATCCTGACTTCATAGGCCGCAGGGTACTTGGTCAGATAATCACGATAGAACTCATTCGCATTGGCCGGAGAGACGCGTTGCAGAATCCGGCCGTTGTGGATCGCGGCAATCTCCCAGTCGGGGCGCAACGCCAGCGCGCGTTGCATTTCTTCCGAAGCAAGCTGATGCTGATTGGCAAACCATGCAGCCTGAGAAATGGCAAAATGGATTTCCGGCAAATCCTTGTAGGGCTGAGAAAGCTGCTGAACTAATTTCAACGTGGCGGCTTTATTGGGGTTGCGCGAGAGCAGTTGATTGAGCTGCATGAAGGCGGTGCCGACACCGTCTTTTTCGGACGCGAGTAATTTTTCCAAATGTGGACGGGCGGCGTCCAATTTGCCGAGATTGACCAATAACGCTGCGATGGTCTGGCGCGCTTCTGCGGATTCCGGATCAAGCTCGAGCCACAGCGTGGTGGCTTGTTCCGCCGCCTGAGCATTGCCGGCATGGAGCGCAATTTCACTGGCGCGTTTGGCAATTCGCGGATCGCGCGTATTCTTAGCCAGCTTGATATAGCGATTCATCGCAATGTCCAGATTGCCTCGCTGCAAAGCGGTCTCACCTACCAAGAAATCAAATAGAATAGGGGCAGTGAGTTCTTGCTTGGGTAAGTTGAGTTGACTGGTATCGTCCTGCTCCGCAGACTCTTTTGTTTCTTCAGTATTGAGGTTTTCTTTGATGGGAGTCTGTGCGCAGGCAGCTAATCCAAGCAGTAGCGCCATGCAGAGAATTTTAAATGTCATGAAAAATCCAATTGTTTTTCAAATATAGGAAAAAATACAACGATTTTATAGCCTTCCGAGAAATTTGATTGCGCAATGTGCGATCATTTCTTGATCCGTTCGTGCGCCCAGTCGTGAGCATATTCTACTTTTATACGGACAATAAAGTGAATAAATAATTATTTAGTTCCTAGTTTGCTGCATGCTCATAAAAAATAACATCAGATCGAGCGCCCATCAGAGGCTGATTAATTTATGATAGGCGACTGCCTGACAAGCTGGTCAGAACAGTATTACATCACGAAAGTTCATAATGACATACTATTGAACAAGCAGCGGTGCCGCCAGTATGGGCAGTATTGGCATCGCTGATTTTATTCCATCGATTACTTTGGCGTTGATCCGTGAATCTGAATCATATCAAACCGATCGTTGTTTTTTTATTGGGCATGCTGACCGTACTTGGGTTCGCGCCGTTCTATTTTTTTCCCGTTCCAGTCATTACCCTGGCGATCTTGCTCGGTTTTTGCTATCACAGCCGAACGCCCCGGCAAGCCGCATGGTGGGGGTTTTGCTTCGGTATGGGATTATTCTCTGCGGGGGTGACATGGATTTACGTCAGCCTGCATGATTTCGGCGCAATGCCGGTGCATACAGCCGTCATTGCGTTGATCGTCCTGTGTGCCTACTTGTCGTTATTTCCGGCTCTGAGCAGTTGGTTGCTCGCCAGATTGCAGCCCAGTTCGTTTTTCCTATGGGCGCTGGTGGCTGCGGCTTCGTGGATGCTCTGCGAGTGGCTGCGCGGTACGCTGTTCACAGGATTCCCTTGGTTGACCGTCGGTTATTCTCAGGCACCGCATAGCCCCTTGGTGGGCTATGCTCCGCTGGTTGGCGTCTATGGGATTTCGCTGTTGCTGGTGTTGAGTGCCGCCCTGCTGTTCATATGCTTTGAGAAAGGCTTCAAGAATTGGCGTTATGGTCTGCCATTGGTGCTGATCTGGCTGAGCGGCTTCGGTTTGCAGATGATCGAATGGGTCAAGCCGGAGGGTGAGCCGGTCAGTGTCAGCCTGTTGCAGGGCAATATCGCGCAGGATTTGAAATGGCGCGAGGACCATCTCGAGAATACCATGAAAACCTATGCCGATCTGATTCTGGCCAGTGATAGCCGCTTGATTGTCACGCCGGAAATTTCGATTCCGTTGTTCAGCGACGTCATGCCGAAGACCTATTTATCCTATTTGTCTGAACATGCCAAAAAGAATAATGGCGATGTGCTGATTGGCCTGGCCGAACGCACGGTTGATGGTGGAGACGATTATTACAACACGATGTTCAGTTTCGGTTCTGCGCCGGAACAGCACTACCGCAAGCATCACTTGGTGCCCTTTGGCGAATTCATTCCGTTGAAGCCTATTTTTGGCTGGGTGATCGATGTGCTGAAAATCCCGTTGGCGGATTTCTCGCGCGGCGGCTTGGATCAGCAGCCCATGGACATTGCCGGACAGCGAGTGGCAGTCAATATTTGTTATGAGGATGTGTTCGGCGAAGAAATCATTCTGCAGTTACCGCAGGCGACGCTGCTGGTCAACGTCAGCAATGACGCCTGGTTTGGGCGCTCGATCGGGCCGCAGCAGCATTTGCAGATTTCGCAGATGCGTGCGCTGGAAACCGGCCGCTATATGTTGCGTGCCACCAATACCGGCGTGACGGCGATCATCGATGAACGCGGCAAGGTGTTGCAAACCATAGAAATTTTCACCACTGCCGCATTGCACGGATGGGCACAGGGATTCAGCGGCGCCACGCCGTATGTGCGCACTGGGAATTTTGTGCTATTGGTGCTTGCCGGGTTGATTCTGACGTTGGGATTGATGTCCGCCTTTCGCGGTAGAGGTAAAACCCGGTAAAATTCGGCTAACTTTTTTGATGACAACTCAATTCAATTTTTCATGGCGATACTCACGTTCCAGGAAATCATTCTGACTCTTCAGCAGTATTGGGACAAACAAGGTTGCGCGATCCTGCAGCCCTACGATATGGAAGTCGGCGCCGGCACCAGCCATACCGCCACGTTCTTGCGTGCAATCGGCCCCGAACCATGGAAGGCCGCGTATGTGCAGCCTTCGCGCCGGCCCAAGGATGGGCGCTATGGCGATAACCCGAACCGCTTGCAGCATTACTATCAATTCCAGGTGGTGCTGAAACCGGCACCGGCGAATATTCTCGAGTTGTATTTCGATTCGCTGCGTGAACTGGGGTTTGACTTGACGCAAAACGATGTGCGCCTGCTCGAGGACGATTGGGAAAATCCGACACTGGGTGCTTGGGGGCTGGGTTGGGAAACGTGGTTGAATGGCATGGAAGTCACGCAATTCACCTATTTCCAGCAAGTCGGCGGTATCAATTGCAGGCCCATCACCGGAGAAATTACCTATGGCCTGGAGCGTCTGGCCATGTATCTGCAAGGGGTTGAAAGCGTGTTTGACCTGACCTGGACCAAGGGTCTGACCTATCACGATGTCTATCATCAGAACGAAGTGGAACAGTCGACCTACAACTTTGAACATAGCGATACCGAATTTCTGTTTCTGGCATTCAGCAAATATGAAGCGCAGGCCAATCATCTGATCGCAAAGCAATTGGCGTTGCCGGCCTACGAGCAAGTCTTGAAAGCGGCACATACCTTCAATCTGCTCGATGCGCGCGGCGCTATTTCAGTGACCGAGCGCGCGGCGTATATCGGCCGTATACGCAACCTGTCGCGGCAGGTGGCGAAAGCCTATTACGACAGCCGCAAAAACCTCAATCCGCCGTTCCCGCTGGCGCGTCGTGAATGGGTCTCGCAAATGCCTGATATGCAGGAAATCGCATCATGACCAAAAACCTGCTCGTCGAATTGCTGGTGGAAGAGCTGCCGCCTAAGTCGTTGAAACAATTGGGTGCGAGTTTCTCCGAGCTACTCGCCGCTAGCCTGAAAGCGCAAGGATTGATCGCGTCCGATGCAGCGATTACGCCGTACGCCACCCCCAGACGGCTGGCGGTGCATATCGCCAACGTTGCTGCTCAGGCAGCGGATAAACCGGTTTCCCAGAAATTGATGCCGGTGGCGGTCGGATTGGATGCGCACGGTCAAGCCACACCGCCGCTGCTGAAAAAACTGGCGAGCTTGGGTGCGGATGCGTCGGTTGTGCCGCAACTCAAGCGCATCATGGATGGCAAAGCCGAAACCTTGTTCTGGGATAGCACGGTCAAGGGCATTTCATTGACCGATGGTCTGCAAAAAGCCGTGCAGGAAACAATCGGCCGGTTGCCGATTCCCAAGGTGATGACTTATCAGTTGGCAGATGGCTGGCAGAGCGTCGATTTCGTGCGCCCGGTGCATGCGCTGATTGCGTTGCATGGCGCCGATGTCGTGCCGGTCAGCGTGCTCGGCTTGCAAGCCGGACGCGAAACACAGGGCCATCGCTTTGAAGCGAAAGTTGATCCGATCGTGTTGCACAATGCGGATAGCTACGCTGAGCAACTTGCGGTAGAAGGCGCTGTGATCGCTCATTTTGCCGAGCGCCGTACGGAAATTGCACGCCAATTGGCTGCTGCCGTTGCACAGCAGAAACTCACGCTCATCGACGACGATGCGCTGCTGGATGAAGTGACTGCGCTGGTCGAGCATCCCAATGTGCTGGTTGGCCAATTCGATGCCGAATTTTTGCATGTGCCGCAGGAATGCCTGATTCTGACCATGAAAGCCAATCAGAAATATTTTCCGTTGCTCGATGCGCAAGGAAAACTTGCCAATACGTTCCTGCTGGTGGCCAATATCCAGCCCGCCGACCCAGCTCAGATCATCGCCGGCAATGAACGCGTGGTTCGCTCGCGCCTGGCCGACGCCAAGTTTTTCTTCGATCAGGATCGCAAGCGGGAGTTGAAGTCGCGTGTGCAGGAACTGGATAGGGTGGTGTATCACAACAAACTCGGTACGCAAGGTCGTCGCATGAATTATGTTCGCGACATCGCAACTCTGATTGGTGAAAAATTGGGTGGAAATGCGCTGGCTGATCCGGCTTATGGTGCTGCTGAGTTAGCGAAGGCGGATTTACTGACCGACATGGTTGGTGAATTTCCCGAACTGCAAGGCATTATGGGACGCTATTACGCGCAATATGAAGGTTTAAGCGATGATGTTGCGTTTGCCATCGAAGATCATTACAAACCGCGTTTTGCCGGCGATGAATTGCCGCGCAATCGAGTCGGAGTATGCGTGGCGCTCGCGGATAAATTGGAAACGCTGGTGAATATGTTCGGCATCGGTGAAATCCCTACCGGTGACAAAGATCCGTTTGCGTTGCGGCGACATGCATTGGGCGTTATAAGGATTTTAATCGAGAAAGACTTACCGCTTCAGTTGAATGAATTGATCAATCTAGTGAAGGAAGAAATTTTTGATCCTTTAGAACTCGATACAAGTGGAATGCCTGATTTAGCTGATTTACAAATATTCATTTACGAACGTCTCACTAGCTACTTGCGCGACCAAGGCTACACCGCCCAGGAAGTCGATGCGGTGCTCAGTCTGAATCCGCAACTAATTAGTGATATTCCCAAACGTCTCGCTGCCGTGCGGGCATTTGCCGCACTGCCGGAGGCGGTCAGCTTGGTGGCAGCCAACAAGCGGGTCGGCAACATCCTGAAGAAAGCGGAAGGCAGTGTTCCCGCCACGGTTGATGCCAGTACGCTGAAAGAGCCTGCAGAACAGGCATTGCATCAGGTGTTGACGGAGCTGCTGCCGAAGGCGGAAGACTCGTTTGCAGCCGGCGATTACACCGGGTCGCTGCAAATATTGGCGGCCTTGAGAACACCGGTGGATGATTTTTTTGATCATGTCATGGTGAATGTTGACGATGCGTCATTGCGCAATAATCGATTGGCGTTATTGGCGCAGCTCCATCACACCATGAACCGCGTCGCGGATATTTCCAAGTTGGCGGTCAATTAACCGATGAAGCTGATCATTCTTGACCAGGCAGGGGTCATCAATCAAAGCAGCGATACTTTCATCAAAACCCCGGAGGAATGGAAACCTATTCCGGGCAGCCTCGAGGCGATCGGGCGGCTGACGCATGCCGGTTATCGTGTCGTGATCGCCACCAATCAATCAGGCATTGGGCGGGGGCTGCTCGATATGGCCACGTACAACACGATCAATGACAAGATGTATAAGGCCGTCAATCAGATGGGCGGGCGTATCGATGCGATATTCTTTTGTCCGCATACCAGCGCTGATCAGTGTACCTGCCGCAAACCGGCCATCGGCATGTTTGATGAAATCGTGCAACGCTATGGCGTGACGTTGAAAACTGTGCCTATCGTTGGCGATTCATTGAAGGATTTGCAGGCTGCAGCCGCGGTCGGTGCAATACCCATCCTGGTGCTGACCGGCAATGGTCAGACCACCCACGCTCACCCGGATATTCCCGCCAATACCCAGGTGTTTGAGAATCTGGCGGCGGCAGTCGATACACTGGTCGGGGAAGCATGATCGTGGCATTTGTCCGTTCGACGGTATACATGTTGCTGCAAATCCTGATTACGCCACCGTACGCACTGGTCACGTTGGCTTGCTTTCCGTTATCCCCGCAGCATCGTTATCGCGTGACGTCCAGTTGGACGTTCATCATGCTGTTCCTGTTGCGGCATGTATGCGGCATCCGCTATCACATCCTCGGCGCCGAAAATATTCCGACTACGCCGAGCATCGTGCTTTCCAAGCATCAATCGGCCTGGGAGACGCTGGCTTTTCAGAAAATTTTTCCACCGCAGGTCTGGGTGCTGAAAAAGGAGTTGCTGCGTATCCCGTTTTTTGGTTGGGGTTTGGCAATGACCAGCCCGATTGCGATTGATCGCAGCGCCCGCAAAAAAGCGCTGGAGCAAATCGTCGAACAAGGCAAGGATCGTTTGCAGCAAGGATTCTGGATCGTAATCTTTCCAGAAGGCACGCGCATTCCGCCTGGGCAGCGTGGCAAGTATCGCATCGGTGGCGCTTGGCTCGCAACCCATACCAACACCATGGTGGTACCGGTGGCGCATAATGCCGGAGAATTATGGGGACGCAATTCGTTCGTTAAATTGCCGGGTACGGTGACCGTCAGTATCGGCAAACCGATCGACCCGACAGGAATGGAAGCTGGAGAATTGAACGCGCAAGTGGAAACATGGATCGAAAGCGAAATGCAGCAGATCAGCCTTCGGCATCCGCATCCGCAAAAAATGTAGCCGTGCAGGTACAAACCCTCATTTGTGGCCGCTCAATCGCTTATACGCTGACGCGGAGCAGGCGCAGATCGATCGGCTTATGCATCGATCATCGCGGACTGCGGATCAGCGCGCCGTTGCATGCTGCGCTTCCTCAAATCGATGGTTTTCTGCAGAAAAAAGCCGAATGGATCACCCAAAAGCTTGATCTGTGGAGCAATAAAAAAAACCTTTCCTTGGAATGGCGGCAGGATGCCATTTTTCCGTTGCTTGGCGAGCCGTGGCGTCTGACATTGCAATCGTCCGGTGAAATCACGATGCTCCCGTATTGCGGGGATAACGTTATGAAAGGACCGGCGATCGAATTGACGCCGCACCAGGTCGAAAAATTCGTGATGAGCTGGTACCAACAGCAAGCGATTACCTGTTTCAAGCAACGCATCGATATTTACGCCCAAGCCCTGAGTCTACCTGCGCCTTCGTTTCGTTTGTCGAACGCTGCCACGCGCTGGGGCAGTTGCAACAGCCGTGGACTCATTAGTCTCAATTGGCGCTTGGTTCAGATACCGCTGCATTTGGTGGATTATGTCGTCGCGCACGAACTGACGCATTTGATTGAGATGAATCATTCGCAGGCGTTTTGGCAGGTGGTGGAGAGGGTGTTTCCGAATTGCCGGGCGGGACGAAAAGAGCTCAGAAAGTACAGCATAAAATAATTTCGATTCGGCTCGCTATTGGCACTCTCAAAATATCCAATTTACTCGGTTTCTTTTCTGGGAGTGATATGATTTGCCCCATGAATGACTACACCCTGGGAGAAAATCATGCGCAACTCAGAGCCGGAATCATCCGGGCTTAATTTTAATTTGATCATGCCGGCGGCATTACTGCTGGTATTGTTGATCGTGCCGTTTTCAATTAATTCATTTCTGCATTTCATGTCGGGTAAGCGGCCATCTAATCCGGTAGTCATGAAATTGCCGGTCGATAGTGCCGTCGTCACGATGCCATCGTCGGCCAGGCAATATGAAAGCTTTGATGTGGCTCTGAATCTGGAGACGAAACATCTGGTCAAATTTTTGAACGAGCTCATTACCACCGCCTCTGAAGGCACGTCGATTCTCGGGATTACTGGCGTGATTGCACCGAACATGCGCGCTGAAATCCTCGGTGAGGATTTTGAGATCGATCGAACCGGGCCGCTTGATCCTGTTTCAGTGTATGGGGGCACGGCGAGTTGGCGTTGGCGGGTGACGCCCGAGTCATCGGGCGATCAAGTATTGAAATTCCAATTGCATTTATTGACGAAGGATGATGCCCAGGTAGGCGCAAAAATTCTGGAGCTCGCAGAAGCGAATGTGGATATCCAGTCGAATTGGTCGGAAGGGCTCAAACGGCATTGGTATTGGATTGTGCTCTTACTGTTGGTACCGCTGGCGATATTCGTGAGGTTGCGGCGGCATGCTGCGCAATGATTGCTGTTTTAGGTCATGTTCGTATTTTTAGTGTTTCCTTCCGCATCGGCTTGAAAAAAATTGAATCATCCTTATATCGGTTCCTGAAGCTTGTTTTTGTAACTGTAAAGAACGCCGCATCCGAAAATTGAGCAATGAGATTGAATGAGGCGTTGATCGATTAAACGCGTGGTACTTTTTTAATCAATGAGGAGAATCGTATTATGGCCATTACACGTTATGAACCCTGGGGGTTGCTGAGCCAGCTGCAAAGAGAATTGGAACGGAACGTTGCCGAAGGTTCCACCGCAACAGCGGAGTGGGCGCCTGCGGTGGATATCAAGGAAGAGGCGGATAAATTCGTCATTCATGCGGACATTCCTGGTGTCAAGCCTGAGGAAATCGATATCAGCATGGAAGATGGCGTATTGACGATCAAAGGTGAAAAGAAATCTGAAGCGCAAACAGAAAAAGATGGCTATAAACGGGTTGAGCGCACGTATGGTTCCTTTTACCGGCGTTTCAGTTTGCCGGATACGGCCAATTCTGAAGCCATCTCGGCTGCTTCGAAACATGGCGTTTTGGAAGTCGTGATACCGAAGCGCGAGGCTGTTCAACCGAAAAAGATCAATGTCACGGCCGGTGAATGATCCGGTTGCAGAAATCAGATCATGGCGCAAAAATGGAGCTTTGAGCTCCATTTTTGTTTGTGTTTGATTTTTGCTTCTCAAAGCTACCTAAAGCATGACAAAATGGCCAACTTTTTGGGTTGCGCTGAAAAGCATCCCAGTACATTTCCTTTTCATCTGATTTGTTCACGTTAGATCTTATAAATGCCTTTTATTACCTTGGAAAATGCATGTTTGGCTTTTGGCCATCATGCGCTGCTTGATCATGCCAGCTTGCAGCTTGATCCGTTTGAGCGCGTGGGCCTGATCGGTAGAAATGGCGGAGGTAAGTCCAGTTTATTACGCGCTGTTGCCGGCGAGCTGAAGTTGGATGATGGCAAGCTGTGGCGGGCGCCGAACCTAAGATTGGGGTATGTGTCGCAAGAACCGTTATTGAATCCGATAAGTACCGTGTATGAGGAAGTGGCGAATGGATTGGGGAACATCAGTCAGATATTGCTCGATTATCATGACGTTTCGCATGCACTGAGCGAAGCGGGAGAGGATACCGGAACATTGCTGGCGCAATTGCAAGAGTTGCAGAGCGCTTTGGAAGCCGAGAATGGCTGGAATTTTCAGGCCACCATTGAAACCGTGATCGACAAACTGAACTTGCCGGCGGATACTCGGATTGAACATCTTTCCGGCGGTTTGAAAAAACGCGTGGCGCTGGCGCGTGCGCTGGTGGTATCGCCGGATGTATTGCTGCTGGATGAGCCTACCAATCATCTTGATTTTTCGTCGATAGAATGGCTGGAAACGTTATTGCAAGGTTTCGCGGGCAGCGTGTTGTTCATTACCCATGATCGGCGCTTTTTGGATAATGTGGCGACGCGAATCATCGAACTGGATCGCGGCAATCTAACGAGTTTTTCAGGTAAATTTTCTGATTTTCAGCTAAAAAAAGCCGAGATGCTTGAGGTTGAGTCCATTCATCAGCAGAAATTCGACAAATTCCTGGCTCAGGAAGAAGTCTGGATACGCAAGGGAGTCGAGGCGCGGCGCACCCGCAATGAAGGCAGAGTGCGGCGATTGGAGGCGCTGCGCTTGGAGCGGGCCGCGCGGCGGGATCGGCTCGGTAAAGTCAGTATCAATCTGGATGTCGGGGAGCGTTCGGGTAAGCTGGTCGCCGAGCTCGAGCATGTCAATAAAAACTATGGTGATCGAGTCATCATCAAGGATTTCTCGTGTCGTATCATGCGCGGTGACCGGGTAGGACTGTTGGGCCCGAATGGAGCCGGTAAATCGACATTGCTGAAATTGATTCTAGGCGAATTGCAGCCTGATTCGGGCACAATTCAGCAAGGCACTAAATTGTCGGTAGCCTATTTTGACCAGATGCGCGAGCAACTCAATGAAGACATGGTGTTGACGGATACGATCAGCCAAGGATCGGATTTTGTTGAGATTAACGGCAAGCGCAAGCACGTGATCAGTTATCTGGAAGATTTTTTGTTCGCGCCGGAACGTGCCCGGTCTCCCGTCAAATCACTTTCAGGTGGCGAGCGTAACCGGCTGTTGCTCGCCCGGCTGTTTACCCGCCCTGCAAATGTGCTGGTTCTGGATGAGCCGACCAATGATCTCGATATCGAAACGCTTGAAATGCTCGAGGCCCTGTTGCAGGACTATACCGGCACGTTGTTTCTGGTAAGTCATGATCGTGAATTCCTGGATAATGTGGTCACACAAGTAATCGCATTTGAAGGAAATGGAAAATTGTGTGAATATATCGGCGGCTATGAAGATTGGATTCGTGCGAAACATTTTGAAGATACTATCAACGACGAGAAGCTAGTATCGAAGCAGTCAGCGACTTCGCTCGTCGGCAGTTCTAAATCACCCCGGCCATCTCGCGTCAAGAAACTGAGTTACCAGGAAATACGCGAACTTGAGGCATTACCGGGTAAAATTGAGAGTTTGGAGCAGGAGCAAGCGCATATTGTTATGCGCCTGAATCAGCCAACGATTTATCGTGATCATCCAGATGAAGTAAAAACATTGCAAGCCCGTTTTGCTGAAATCGAAAAAGAATTGACTGACTGCCTCACACGATGGGAAGAATTGGAAGCAAAATCGGTTATCAAAAGTTAGTTCTTGCAGTCAATTTCCCCATAAACAACATGGACATGCTTACACTATTCATTGACCAAATCGGGCGCATCGTTTAAAGTTCCACTTTTGAGAGAAGGAGGCTTACATGAAACAAAAATTGATTATGAATTTATTACTCGGCTTGGGTATGCTTTTCGCATTATCCGGAGTTACCCAAGCGGCTGGTGACGCAGCAGCAGCCAAGGAAAAGTTATCAATGTGTGAAGGTTGTCACGGAATTCAAGGGTATAAAACAGCATTTCCTAGCGCATATCATGTTCCCAAACTGGGCGGACAACATGCCGACTATATTATCAAGGCATTGGAAGGATATAAAAATGGCACCCGCAGTCATCCGACCATGACGAGTTTGGCGAAAACACTGTCTCAGCAAGACATCGAAGATTTCGCAGCTTATTATTCTAAAAATTAATTAAGTGATTAACGCAAGGAACGGAATTATGAAGAATTATGTGATAGCCGCAGTAGCCGGCGCAGCTTTGATACTTTCTGGTCAAGTGATGGCTGCTGATATTGAAGCAGGTAAAAGTAAAGCAGCTGAAGTGTGTGCGTCATGCCATGGCGCAGATGGTAATAGCCCTGCACCTAATTTCCCGAAAATCGGTGGACAATACAGAACTTACCTTGCAAAAGTGCTGCAAGATTATAAGAACGGTAACCGTAAAGACCCAGTGATGGCAGGAATGGCCGCTAATCTGAGCACTGCTGACATTGACAATTTGGCATTTTATTATTCAAGCCAAACAGGGGCTCTGAATTCAAACAAATAAATAAGATATCTTATTTATTTTCCGAATTAATTAACAGGATAAATATCGGCGTTGCCGGATTTATCCTGTTTTCATATCTGATTTACTCGATTCTCGAGTTTAACCGTTTATCCAGGCATGCGAAATAAATTGCAGCATCGGGTGCAGTTTCATTGCGTTGAGCCTGCCAAATCATTTCTGCCAGACATTCTATGATGTGGTGTGCTGCAGTGTGATCATCGCCCGTCATTTGTTGCAGACGTGAAAATCGTTCGCGAATTCCTTTGGGTTGATCAATCGAGAGCTGCTCGTTGAGCGCGACATGCATGCTCATGTGCAGAAAGGGATTGGTTTCGCCGGTTTCAGGCAAATAGTCCTTAGTCAAGAACCGTTCTGCGTCGTCCAGAATGGCGTGATATTCGGGATGTAACAGTATGACATCCAATGCAATCGTTTCAATGCCTGACAGAATTTCGTGTTGACGGTATTTGCGCCACGTATCGAAAAATAACTGCCGCGCCTGGTCTCTGGAGGGTTTGAACATAGTGGAATAATAGTACTCAGATGGTTTTTCCCTTGAATTCACACAAATGATTGATGATGCAGTGCGGACAGTCCGGTTTTCTGGCTTTGCATACATATCGACCATGAAGAATCAGCCAGTGATGTGCGTCCAGCCGAAATTCCTTGGGCACGACCTTCAACAGCTTCAACTCCACTTCCAGAACATTCTTGCCCGGAGCTAGACCTGTCCGGTTGGCAACCCGGAAGATATGAGTATCGACTGCGATCGTCGGTTCTCCAAAGGCAGTGTTCAATAGCACATTTGCGGTCTTACGCCCTACGCCGGGTAACTTCTCCAGCAATTCCCGGGTGCGGGGAACTTCGCCCTGATAGTGTTGCATCAGCAATTGACATGTGGCCAGAATATTTTTGGCTTTGGTTTTATATAATCCGATGCGTTTGATGCAATCAACCAAACCCGCTTCTCCTAAAGCCAGTATTTTTGCCGGTGTATTAGCCAATGGGAATAATTTTCTTGTCGCTACATTAACGCTCTTATCCGTTGCCTGAGCCGATAGGATGACGGCAATCAGCAACTCAAAAGGAGAATGATATTCCAATTCTGTCGTTGGATGAGGATTGGCGGATTGAAGGCACGTGAATATTGCGCGCCGCTTGGTGGAGTTCATTATGGCTGCATGGAAGGCTGGTTGTTGTCCGTTTGAGCGCGCAACGCCAGGGCGCGGTCAAGGGCTGCTTGTACAATTGCTTTTTTGCGCTCAGTTGCAGTGGTGGAAGGTAAGTCGTGGACGAGCGCACTTACGGTGTTCTCGGGCTGTTCTTTCTTCAGGCGTTCTGCTTGATCCAGTCGCTGCGATCTTGATCGATGGCGCAGCCGCGCATCCTGTGGAGCAGGCATCGGCACCGCATCCGCAGACACTAAGCGGATGCAATCCATTGGACACGGTGCTATACACAACTCGCAACCGGTACATTCGGCGGCGATGACGGTATGCAACTGCTTGGCCGCACCGACAATTGCATCGACAGGACATGCCTGAACGCAGAAGGTACAGCCGATGCACATTGTTTCGTCAATCAAGGCAGCCATTCTGCCGGTGTTTGGTACACCATGCGCGATATTGAGGGGCTTTGGCGGGATGCCCAGTAACCGGGCCAATTGCTGTATTCCTTCCTGACCGCCGGGAGGGCATTGATTGATATCGGCACGGCCTGCGGCAATCGCTTCGGCATAGGGTTTGCATCCTGAGAAGCCGCATTTGCGGCATTGTGTTTGAGGCAGGAGGGCATCGATCTGTTCTGTCAGGTGTTGATTCATGAGTGGCATTATTACAAGATTTGAGGTGCGCAGATCGCTTGCGCAGCTTCTTTGACCAGTTCCGGACCGCGATAGATCAAGCCGGTATATAGTTGTACCAGCCGGGCGCCCGCCATGAATTTTTCTTCGGCATTCTGTGCCGACATGATGCCCCCTACACCGATAATGGGAATACCGTCGTGCAACAGGTTATGCAATTGCTGGATCACCGCCGTGGCGCGATGAGTTAACGGTGCGCCGCTTAATCCTCCGGCTTCCTGCGCGATGGGCAAGTGCTCGATACCCGAGCGTGAAACAGTCGTATTGGTGGCGATGACGCCATCGATCTGATGAGTCATCAGCAATGCTGCGATCGATTGGATTTGCTCGGCATCCAGATCGGGTGCGATTTTGACAACCATAGGCACGTATTTGCCATGTATCTGCGCCAATTTTTCTTGCTCGGATTTCAATTGTCTCAGCAAATCATCCAATGCATCCGTAGTCTGAAGTTGTCGCAGATGCAGTGTGTTCGGCGAAGAAATATTGACGGTGACATAACTCGCATAACGGTAAACTTTTTGCAGACCCAGCCGGTAATCGTCAGCGGCCTTACCCAATGGCGTATCAAAATTTTTACCGATATTAATGCCCAGAATGCCCCGGTATTGTGTATGGCTGATGTTCTCGATGAGTTTGTCCACGCCATGATTGTTGAATCCCAATCGATTGATCACCGCGCCGGCCTGCGGAATGCGAAACATACGGGGCGGGGGATTTCCTGGTTGAGGCCGAGGAGTGACTGTGCCGATTTCGATGAAACCAAACCCCAAATCAGCCAACGCATCCAGATGCTCGCCATTTTTATCCAATCCAGCGGCTAGTCCGACCGGATTTGGAAAATCCAATCCCATGATGCGCCGGGGTTGGCATGGAATAATGGCAGGTTTTAACAGTCCCCATTGTTTTGCCTGCTCAAGAGCACTGAACGTCAGACGATGTGCGGACTCAGGATCCAGCGTGAACAACAGCGGGCGAAATAGCGTATAAAGCATCATGAGCAATTCTATCTGAACAGATTACTGATCGTCATCCGGGAGCGAGGAGGTATCCGCGAGCAACTGCCAGTTGCCATGGATCAACACTTCCAAGGGCTGGAAATTGGCTTTATAGCACATCTTTCGGTTTTCCTTGATCCAGTAGCCCAAGTAGAGATACTTCAAACCGAGACGCCGGCATTGTTCGATTTGCCACAGGACGTTATAGGTGCCGAAGCTGGCATGAGGGATTTCCGCATCGTAAAATGTATAAACCGATGATAATCCATCGGGCAACACATCGATGATGCTGATCATGCGCAATTTTCCACCGTCACGAAACTCGAGCAGTTTGGAATTGACATGGCTTTGCAGCAAGAAATTCTGATACTGCTCACGGCAGTCATGATCCATTCCCCCTCCCGAATGCCGTGTCAGTTGATATTGCTGATACAGCGCGTAATGATCCGCATTATAGTGAAGCGAATGCTGGGTGGCTGTCAGATTTTGATGCTGCTTCCAGGCGCGGCGTTGAGTCCGTCGAGGAATAAATGCTTGAACATTCACTCGGACGGATAAGCAAGCATGGCAATGCATGCAGTTGGGCCGATAGGTATAGTGGCCGCTGCGACGGAAACCCGCTTGGATCAATTGCCCGTACATCTGATCGTCAATGAGATATTCCGGCGAGGCAACTTCCGAGCAGGCCAATTTGTCCGGTAAATAACTACAGGAGTAGGGATTGGTGATGTGAAATTTCAGCTCTGCTATTTTATTCATCATTCGATCCTGGTACGGCCAAAATCCCATTTTTTGCTCGGCTCGAGGGACGATATTAACAAATCTAAGCGCTGACTGAACTCCATTCTTGAAATTTCGCGCGCACCCAACGATGCTAAGTGATCGCTCTTGACTTGGCAATCAATCAATCCAAAACCCCAAGCTTGTAATTGCTGCACCAGATGAACGAAGGCAAGTTTTGATGCATCCGTCACCGATGAAAACATCGACTCGCCAAAAAACACCTTGCCTAACGAAACGCCATACAGTCCACCCACTAACGATCCATCGACCCAAGTTTCAATCGAGTGCGCCAGCCCCATCTCATGCAGATCCACATACGCCGCGATCATTTCCGGGTGTATCCATGTGCCCGTTTGTTCTTTTCGGGGTGAAGCGCAGGCGTGCATCACTTGGTCGAAACTACGGTCGGTATGGATGCGGTAGTGATCCTTTTTGAGCGTTTTACGCAATGAACGAGAAATTTTCAGTTCGCTCGGGAACAGTACCATACGCGGATCAGGACTCCACCAAAGAATCGGTTCGTCCTTGTTAAACCAAGGAAAAATGCCTTTGCGGTATGCCTCCAGCAGGCGTCGCGGCGAAAGATCTCCGCCGGCAGCCAATAAACCATTCGGCTCACTGAGAGCGTTTTCAAGTGGCGGAAAGGAATCATACGTTTTGTCGCTGGCCATCATAAATTTTAAAAAAATACACAGTTGTTTGGCATTGGCTTGATACAGATCAAGATCGGCAGTGAGGTATTTTCATATGCTGCTGCAATGATTTTAACAGAGCATAAAAAATGTTCGAATAAAGAAAGGAGAATTATATGAAGTATTTTTGGCAAAAGGAAAAGTTAACTGCCCAGTGTGTTGCGGGCTCACTTTTGCTTGCTTTGACGGCTGCTGCACCGCAGGTGCTTGCGAATGATGCGGCAGCTCAGCGTATTCGACAATTGGAAAATAGGCTTCAGGAAATTCAGAATGAATTGATCAGAATAAAGACTGAATCCGCGCAAACTACGCGGAAAGTCGATCAGATCCAGGAAACATCAACACAAACGACACGGAAAGTCGAACAAATTCAGCAAACTACCCAACAGCAAAAGACGGGAATGGATACGGGTGGCAGCGATGTCATCGAAAAACGGACCATGTTATTTTTCCGGGGCGGTTTTGCTCGCAGCGACGAGCATCGTAACGGCGCCACACTAGAAAGCCGCGTGGTGCCGCTGGGCGCACAGGATCAAGCCGATCGCAATGCGTGGTATGTGGGTGCCGGTTTTGATTTCCAGCTGACACGGGATACATGGGGATTATTGCCAAAAACTGAGGTCGATGCCGAATTGATGTTTGAATACAAACAATTCGGCCATGGCGTGCATGGTAATGCGCTCGCGAATGAGCCCAGCATCCTGGCTGGGGCGCCGCTCAATCCCAGAGGGGTGACAGTGAATCAATTCACATTGACGGCAGCACCTAAAATCAAGTTTCTCCATTTTGGGCGATTCAGACCATGGATCATCCCCGGAGGTCTGGCGATTCACGTGATCAGCCCACCTTCTGAATCGGTCACATATTTAGAACCCGGCGTGATGTTTGCAGGTGGTGCTGAGTATCGGCTCTGGAAGGATTTCTTTGTCGGCGCCGATGCACGCTACCATTTGACAGCCGGGTCACTGGATGGCTCTAAAATCGGCGGCTTGACGGTGGGCGGATATTTGGGTATTGGTTTTTAGCGGTATCTGATTGTGTATCTTTATTGATGAAAGTTGCATACGCAGATGAATTGTATCGGTTAGTTTTTTTCCTTCGATTTCGTAGCAGAAGAGTACAAGTGCGTACGAAGCCATTACACCTCACTTATTAGTGAGGTGTTTTTTTATGTGCGAAAGCAAAAAATAAGCGCTGAAAAGGATGCAAGCTACGTGCAGTTAGGCAAGTAATCAAGCGAGAAAGCCCATTGGCGTTGGATAAATGAGCGTCTCAGGCCCGATTTCGACGCAACCACGCGAAAATTTTGTCAAGCTCCGTTAAGAAAAGTGTCTCTTTTTTCCACTATCTTCAATAAAAGTAATCTTCAGCTTTAAATTCGGTTTTATGCTCACCTTAATGAAACTATAATCATCAGGATATTGTCGTTTGGTTTTCATCTAATGGCATGTTTTGATTGTGGAATTATTTACACTGAAGGGAGGGTTCATGAAATATCGTTTAGCTCAGATCATTGGCCACAGTGTTATAAGTTGTGCTTTGATGGCTTCTCCGCATGTTATGGCGCAATCGGGAGTGGATCAGCGCGTAAAGCAATTAGAAAAGAAACTGCAGGAAATTCAGGATGAATTGATCAGAATCAAGACTGAATCTGCGCAGACAACGCGTAAAATGGATCAGATCCAAGAGACATCAACCCAAACGACTAAAAAGGTCGAGCAGATACAGGAAGCCACTCAGAAGGTTGAGCAACCGCAGAAAACGGCAGCAGATGCTGGCGATGTTTCGTTCGCCGAGGTCAGCGAAAAACGCACCATGTTGTTTTTCCGGGGGGGATTTGCTCGCAGCGATGAGCATCGCAATGGCACGACACTCGAAAGCCGGGTGGTGCCGCTGGGTGCGCAGGATCAGGCGGACCGGAATGCCTGGTATGTAGGCGCAGGGTTTGATTTTCAATTAACCCGGGATACCTGGGGGTTATTGCCAAAAACTGAAGTCGACGCTGAACTGATGTTTGAATACAAGCAATTCGGTCACGGTGTACAAGGCAATGCATTGGCGAATGAACCCAGCATCCTGGCTGGTGCGCCGCTCAATCCAAGGGGCGTCACGGTGAATCAATTTACGCTGACGGCAGCGCCCAAAATCAAGTTTCTTCATTTTGGCCGATTCAGACCGTGGGTCATTCCCGGAGGTTTGGCTATTCACGTGATCAGCCCGCCTTCCGAGTCCGTAACGTATTTGGAGCCGGGCGTGATGTTTGGAGCCGGAGCCGAATATCTGCTATGGAGAGATTTCGTCATCGGTGCAGATGCTCGTTATCAACTGACAGCCGGATCGCTGGATGGCGCGAAATTCGGTGGCATGACCGTTGGCGGGTATGTGGGGATCGGGTTTTAGCCTCACCCGGAAAACTGACTTGACCATAATGTGAGATCAGGCACTAAGAGGCTCATTTGTATTCGTAACGACTATGCCTTTTTGCCTGATGTCACGTTGCTGGTGTTATACGCCACCATTCCAAAGTTATCTGATGATGATTGCCTTTTTCGACCATAACTGATTTTTTTGCCACGCAAAATATCGCGAAGCTCGGCAGATCGTTGATCACAAATCCAAGCGTAGCACATCGATTCATATTAAAATCCCGCTTCTTTTGTTAATTCCGAGTCGACACCATGCATCCCATGCTCACCATTGCGGTGAAAGCCGCGCGCCGCGCCGGTAGAATCATCAATCAGGCATCGCAGAATCTCGATGCGCTCACGGTGTCGAAAAAATCGCATAGCGACTACGTCAGTGAAGTCGATGGTGCTGCCGAAGAAGCCATCATCAAAGTCTTGTCGACAGCGTACCCTGATCATGCAATTTTAGCTGAGGAGGGTGGTAGTCGAGGCGATTCCAAAAAATCGGAGTATCAATGGATTATCGATCCACTCGACGGCACGACCAACTTTCTGCATGGTTTTCCCAAGTATTCAGTATCGATAGCCGTGAAATACAAAGGCGTATTGACTCACGCTGTGGTATACGATCCGAACAATAATGAGTTATTCACTGCCAGCCGGGGAAGTGGAGCCTATCTGAATGACCATCGGATTCGTGTCAGCAAGCGGACGCGGTTCGAGGACTGTCTGATCGGGACAGGCTTGCCTTTTCGCGATTTGACGCATATGGATGCGTATTTCGCGATGCTCAAGGATATCGTGCCACGAACTGCCGGAATTCGGCGGCCGGGCTCGGCCGCGCTGGATTTAGCCTATGTGGCAGCCGGTCGCTATGATGGTTTCTGGGAAATTGGCTTAGCGCCATGGGATATGGCTGCAGGTTGCCTGTTGATCACTGAAGCCGGCGGATTGGTAGGCGATTTGCAAGGCGACGGAACCTATCTGGAAAGTGGCCAGATCGTGGCAGGCAATCCCAAAGTGTTTGCATCCTTATTGCAAGTGATCGTGCCACATTTGACGCCGGCCTTGATCGAAGCCCAGCGTGATGCCAAGGCATCCTGATTTCTGAGCGGCTAGTTTGACTCAGTCGACGGTGTGAATTCCGGCAGCGGCAACTCGTGATTCTGATCACCCGCCTCGATCAAAGATTTCATTTCCTCAAGCGGCGGCAATTCTTCCAAAGAACATAAATTCAATTCATCCAGAAAACGCGCTGTCGTCGCAAAAAGGGCCGGTTTGCCAGGCACGTTGCGGTGGCCGACTGATTCGATCCAGCCGCGTGCAGTCAGAGTTTTCAGTACCGATGTCGCGACGCTGACGCCGCGGATTTCTTCAATATCCCCACGGGTTACAGGTTGCCGGTAAGCAATGATGGCGAGTGTTTCCATCACCGCCCGGGAGTAACGCGGTGTGCGCTGCGGCGTCAATCGATCCAGGTAGGGCTGCATTGCCGGCTTGGTTTGGAAACGCCAGCCACTGGCGACTTTGACCAATTCTACCCCTTTGTCATTCCAGTCGCGGCGGATGTCCTCCAGCAAGGTCGACAACATCGCGGCATTGAATTCATGATCGAATAATTTTTTGAGCTCGCTGATCGGTAAAGGCTCCTGTGCTGTCAATAGAGCAGCCTCCAGAATTCGCTTGATGCTATCGGGAGTAAGCGGATTGGATGGTTCTGGCGAATCAGGTGGGTGATATGGAGCGGACATGAATCATTCCAAATGCATGCGATTGAGATATTTCTATCAGTAATTCCTTGGCCAGTTCCAGTAATGCCAGGAACGTGACGACGACTTCGGTGACGGTTGCGGTAGGGCTGAACAAGTCCTGGAATTCTACGTGATGATGTGCACGTAGCTCGCGTAGAATTTTGCTCATGAAGGCGCGTACAGACAGGTTTTCGCGCTTGATTTGATGATGACGGTTCACTTTGGCGCGAGTGAGGATACCAATCCAAGCGTGGCGAAGATCATCGATATGGACGTTGGGCAATTGCTCAGTGGCTTGTTGATCAAGCCACAGTTGAATGATATTGAAATCGCGCCCCGCTTGCGGCAGATCCGCCAGTTGGAGCGCTGCTTTTTTCATTTGTTCATATTCCAGCAATCGTCGCACCAGCTCCGCGCGTGGATCGTGTTCTGGTTCGGATTCCGTTTTTGGGGTGGGCAGCAGCATACGGGATTTGATTTCAATCAACAATGCCGTCATCAGCAGGTATTCGGCAGCCAATTCCAATTGATCGGCTCGCATCATCGCGACATAGCTCATGTATTGCTGAGTCAGTTCAGCCATCGGGATATCGAGAATATTCAGATTATGCTTGCGGATCAAATACAGCAACAAATCCAACGGACCTTGGAACGTATCCAGAAAAACTTCGAGCGCATCCGGGGGAATATATAAATCCTGCGGAATTTCCAGCAAGGGTTCGCCGCAGATTCGGGCTATTGGGGGAGTATCGACGATATCGAGTACTGAATCCATTAAGGTTGGATTATTGAGAGCCGGTGTGGGTGGTGGCTGCGGAGGAAAAAGCGGCCTTGAGGCATGAAATGTCTCTGCCTGTCGTTTGAATGTCCTTCTGCATGTGCACTGCAGCGGTTATATTCGGATTATTTTTCGGTGGCCTGTCCGCTGATTTCGATGGATGCTCAACAGCGGTGCAGGTGCAAATATCGCGATATTTCATCACGAATAATTGAGTCCCATCGCCTCGCGGATGTCGCGCATGGTTTCTTCCGCCAGCTTATTCGCTTTTTCGCAGCCATCCGCAATGATATTGCGCACCAATGTGGGATCTTCTTCGTATGTCATGATGCGTTCGAGCATCGGCGCCTGTTCTGCAAGAATGCTGTCGATGATCGGCGATTTGCAATCCAGGCAGCCAATTTCTGCGTTTTTGCAGCCGTGCTGAACCCAATCACGGGTTTTGTCATCCGAATAGACCAAATGGAATTGCCATACCGGGCACTTGGCCGGGTCACCGGGATCGCTGCGCCGAACACGCGCCGGATCGGTCGGCATGGTGCGCACTTTCTTGCGGATACTTTCCGGATCTTCGCGCAGGCTGATGGTGTTGTTGTACGATTTCGACATTTTCTGACCGTCCAGCCCGGGCATTCTGGATGCCGCAGTCAGCAGCGTTTCCGGCTCGGTCAGAATCATCTTGCCGCCGCCTTCCAGATAGCCGAACAACCGCTCGCGATCTCCCAAACTGAGGTTCTGCTGTTCGTTCAGCAGAGAATGCGCTTCTTCCAACGCGCGCTCGTCCCCCTGTTCCTGATACAACGTGCGCAACTCGGCATACAGCTTGGATTTTTTCGAACCTAATTTCTTGATCGCTAATTCGGCTTTTTCTTCAAATCCTGGTTCCTTGCCATAAATATGATTGAAGCGGCGGGAGATTTCGCGGGTGAATTCGAGGTGCGGTGCTTGATCTTCGCCGACCGGAACCCGATTGGCGCGATAAATCAGAATGTCTGCGCTTTGCAGCAGCGGATAGCCGAGGAATCCATAAGTGCTGAGATCCTTTTCGGTCAATTTTTCCTGCTGATCCTTATAAGTGGGCACGCGCTCCAGCCAGCCCAACGGCGTCATCATCGACAGCAGAAGATACAATTCGGCGTGCGCCGGTACTTTGGATTGAATGAATAGGATGGCCTGCGACGGATCGACACCCGCAGCCAGCCAGTCGATAACCATGTCCCAGACATTCTGTTCGATGATTTCCGGCGTATCGTAATGCGTCGTCAATGCATGCCAATCGGCGACGAAGAACAGGCATTCGTATTGCTGCTGCAACTTGACCCAATTCTTCAATACGCCGTGATAATGTCCCAGATGCAGGCTGCCGGTAGGACGCATACCCGATAAAACGCGATCAGCAAACATGGTGATATCCTAAGTGTAAATCGTTGTTAGACATATAATCCGAACAGTGACACGATGGCAATTTTTGCCCACGTGATCATGGGCCCGATCACGGCACCCAGCGCCCCGCTGAATAACAATAGCAGTAATATCATAAAACCGTAAGGTTCAATGCGCGAGAATTGATACGCCCAGCGATGCGGCAGCAGGCTCACGGCCATTCGGCCGCCATCCAGTGGTGGCAGCGGTAACAGATTCAGTATCATCAGAACCACGTTGATTTCGATACCGGCGATTCCCATCAGCGCCAGTGGCTTGGCGAAACCGCTCTGCGGCATGAGGATCGCCAATTTAATCATCAACGCCCAGAAGAACGCCATCAGCAAATTGGCGCCGGGACCGGCAGCAGCCACCCACAGCATGTCTCTCTTGGGTTGGCGGAGATTGGAGAAATTGACGGGTACCGGCTTGGCCCAGCCAAATAAAAAGCCTGCACCCATTGTCAATTTACTGAGGACAAATAATGTCAGCGGAACCAGAATGGTACCGACGGGATCGATGTGCCGGATGGGATTCAGGCTGATGCGGCCTTCATTAAAGGCCGTGAAGTCGCCAAAATGCTTAGCGATATAGCCATGTGCCGCTTCATGCATCGTGATCGCAAAAATGACCGGCAAGGCGTAAATGGCGATACCCTGAATGATGCTATCCATGGCTGATTCCAAAAATTTCGATACTGCCTTTGCCTTGCCGGAGCAATTCCGGCACATCGGTCGTCAAGTCGATCACCGTGGTCATTTCTATCCCGCAAGAGCCGGCATCCATCACCAAGTCAACCTGGTGCTCCAAACGGCTGCGGATTTCCTCGGCATCGTTCAATGGATAGTCGTCGCCGGGTAAAATCAATGTGGAGCTGAGAAGCGGCTCATCCAATTCCTGCAATAGTGCCAGAACGACCGGGTGATCCGGAACCCGCAACCCTATGGTATTGCGCTTGGGGTGCTGCATGCGGCGCGGGACTTCGCGGGTTGCCTGCAGAATGAACGTATAACTGCCTGGCGTCGTCGCCTTCAGTAAACGGTACTGGCTGTTGTCCACTTTGGCATAGGTGGAGATTTCGGCCAGATTGCGGCAGACCAACGTGAAATGATGGCGCTCGTCGACTTGCCGGATCGTGCGAATCCGATTCATCGCATCTTTGTCGCCCAGATGACAGCCCAGTGCATAACAGGAATCGGTCGGATATACGATAATTCCGCCATTCCGAACAATGGTGACAGCTTGCCTGATCAGGCGCAAATGCGGGGTGTCTGTATGAATTGAAAAAAATTGAGCCACAGTAACGACGCTATTCGAATTAAAGGAAGATAAGCGAATGAATCAATTTTTGAGCGGGCTATCCTTGGTGATTCCAATCATGCCACACCGGCGTGCATCCCGCTGGGAATTCGGGCAATTGTCCCAAATCGAAAAAGCTTTCACCTGGGCCATGGAAATCGGAACCGCATGAAGTCATTAAATTCATTGCGTGCGCATGTCGAGCAAAGTGTTGCACTTGATCCGGCGTATGACTGGATGTAATCACTTCAATCGCGGATCCGCCGAAAGCATAAAATTCCTGCAATAAATCATTCCAGATATTTTTGCCCAGGCCATACCGTCCTGGATGCGCAATGACGGCGCGTCCACCGCTACCGCGTATCCAACCGACGGTGTCACTGAGCGTTGCCCATTCATGCGAAGCGTATCCCGGCTTGCCCTTGACCAGATATTTTTTGAAGACCGATTTTACGTCCTTGGCATACCCTTGCTCAACCAGGAAGCGCGCAAAATGTGTCCGGCCGATCAAACGCCGTTCACCGACATGAGCGTATGCGCCTTCAAGGCTTCCCTGAATGCCGATTTTTGCGAGCTCTGCAGCAATATTTTCGGCGCGTTGCGAGCGGCCGGCGCGAATGTTGGCCAAGCCTTCAACCAAGGGCGGATATTCCGGATCGATGTTCAGTCCAACGATATGCAGCGTACGGCCGCGCCAACTGACGGATATTTCCACGCCATTTATAAATGTGATACTTTTCGCTTCAGCGGCATTTCGTGCCTCGGCAAGCCCGGCAATATCGTCGTGATCGGTCAGCGCCATCGTCGTTACACCACGCAACGCGGCTCGTTCAACCAATTGAATAGGGGTCAATAAACCATCGGAAATGGTGGAATGGCAGTGTAAATCAATGTTAAGCATGAAGCAGGTATGGTGCATGAAGCAGGATCCGCATCATAACAAATAACCTGCTATTAGAGAAATCATTCTATTGGATAATTAGATAGATAGTGTAATGAATGGAGTAAGGATGTGTTTCATAAGGAATCAGCATGGATAATCAATTGACAGTTTGGGATCATATGTCGGCTGCTCCGCATCGCAGCCTGTTTCTGGCGGGTGCACTGCAAGGCGTGCTAACGGTAATGTGGTGGGTATTCGATCTGACCGGGCGCTACGGCATCGCCGGAACAATGACCAATTGGAGTGTTCCGCCGACGTGGGCGCATGCCTTCCTGATGATTTATGGATTCTTTCCCTTCTTCATTTTCGGTTTTTTGTTTACCACGTACCCGAACTGGATGAACGGCGACAAAGTCAGGCCGCGCGAATACGTCATGACGTGCGTGGCGATGGCTGCCGGGGTGGCGCTGTTTTATGCCGGTTTGTTGACGCACAAAGCGATCAGTATCGCCGGCGTGGAACTGATGCTGGCGGGTTGGAGTGTGGCGGTGTATGTACTGTTTCGCATCCTGTTGACCACGCCGGCGCAGGATAAGCGCCATGCCAGGGTAATCAGCGTGGCGCTGCTGATGGGATGGCTGGGCGTGGCGGCGTATTTGGTCTGGCTGGTGACCGATAGTCCGGCTGTGCTCAATTTTGCGCGCCATGCCGGCATCTGGTTCTTTTTGCTGCCCATCGTTCTGACCGTTTCGCATCGCATGATTCCGTTCTTTTCCAGTCGCGTGCTGGACAATTACGAAATGGTGCGGCCTTTCTGGATGTTGTGGCTGATGCTGGCCGGTATTGCGGTGCATGGCAGCTTGCAATGGCTGGAGTTGCCAGGCTATCTGTGGATCGTGGATTTACCCCTGGCCGCGTGCGCCGGTTATTTGTCCTACCGCTGGGGATTCCAGCGCAGCTTCCAGGTCAGCCTGTTGGCAGTGCTGCACGTTTCGTTTGCCTGGCTGGGCGTTGCAATGGCGTTGTATGGCCTGCAAAGCCTGATCTATTTTGCTTCCGGTACATTGCTGTTGGGGTTAGCACCATTGCACGCGATCGGCATCGGCTTCTTCTCGGGCATGATCCTCGCCATGGCATCGCGCGTGACCATCGGTCATTCTGGCCGACCTCTGGAACTGGATCGATTTACCTGGCTGCTGTTTCTGGGCTTCCAGGCAACGGCCGTGTTGCGCATATTGGCTGATATCGTGCCAGCGGGCGCTCCGCTGTTTTATGTGACTGCCGGGTTGGTCTGGCTGGCGTACTTTGGGCTGTGGGCTGGGAAATTTGCGCCGATTTATTGGCGGGCTAGGGTGGATGGGAAAGCTGGGTAATTAAGAGAAATCAGATAATAAAGCTCACTGATAGGGTGTGAATGAGCGTTTGATGATAAGGGGCAGGTGAATGGAATAATTTTTTAGAGTTTTCCTGCCGCTTCTTCATTTTCTATTTGGATTGCCGTTATTTATGCTTATAATCGTACATTGAATAATGTTATTAAGAGTGCTATTAAAATGATAACAGCCAATGATTTAAAAACCAAAGGAATCGCCTGTCTTGAGGAGAGCCTGACTGATAAAACCGAGGAAATCATCACTGTACGTGGTAAAGAGAGTTTTGTAGTGATGAAAATTGAGCAATATCATTATTTGCGTGAAATGGAGCTGGAAGCGGCATTGTATGAAGCGAAACAGGACATGGCAACGGATCGATTCAGCAAAGAAGGTATTGATCAGCATGTGGATGATGTATTTACCGAATGAGCTATACGCTCATTTTCACTGAAAGTTATAAAAAACGCGCTAAACGTTTTGCTCAGAAACATCCGGAATTAAAAGAGCCTTATCGAAAAACCTTACAACTTCTGGCTTTCAATCCCTTCCATCCTTCCTTGAGGATTCATTCGCTGACCGGAAAATTGGCTGGGCTACATTCGGTTTCAATCAATCTTAACTATCGTATTACCCTTGAGTTAGTGATAAGCGAACATGACGTTATCTTAGTGAATGTAGGCAGTCATGATGAAGTCTATCAAATTGGACAAAAGTGATCTTCTGCGAAATTGCACGTTTGTACGATTGGTGATCAAGTATATTTTTCTTCGTTCATAGGCAGGGTTGCTCAGATGGATATCTACTGCATGCGCCATGGCCGCACCAACTATAACGACCTGGGGCTGTGCAATGATGATCCGTGTCAGAATGTGCATTTGACTGAAATCGGTATCGCGCAGGCAGAATCGGCTGCGCTGGCGCTGAAAGATGTAGTTTTCAAGCGTATTCTGGTGTCTCCATTGCCGCGCACGCGCCAAACGGCTGAGATCTTGAATCGATTTCATGCGGTTCCGATCGAAATCTGCCCGGATTTGGCTGATATCCGTTCAGGGTTTGAAGGCAAGGCGATAGCTGACTATTTCCGGGCGATCAGCGCTGATCCGCTGCAAATGCGCATCGATGGCGGCGAATCGGTGCTGGATCATAAGCGGCGGATCCTGGGGTTTATCGATTGGCTGGCAAGTCAAAAGGACGAGAATGTGCTGATCATCGCGCACGAAGAAACGATGCGGGTGTTCATCGCCTACTTTGAAGGTGGTATCGAAGATTCGCAGTTGCGCGACATTCATGTCGGCAATTGCGAGTACCGGCATTATGTGTTGCCGCGCTAAGAAGGAAATTACCGCCAGCGCTTCGCTGGATCCTGGCGGTAAAATAGCATTAGTTGCTCATAGACTGCCGGATAATGTTGTTGCAGCACGAGCGGCTGTTCAAAAAACATTTCGCTCATCACTGCAAAGAACTCCGCCGGACTCTCGGTTGCATAAGGATCGATGGCGGTTTCATGGTGCTGATCGACCTGAGCGCAGAAGTGTTCGTACGCCGCGCTGAATATGTCATGCCACTGATACGCACTCATGTTGGCATGCAATTCCGGACACCCATTGGCGCCTTCATGGAGCATGTCAATTTTGTGGGCAAACTCATGGATGGCCACATTATGTCCGGGCTTTGCATTGATGACGTCATACCACGAAAGGATGACCGGTCCGGCAGACCATGCTTCGCCTGATGCGGCGTCGCGAACGAAATGAGCGACCCCGGATTCATCCACATACTCGTACTCCAGCAGGAATTCCCCTGGGTAGAGAATGATCTGCACCCAATTGCGGTAGTACTCGAGGTCAAGGTTCAGAATCAGCAGGCAGGCCTGGAGCGCGATCATCACCCGCATCTCGTCGGTGATCTCCAGGCCATGTGCGCCGCTGATGGTTTTGTCATGCACAAAAAGCGTTGCCAATGCCCGCAGCCGTGTCAGCTCATCAGGATCAAGCCCCTTCAAGCAATGCAAATTGATCAACTTGAACCAAAGGGAATCAGGAATAGCTTCATGCTGAAGAATCTGATCCCGTCGCCAATTTTTTATGCTCCAAACCATGATGTACTCTCTTTGTGCAAACGATCGCAGTTTCTCTTCATTGTAAGTAAGATTCCATGAATTGATCAAACGAGATGGCAATACTGGACATGGGTTTTATTTGTTGTCTCCTCGAAAGGGCTCGGCTTGATCAAGTCGCGCTTTCAGCTTTGGAATGGATGCGTTATAGTCAATCCTTATGTTGGACGCAATGAGGGGATTGTGTTGCGCTCCTATGCGTATTACTCAAAAAGGAAAATTCATGGCAAATTGGTTTGAAGATAATTCATTGTCGATCGGACGCACTCCGCTGGTGCGCTTGAATCGAGTGACAGACGGCGCGCCGGCGTTGGTGCTGGCGAAAATTGAGGGGCGCAATCCGGCGTATTCGGTGAAATGCCGAATTGGCGTGGCAATGATCGATGACGCGCAGCAGCGAGGATTGCTGGGGCCGGGCAAGGAAATCGTCGAACCGACCAGCGGCAATACCGGCATTGCGTTGGCGTTCGTGGCGGCGGCGCGCGGCATTCCGCTGACATTGACGATGCCGGAGACGATGAGCGTGGAGCGGCGCAAATTATTGGTCGCCTTGGGCGCCAAACTGGAATTGACGGAAGGTGCGCGAGGCATGAATGGCGCGTTGGCGAAGGCCGAAGAAATCGTGGCTTCCGATCCGGGACGATATGTGTTGTTACAGCAGTTCAAAAATCCCGCCAACCCCGCGATTCACGAGAAAACGACGGGCCCGGAAATCTGGGATGATACCGATGGCGCAGTAGACATTTTCGTGGCTGGGGTAGGAACCGGCGGCACGATTACCGGCGTTTCACGCTATATCAAGCAGACCAAGGGCAAGGCCATTACCACCGTTGCGGTTGAGCCGACTGCCAGTCCGGTACTATCGCAAAAACGCGCTGGCGTGTCACTTGCTCCTGGGCCACATAAGATTCAAGGGATCGGCGCCGGTTTTGTGCCGGACAATTTGGAGCTTGATCTGGTCGATGAGATCGAACAGGTCAGTAATGAGGAAGCGATTACGTATGCGCGGCGTCTGGCGAGCGAGGAAGGCATTCTGGCCGGTATTTCCTGCGGCGCTGCCGTGGCGGCCGCGGTACGGCAAGCCAAACGTCCTGAAAATTCGAATAAAACCATTGTCGTCGTATTGCCGGATTCTGCCGAGCGTTATTTGAGCAGTATTCTTTTTGAAGGCATGTTTGACGACCAGGGTCTGACGGCACTGTGAACATTACCAAGCGAACACGAGATTCTTTGTTGCGTACTACCCATCTGGAAATCGACAGCATCGTTGATGAATTGCGCGTCTTGCGCGTGGCTTCACTGGAACGTCGAAACCGCCATGACAGGCCACCGCGATTGCCATCGCGCAAAATTCTGGCAAGCGTAACCGAAGGATTGAGCGCCGCCTTGTTTCCTAATCGCCTGGGTTCATCGGAATTGGCCGATGAAGGCATCGATCATTACGTGGGGCATCTGCTGAACATGACCTTGCGCGAGCTGATGGTGCAGATTCAGCATGAGCTGCACTATAACTCGGGCCTGGAAATTCTCAGTAGCAAAGACCGTGAGCATTCCGTTCTCATTACACAGGCATTTGCCAAAAAACTGCCGGAAATCCGTCAATTGCTCGATAGCGATATCAAAGCGGCATATGAGGGCGATCCAGCAGCACGCAACGTGGATGAAGTGCTGGTGTGCTATCCGGGAATCATGGCGATGATTCATTATCGCCTGGCGCATGAGTTGTATGGCCTGGGTGTGTCGTTGATTGCGCGCATGATGTCTGAAATCGCGCATTCGGTGACAGGCATCGAAATTCATCCTGGCGCGCAAATCGGCGCAAGCTTCTTCATCGATCATGGCACTGGGGTGGTGATTGGGGAAACCTCCATCATCGGGCAGAATGTGCGGTTATATCAGGCTGTAACGTTGGGTGCCA
Source organism: Nitrosomonas sp. JL21 (assembly GCF_009833095.1). GTDB lineage: Bacteria > Pseudomonadota > Gammaproteobacteria > Burkholderiales > Nitrosomonadaceae > Nitrosomonas. The sequence goes on from NZ_QRCB01000001.1 coordinate 177,016, forward strand.
AGCGTTTTCCGGTGGATGAGAATGGTGCGCTGGTAAAGGGTAATTTGCGTCATCCGATCGTGGAAGATGATGTGGTCATTTACGCGGGCGCAACGATACTGGGGCGCATTACGATCGGCAAAGGCTCGACGATTGGTGGCAATGTCTGGCTGACACGCAGTGTTCCCCCAGGCAGTAATATCTCGCAAGCTCAGACGCGCCATGAAGTATTCGAGGGTGGTGCCGGGATTTAATTATTTGATTCATAGAGAAATATATTTAGATCAAACATCAATATCAGAATTGATGCGCGGATGATCAGTCGGCTCTCTTTCTAGGAATTAGGTGAGCTGTATAAAATAAATAGATGGAGGTTTCGATGACGATCAATACATTACAGCTTACATTGGAAGATGCCAAGATCATCGCCGCTGGTGCGGAAGCCGAGGCCAAGCGCCATCAATGGCCGGTCGTGATTGCAATCGTTGATGATGGCGGACATCTGCTTTTCTTACAGCGGTTGGATGATGCACAGTATGGCAGCATCGCAGTGGCGATCGAAAAAGCGCGTGCTGCCATTGCATTCCGTCGACCCACCAAAATATGGGAAGACCATGTCGCAGAAGGGCATGTGCGTTACCTTAATCTGCCCGGTACGTTGCCGATAGAAGGCGGATTGCCCATTTTGATCAATCAGCAATATATCGGTGCCGTTGGTGTGAGCGGTGTGCGGTCGTTTCAAGATGCGCAAATTGCGCAAGCCGGGATCAATGCCTTGCTGTCGTGAAACATCGATAGAGTTGAACATTGGCAAATTTGTGCAGCAGTCAGAGGAACATCGTAGATCTATGATGTACCGAGAACTCACTGAGCAGATGCAATAATCTACCAGAGGAATATGGTTAGATAAGCTTGGGCGAACGCCGCGATGTGCTCCCAGCGTCAGACTTAGTTTTTGCGTTTTTAAATGCGCTGATCGTCCTGGCAAGGCCTTTGCAACCCAAGTTGACCTTGTTTGCCTTTGCAGCTTTGCATGAGCTCAACACCAGTGAAATCGCTTCCATTGTTGGTACTCCCGTTGCTCTCGATTTATCTCCATTCAAAAAACAAAATATTTTTCCCTGATTCCTCTCCATTCGGCGATCTCTCTTACTCATTCTAAATGGCTCGCTCAGTGTCTATTCATGAGGCATGCATTCATTTATCAATAGCTTATAAGTAATGGCTTATCATAAATATCATAATATTTGATTGGTTCTTATATTTTTTTCCCGCTATAGTGCGCTTGAGTGACTTGAGTCGTAAAAGGAAATAGTTTCGCGATCATTGTCACTTAGTGACAATTTTTGCTTATTCTCAAAAGCAATATTGTTCGGAAGTGAACGGGACTTAACCAGAAAATTTCATCGCAGTTGAAGCATATTTTTGGTTCTGTTTGAAGATTAATTTTTATATGGAAGAGGAACAACACATGAAACTAAAACTTTTCGCACTGTTAGGTGCACTGGTTTTTTTGTCGGCTTGCTCATCACTGCCTGAAGCGCCTCAAAGCAACATTACGGCTGGGAACAGCAGGGTTTATTGGATTAATCCAGCAACCGGACAACCCGGTGGATATATCGTCTCAAGAGCGGCATCGCAAAAAAATAAAAATGACAGCTATGCCGATTCTAACGAATCAAGAGTAATCAGCCGGTAAAAAAACTCTGGCTAAGCTCTACAAAAAAATACTAATGGCTTTGTAAATACTCTGCACTATGCGACTTTGTTTTCGACAAGTAACTCTTTTATGGAACGGTAATGATCGTGTTAATGGTTACCGTACTGCTCGCATCAGTTCAAAATAATAATAATGAATCACGGTGATACTGAATCCAGCCAGTATCACCGCTGCTTTTAAAAAACACCTTCCTTCGCAAACTTGCTGTTAACCCAATTACCTGCGAGAAATTGCCCATCATTCCCTCCGGTGTGGCACCTACGGAATTGAGAAATTCTTATGCGTTTTCTCATCCGCGCGAATAAGCATCCAGTCTGATTCAACGCAGCCTGCACGAGCGCAGTAACCTTCAATTTCTCCAATGGCAGCTCACTGCATAAAAAAACCTTGGGGATCACAACAAAAATTTCAAACTCATGCAGAGATCTTTCAAACATGCCGATCATCATCGTGCTGAGTCAGATAAATCAAGGCAACGCTCATAATCATCACCAAGCGGAAAGCGGCCTGTTGCCCATTCGCGACTTCCGACTGCCACATCAAGAACCATTCCCCGCCAATGGTCATGAATCCAGTGAACCATAGCATTAGGCCGAGGGTAAGTCCAAGAATCGCAAATCGTTTGGATTGGTTGAAAGTGGCGGGTTGTTGAATGTTCTGGTAGAGGCGAAAGCTTCCAACGCCACAAAGCCCGGCAATGGCAATTTCAGTCAGGATAATGAAGCCATACACGATATGGTGAATCAGAGGAGCATAAATGGCGCGCCACAATCCTTTGTTATCGGGGAAAGTCGTGTCCATGGCCAGCACATGCTGAACAAGCGCGAAATTGGAGTAATAATCGGTAATATTGTTGAAAGCCACGAGTGTCGCATAGAGCGCAATTGCACCCACTATGATCATTTTGGAAAGTCTCGTGAACATTCGATTAAAACGGAGTGCTTCGGTAAAGAGGGGTTTGAATAATCTGAGATTGGTTTACAACAGGTTATGTCGATCAGATTGCCTTGCTGCGAGCGACGCAATCTGATCAAATATACAATGCTGCAGAAATGAGGTTAGGTCATTTGTTGAATGCCGGCCAAGAGCCAGGAGGCATTCGGATCTTTCAGATCCTTTTGGACATGCCAGATTTCATCAAAGGATTCTGGTTCGCCATTGGGTTCATCGCGCAACTGTCCGGTAAAGCGCACGCTCGCGATGGCAGAGTCGGCGGTTGTCTCGACTTCCAGCACATGTGCATCGATGAACATGACTTCTGTTTTTTGTGACGTGGTGCCGCGTTCTTTGATTTCAGCACTGATTTCGTTGAACATTTCAGGCATTGTAAAGTCACGGATCTGGTCGAGATCGCCCGCGTCGTTGGCTGCCTGGAGCCGGATAAAAGAGGCTTTTGCGTTGCGAATGAACGGTTCCACTTGGAAATCTGCTGGAATGCTGGGCCGGTATGCAGTTCCTGCATTGGGGGCAGAAGCCACGTCAGGCGGTGTATTGAAACGATCGGTATGCGTATTCGCTCCGGAGTATTGCAGCGGCACCGATTCTTGAGTTCTAGGTTTACGCAGCATGCGAATGATGAAGAATACTGCGCCAATCAATAGCACCAGCGTGAGGATATCCATCATATTGATGTTTTCGAAGGCCCCACCCATGAATAAAGCGGCCAGCAATCCCCCGGCAGCCAAGCCTGCGAGTGCGCCGCCCCATTTACTACCGGTGGAAGGCGCTGCTGCCGGCGCTGCCGCTGGCGAATGCTGTGGATTGGGTGCTGCTTGCTGCGGGTTGACTTGACGTTGAGTACCTATATTTTTGCCGCCGCCCATGCGCTTGGCTTCAGCGTCAAAAGCGAGCAATCCAAAGCTAAGGAAAACCAAAGTCAGAAAGGTGAGGGTGTTTTTCATAATGATCTCCCAAACTGTGTTGTTAAAAAAATCGAGTATAGCATCGGGTCTGTATTGCCAGCTACCTGGAATTATTCGTTCTACAATTCACGGGCATCGCTGCAATTTACATTCTTGAGGAAAACTCTAAAAAAATATCAGTTACTGCAAACTCAAATATAAAATGCTGCTACAGGAAATCAATGAGTCTTTGGAATTCGATGTGATTCAGCCTGATTGAGTGCAGTAGTTTTTAGAGTTTTATTAGAGAGTGCGTTTGATGGGTATTAGTTCAGTAAAATCAGGCGAGGAATGGCGTCGCTGTTGATCCAGACGATGGCATTCTGATTGAATCGCCGGCCGATGGAACGGGCGTCGTTCAGATTCAGCCCGATCGCAAGAAAACCCTTTTCGATCGGCCATTGTTCGACAGAATCTTTATGCAAGCTCTCTATGATGGCATAACCCAGATTGCATAAATCATGCTGTAATAATTGATGCGCTCGCGTATTGTTCCGATCGTTTTGCAGCTTGCTCTGAGGATTATAGGCGCTGATAATGGCGCCGCTGGGTTGCTGCGTTGCTTTCAGAAGATGCGCCAGAGGCTGTGAATAATGATTGATTCGCAAGCAGATCAGTTCGTTATGAATGTTGATCTGGTAGTCCGTATTCAGGTAGCTCGCGATGAGATCATGTGAAAAAACGGAGCGCGTCATGGCAGTTTGTGGTAATGACGATAGCATACTAGAAGAATGTTCAATGACTGTGCTCATGGCTATGTCCATGGTCATCGTGCTCGGCTGCATGGATAAGTTCCTGATATTGCTCGGGCGCCATTTTGCTGAGTTTGAAAATGAAAGCCGTCATTCCCCAAATCTCCTGATCGTCATGACTTAGTCCCCACGCTGGCATTGCAGTCATTTTTAAACCGTTTTTGATGACCCAGAAATATGCTTTGGCATGCGCCAATTTCTCGGCGGGGTCGCTGATCGGTTCGCGCTCGTGGAAAATCGGCGCGCTGGGGTATAAGCCGACAGAAAGTTCAGTGGGTTTCATGCCTGGTGCCAAATGGCAGATCGTGCACATCGCATGGTAATGCTCAGCTCCAGCGGAAAGCATGTCCGCTTCTTCCAGCGAGGGCACCGTTAAATCTCTGGAACGAATTTCAATCGAGTTTTCGCGCATGCTCTCAATGAATTTTTCGGTGATTCCCCAATGCTTGTCAGTGGCTGACATATTGTAGGCACCGAATGCAAACGCGATGATGGCGACTATGAATGAAGTGATTAATAGGTTAAGAAGAATTTTCATGGTGGGCTGACCTCATGGATGTGTAATGATGCCCGAATTGAAAGGGAACCGAGCAAGTAAGTCCATGGTACGTTTAAATTCGTTGGGAATCAATTTGCGGTTCGGTGGGGTTATTTTTGCTGCCTTCCAGTTTGGTTTGGATGCTGGCACGGTTAAGGTGCGGTGAGAACATTTCTATAAAATCAAATATGTATCCGCGAATGTAATTGTTGCGGCTGATGCCGATGCGGGTCGTGCTGGGTTCAAAGAGATGGCTGGCATCAATCGATTTGAGGTTCTTGTCGCGTTTGGCTTCATAGGCCATGTTGGCCAGAATACCGATGCCCAATCCCAACTCAACATATGTTTTGATCACGTCCGAATCGATGGCGGTAAGTACTACGTTCGGTTCCAACCCGTGACTTGCAAAAGCTTGATTGATTTTTGAGCGGCCGGTGAAGGCGTCGTCATACGTAATGATCGGATATCGAGTGATCGCCTCAAGCGTGAGCTTCTTTATTTTCAGAAGCGGATGCTTCGGAGTGACGATGACACATCGGTTCCATTGATAGCAGGGCAGAGTGATCAGTTCGTTGAATTGTTCGATGGCCTCGGTGGCTATTGCAATATCCGCCTCGCCCGATGTCACCAGCGTGGAAATTTGTACTGGGCTGCCTTGCCGCAGGATAAGCTTCACTTTGGGGTAACGGGCGGTGAATAGCTTGATGACGGGTGGCAACGAATAGCGAGCTTGTGTGTGTGTAGTGGCAATCGTGAGCGTTCCATCGGCTTCATTGGTAAATTCCCGCGCAATTTTTTTGAGATTGTCGGCGTCACGGAGCATGCGCGTGGCAGTTTTGATGATCAATTGTCCTGGTGGTGTGATTTGGATGATTCGTTTGCCATTGCGTAGAAAAATGTCCACTCCCAGTTCATTTTCCAGCAGTTGAATTTGCTTGCTGATGGCTGGCTGAGAGGTATGTAATTTGGCTGCTGCCCGGGAAAGATTCATGTTCTGATTGGCGGTTTCGCAAAGATAGCGTAGTTGCTGTAACTTCATGGGTAGATAATTGATCATAATAAATAGTTATATGAATCTAGCATAATACTATTTTGAATTATAGAAATAATTATTTAAGATGCGAGCATTAAAAATTAGCGTAAAAATTAATTTTTGGTTTTTTTATAGATAAGCACATCGCGTGCATAGCTGAGGGTAGGGCTATGTTTGGCGGTGTTCTTTGCGTTTTTAGAGCTTTCTCGTTTAATGAACAGGCACCTGTGATCGGGCTTGGAAATAGGACGTGTTTATCGGTGTTGGTATGTATAGACGTTCGCCATTTGGTTTTTTGGTAGAATACCCGATTGCTATGTTTTGCCGGGGCTTAGAGTAGAGTGGTAAAAAACGAATTGGCTTTTGCATGTGCAAGAAAATTTGTCGCCGTCATGCAAAAAATCAGATTGATGAGGCGGCAGGAATGAAGTTGTTCTGTATGTTCACGATGATAACTGGCCGGTGGCGCATGGTTGAATCATGGATAGACTCTGGCAATTTCCCGTGAATGAAACAAGGATTGATTGATGAGTACAAATATTGAGAATAAACCCAAGCAAGTGACGTGGTTCAATGGTTGTGGCGGGCGTATTGGGATTGTGGTCGGTGAAAGTGGCGAATTCGCCTATATTGGTATGGCACTGAGGCATGATGAAGATGATGACGTGAATCATATCATGCAATACGGCGCCAAATTTCCGTTGGAAGCGGCATTATTATTGCCAGTTTCTAAATATTACTCTAAAACATAAACTTAAAAATTAGATGGAATTTTTGGCTTGTAATGCTCATCTTATGTGTTTCTATGCAGTATTGAATGAAATATGAGGTAACTGAAAATGTATCGCTATGATGACTATGATCAACACATCGTCAATGAACGGGTTGAGCAATTTCGGGATCAGGTGCGTCGTCGCCTTTCGGGTGAATTGAAGGAAGAAGAGTTTATGCCGCTGCGATTGCAGAATGGCTTGTATATGCAAATTCATGGATACATGTTGCGCATTGCAGTGCCGTATGGGCTGGTTTCGTCAAAGCAGATGCGCATGTTCGCGCACATTGCGCGCACCTATGATCGTGGCTATGGTCATTTTACAACCCGTCAGAACATTCAGTTCAATTGGCTCAGACTGCAGGATATACCCAATATCCTAGCCGATCTGGCTTCTGTTGAGATGCATGCCATCCAAACATCGGGTAATTGCGTGCGAAATATCACTTCGGATGAATATGCCGGTGTTGCGCAGGATGAAGTGGTCGATCCTCGCCCATATGCTGAAGTGCTGCGTCAATGGAGCACCTTTCATCCGGAGTTTGCATATTTGCCCCGCAAATTCAAAATTGCCATCAGTGGCGGACAGCAAGACCGTGCGGCGATCTATGCGCACGACATTGGTTTGGCGGCGACCCGGAACGCGCAAGGCGAAATAGGCTTCCGTGTTCTGGTTGGTGGCGGTCTGGGACGCACACCCATCATAGGCAGTGAGATTTGCGAATTCGTGCCATGGCAGCATTTGTTGACGTATGTGGAATCGATATTACGAATTTATAACCAGTACGGCCGTCGCGATAATAAGTACAAAGCGCGTATCAAAATATTAGTCAAAGCACTCGGCATCGACGAGTTCAAACGCCAGGTGGAAGCAGACTGGGCGGATATCAAGAATGGTCCGGGCACGCTTACTGCTGAAGAAGTCGAGCGGGTTGCTTCATTCTTTATCGATCCTGACTACGAAACGTTGACGGATCATGATTCCAAATTGAGCGAATTCAAGGCGGATAGCCGCTCATTTTCTAATTGGATGCTGCGTAACGTCAAGCCGCATCGTGTACCGGGCTATGCCATTGTTGTGTTATCCCTTAAAAAACCTGGCGAGACGCCAGGAGATGCCACAACTGAACAAATGGAAGTGATTGCTGATCTGGCAGATCGCTATAGTGGCGGAGAAGTACGGATTACCCATCAACAGAATCTGGTGTTGGCCGATGTACGGCAGAAAGACCTGATCCGCTTGTGGCAGGAAGCCTCGAGGCATGAACTGACGTCGCCGAACATTGGTTTATTGACCGATATCATCAGTTGTCCTGGAGCGGAGTTCTGCACGCTGGCCAACGCACGATCAATACCGCTGGCGAAAGCGATTGCCGAACGATTTGAAGACCTCGATTTTCAGCATGATATTGGCGAGATCACGTTGAATATTTCCGGATGTGTCAATGCATGCGGTCAGCACCACATTGGTAACATCGGCATTACGGGGGTAGAGAAGAAAGATCACGATGAATGGTACCAAGTATCGTTGGGTGGGGCGGAAGGCAACGACAGTTCGATCGGAAAAATCATTGGTCCCTCATTTACATTTCATCAGGTGCCGGAAGTCATCGATCGCTTATTGCAAGTCTATCTGCGCGAACGTATCGAAGCGGAGCGTTTCATTGACACCGTTCGCCGCATCGGACAAGCGCCTTTCAAAGAGCATGTCTATGCGACAGATTTCATAACTGAGGACGATGACATTGCCAACAAGCATGTGGTTGTGCCGGCGCAATATTCCGTTCCTTATTATTCTCCAAGGTTCTAACGCGAATGATCATTAAAAATAGGACCATCGTTGCGGATGAATGGACGGTTTTACGCCTGAGCGAGCAGGATTCGCCGGAAACGGTGGCGGTGCCGGCCGGCAAAGTAATTGTTCCGCTGCAAGTATGGCTGCAACAACGTGATGCCTTGCAGCAGCGTTCTGAAATCGGGGTTTGGCTGGCTACTGATGAGCGGCCGGAAGTATTGAAAGAGGATGTGGACAAGTTTTCCGTCATTGCAGTGAATTTTCCAAAATTTTCGGATGGGCGGGGTTATTCGATTGCCTATAATTTGCGCACCCGTCTCGGTTTTAGCGGCGAATTGCGTGCGATGGGCGATGTACTGCGCGATCAATTATTCTATATGCAGCGCGTCGGTTTTGATGCATTTGCGCCGCGTCCCGACCGGAGCATTGAAGATGCGCTGAAAGGTTTAAGTGACTTTTCCGATGTGTATCAGACTTCATTTGATCAAAAACAACCGTTATTCCGGCGTGTGCAGCGTAAGGGTAATCCTGCAGCAGGTTTGATCGATGAGTAATGACTTGCACACCAAGCTCGGTCGAGTCGTTGCAATTCGGACAAGAACCCGTGCGAAACCCTATCCCGACAGTCACCGCAGAGGTTCAAGCGCCGAGGATGAGGGAGGTTGCCTGCATGTTTTTTGCCAAACCTCGTTCTGGTGTTGAGCGAGAGAACGAAAATGAATGGTCATCCCTATCCCTTTACGCATCTGGATGCGCTGGAAAGTGAAGCGATCCATATCATGCGGGAAGTGGCGGCAGAATGCGCCAATCCGGTGCTGTTATTTTCCGGCGGCAAGGACTCGATCGTCTTGTTGCGTCTGGCCGAGAAGGCGTTTCGTCCGGGACGTTTTCCATTTCCTTTGATGCATATCGATACTGAACATAATTTTCCTGAAGTGATCGAGTTTCGGGATCGTCGCGTTCAAGAATTAGGGGAGCGGCTGATTGTGCGCAGCATGGAGGATTCGATAAAAACGGGCAGAGTAGTTTTGCGTTCCGCAACGCAAAGTCGCAATGCTTTTCAGTCGGTGACGCTGTTGGATGCAATCGCGGAATTCAAGTTTGATGCTTGTATTGGCGGTGCTCGACGGGATGAGGAAAAAGCCCGAGCCAAGGAACGGATTTTTTCTTTCCGCGATGAATTTGGTCAATGGGATCCAAAGAATCAGCGTCCGGAATTATGGGATATTTACAATACTCGCACGCACCCCGGTGAAAATATCCGTGTGTTTCCGATCAGTAATTGGACTGAGCTGGATGTTTGGGAATACATCGCCCGCGAAAAACTGCAAGTACCGGAAATTTATTTCGCTCATTCCCGCGAAGTCATTCGGCGCGCCGCAGGGCTCTTGCCAGTTTCGTATTTGGTGCAGCCGCAAGACAATGAAAAAATCGAAACCCTGACGGTGCGTTTTCGTACCGTGGGCGATATGAGTTGCACCTGCCCCGTAGAATCGAACGCAGGCAATATTGATGAGATCATTGCAGAAACGGCAATGACGCGGATTACTGAGCGCGGGGCGACGCGTATGGATGATCAAACATCGGATGCATCGATGGAATTGCGCAAGAAAGAAGGTTATTTCTAAGTCGCGTGAGATGGGAAAACATCGAAGTACCTCACGTTCATTGACCGAATCGATCCAGATGCAAAAAATTTATTGACCATGAAAAAAATTTCCAGAAGGTTTCAGAATGTCGGTTGTTGAGAAATTCTTCGATCAAGCGGAGTTGTTGCGTTTTATCACAGCAGGTAGCGTGGATGATGGCAAAAGTACGTTAATCGGTCGCTTGCTGCATGATTCGAAGTCTATTTTTGAAGATCAACTGGCATCGATCACTCATACCACTCGTAAGCGGGGCTCCGAAGGCGTAGATCTCTCGTTGCTTACTGACGGGTTGCAAGCCGAGCGCGAACAAGGAATCACTATCGATGTGGCGTATCGCTATTTTGCGACGCCTAAACGTAAATTCATCATCGCGGATACTCCGGGCCATGAACAATATACGCGCAATATGGTGACCGGAGCATCGACTGCCAATCTGGCCATCATTCTGATCGATGCACGTAAAGGTGTGCTGACGCAATCGCGCCGCCATGCCTATCTGGCAAGACTGGTTGGAATTCCACACTTGGTGGTGGCCGTCAATAAAATGGATCTGGTGGATTATTCCCAATCGGTATTTGAGAAAATTTGCACCGACTTCAATGCATTCTTTGAGAAAATTCAATTGCAAAACGTGACCTACATTCCGATGTCGGCATTGAATGGCGATATGGTGGTCGAGCGGGGCGATCATCTGAACTGGTATTCAGGCTCTACGTTGATGGATGTGCTTGAGACGATATCAATCGAAGACGATATCAATCGTGAAGATTTCCGATTTCCCGTGCAATGGGTATGCCGACCGCAAACCAAGGAACTGCACGATTTCCGTGGCTACATGGGACGCATCGAGTCAGGTTCGATACGGGCAGGCGATGCGATTACCGTGCTTCCATCCGGACTGAATTCACGCATCAAGCAGATCCTGAAGTATGAAGGTGCCATCGATGAAGCATATGCTCCTCAATCGATTACGCTGACCATTGAAGACCATGTGGATATTTCGCGCGGTGATGTGTTGGTAAGAACCGGCGATGCTCCCGTAGTTGCAAAAGCTTTCGATGCAATGCTGTGTTGGCTTTCTGAGCAACCGCTTGATCTGAGTCGGAAGTACTTGATCAAACAATCCACCCGTGTCGTAAAAACGCTGATCAGCCGGATCGATTATCGCGTGGATATCAATACGATGAATCAGGAGTCTGCCGCTACGTTAACGATGAATGATATTGCGCAGGTCGGAATCAAGGTGCAATTGCCGTTGGTGTGCGATGATTATCAGCATAATCGTGCCACCGGCTGTTTTATCGTTATTGATGAGAGCAGCAATAATACCGTGGCGGCGGGTATGATTTCCACTCATTAAACAAATTAGACAAATGAGGGATATCGACATAGTGCATCATTTTTGATTGATGTGCTGAAAATAGGCGTTATCAACAGCGTTGCCGACTGACAGATGGTGTTGATTTTAATGCTATGTATGATATCTTCCACAAAACATATTTATTCAGATACTCACCAAGAGATACGGAGCATTTCAGAGCCATCCCCATTTTGTTGATTGTGCGCATGAGCGGTTGTTGATTTTTTTGCTGCAGGTCATTGAATCTACGCATAGCAAAATTAGATGGGGGTGCAAACTTGGTCGTCAACGACAATGCATTGAAGCAGTAAGTCGTTAAGGAAGTGAATGATGCCGAGGGTATTTTCGATATCGTCGAGCATGGGATCAGCATGAACTATTTTGAATCAGAATTTCGTTGATGATGTGTTAACGCTTTCAAAGCCGAATGAAGGATGGCTTTGAAGAAACATAATTGATTTGATCGAATCACTGTATGGATTTGGTGATTGATGTCACAGCAGATCATGCTGATCAAATATATTGGAATGAATGAGATTTTAGCTAAACCGATAGGCACTGTTGAGTTGATCGATACCATCTTATAATGGCTTCGGCATTTTTCATTGCAAGGGTTGTGGCTGACCTTGTTGATGTATCTGAATGAATTGGCGGTTGTTAAGTATATGTTCTCAACTAAATTCTTCGGATGAATAAAAATAAAAAAAATATACGGGTACTGATACTGGACGATGACAAGTTTATGCTTGAATTCGTCAGTCATCTGTTCAGAGAACTTGGGGTTAGTGAAGTACTGGTAGCAGAAGATGGCAGAGCAGGTTTATACGTTTTGTCGGCACAGATAGACCCGATTGATTTACTGCTGTGTGATGTTGAGATGCCAGGAATGGATGGCATTGAATTTTTGCGTAATATTGCGGATCAGAAATACACTGGAAAGATCGTATTGTTTTCTGGCGTGGATGCGGATTTACTGAAGTCGATAGAACGTTTGGCAATTGTGCGCGGATTGGAGGTCATCGGTATTTTGTCCAAACCGGTGACGATTGAATCGTTGGCAGCCTTATTAAAAAAGCTTTCTTCGCCAACGAATAAAACAATATATCCTGCTACTCAGCTAAAATGCATATTCGACGCCGAGGAAATCAAGCGAGCCTTAGTTGCGGATCAAATCAAGATATTCTTTCAACCCAAAATTTCTGCTGCAAGCCGACGAGTAACGAGTGTCGAATGTCTTGCACGATGGCAACATGAGAAATATGGCTACGTTTCTCCGGATAATTTTATTTCCATTGTTGAACAGAATGGCTTGATTAACGATTTTACCCGCACGGTGCTCAAGAAGTCCGTGCAGCAACTTGATGTGTGGCTGCAGCAGGGATTGGATCTTAAAATCTCCGTGAATGTTTCCATGGTGAACCTGGATCGATTTAATTTGCCGGAAATTTATCAAGAAGCCGTGCAGAATTCCAATGTACCGATCGACCGAGTCATCTTGGAGATAACAGAAGGCAAGTTGGGTAAGGATTTCGCTCAGAGTCTGGACATCCTGACGCGTATCCGGTTGAAAGGATTCGGATTGTCAATTGATGATTTCGGCACCGGCTATGCATCCATGGAAACGCTGAAATACATGCCCTTTACTGAACTCAAGATCGACCGGATTTTCGCTCATAATGCAACTGAAGATCCAGCGACGCGAGTCATACTCGAGTCGAGCATAAAGTTGGGTAAGGCGTTTGGTTTGAATGTGGTGGTGGAAGGAATCGAGACTGCTGCGGATTGTGAATTGGTGGCCAGGCTCGGATGCGATGAGATTCAAGGGTATTTTATTGCCAAACCGATGCCGGCTGTTGAATTTGCTGAGTGGTTAAATGATTATGAGAAAAAGAATGATCGCTTCGCCAGCGGCGATGCTCAGGACAATAAACGTAATAATGATGTGAGTTCAATAGAGAAGATACTAAGATAGTAAGAAATTGATTATGACAAATTTAGATGCAGCGTTGCACGTTCAGCAAGAGACTATGACAGCTTCACCGAATTTTAATTTTGATTTCACCATTGCTGATCTTTATCAGCGGACTGGTTTGGTCAAACTGGACAAGTTATTTCTGGATTTTCTCCATACCGGCGACGAAGCGCTATGTAACAGACTCGTGCACGCTCGCGCCCACCCGGATGGGCTCCTCCCCAAAGATGAATCTGCGCTGCTCATCGATGTAGCACCGTGGTTGGAGGATTTCCTGGCTCGGTTATTCAATATCGAAAACGAAGTGCAGCAATTGGCTGCGCGACATCATGAATTGGCTCCGCTGTATTTTTGCAAACGGCAATTCGTCCAGCGCCGGGCCAGAGGAAAAGTTAGCGACGACGAATTGGCTGTGATTGATGGATTGGCGCTCGAGAAAGAATTGACGGCCGAATTTGGCGAACCCTTCACAGAACTGGTGTTTGCTACCAAAGTGGCGCAATGGATGGAAGCAGAGGCGGAGAACGAATCACGTCTGGCTAAGGCGTTGCAGTATGCGGCTTGGGCATTGCGGACTCCAGCAGGACAACGGCATACGCATCAGGGAATTCTCTTCAAATCTCCCGCGAAGCTGGATTTCCAGCATCTACTGTCGCTCGAGACGGAGGATTCGGCGGGATATACAATTCATCGACTCAGCCATGTGCGTGAGCGCAACGGGTTTGCGTTGACCGATCAAGGAACCGATCTGATGGGCGCCCTGGATGAGACCAATTATTGCATTTGGTGCCATGAGCAAGGCAAAGATTCCTGCTCCAAGGGAATGATACAAAAACCTAAGTCACCTGACGAAGCGCGGTCATTCAAACGAAGCGAGCTCGGCGCTTTATTGGCTGGTTGCCCGTTGGAAGAACGTATTTCCGAGTTTCAAAAACTGAAGTCACATGGGGTCGCGGTAGGCAGTCTGGCGATGATCGTGCTCGATAATCCGATGTGCGCTGGCACGGGACACCGTATTTGCAATGATTGCATGAAGTCGTGCATTTATCAGAAGCAGGAACCGGTTGACATCCCTCAGGCTGAGACGCGCACGTTAAAGGATGTGTTGGCATTGCCATGGGGATTTGAGATTTATAGCTTGCTGACGCGCTGGAATCCTTTGAACTTGCGCCGTCCGGTGCCAAAACCGGCATCCGGACGCAAAGTCCTGGTGGTTGGCATGGGACCGGCCGGCTACACGTTGGCACATCATTTGATGAATGAAGGTCATACCGTAGTAGGAATCGACGGACTCAAGATCGAGCCTCTGCCGGAGGATATTTCCGGCGTCAATCCACGCGGTGAGCGGGTGTCCTTCAAAGCCATACGGCTTGCCAGCAGCTTGGAGGAAGATCTGGATCAGCGGATGCCGGGAGGGTTCGGCGGCGTGGCCGAGTACGGCATTACGGTTCGCTGGAATAAGAACTTTCTCAAATTGATCCGCCTATTGCTGGAGCGAAGGGAAGAGTTTGCATTATTCGGAGGCGTTCGTTTTGGCGGTACGCTGACCACTGACGATGCCTTCGCGCTGGGATTCGATCATGTCGCGTTAGCGGCAGGCGCAGGACGTCCCACCGTTCTGGATTTGCCGAACGGGCTGGCTCGCGGCGTGAGGGCAGCGTCGGATTTTCTGATGGCCTTGCAACTTACCGGTGCTGCGCAAAGCGATTCGATCGCCAATATGCAATTGCGCTTGCCCGTGGTGGTGATTGGAGGAGGGTTGACTGCCATTGATACCGCAACCGAGGCGTTAGCTTATTATCCGGTGCAAGTGGAAAAATTTTTGCAGCGCTATGAAATTCTGACGGCCATTCAGGGTGAAGACGCGGTTCAGCAGGCATGGGACACGGAAGAAAAACAAATTGCTGATGAGTTTCTGGCACATGGGCGGGCGATTCGTGCAGAGCGCCAAGCCGCCGCACAGGAACAGCGTGCGCCACGCATCATTCCGTTATTGCAATCCTGGGGAGGCGCGACGATAGCGTATCGCAAACGCCTGGTCGATAGCCCTTCTTATACATTGAATCATGAAGAGGTCGAAAAGGCGCTTGAGGAAGGCATCTGGTTCGCCGAAGGCATGACACCTACTCGCGTCAATGTAGATACCTGGGGACATACGCAATCGGTACATTTTGCCGTGCAAAAACACGATAGTGAAGCGCAGTGGCAGGATGCCGGCACCGTGGAGTTGCCTGCACGCGCGTTGCTGGTTGCAGCTGGAACGCAACCCAATACGGTACTGGCGCGCGAAGATGAAGCATTGTTCAAATTGAGCGGACGTTATTTCGCGGCGTGCGATGAAGACGGTAATCCGGTTCAGCCAGCTTATGCCAACCCTAAGCCCGAATCTCCCATGGTACTACTGAGCCGCTATAGGGATAGCGATGGCCGCTTCATCAGTTTCTTCGGTGATTTGCATCCGTCCTACTCCGGCAATGTGGTGAAAGCGATGTCCAGCGCCAAACAGGGATATCCTGTAGTGCATCGAGTGTTGGAACGTATAAAACCCGCCTTGGATGTGGCGGCGCCGCAATTCTTTGCAGACCTGAATGATCGCTTGCGTCCAACTGTGCATAGAGTGGAGCGGTTGGCGCCCAACATCATTGAAGTGGTAGTGCATGCGCCGATGGCTGCAGAGCATTTCCAGCCCGGGCAATTTTATCGTTTCCAAAATTATGCCGCGCTGGCGAGCACGGCGGGCGATACCCGGCTGGCGATGGAAGGGCTTGCGCTGACAGGGGCTTCGGTCGATATTGAACGTGGTTTGGTATCTCTGATCGTACTGGAAATGGGGGGATCTTCCAATCTGTGCGCAATGTTGAAACCCGGTGAACCGGTGATACTCATGGGGCCTACCGGGACTCCGACCGAAATTCCGGCAAATCAGACGGTGGTGCTGGTCGGTGGCGGCTTAGGCAATGCGGTGCTGTTTTCCATTGGCGCTGCTGCACGGGCAGCTGGATCCAAAGTGTTGTATTTTGCCGGCTACAAAAAGCTGGTCGACCGCTATAAAGTGGCGGAAATCGAGGCGGCCGCAGATATCGTTGTGTGGTGCTGCGATGAGTCTCCGGGTTTTGCCGCGACCCGGCCGCAAGATAAAAGTTATGTCGGAAATATTGTGCAAGCGATGGTGGCTTACGGCAGCGGTGAATTGGGCGTGCAACCGGTCGCATTGTCTGATGCTGACCATATTATCGCTATCGGCTCCGATCGTATGATGGCTGCTGTGGGGGTGGCGCGTCATCATCAGCTGAAGCCGTATTTGAAAGCGGACCATTTTGCCATCGGCTCGATCAATTCTCCGATGCAATGCATGATGAAGGAAATTTGCGCTCAATGTCTGCAACCGCATCAAGATCCGGAAACCGGGAAAATCACTTATGTATTTTCGTGCTTCAATCAGGATCAGCCATTGGATCAAGTGGACTTCTCGGGGCTCGCTACGCGGTTGCGTCAAAATACCGTGCAGGAGAAACTGACTAATCAATGGATCGGACGTTGCTTGGCCAGCAATAGCTAGAGCAGGTTTCGATTGATCGGTGCGCCTTGTGTAGAACTACTTCTGCATGAGGCGTCTGATTGTTGATTGTTGTATATTGCATGAACATCGGGTGGGTATTGGCTTGCACTATCCTGCCCTGGTCGGATGATTGGATTTTCGTATGAAAAAATCGAGGGGGGAAATCTGGTGTCTACAGTATATGGGGCCGATCAAAAATCGATGCGTAGGATTGATAAGCAATACAGTATCGTGGTTGCCGTGGACATGGCCAGCGACTTTCAATTGGTTCGTACGGCACTGAGCAATTCTAATTTTCGGATCATTGAAGCCAAAAATAGCGAGGAAACGCTGCAGTGTCTCAGCAATCAATCCATTGATGTGGTGCTGCTCGATGTTGCTTTGTCCGGAATGAGTGATCCTGGCGTAGGCGAGAAAATTCGTCAGATGAGGGCAATGCCGGGAATATCTGAAGTACCTTTAGTCATGTTGATATCTGATGAAGACGTCGACGCAATCAATGGCCTCAATGCCGGAGCCATCGATTTTGTAATCAAGCCATTTCGCTCCGGTGAGTTAAGGGCGCGTTTGGCCGTTGTCGTGGAGCGGATTCGGCTGAGTGAAGAACTGACAAACGCTCGCCGAGCTGCCGAGTCTGTCCGGCGATCCCAGGCTGCGCTTCTCACCCTGATGAACCAGGAAATTCAAACGCCCATGAATGCCATGATCGGTTTATCGTATCTTGGTTTGCAAGCCAGGCTGGATAAAACTCCTCGAACCTATTTAGAGAAAATCAATTTTTCGGCTCGATCATTATTGAGCCTCATCAATGATGCGATTGATTTTTCACGTATTGAAGGAGGAGGATTGAAGCTGTCTGAAGACGATTTTAACGTGCGTGAATGCTTAACCCAAGTACATGACTTGATCGGTGATCTGGCACGTGATAAAGGATTAGGTTTCAAGCTGGATATTTCTGAAGAAATCCCCGAGATGCTGTGTGGCGATGTGGCTCGCTTAGGTCAAATGCTCATCAATATTACCCGTACCGTTGTTAAGTTGACTGAAAAGGGGACTGTGACTTTTCAGGTTCGCGTCAATGCGCTCAACGACGACTCAGTAGAATTGTTGTTCATTGTTCGAGGTTCGGGTATCAATCCGCAACACATGGAGTGCGTATCGGAAGGGATTAGTCACGCATATCGTTCCAACCCTCTTATGCCGGGAGGAAATACACTGCGCTTGGCGATCAGTCGCGAATTGATCGATCTGATGCAAGGGCGTGTTTGGGTGGAGCGCACATCTGAATGGGACAGCTCATTTCATTGCACTGCTCACTTTAAGCGTGGTCACCACAGGGCAAACCCTGAGGCATCGTTGGCGAAGGAACCTGAATCAGTCAAAGCGCGCATCAATGGTGCTCGAATTCTGGTTATTGAAGATAATCCCACTGACCAGTTAATAATCCGGGATTTGCTCGAGTTGGCCGGTGCTGTAGCGATCGTTGCAGGTAAGGAACAAGATGCAACGGATCGATTGAGCATCGAGAAATTTGACGTGGTAATCATAAACCCTCGATTGGTTTCCACGAATGATGCCGAAGCTGTGCGCCGAATTCGAGCAGGAAGTAAGAATGCACACCTGCGCATAATTGCATTGACCGAACACGCTGTCCTGGCGGAGGATCGCGAACGATATGTTTTGGGCGACATGGATGATTATTTGCCGCGGCCGATCGATCCTGAGCAGATGTATCGGATGTTGGCAAAATGGTTGCCCGCGAAGCCGGGCATATCGGTCGATGAGCACCTCGAAGGCGGGCAGTCCACTAAATCTCCGCCTGTAGATATATCCGTGTTGCATCAAATGTTTCATAACAACGCAACGTTGGTTCGGAAGTTTGGGCTCAAGTTTGTCGAGGTGGCCAATGATACGCTGGCAGAAATGAATCTCGCGCAAGCAGAAAAAGATTTACCTGCTTTGGGACGATTGGGGCATAAATTAAAGTCTTCCGCGCGTACTATCGGTGCTTCGAGTTTTGCTGATCTATGTGAGAAACTTGAGAAAGCCAATTTGAATAATAACTGGTCGAATGCTGAATCTTTACTCAAACAGATTCCTGTGCTGTTGACGCAAATTACCCAGCAGCTGGAGCAGGAGTTTCGCACGATGGATAAATGACCTACGCCTAATAGGCTTGTTTTCTCAGCACATTGAGTCGTTTGGTTGTTCTGTAAGCAACCTTTTTTGATCGATGGTCAGATCCCGCGGTATGTTTCTAAATAATTTCCCCCATCCGAGAGATGCCAATTGTCGCGATCATCGTTCATATCAGTAGAAAATTAACCACGATCAAGTTTTTCCTAATCCAAGTAATGCATTGCAAGCAAATTGATTTATAATCCGCAGTTCATTTAAAGAATTAAGCGCAATTCTGCTGTTTATAAGCAGATTGATAAAAAGGGAGATCATCAATGCATATAGGCATACCCGCGGAGATTCGTGCGGGAGAAACGCGTGTAGCAGTTACACCGGAAACCGTCAAAAAATTTACTGCCAAAGGACTACATAAGGTATCTGTGCAATCAGGCGCAGGTGCTGGCGCGAGTATTCCTGATTCGGCCTATCAGGAAGCAGGTGCAACGCTAGTCACTGACGTGGCTGAGTTGTACGCACAATCTGAAATCGTGCTGAAGGTGAGAGGCCCAGAAGCTGCTGAATTGGCAATGATGCGGAAAAATGCCGTGTTAATCGGCCTGTTGTCACCTCATCAGAAAGAAGGCATTCAAGCGTTGGCACAGCATGGGGTGACTGCATTTTCAATGGAAAAATTACCGCGCATATCTCGAGCGCAGAGTATGGATGTGTTGTCGTCTCAGGCGAATATTGCGGGTTACAAGGCTGTCATTCTGGCAGCCGATGTCTATCAACGATTCTTCCCCATGCTGATGACCGCTGCGGGTACGGTAAAGGCGGCGCGCGTTTTAGTGCTGGGTGCAGGGGTTGCCGGGTTGCAGGCCATTGCAACAGCAAAGCGGCTGGGTGCGGTAGTGGAAGCATTTGATGTACGGCCTGTTGCCAAGGAACAGGTGGAAAGTTTGGGTGCGAAATTTGTTGAAGTACCCCTCAGTGACGAAGAAAAGGCGAAAGCTGAAACGGCTGGTGGTTATGCGACCGAGATGTCGGAAGATTACAAACGCCGTCAAGGAGAACTGGTGCATGAGCGTGCGATTGCAGCGGATATCATTATTACTACCGCATTAATTCCAGGACGTCCGGCTCCCGTGTTGATTAAAGAGGAAACTGTCCAAGCCATGAAGCCGGGTTCAGTGATCGTCGATATGGCGGTCGAAGCAGGCGGCAATTGTCCATTGTCAGAATTAAATAAAACTGTTGTGAAACATGGCGTGCATTTGATTGGCATTGCTAATATCCCAGGATTGGTGGCAGCGGATTCCAGTACATTGTATGCTCGGAACTTACTGAACTTCATAAATTTGATGCTTGATCCGACCAGCGGCGAGCTTAAAGTGAATCGTGATGATGAGATTATTGCGGGAACGTTGGTGTGTATGAACGGAGAGCTGATTACCCAGCCGTAACAAGCCATTCAGGCGAACAACAATCGCCATTCTATTCAATCAGGTTTTGACCGTACAGTTAACGAACGAATTTAAAAGGAGTCATCATGATTGGTGAAATCGATCCGGTTATCATTAATTTAACAGTTTTCGTGTTAGCCATTTTTGTGGGTTACCACGTGGTATGGAATGTAACGCCGGCTTTACATACTCCGCTTATGTCGGTGACCAATGCAATTTCCGGAATTATTTTGGTGGGTGCGATGCTAGCGGCAGGGCCAGCCGAGACTGATTGGGGGGTCTGGTTAGGGGCTGCAGCGGTTACTTTGGCCGCAATTAATGTGTTTGGCGGATTTCTGGTGAGTCAACGGATGCTGGAAATGTTCAAGAAAAAAGAAAAAAAAGGAAACGCGTAAATGTCAGCAAATATTGTAGCACTTGCGTATTTAGTGGCTTCAGTATTTTTTATACTGGCGCTGAAAGGTCTCAGCTCACCTGAATCTGCTCGCCGTGGAAATCTGTTTGGCATGGTTGGGATGGTGATTGCGGTTGCCACGACCTTAACGCTTACCCAGAACTGGCCTTTGATTCTTGGATGCATCGCAGTGGGTGGTGTGATCGGAGCCATTGTGGCGCAGCGCGTGCAAATGACTGCAATGCCTGAACTGGTTGCATTCATGCATTCTCTGGTTGGTCTGGCGGCTGTGTTCATTGCGATTGCAGCGGTAAATAATCCGGTTTCTTTCGGGTTGCCTGAAATTCTTCCTACCGGAAGCAAGCTTGAGCTGTTTCTGGGTACTTTCATTGGTGCGATGACATGGTCGGGTTCTGTCATTGCATTCCTGAAATTATCCGGACGCATGAGCGGAACGCCGATCGTGTTTACTGGCCAGCATATGATCAATTTGTTGATGGCACTCGCAATGGTCGGATTCGGTTTATGGTTTTTCTTTAGCGAAACCACGAACTGGACTGCTTTTATTGCCATGACCGCGATTGCCTTCATTTTAGGATTCCTGATCATCATTCCGATTGGTGGGGCTGATATGCCGGTCGTCATATCAATGTTGAATTCGTATTCGGGTTGGGCGGCAGCCGGTATCGGTTTTTCCCTTGGCAATCCGATGCTGATCATTGCCGGATCATTGGTCGGCAGCTCCGGTGCAATTCTCTCTTACATCATGTGCAAGGCGATGAATCGGCCGTTCTTGTCAGTGATTCTTGGAGGGTTTGGTAGTGACGGCGGAACTGCGGTGGCAGATAGCGGAGAACAAAAGACCTATCGTAGCGGTAGCGCAGAAGATGCTGCTTTCCTGATGGGAAATGCCGATAGCGTCATTATCGTTCCTGGCTATGGATTGGCTGTCGCCAGGGCTCAGCATGCTGTCAAGGAGTTGGCTGAATTGTTGCATGAAAAGGGAGTGAATGTGCGTTTTGCGATACATCCCGTAGCAGGCCGTATGCCTGGGCATATGAACGTGTTGCTGGCCGAAGCGGAAATTCCCTATGAGCAAGTTCAGGAAATGGAAGAGATCAATAGCGATTTTTCGAACACTGATGTGGTTCTGGTATTGGGTGCCAATGATGTGGTTAATCCTGCCGCCAATGTGCCGGGCAGCCCCATCTATGGCATGCCGATTCTCGATGCGTACAAGGCGCGCACCGTAATGGTAGTCAAACGCAGTATGGCTGTGGGGTATGCAGGTCTTGACAATGATTTGTTCTATATGGATAAAACCATGATGATATTCGGAGATGCGAAGAAAGTGGTGGAGCATATGGTTAAGGCGCTTTGATGGGCTTCAAGCAAAAATAGCAAGATTGAAAAAAAGGCAGTGTTCACACTGCCTTTTGTTTTTGTGTTTCAATATTTTTAGGCTTCCAAATCTCTAAATGGATGGGCTTTCGCAATACCGAAGCCCTGCGCATAATCAATTCCAATCTCCTGCAATTTCATCACGATGTCGTCGGTTTCCACGAGTTCGGCAATGGTCTTGATTGCCGATTTTTGAGCAAGCCTGTGAATTGAAATTACTTTGTCCAAATCTTCTTGGTCGCGAAGAATATTGCAAATCAGGCTGCCATCAATTTTTAAGTAATCGATCTTTATTTTGTCGAGCAGTGCTACAGAGCTGGGATCGTTACTAAAACTGCATAACGACAGCAGACAGCCAAGATCATGAATTTTATTCGAGAAAACGATCATATCTGCAGCGCTAGCTTCTGCATCCGCTACTTCAATCTCGAAGCAAAGGTTTGTCGCGGTCACGTTCATGTTCTTGAGTTGCTCCTGAATAAATTCAGGGAAAGCGCGATCACTGAGGGTGTCCTTCGCGACGTTCAAGCAGAAGACCGATTGGTTTTCCGGATGAATCGATAGCCAGGTAACGATATGATTGACGATCCATCGATCGAGTTGAGGCATCAGATTGAATTGATCCACAAAAGGCAAGAATGAGCCAGGCGGCATCAAATTATTGTCTTCTTCATTCATGCGAATCAAAATTTCATAATGCGATGCCGCAGATGAACTAGGTTTGATGGGGCTGATGTGCTGATAGTAGAGATTGAATTCTCCGCCTTCGATGGCTTGAGCAATGCGCGCGGCTGTTGTAGTGGCTTTTGGTGAAACTGGGTGAACGGCAGGTTGCATGGGTGCATGATGGGGAGCGGGTATTTCAACGATGGTTTTTGGTTTTGATCCAGATGAATGTTCCGCTTTATTCTTCAGTGATGCGCGATTTTTTTCTTGAGTGCGGGGAGTATGAATCGTATAGAAACCGATTGCTTTTCCTTTGTTATTCAGATGCGGAACATATTGCTCAGTAAAAATATAAGGAAAACCCTTGGTTGATTTCAGAACCCGTTCATTATGGATGGTTTTTCCTGCAAGAATATCTGCAGCACACTGTTTGATGTCTGTAAAAAATTCTTCACTGGAGAATTCCGTCAATAGCCGCTCGTCAATTTGATCGGGTTTTAATCCGAACCATTTACGGAAAATTCGATTGTGATACCGGCAACGAAGATCGGTATTGAAGTAAGCCAGCATGACGGGAATGTTCTCATCAATAAATAATGATTTTATTTTGCTTTCTGAAGCCGATTTTTCAGCCCATAGGCGATGCTTGATTTCATTCGTCAACCGCTCTTTGACGATGAGTGATTGGTTTATCTGGTTCTGGAGGTTTTTTTCTGTGCGAATTTGCTGAATAAGGACGGCAATTTGGGCAAGAATCAAGCAAGCCCATAATACTGCCGACCAATGCAGAGCAAGTTCACTGAAGAAAAAAACATTGATGATGAGCGCAATAGTTAGCGTCAAAGCAACGCAAGCAGCGAGGTAAGACTTGACACTATGAGAAAGCGAAGTTTTAGGCATAACTATTCCTTATTCTTACTCGTTGTGAGTTTGACCGATGCTCCTGTAATGCTACCGACGATCAAATCGTAATACTTTAATTTGCATCATGTTTTACTATATAAGAAGAAAGAGGTCGTGTCATTAGCCAGAATTTCCATACATTTGAGCGCATAATTTCGAATTCCAACAGCGAATGTTCATTAACGGCAACGAGCGTTATTCGATTAATTCTGCCAGCTTTCAATGCTTGATATAACGGGAAAAACCAATCGTTTTGCATCCTTTTTAGAATTTCTCGCCATTCGTAAGCATTTCGGTACTTGGCATGGACTGATAAATTGTCCAATATTACAAGAGGAGTGCCGGATAATTGATTGTCTGATAACCACTCATTTGCATTGATAGGTAGTTTCGAATAGGGAGTGTGACTGGCTGATGCCAACGCACGAGCAAAGTCATCATCGCTCCAGATATGCGAATATTGGGAATGCATAGAATCCGGCATTATTCCTCCTCCCCAGAACCATACGCTATTGATGGGCAATTCCCCATGAGATTCCCGTTGTTGATTGATGGGATGTTCATGAAGCAGCATCTGCGTTTCATTGAAAATTTTATGCCAGAAGATACTTTCGCTACCAGTTGGTAAAAAATCATTGATATTTCTGCAAGTTACCTGTCCGAGCGAGTAGGTTTGCATCTGGGGTGAGTGAGGTAAGCGGATGTACCAATGATCGTTACGCAAAGGAAGAAGAGAAAAGTCATAGTGGCGCCCCACATCCTGGTTGAAGCTTTGCGTAATTTGCTGTGCTTCTTCTGGGGATATTTTGAAAGCCTGGCTATCAGCCAACATGATGTGGTTTTGTTCGATACGCAAATGCACAGGATCAGCCCGCATCCAAAAATCGTTATGGGTAATTAAGCTGCTATTATCTGCATGGAGCATGATGGGGGCGATGGGCCAATTATGCTGCTTTGCGATATTAAATGCGCTGCATAACCAGGCGTCTATTTCCTGCGCTGGATGTCGGCGAAGCGCACCTTTTGATAATAATTTTTCCAATGATGACAGAGGCAAATCCTCATAGATTTGAGGTTGGGTAGTATCTGGCCAGAATAAACTGGGAATCAAGAGTGTGAGATGCATCGCGATGCTGAAGATCCTTGTGAGTTAATTGATCTGAGTTGCTGAATGTAAAAATGATTGGTCAAAATGTTTCATGATCATTCTAATGCAAGGCATCAATCAGTTGGTCGCTTATCATAGTAAGACATCCGCTTTGTACGTATAATCAACGACTGCTATGGTTGCGTTGTTACTCTATGCAAAGAATAATTCTTTTAGGCGGAAGGCGCGTCTTGAAGGAACGTGATTCATCAGTACGGGACTCGTCTGATTTTACAGAATTGATGAGCGAGCGGTTTGTAAGTTGTATTTGATATTCCAGTGTTGGAGATACTATGTATCAGCATATAAAAGTACCTGCGGAAGGTAAGAAAATTGAGGTTGACCGTAATAATTCACTCAATGTACCGGATAATCCCATTATTCCCTTCATTGAAGGAGATGGCATCGGTGTTGATATCACACCGGTGATGCGCAAAGTGGTCGACGCGGCAGTTGAAAAAGCATATTCCGGTCGGCGCAAGATTTCCTGGATGGAAATCTATGCGGGTGAGAAATCAACTCGGGTTTATGGAGCTGATGTATGGCTGCCTGCGGAAACATTGGCGGCTGCTAGGGAGTTCGTGGTGTCTATTAAAGGTCCTTTAACCACGCCGATCGGTGGGGGTATCCGTTCGATCAATGTCGCACTTCGGCAGCAGCTTGATTTATATATTTGTTTGCGGCCAGTGCGTTACTTCAATGGCGTCCCGAGTCCGGTCAAGTTTCCGGAAAAGACCGATATGGTGATTTTTCGTGAAAATTCTGAGGATATTTACGCAGGTATCGAGTGGGAAGCTGAGTCAGATCAGGCGAAGAAAGTCATTGATTTTCTTATCAAAGACATGGGAGTGAGCTCGATTCGTTTTCCGGAGACCTCAGGTATAGGCATAAAACCCGTTTCAAGAGAAGGAACTGAACGATTCGTTAGAAAAGCCATTCAATATGCCATTGATAATCAGCGTAAATCAGTTACCTTGGTACATAAAGGTAACATCATGAAATTTACTGAAGGTGCATTCAAAAAGTGGGGTTATGCCTTGGCTGCCAGAGAGTTTAATGCGGAGTTACTGGATGGCGGACCGTGGATGAAATTGCCATCCGATAAAGGGGGCATCGTTATCAAGGATGTGATTGCTGATGCGTTTCTACAGCAAATTTTATTGCGACCGGAAGAATATGATGTGGTAGCCACGTTGAATTTAAATGGAGATTATATTTCGGATGCGCTGGCAGCGCAGGTTGGTGGTATAGGGATTGCGCCCGGAGCTAATTTGAGCGATTCAGTTGCAATCTTTGAAGCAACCCATGGTACTGCGCCTAAATATGCGGGTAAAGATCAGGTGAACCCTGGGTCAATTATTTTGTCTGCAGAAATGATGCTGCGGCATATCGGTTGGTCAGAAGCAGCGGATATGCTCATTACGGCCATGGAAAAAACTATTCGAGATAAGTTGGTTACGTATGATTTTGCGCGCCAGATGGAAAATGCTAGACAAGTGAGCTGTTCCGCTTTCGGTGAGGCAATGATTGTGCGATTGGATTGAAAGTAGGAAAAAGCAGTTCTTAAAATAGAATCCCCTTGCCATAGAGAGTATATGGCAAGGGGAGAAACTGCTATCTGCTGTGTATCTTTATGATCTTACTGTAATAAAAGTCTACGCCAGTTTTCTTATTGTTGAACGAACAGTTAAGCGGACTGAATATTAGAGGCTTGTTTCCCTTTCGGGCCTTGAGTGACATCGAAGCTCACTTTTTGACCTTCCTTGAGGGTTTTAAAACCGGACATATTGATGGCTGAAAAGTGTGCAAACAAATCTTCGCTTCCATCATCAGGAGTAATAAAACCAAAACCTTTAGAATCATTGAACCATTTTACTGTACCTGTTGCCATTTCTACTTCCTATATAAAAACTGGGCCGGAAACCCTAATACTATTTGAATTTCAAGACCATAGACGGACATAATTGATACCGCAGAGAACTTGAAGCCAAACGCCACGTATCGTTTTACGCAAATCCGGGGTTAAAGTCAAGCGGTTACAGTACATTTGTCGTTCTCGATCAGCAATTATTTTAAGATACTTGAAAATTTTGTCGTAATCATCAAATATGTGAGAAGTGAACTACTTTATACTAATGATTGAGAATGAGCACGGGAGATAGTGTTTGAAGAAAGTAAGGAAATAATGTCATGTCGGATAATGATTCAGAAGTCACTATTCTGAAGAAAAAACAGGAGAAATCCAAAGATGATTCTCCACCAATGTATAAAATTTTATTATTAAACGACGACTTCACTCCGATGGAGTTTGTAATTGATGTGCTAAAAATATTTTTCCATATGAATCAGGAACAAGCAACAAAGATCATGTTAAAAGTCCATACGGAGGGTGTCGGCGTGTGTGGTGTATACACAAGTGATATTGCAAGTACCAAAGTTAATCAGGTTGTTGAATTTGCTAGGAAGAATCAGCACCCGCTACAGTGTGTGATGGAGGAAAATTAAGATGATTGCTCCGGATTTAGAAGTCAGTCTGCATATGGCTTTTGTAGAATCAAGGCAGAAACGCTATGAATTCATTACTGTCGAGCATTTGCTGCTGGCGATGCTGGATAACGCAAGTGCAGCAGAAGTGCTCACTGCTTGTCTCGTCGATATTGAAGATCTGCGATCAGTATTGATGGATCACATCGCGCGCCATACCCCTGTCATTAATGGTACTGAAGAAGTGGATACACAGCCTACATTAGGTTTTCAGCGCGTCATTCAGCGGGCCATTCTGCACGTGCAGTCATCCGGCAAGAAGGAAGTCACAGGAGCGAATGTTCTGGTATCGATATTTGGCGAGAAAGACTCGCATGCCGTCTATTTTCTGCATCAAAGAGGCGTGACACGATTGGATGTGGTCAATTATATTTCACATCATATCCGTAAAGCATCGCATGATAATGAAGCCAAAACTGGAAATGAAGTGGATGGAGAGCATGAATCCAATTCTGGAGGTATGCTAGAAAACTATACTGTAAATCTCAACCATCTTGCGTTGATTAATAAGATTGATCCACTTGTTGGGCGTGAAAAAGAAATTGAACGGGTGATACAAACTCTCTGTCGGCGCCGCAAGAATAATCCGCTGCTGGTCGGCGAAGCGGGGGTCGGAAAAACTGCAATTGCAGAAGGCTTGGCCAAGCGTATCGTTGAAAAAGATGTGCCGGATTTACTTTTGAAACATCAAATTTATGCACTCGATATGGGCGCTTTATTGGCTGGAACAAAATATCGCGGTGATTTTGAGCAACGCTTGAAAACATTGCTCAAGCAACTGACCGATAATCCTGCAGCCATTCTGTTTATTGATGAGATTCATACCCTGATTGGTGCGGGTGCTGCATCGGGTGGCGTGCTGGATGCATCGAATCTCCTGAAGCCCATATTAAGTTCCGGACAATTACGGTGTATCGGTGCGACTACCTATAATGAATATCGCGGTATCTTCGAGAAAGACCATGCCCTATCAAGACGCTTTCAGCAAATTGAAGTGAATGAACCCAGTGTGGATGAAACGGTGGCGATATTGCGCGGCCTGAAATCCCGCTATGAACAACATCATAAAGTCAAATACACTTCCGGTGCTTTGATTTCCGCTGCGGAACTATCTGAACGGTATATCAATGACCGCCACTTGCCGGATAAAGCCATTGATGTCTTGGATGAAGCGGGGGCTGCTCAGCGAATTCTGCCGAAATCCAAAAAACGTAAAATCATTGGCAGAGGTGAAATTGAAAATGTGGTAGCTAAAATTGCGCGAATTCCTCCGCAGAATATTTCTACCAATGATCGTAACAAGCTAAAAACGCTCGGACGCGATATGAAAACTATAGTGTTCGGACAGGATAATGCGATCGATGCTTTGACAGCAGCCATCAAAATGGCAAGAAGTGGGCTCGGTAATCCACAAAAGCCAGTCGGTTCATTTCTTTTCTCGGGTCCGACCGGTGTGGGAAAAACCGAAGTTGCAAGACAGCTTGCCTATGCATTGAACATTCATTTGCACCGCTTTGACATGTCAGAATACATGGAACGCCACGCAATATCCCGACTGATAGGCGCGCCACCCGGTTATGTGGGTTATGATCAGGGTGGATTGCTGACTGAAACGGTGATCAAACATCCATATGCAGTTCTGTTGCTGGATGAAATTGAGAAAGCGCATACCGACATTTTCAATATCTTGTTACAAGTCATGGACTATGGAACACTGACCGATAACAATGGGCGCAAAGCAGATTTCCGCAACATCATCATCATCATGACCACAAATGCTGGCGCAGATTCTCTAACGAAAGCGTCAATTGGATTTACTCAATCGAAATCCGTCGGAGATGAACTCGTCGATATTAAAAAATTGTTTACACCTGAATTTCGGAATCGGCTTGATGCCATCATTTCTTTTGCGCCGTTGAATGAAGAAATTATTATGCGGGTAACTGATAAGTTTCTGATTCAGCTTGAAACGCAATTGCATGAGAAAAAAGTGGAAGCTACCTTTACCGAAAAATTGCGGAAATATCTTGCCAAACATGGTTTTGATCCGCTGATGGGCGCGCGGCCGATGGAGCGGCTCATTCAGGACACCATACGCAGTGCGTTGGCGGATGAATTGCTTTTCGGGCGACTCGTGAACGGCGGTAAGGTAACGGTGGATATTGATGAGAATGGAAAAGCGGTGCTTTTGTTTGAACAAGAAACGGCAATTGTTTAATCCATTCTGATCGACACGTGTGTGCTATCTTTTCATAAGAGATCTGGAAAATCGGCGACTTTTTGATTTCTTCTGACTTTTGAGAAAGAAGACAGTCATCACAATCGGGTGAGTAAGAATGACTGAATGAAATGCCGCTGTCTGCAGGTCTGTTGTCCGCGATTATTTCTCCTTATTGCGAAAGATGGGTCAACACTTCTAAGAAAGTGATTGTCAGTCAGGACGATTGCGCTTTCCTTTAATATTCTCTGCTTTTCTTTTTTCATTCACTGTCTTGTGATCAGCGAATTGTGTTTTTGCGGTAATATACGTATTTTGCTGGTTTCTAAAAATTTCAAAGGATTGGTATCACCATGTTTTCGCAGAAACACACTATAGAAAATGTCGACCCAGATTTATGGCAAGCGCTGAAAGGCGAAATGCAACGTCAGGAAGAATATATCGAACTCATCGCTTCTGAAAATTATGCAAGTCCTGCGGTCATGCAGGCTCAGGGCTCCGTGTTGACCAATAAATATGCTGAAGGCTACCCCAACAAACGCTATTACGGCGGCTGTATGTATGCCGATCAGGTGGAGCAATTAGCGATTGATCGGTTGAAAGCATTATTCGGTGCCGAATATGTCAATGTACAACCGCATTCGGGTTCGCAAGCCAACGCAGCCGTTTATCTTTCTGCATTAAAACCGGGCGATACTCTGCTGGGCATGTCCTTGGCGCATGGTGGGCATTTGACGCATGGCTCAAGCGTGAGTATGAGCGGTAAAATTTTTCATTCGATTTCTTATGGCCTGCACCCGGAAACGGAACTGCTCGATTATGATGAAGTTGAACGGCTAGCTCATGAGCATAAGCCTAAAATGATTGTCGCCGGTGCTTCATCGTATGCGCGAGTCATAGACTGGAAACGCTTCAGAAAAATTGCCGATGCCGTCGGTGCGTATTTATTTGTCGATATGGCGCACTATGCAGGTTTGGTAGCAGCGGGTTTTTATCCGAATCCGGTGGGAATCGCTGATTTTGTGACAAGTACCACGCATAAAACATTGAGAGGACCTCGCGGCGGCATCATCATGGCCAAGCCGGAGTATGAGAAAACGCTGAATTCCGCGATTTTTCCGCAGACTCAAGGCGGTCCCTTGATGCATGTGATTGCAGCCAAGGCTGTCGCGTTTAAAGAAGCAGCCACTTCAGAATTCAAGAATTACCAGGAGCAGGTGATCGAGAATGCACGCGTGATGGCAAAGGTGCTGACCAATCGTGGCTTGCGAATCGTATCCGGTCAAACGGACTGTCATATGTTTCTGGTCGATTTGCGCGCGATGAACTTGACCGGTAAACAGGCCGAAGAATCGCTTGAACACGCGCATATTACCGTTAATAAAAACGCCATTCCCAATGACCCTCAGAAACCATTTGTGACCAGTGGCATTCGCGTTGGGTCGCCGGCGATCACCACGAGAGGTTTTAAGGAATTGGAAGCAGAACAGTTGGCGAATTTGATAGCTGATGTGCTTGCTGCACCAGAAGATTCTGCCTTGCTGTCGCGCGTGGCAACGGAAGCGAAACAATTATGTGCGAAATTTCCAGTATATGCATAATTTCACTCATTTCGGGGCAGATTTCTAGGTTCTGTCCTGAGGATAAGTATTGGGGTGATGTGGTATGAAATGCCCTTTCTGCTTTGCCGATGATACTAGTGTAATCGATTCTCGCGTTAGCGAGGATGGTCAGAAGATACGCCGCAGGCGGCGCTGCCAGTCCTGTGATAAACGATTTACCACGTATGAAACTGTTGAGCTACGATTGCCTCAAGTGGTGAAACATGATGGCAGTCGGACCGAGTTCGACCGCAATAAATTACTGACGGGATTCAAACGGGCGCTTCATAAGCGCCCAGTTCCTACCAGTTATGTCGATGCGGCGATTGATCGCATTATGCAAAAATTCTTAAGTATGGGCGAACGCGAAGTATCATCGCGCAGCATTGGGGAATGTGTCATGGAAGAACTCTATAAACTTGATCAGGTGGCTTATATACGCTTTGCATCGGTTTATAAAAGTTTCCAAGATGTGGATGATTTCCGTGACGCAATCAGAGAAGTGCAGAATCCGCCCGAATAAATCTACGTTGCAATTCGACATCCACCTGTTGGATTTGGATATGCGCCGGACTCGATCAACGCTTTCAAATAATTCCTGACATGTTTTCCGCCGCTGATTATGCTTTCATGTCACGCGCATTGCAATTAGCCGAGATAGGACTTTACAGCACCACACCGAATCCCAGGGTAGGCTGCGTAATCACTCGAGGAGAGCAGATTATCGGCAGCGGTTGGCATGAGCGCGCCGGTCAGCCTCATGCGGAAGTCATTGCTTTGCGAGCGGCTGGGGCAGCGGCAAGAGGAGCTGTTGCTTATGTAACGCTTGAGCCATGCGGTCATTTCGGGCGTACACCGCCTTGTGCCCATGCATTGGTGGATGCTGGCATTGCTCGAGTGGTCGTGGCGATGGAGGATCCTAACCCCCTAGTATCGGGCCGTGGTTGTATATTGTTGAAGCAGGCGGGGATCGCCGTGCAGACGGGCTTGCTACAGGCCGAAGCGCAAGCACTCAATCTCGGTTTTATTTCTCGCATGGTTCATAAAAAGCCATGGGTCAGGATAAAAATCGCTGCGAGCCTGGATGGGAAAACTGCGCTGAAGAACGGGCTTAGCCAATGGATTACGAGCGAAGCGGCGCGGCATGATGCGCATCGGTGGCGCGCGCGCTCCTGTGCAATATTAACGGGGATCGGGACGGTTAGACTGGATGATCCCGAACTGTCGGTGCGTTTCGTTGAAACATCTCGTCAGCCCAAAAAAATCGTGGTGGATCGCCATCTACAAATTCCATTGAATGCTAAGTTATTTCGCGGTGAGCAGGTGCTCATTTTTACGGCTGATGAGGCAAACGAGGAGAAAAAAAAATTGTTGGCAGAAATCGGAGCACAGGTGATCGTTTTGCCTGATGCCGAAGGCCGGGTGGATTTGGAAAGAATGATGACTCTTTTAGCTACTGAGTTTGCGATGAATGAAATATTAGTGGAAGCGGGCAGTGGTTTGAGCGGTGCTTTGGTCAATGCGGAGTTAGTGGATGAAATGATCCTTTATCTTGCCCCTCATTTGATGGGCGATGATGCGCAAGGGATGATGAAATGGCCAGAATTGATGAATCTTGAGGATAAGAAGCAGCTTAAAATTGAGGATTTCCGTATGGTAGGTCAGGATATGCGCGTAATTGCCAAGCTATAGTGTCGCAAGCAGTTATTCGCGATGAGGCCGCTTGGCGAGTTTCCGTTGCAAGGTGCGCCGGTGCATATTCAAAATTCTCGCCGTGACCGAGATGTTATTATCATTTTCGGTAAGAATCCGTTGAATATATTCCCACTCCAGACGACCCACCGACAGCGGATTGGCGCTGATAGGAATATCCGGTTCTCCTGAGGTTCGCTCAAAAGCAGCCATAATTTCGTCGGCATCAACGGGTTTTGCTAGATAGTGGGTGGCGCCCAGTTTAATGGCTTCGACTGCTGTAGCAATGCTGGCATAGCCCGTTAACATCACAATCCGTGTGCCTGGGTCGAGAATTTTTAATTTTTCGACCAACACCAAGCCGGATTCGGTAGATAATTTTAAATCGACGATGGCATATTCGGGTGCAGAAGTTTCCGCTAATGTAAGTGCGTCTTCGATAGTATGTGCACATACAACGCTAAAGCCCCGCTTGGTCATTGCCTTGGAT
Source organism: Nitrosomonas sp. JL21 (assembly GCF_009833095.1). Classification (GTDB taxonomy): domain Bacteria; phylum Pseudomonadota; class Gammaproteobacteria; order Burkholderiales; family Nitrosomonadaceae; genus Nitrosomonas. The sequence goes on from NZ_QRCB01000001.1 coordinate 210,683, forward strand.
AATACACCACAGAAAACGGAATCATCGTCGACAATCAGCAAGCTCGGTAATTCATTGTTTTCTATCAATGTTGCTTCAATCATGGCACTAGCCTATCAATGGTAGAATGACTTGAGTGCAAGCACCGCCTGTTTCGAGATTAAATAAACGCACGCTGCCTCCAAATCGCTCAATATTTGCATTAGCCAGAAATAATCCTATCCCAAATCCTTGTCCGGGTTTTTTGCTTGAGAAAAAAGCTTCTCCGACGCGTTGCATGGCTTCTGCGGATAATCCCTCACCGTCATCAATGATTTCGAGATGCAGGGTTTGGTTGTCCCAGTTACTTTTGATTTCAATGCATTTTGAGGACGCATCGGCGGCATTGTTAAGTAGATTGAGAATGGATTGGCTTAGCAATTGATTGTCCATGATGTTGGGGATAGGGAGGGTATCCGAGCTTTGATAGGTGAACCGCACTGACGGCCGTATCAATTTCCACTTATCAAGAATTTGGGCAAGGAATTCATCGACGGGAAGCTCGCTGCCATGCTCAGCTCTGTTTTGCCCCGCTTTGGCAAGCAATTGAGTAAGTGTCTGTTTGCAATGGCTGATCTGATCTCTGAGAATGCGAATATTATTTTGAAATTCGCTATCCTGAACATATTCCTGTTGTAACTCCCTGGTGACCACCGCCATGGTTGATAGCGGTGTACCCAGTTCGTGGGCTGCACCGGCTGCTAATGTTCCTAGCGCGATGATCTGTTCATTGCGTAAGGCATGTTCCCGGGCCTTGGCCAAATCCTGGTCCCGCTCTCGAATCGATGAGCTCATTTTTACCACGAACCACGCAATGATGACGGTACTCAACACAAATGCCAGCCACATGCCTGACACATGCAACGCAAACTCAATCAGATGATTGCTATGATCATGAGGTAGCGGCACGTAATTGAACAGTAACAGTGTATAGCATGCGATGGTGATGATTGCCATCACCCATGTGTAACGCCAAGGCAGTGTCGCGGCGGCAATCGTTAACGGCAACAGATAAAGAGAAATGAAGGGATTGGTGGAACCACCGCTAAAGTACAGCAAGCTGCTAAGGGCGAGCACATCGATCAGCAATTGCAAAAAGAATTCAATATGAGATACCGGCCATTTGCGGTATAACCGCATCCAGGTCAATAGATTGATGAAGGAAAGAACGGTAACGACCGTGATAAGCTCGGTCCACGGAATAACGATATCAATCGTCCAGTACGCTAAACTCAGTAGTGTACATTGAGCAACAATGGCAATATTCCTGAGCCAAAATAATCGCTGTAAATTTTTACTCAGCGGTGACTGACTAAGATCACTAAACATAATAACAAACGGCTTAAATTCGTAGCTAGCTAAACTTTAGAACAATAGCTGAAATTTCCGGCCGTGGCTATGCGACAAATTGTCTCAGGGTGAATTTACTCGCAGGAGGATAACCCATTTCCAATGTGAGCGGAATCGGGGATTCGGAATCGCTGTCGGATGCCGATTGAGCGCTTTTAAGTATTGATTTGAAAGTACGCGATGAATGCATCAATAGTGATTTCTTGTGAATCATAGTAACGGGCAGTTTTTTCGGTTAGAATCGTGAGCCGAGCTTTCTTATGTTGATGAATTAGCACTCTCTTTCAAAAAAATTCTTATGATTCTTATTCTTGTGCCTAATACCCGGCAGGATAGTCCGGAATATAAACAACTTCTAGCGCACCTGGCCAATTTCTCCGGCATATCAACGCGCGTGCATACTGAGGTGGGTGCAGAGCAGACTCTGACAGAAATTTACCTGATCGGTAATACCAAAGTATTATCGATTGAAGATGTCTGCCTGCTTCCCTGTGTCGATCGGGTGGTCAGAGTATCAGAGGAATACCGGATCTTAGGCCGGCATGAGAATGACGATCGCTCCTCTTATTTTGATTACAACGGCGTTCGTTTTGGGCAAGACACTTTGAATGTATTCGCAGGATTATGTGCTGTGGATACGATTGAACATGTTGAGATCATGATGAAAGCGCTACAGGATCATGGTCAAGTGTGTACGCGCATGGGAGCCTATAAACCACGAACCAGTCCGTACGCATTCCAGGGGCACGGCAAAACCTGCTTGCCATATGTGTTCGATCTCGCGGGAAAACATGGCATTAAGGTGATTGCGATGGAGATTACGCATGAATCTCACTTGGAGGAGATCCGCAATGCGCTGTATCAGACCGGCAATACCACGGGCGTCATGTTACAGATTGGAACAAGAAATACGCAGAATTTTGAATTGCTTAAAATCGTTGGCCGTCAACAGGATTTTCCAGTCCTGATCAAACGGGGGTTTGGCATTACGCTGGATGAGTCGCTGAATGCGGCGGAATATTTGGCTTCCGAAGGAAACCGTAAGGTCGTTTTTGGATTGCGCGGCATGAAAACCAATATGGCCGACCCTCATCGCAACTTTGTTGATTTTACGCATGTGCCTGTCGTCAAACGATTAACCCGCATGCCCGTCTGTATTGATCCCTCGCATTCTGTGGGTACGCGTGCTTCTTCACCGGATGGCATTCTGGATATCATGCATGCCACCGCGCAAGGTATCATCGCTGGAGCCAATATGGTGCTGGTCGACTTTCATCCCGCGCCCAGCAAAGCTTTGGTGGATGGGCCGCAAGCGCTGCTCATGAAGGAATTGCCGCGATTCCTGGAAGATATCCAGATTGCGCGGGAAGCCTATGAAAAACGCGTTGCGTTAGTCGAACGCTATCGAACAGAGGAATGATTCATCACCAGACAATGCGGTGACGGGAATCAATTATCTACAGAACGACCATTTACGAATTGCGCTAAGCAAAAGATAGTTATTGGAGAAAACACGATGATCAAAGTATTGCTTTCAAACCCTAGAGGTTTCTGCGCCGGTGTGGACCGCGCGATTGAAATTGTAGAACGAGCCCTGACGATGCACGGGGCGCCCATTTATGTACGCCATGAAGTCGTGCACAATCGTTTTGTCGTCGAGAATCTGGAAAAAAAAGGTGCGGTATTCGTTGAAAATCTGGATGAAGTACCGCAAGACAGCATTCTGATATTTAGTGCGCATGGGGTATCGCACGCAGTGCGCCGGGAAGCAGCCGACCGCAAATTGAAGGTTTTTGACGCAACTTGCCCGCTGGTCACCAAAGTTCATGTTGAAGTAGCCAAAATGCGCAAGGATGGTAAGGAGATCATCATGATCGGCCATCAAGGCCATCCTGAAGTTGAAGGGACGATGGGTCAAATCGAAGGCGACGATAAGGGAATGTATCTGGTGGAAACCGAACAGGATGTGGATGCTCTGAAAGTTAAGGATGAAACGAATCTGGCGTATGTCACACAGACCACGTTATCGGTCGATGATGCCGCACGGATCGTGGATGCACTCAAGCGACGCTTTCCCATGATCACGGGCCCTAAAAAGGATGATATTTGCTATGCAACGCAAAACCGCCAGGATGCGGTGAAGAAAATGGTGGATCAGTGCGATTTAGTGATTGTAGTCGGTTCGCCCAATAGCTCGAATTCGAATCGGTTATGTGAAGTCGCAAGAAACGCCAACGTGGAAGCTTATATGGTAGATCGTGCGGAACAGTTGCAGGAAGAATGGTTCATTGGAAAGAAAAACATTGGAATTACTGCGGGTGCTTCAGCGCCAGAAATTCTGGTACAGCAAGTCATCTCGCGCCTCAAACAGATTGGAGCCGAGCAAATCGGTGAAGATGTAACGATAGAAGAGCTGAGCGGTGTGGTTGAGTCAGTGGTGTTCCCATTGCCTAGGGCTTAAGAAAGTCCCGAAAAACTGCTGAATGACTCCCAACCTGGTAGGGGGCAATATCCAAGGGTTGTTTTGCTCCAGTAATTTCATTGACCAAAATTTTCGCACTGGCTGGCGCCATGGTGACACCATAGCGAAAATGGCCGGCGTTGATCAATACGTTAGTAATAATGGGATGCTTGCCAATGGTCGGCACATTGTCGATCGAAGCCGGACGCAACCCTGACCACTGCTGAATAATCGGCATAGTCCGCAAAGCGGGAAGAATAGGATAGGCTCGGGCTAATAAACACTCTCGCGCGGATACTGTCGTCCGTTTATCAAATCCAACATCTTCCAGCGTACTACCCACCAATAGATGACCGTCCCGGCGTGGTATGAGGTACACGCCATTCTGGACGAGGATTTTTGGTAACGGCGGCTGCTCAAACTTGAACAATAACATCTGTCCCTTGATCGGCCTGATATTCAGTTCGGGCGCGTGGTTCTTTAATATTTCCGGGCTCCAGGCACCGGCACAAATTACGAAGTGATCAGCAAAAAATTCTCCATACGATGAAATGCTCGATTGAGCCCGACGAGCCATAAACTTGACGTCAGTGACTGCGCAATGTTCGATGAGATTTCCCCCTAACTGCATGATCCGTTGTCGTAATGCCTGCAGCAATCGAGGGTTGCGAACCTGCGCGATATCCGGCAACAATAAACCCTCAACATTGATATTATTGCTTTCTAATGCCGGGGTTGCACAGCATTTAATTTTAACTTCCCGTCTCGAACACCACAGCAAGGCAGCCTTTTGATCAAAAGGTGGCAATATCAGCATCCCGGATACGTCATATTCGGGATCGATACCCGTCTCCTGATGCAGAACCGAGCACCAAGTGGGAAATAAGCTGGCGCTGTAACTGGTGAGCTGTGTGACCTCATCCGAATAATCCCAGGGACACAGCGGAGACAAAATACCACCTCCCGCCCACGAAGATTCCTGTCCGGCTGTATTGCGTTCCAGTATCGTGACTTTTGCACCCTGCAACAATAGTTGCTCTGCAGTCGCCAACCCAATGATTCCCGCACCAATGACGATGACATCCTGTTTCATGAAAACGATGATCTATTGCTTATTGTAAAAAATGATGAGTTAACTGGCAGGATGAATTGTAACCTATGAGAACGTTGATCTCTGATTTGATGGGCATTTGAAAGGTGAGACGCGGACGGCTCATTAAAGTTAATGCACTGACTGACCGTTAATCCTTGGACTCCTTCAATTGAAAAATGATGTTCAAAGTGAAAATAATTGTTGCGCATTATGGCGATGAGAATGAAGCAAAGCACTAGGATAGTTGATCAAAATGGATTTACGCTGATTGAGCTTATGGTGACATTAAGCGTAGCCATCATCGTGTTATCGGTGGGCGTGCCCAATTATCGCGGGTTCGTCCAGGATAGCCTATTGGTTACGCAGAGCAATAGTTTTCATTCAGCAATAGCGTTAACCAAGAGTGAAGCGATCAAGCGCAGCAATCGCGTGACCCTCTGTCCGAGCAGTGACGGTACAAACTGCACAGGGGGCACCGTCTGGTCAAATGGTTGGATCGTATTTACCAATCCGAATGGAAATGCTGCTGTTGAGGCTGGTGAAGAAATTCTGCAGGTCGGTGCAGCACTTACTGGAGGGAGTAGCCTTTCAGGTACCCAAGATAGAATTACATTTACAGCTAATGGTTTTTCGATGGGGTCAAATGGCAGATTTAACTTATGCGATAGCCGTGGCGCCTCCTATTCCAAAGTCATCGTTCTGAATAACCAAGGTCGCATTCGCGCTGAGACAGGTACTGGAACATGCTCGTAAATCATCATCTGATAACAAGGCAGCATGGCTTCAGTTTGATGGAAGTGCTGATCACGATTTTAATCGTGTCGTTTGGACTGCTGGGGATGGCGGCACTGATCATTTCAAGCGCGCGCAGTAACAATATTGCGCATTACCGTTCAGTAGCCAGCAAGCAGACCGAAGATATTGCCGATCGCATGCGCGCCAATCGGGCAGGCCTCATTGCCGGCGCCTATGATGCTTTGGCGGCAAATACCCCCAACAGTGTCGATTGTGTGGCGAATGCGTGCAGCGAAACACAGATTGCCACGTACGATCATGCACAGTGGAATGCCACTAATGCTCAATTGCTGCCAGCGGGTGTTGGTACCGTTGATGGAACTGTGGCCGCCGGCTACCAAATTACGCTCAGATGGATAGAAAAAGGCATGAACGAAGCTGATTTGACATGTCCAGACGGAGTGCCTGCAAATACCCGATGTTTCGTAACCAGGTTTGCGCCATGAAAGCTACGTCAATGATCTTTTATGCCCAATTAAGGACTGAACCTGCGGATTCAAATTTGAAAGCCCAATGCGGCTTTACGTTGATAGAACTGATGATTTCCATGACACTGGGTTTGATGTTGCTACTCGTGATTAGTACCGTCTTTGTCAGCAGCCGGCAAAGCTTTCGCGAACAGGAAGATAACGCACGCATTCAGGAGAGTGGACGTTTCGCGCTTGAGATTATCGGACGCAGTCTCAAGCAAGCGGGTCATGTTGAAGTTCCATTCGATGATTTCAAGGTTGCTTTTGAAGGCACGGCAATCAGCGGAACAAACGGCGGCGCGGGCGTGGCGGATACACTGACTGTGCAGCATGAGGGGGCGGTGGGTGATCAGAATTGTGAGGGCACTGGCGTAACTGTTGCTGGCAGCATTATCCAGAATTTTTTTAATCTGGATGCGGTTAATGCCGAGCTGCAATGCCAAGGCGTTAATTCTCCTCCACCTGGTGTGCCTGCAGCGCCAGCGGGTGCACCGATAGGAAATGTATTGTTGGAAAATGTTGAGGATTTGCAGATCGTCTATGGCATCGATAACGATGCAGATCAGTCGGTTGATCGCTATGTCGCCGTCCCTGCCGATTGGAACCAGGTTCTGACTGCCCGCGTCTGTGTGCAGATCCGTTCCGATAAGACGAATATTGTCCCTGCGGAGACGAACTATCTGGATTGCAACAATACACCGATTGCAAATGCTGCGGATCGGCGGCTCAGACGCACGTTTACCGCGACTTTCAATTTGCGTAACCGTATCAATTTCCTGCCATGAGTACTCAGCACAATTTATTCCTGAAACAACGCGGTGCTGCGTTTGTCACGGGCTTAATTTTTTTGATGATTCTAACTTTGCTGGGTATTACGGTCGCAAAGATGGCTACCATCGAAGAGCGCATGTCTGGCAATATGCGCGATCGAATGATCGCCATGCAAGCAGCAGAAATGGCCTTGCGGTATGCTGAGCAGCATATCCGCGACAATGATCCAACCACGAACAATCCCAAAGCCGTGGAGGGCATAGAAGAGTTTGATACCACGTGTACTTCAGGGCTTTGTTACTATGGCGCTGGAGTGGCAGCGCCTCTCGTTTCTGCTACGACGACCTATTGCACACCTCTCTGTCCGTTCAGTTACGCTGAAGGAACTGTATTCAGGACTGACGGCGTAGACTATACGGCACCGGAATTGCCTGCCGGTGTGCCTCTTCCTACTTACCTCATAGAAGGCATCCAAAAAATACCACCCGGTGGCAGTTTGCGATTTTATTACCGCATCACAGTGCGTGCGCAAGGTGTGAAAGCTGGCACCGTGGTGTGGTTGCAGGAAGTGTTTAGACCATAAGAACGTTCGAAATAGAAGGATGGGTTCATCATGAAAACAACATTGTTCCGCCATACTATTACGCTGAATATCATTATCGTCAGTTTATCCATCAATTGGCCGGGTGAAATTCATGCGGCGCCGCCGTTATCAAACAGCCCGCTGTTTTTGGGTGGAAATATTTCTCCAAACGTGATGTTTACCCTCGATGATTCAGGGTCGATGCACTTCGAAATCATGCCTGAAGAATTGATTCGGAAAGATGCTCGCTTCATGTTTCCCCATGCAGATAGTGTTTATGGAGGGGCGGATTACAATAACTATGTGGTCGATTTTGATCCTACCAGCAAATATGCAGCATCATTACGTTCCAGTCATGTCAACAAGATTTATTATAATCCGGCGGTCAGATATCTTCCGTGGAGCAATGCGGATGGGTCGCTGATGAGTAATGCCGACCCAACTTGCGCATATCATAATCCTCTGAACACAGGCGCCGGTTGTCGTAATTTAACCAGCAATAATTCAAAAAGGGTTGAGTGGCTGGAGAAAAGTGGAAATTTGGATGATGAGACTAAAACCTTTTATCCAGCGGTTTATTTCCAATATAACAACAGCGGCAATATTGATGATGCAACGAGCTATACACAAGTTGAGATCAAGTCGTCTACTTCGAGCTATAACGGGGGGGGCAATCGTTCAGATTGCGCAGCAGCCCCAACCTGTACTTATAACGAAGAAATTCAGAATTTTGCCAATTGGTATACCTATTATCGATCGCGCATTTTGTTGGCGCGCGCAGGTATCGGCAGGGCCTTTTCCGCTCAAGGGAACACTATGCGTGTTGGGTTTGCGGCTATTAATAAAGGATCAACGACCGTGGATGGTGTGGCAACAACGGTAGTAAAGCGTGGCGTCAGGCAATTTATTGGCACAGATAGAACCAATTTCTTCACCAATCTCTATGATCATGATATTCCAGCGGCAGGTACACCTTTACGCCAAGCGATGATTGCAGTGGGTGAATATTTCAAGCGGACTGATGACAAAGGCCCTTGGGGACAAACGCCCGGTTCGACAGGTGGTACCCAGCATGAATGTCGTCAAAACTACAATATTCTCATGACCGATGGTTACTGGACTGAGGGAGCAGTGTCCGGCTTGGATAACTCAGATAATCAATCGGGTTCCAGCATTACCAATCATTCATCGCCGGCTTCTCCGGCGACGTATACCTATACGCCAATGTTGCCCTATTCCGATGCCTATAGCGATACGCTTGCAGATGCTGCCATGCAGTATTGGAAAAATGATTTACGCACAGATCTACAGAATAAAGTTCCTACCAATCCGCATGATCCGGCGTTCTGGCAGCACTTAGTGAATTTTACAGTGGGTCTCGGGGTAACCGGCACGTTAACTGAATTACCGTCCGGCGCTCAGTCTTGGCCGGATCCAACCACAACCGATGCAAGAAAAATTGATGATTTATGGCACGCTGCGGTTAACAGCAGAGGAAGCTTTTTTAGCGCCTCGGATCCTGCTGCGTTCTCGAATGCACTCACCAATGCATTGACAGCCATTGTGGCGCGGACAGGATCTGCTTCTGGGGTGGCTACTAGTTCAAGTTCATTAACGACGAATGGGCGCATTTATCAAGCAAAATTCAATAGTGGCGACTGGAGCGGACAGTTATTATCCATTCCCATAAATGCATCGGGTGTGGTTGGAGCACCTGAGTGGAATGCCGCTACGGTTTCTCTTTCACCCAGCACTATTAACCCAGCTTCCCGAGTGATGATTACTAAAGGCGGCAGTGATGGGGTCGCTTTTCAGTATGCAAACTTAACAACCAATCAGAAGACTTTTGTTGACAAGAATGCGGCCGGAGTAGTGGATAATTGTGGCTTGGAAAGAATTGCTTATCTGCGCGGAAGCGCTAGCCAGGAAGCTACCAGTGGAACATTTGCTTGTGCAAGTTCGACGACAATCAATAAATTTCGTGTCAGGAATATTAGTAAGTTAGGAGATATCGTAAATTCCAGTCCAACTTTTGTCGGGAAGCCGGGCGCGGGCTATTCCGATGTCGATCATCCTGGTTACAAGACATTTAAAACCAACTATGCGGATCGCACGCCGATGGTTTATGTTGGCTCAAATGATGGCATGCTTCACGGCTTCAATGCTTGCATTGTCGGCGTAACCCCAGGGTGCACGACTGCAGATGCGGGTAAAGAATTACTGGCTTATATACCGAGCCAAGTGTATGCAAACTTAAGCAGGGTTACCGACAAAGACTATAACACCAGTCATCGTTATTTAACCGATGGCACCCCGATGGTGGCGGATGTCTATTCCAGTAGCACTTCAAGCTGGCGGACAATACTGGTGGGGGGCTTGAATGGCGGCGGCCAGGGCTACTATGCTCTCAACGTGACCAATCCGAAAGATGCGGCTAAATCTGAGCCGGTATTTTCCGAAGCGAACGCAGCCAGCCTGTTGTTATGGGAATTCTCGAACGCTGATGATAGCGATATGGGCTACAGCTACAATCTTCCTCACATCAATTCCTTTACGGGACAGGCCCGGCAGATCGTTAAAATGGAAAATGGAAAATGGGCCGTAGTAGTTGGTAACGGTTATAACAGTGCGAATGGCAAGGCAGTGCTGTACATATTATTCGTTACAAGTGGCGAGGACGGCAGTTGGACGCTGGGAACAGATTACATCAAGGTGGTCGCGGATGCAGGCACAGGTAATGGCTTATCGACGCCTACGCCGTTTGATTCAAACGGCAATGGTTTGGCCGATGTCATCTACGCAGGGGATTTTAAGGGTAATCTGTGGAAATTTGATGTCAGCTCCTCCACACCCAGCAATTGGAAAGTGGCACTGAGTGGATTGCCCTTGTTTGTCGCAGGTACAGCCAAGCCCATTATTTCTCCTCCTGCGGTTACATTTCATCCCAAAAGAGGACAGCAGATCATGTTTGGGACGGGTAAGTATTTAGAAACCGCGGATACTACGGATACAAGCACGCAGACTATCTATGGCCTTTGGGATTTAAACACTGCTGCGACAATAACACAGTCTATGTTGATTCAACAAACCATGACAGATGGAGCAACCAGGACGGCGACACAGCACCAAGTTCCTTATTCTGCGACGATCAAAGGGTGGTATCTCAATTTACCGTTAAGCGGGGAACGGATTACCGCTGTTCCGAGCGCTAATGATGGCATTTTGTTTTTTACCACGATTGTTCCATCAGCTTCGCCCTGTGATTTTGGTGGTAGAGGATTTTTAAATATACTTGATTACTATTCGGGAGGAATGCTGTTTTTTCCTACCTTCGATCATACAAGAAACAGAGTATTATCTTTAGAAGATGGATTGTCGGCTGGTATCGAAATAGGATTTTCGATAGGGGGTGGGACATCTATCACCGATTCTGCTATTTCTGCAGTTAGTGATAATGTGGTAGGTCTTACAGGTGATGATAGAACGTTTCAAACGCTCATGACTAAAGGCGCGGCTGGTCTACGGGGCAGAATCACGTGGCGGGAATTTATGCCCTAGACTCATTTAAAAATGAGACAATGGAAAATGGGAATATTAATGAGAACCAGAGAAATGGTCACCAAAATGAGATTGCAAACTTTTTCACGTCAATCGGTTGGTTTTACGCTGATTGAATTAATGATCACGGTCGCCATCGTCGGCATTATTGCAGCGGTTGCTGTTCCATCCTATCAGGATTATACGCGGCAGAATAACCGCGCTGGTGCAAAAGCATTGCTTTACGAAAATGCGCAATTCTTGGAACGGTTCTATAGTCAGAATAGCCAATACGATGCTTCAGTCGGAGCAGATGCTCGTCCGAACACACCAGATGATGGGGTTATGGTTGTGTTGCCTAATACGCAATCGCCTAGAACGGGTGCGGCGCAATATAATATTTCACGGCAACCCGTGGCAGATCCAAATAATACCTTCGTGCTTCAAGCAGTACCCACCGGGACTATGGCAGGAGATCCCTGCGGTACGCTGACACTCAGCAATACCGGCCTCCAAGGAGCGGGAGGCGATGTGGCGAGCTGCTGGAATCGATGATTCGGACGTAATTTCAATTCAATTTTTCACTGCCGTTGGCTGCTTTGCAAACTTCCTTGACATTCGACACTCTCGGTTTATTCCTCGTTATTCCTTGATTTCCTGCTCGATCTGGTCGGCTGTGACATGGCGAACATCCTTGCCTTTCACCATATACACGACATATTCCGACATATTTTTGGCATGATCGCCAATGCGCTCAATGGCTTTAGCGACAAATAGGATTTCGAGACAAGTGGAGATTTTTCTCGGATCTTCCATCATGAAGGTGATCAGTTGTCGCAGGATGGAACGGAATTCTTCATCGACGAACTCGTCCTGGCGCACAATTTGAGCAGCCGCGTTCAAATCAAGCCGTGCAAATGAATCCAGTGCTTTATGCAGCATATCGGTGGCAATGCTGGCAACATGCTTGACCTCGTTAAAACGAGGAATGTGCATACGGTCTGTGGCATAAATCAATTTCGCCATGCGGGCAATTTTTGCAGCTTCGTCTCCGATTCGTTCCAGATCGGTAATGGTCTTGATCACCATCATGATCATGCGTAAATCGCTCGCAGTCGGTTGCCGCCGCGCAATGATCTGATTACAGATCTCATCGATCGACACTTCCATCGCATTGACCCGGTGATCTCGTGTAATGACCTGATTAATCAATTCTTCATTGCCGGTGGTCAAGGCTTCCACAGCATATTCAATCTGCTCTTCGACAAATCCGCCCATCTGCAGAACACGGGTGCGCACTTCTTCAAGATCAGCATCAAACTGCTTGGAAATATGTTCTTTATTTGCCATGTTTTGCCTTGTGTTGGTAAGTTGGTGAAGAGGTGAATGCGGGAATATTTCGAACACCTGCGTCGAAGAAAATTCCGTTCAAATAGTGAACGTTTTTACGCCGTTATCGGTTCCTAACAACAGCGTATTAGCCGATCGGCGGGCAAAAAGCCCATTGGTCACAATGCCGGTCATTTGATTGAGCGTCGCTTCGAGCTCAACCGGGTTCAGAATTTGTAAGCCATGCACATCGAGAATCACATTGCCGTTATCCGTGACGAAACCTTGACGCAGCGCAGGCTGCCCGCCCAACAAGACGATCTCGCGCGCCACATAACTGCGCGCCATCGGTATGACTTCAATGGGCAGTGGAAAATTGCCCAAAACGTTCACCAGCTTGCTCCGATCGGTGATGCAAATGAACTTTCGTGCGACTGCGGCAACGATTTTTTCCCGCGTCAAGGCACCGCCGCCGCCCTTAATCATGTGCAAATGCTCGGTAATTTCATCGGCACCATCCACATACACGGGAAGATCCACTACGTTATTGAGATCATGTACTTCGATGCCATGTCCTTGAAGGCGTTTCGCAGTAGCATCGGAACTGGCCACAGCACCTTCGATTTTGTGCTTGATTTTGGCGAGTTCATCAATAAAGTAATTTGCAGTTGAACCTGTACCGACGCCAACGATACATCCCATGGGAATATGCTGTATTGCGGCTGCAGCAACTGCGCGTTTTTGTTCGTCCTGTGTCATGATGCCCTTACTGTTCAAAAAATGATTAAAATTCTTTGCAGGATAGCGTTAACTGCTCAGTAAGGCAATGTTTCAGACTATTCAATGCGAGCTTAAGGAAATTATTAGGGAAATCCACAAATCTACTCTCAAAAAAGAACGTAGCTGAATATTTTCGCCAAAGAGCGTTCTCATAGAAAAATAGCACCGTTATGTCGGATAAATGAGCGTCTCGCCTATGTATGAGGCAAACCCAAATGCTGACAGATCTTAAAAAAATTGATCAAATTCTGAGTGTGGAATCCGGTAGCCTTTGAGCCATGACTTGAATTGTTTCAGATCATTGAAGAGCATCAGGTCGTGCTGAATGCGGTTGATTTGACTGCGCAGCGCTCGGGTATCTTCATTCAACAATGCAAATAATCGTTTAGGCGACAACGGTTCATGTCGCGAAAGGCCGAGCATGTCTCTGACTTGTTGCTCGACCTGCATCACTTCTTGCCGAAATTCGTCCAATTGCCGTTGCAGAAACGCATTGTAATATTTCAAGCGATCATCTGCGATAGTCCGAATGGTGTGCTGATTGACCGGTTCGATGCTGAACTGCATTTCCAGCAATTGCGCCAGATCCTTTTCTCCATAGGCTACCGTGACTTTCTGCATGAGCTCGGTTTTGCGCTCGCGCTCGGCCGGATCGAACTCGCGGTCAGGATGCAAGGCGGCGACCAGTTGCCGGTAAATGGCTTGTATCATTTTCGAGGTATTTGTTTCTTCCTCTTTGTCACTTGCTTCCTTGCTTAGTTGTCTGGCAGATTTTTTACGCTTTGACCGTGATTCCTGATCGGTATGTCTTTTTTCCGCTGCCGCGTCAGGATCGGAAAAATTACATTCATCATCCTCGAACTCAACGTCTGTGTGTTGTTTCAAAGAGGATTGCAGCAGTGTTTCGTCGTTCTGAGCGGTCTCATCTAAATCCCGCCCGCTGTGATAATCATATAGCGGTTTTAAATCATGCCGTCCCTGATGTATCAGTTCTTCGCACAGGCTGGTGATCAGGTAAGAAATTTTTTCGTATTGAATCGTCGAGAATTGTTCATGAGTGTATAAATCATCCAGCATCTCCACCATTTCAACCTGATGTTCGCGGAACGTATCATGTAGCGGCATCAGCTTTCGTACAAATTCCTGCTGATATTGCGGGATCGATTCGTGCCAACTGGCCAGCAATGTTTTCTGCATTTCAATTTTCTCGATCAAGTGATTGAATTTCTTCTGAGCGGGAGAAAGGCTGGCGTCATGCGGATTTTCTTGGATACGAATGGTTTTGATCGGGGAATGAGGCATAGCTTGGGGAAGATGCGGTAAATGTGAAAATTTCTAAATGACCGAACCGCCTATTTTTTCACGATTCGACACATCCGTTTAGAATAATTACGTTCTTTACGTTAGACTCATGAAGTAGATGCTTTATCCATGATCATCGTTATGAAAATAAAACTGGAACAGGATGTGCAATCAAGTTTTAACGTCGCGCACGAGCGCGCAATGCTTGCTGCATGCGTAGTTCATGCAGTCCACGCGTAAGCGTCGGAACCGTCCAGGAATAGGTGATATCAGCTACAAGCGACGAATGATCTGCTTGCTCAGATGTGCGCGCAGGGAATTTCGCAAAAAGCAGCAGGGCAAAGCCGTAACCGCGCATTCGTTTTTGTAGACTATATGGCTATTTTTAGAGAATAAAAAAATTGCATGTCCGAGCACAAGCATTTTTCCTCCATTTTCCTGAGGAATTGCTGATCAATTCGGTGAGCGAAATGGAGCGAAAGGCGCACAGAACGAAGCAATAGGGATCCATCAATAAGATAGGCGGGGAAGTACCTCATAACGAAGCGATTTACTCATGTAGTCAAATCATTGTCGTTCCACTAACTTTCCGGCTTGCACACGGCAATATGCTTGATCAATCCGTTGGGCGTGAAAAATATTTGTTCCAACCCATGCCGTTCAATGCGTTTGCCAGTGGACGCGTTGGTGCCGGTCATGATAAAAGTGAACTCGGCGCCGTCATTGCCAATATTGCGGTATTGCGATACTTCCCAGTGCGCATCCGAAAAACGGCCGAAGAATTCGATCATCATGGCGTGGATGGCGTCAACGCTGCGGTATTCGCCAAAAAATTCGGAGTGATAAGTAGCTTCTGTGTCGAATAAAACCTTGATGAGGGCGAGATCGTGCGCGTTCGATAATGCGACATAATGTTTTGCCAGCGCGATTGGATCAAAGATATGCATCAGTTAGCCCTGTTTTGATTCTGTGCGGATGAAGACCCACGCATTCGAGTCGCTATCGGCCGCGCTGAAGCGGTAACCGGCGACATCAAAATGCTTTATCGCTTCGGGATCGGTCAATCGATGATGGATGATGTAACGACTCATCATGCCGCGGGCTTTCTTGGCAAAAAAACTGATGATTTTGTAAACGCCGTTCTTCTCATCCTTGAAAACGGGCGTGATAATGCGGGCGTTGAGTTTGGCGGGTTGGACGGCATGAAAGTATTCATTCGACGCCAAATTAATGAGGGTATCGTCTTTTTGCTTTTTCAGTGCCTGATTGAGCGCATCGGTGATGATGCTGTCCCAGAATTCATAGAGGTTGTTGCCGCGCGAATTCTTGAATTGCGTGCCCATTTCCAGCCGGTAGGGCTGCATCAGATCAAGTGGCCGCAGAACACCATATAAGCCGGACAGGATGCGCAGATGCTCTTGCGCAAACGATAATTCGGCTGGCGTCATCGTCTCGGCATCCAGGCCGGTGTAGACATCGCCCTTGAAAGCCAGAATGGCTTGTTTGGCATTCTTTGGCGTGAATGGCCGCTGCCAGGCAAAATAACGGTTTGAATTCAGCAACGCGAGTTTGGGGCTGATCGACATCAGCTTGCCGATCTGATCGGGTTCCAGTTTTCTCAATGCATCGATCAATTCGGCAGAATCATCGAGAAAATCCGGATGCGTGTGTTTTTCGGTGATCGGCGGTGTTTCGAAATCCAATGTCTTTGCAGGGGAGATGACGATAATCATGGATAGATCCTGACATAAAAAATACAAAAAATGGTATCAGATTAAAGTTCGCAATGGGAAATAGGCTCAAGCGTCTTCAGTACTTGTATTCGTGCATTCAATCCCCAGATACTTTTTCCTGATGGGGCATTGGGCGCGGGCATTTTTTGTTAATCACAGGAGCAAAACATGTTGAGTTTCCGGAAATTTTTTATACTGGCGGTCATGCTGTTGATGCCGATTCCGGTATTGGCGCAGGAGGATGGCGTGGAAAGTCTGCGCCAGACCAGCAAAGCGTTTGCGAATGTCGCACGTAAAGTATCTCCTTCGGTCGTTCTGATCCAAGTCGAGGATGAAGTGAAGCGCGGCAAGCAGCAGAATCCGCTTGGACTTCCTTTCGGCGAAGGAGAATGGCCATTCGGCGATGATTTATTGAAGCGTTTTTTTGGCGATAAATTCCCTGATTTTCCCCGCTTCAATGCGCCTGGCGATCAACGTCCCGCGATGGGGCAAGGTTCCGGGTTCGTTTTTCAGCCCAGAGATAAGAAACTCGTCAACAAAACTTATATTCTCACCAACAATCATGTGGTTGAGGGTGCCGGCAAAATTCGCGTCAAGTTCTATGACGGGCGTGAGTTTGACGCAAAAATCAAAGGCACTGATCCGAAATCGGATATTGCCGTGATCGAGATCGATGCCCGTGGCATGCCGGCCGTGCGGTTGGGCGATTATGACCAGCTGGAAGTGGGTGAATGGGTGGTGGCCATTGGTAATCCTTTTGGTTTGAGTCATACGCTGACAGTCGGCGTCGTCAGCGCCAAAGGCAGAACCACGCTCGGTATCAGCGATTATGAAGACTTCATCCAGACCGATGCGGCGATCAATCCGGGAAATTCCGGCGGTCCGCTGGCGAACCTGGATGGCGAAGTGATTGGCATGAATACGGCCATTTTTAGCCGTAGTGGCGGTTATATGGGCATCGGTTTCGCTATTCCGATCAATCTCGTGGAGCGTATAGCCAGCCAACTGATCGAACAAGGCGAAGTGGTGCGCGGTTATCTTGGCATCATGATCCAACCGCTGACGCCCGATCTTGCCAAATCGTTCGATCTCAAGAATGAGCAAGGTATCTTGATCGCTCAGGTGACCAAAAACTCTCCGGCCGCGAAAGCGGGCCTGAAAGCGGGTGACGTGATTCTGAGTTATCAAGGCCGGTCTGCCGGCGATGTCGGCGATTTCCGCAATCAAATAGCGCTCGTGCAACCGGGCAGCCAGATCAAGTTTGAAATTTTCCGCGATGGAAAGCCGCGCACGATCACCGTCAAAGTCGAAAAAATGACCGACAGTAAAGCTGCAGCGGTTGCGCAAGAACCGGCGCAATTCGCTGAAAAGCTTGGTTTGACGGTACAGACGATTACGCCCGAGCTGGCCCGGCAACTGGATGTGAAGGCGAACGAAGGCGTTCTGGTGACGGAAGTAGCTTCCGGTTCGATTGCCGCAATGGCGGATATCAATCGTGGCAGCGTGATACTGGAAGCGAACCGCAAAAAGGTCAATACGGCTGCTGAGTTCAACCAAGCTGTAAAGAGCGTTTCCGGTAAGATTCTGTTATTGGTGCGCGAAAATGACGTGTCGCGCTATGTAGTGTTGAGCGGACGTTGATTGCGCAGCGGCAGTGATTCCGGCGAATAGCAACTCAGCGGCAAAAAGGGCGGGGTGATCGTGTAGGCATCCGCTCATCCCTTCTTCTCATTGGAGCGTCGGTATCATCGGTATTTGAGGCTCTGGTTTTATGCTGTATGCTCCGCAGGATTTGATAACAAATAGCTCCAGAATGACCATGACCATCGCTCCCGGCATTCTCGCGTTGCATGCGCAAATGCGACGCTGGCGCAGACATATCCATCAATATCCGGAAATCGCCTTCGAAGAATCTGCAACCGCCCAGTTGATTGCCGAGCAGTTACGCCGGGCCGGCATCGAAGTTCATCAGGGTTTTGCTGGAACCGGCGTGATCGGTGTCTTGCGTCGTGGCAATAGCACCAACAGCACCAACAGTATCGCGCTGCGCGCCGATATGGATGCTTTATTTATCCAGGAGCAAAATCAGTTCGACTATGCGTCTCGTCATCCCGGCAAGGATGCACGCCTGCGGCCATGATGGTCATAGCGCCATGCTGCTTGGTGCGGCTCATTATCTCGCCAGTCAGGGGCGCTTTGAGGGGACGGTGTATTTCATTTTTCAACCGGCGGAAGAATGCCGGGCCGGTGCTCATCAAATGATCAACGACGGATTGTTTGAGCAATTCCCGGCGCAACGGGTATTCGGCATGCATAATTTTCCCGATGTTCCGGCCGGGCATTTCGCCGTCAGGCCCGGCCCGATGATGGCATCGTTCGATTGCTTCGAAATCACGCTCAGCGGTCAGGCCACTCATGCCGCGATGCCGCATTCCGGTAACGATGTGCTGGTTGCCGCCGCCTATCTGGTCACACAATTGCAAACCATCGTCAGCCGCCAGATCGATCCAGCCGATGCAGCCGTGGTCAGTGTTACGCAAATTCACGGCGGCAATACCTGGAACGCTCTGCCAGATTCCGCAGTGGTACGAGGAACCTTCCGCAGCTTTAAAAATGCCGTGCGCGAACAATTGGAAAATGCAATTCGTCATGTGGCCGAGAGTATCGTGCAAGGTTTCAGACTTCACGCCGACATCCTGTTTAACCCCGAAAACCCGGGTTATCCGGTTACCATCAACAGCCAAGATGAAACCGCCAGCGCCATCCGCGCTGCTACCGCTGTCGTCGGCGAGCAATGCGTCAATATCGCACCAACCCCCAGTATGGGTGCCGAAGACTTCGCTTTCATGCTGCAACAAAAACCGGGCTGTTACATCTGGATCGGCAACGGCAACTCGCAAGGTAGTTGTCTATTGCATAACCCGAACTACGATTTTAACGATGACATTCTGCCGCTCGGCGCGGCGTATTGGGTTCGACTGGTGGAGGGTGAGTTACCAGAGTATGAGTAGAATATCTATGCGGTGCTAGTTGAAAATCCTTCGTGACTGAAAATTAAAGAGAATTAGGGTTATAGATTTTGCGTTTGATAGAGTTTAACGCCAAGGATTTGGCTCAACATCAGGAAGTGCTTGTCGAGTGAAAATACGTCGCAGCCATTTTCTTTTGCATTTTGCGCAATGATGAGATCGGGAATACCGATGCCGTTTGATCCGGATTTTAAGCACAACCATTGCGATTCAATAATATCGCCCCAATCAATTTTCAAAGGCATTTGTTTAATTTCGTTCAATAGCTTGATGACCTTGACTTGGCCCTTCAGTTTCAAGAAAGGAATCAATTCAGCCAGAATCAAGTCATTGGTTACGATAACGTTTAGGTCAATCAGAACATCCAATTCGGCCGATTGATTACCGGATCGGAAATAATCGATCCAAACCGATGTATCGACCAGCACCAACATTACCGGCGTGCTCGAATGCTATCAAGATCGATATCCAACTCGATCTTCCCTTTGAATTGCTTCAACTCGGCAATTTTTGCTCTCCGCACTAATTCCTCCAAAGCCAACACGATCACCGCCGTTTTAGTTTCAGCTTGAGTGACGCGCATTGCTTCGCTCAGCAGCTGTTCGGGTAAATCTAACGTAGTTCTCATGATGTTTCCTCCTGCAATGCATAAGAGTGTAGGGAGTTATGCATATCGAATCAAGACCGATTATTTGATTTAACTGTCTGTGAAGAGTGAGAGTCATCAGCTGATTGATGTACCTCCTTGCAGTCGGCACATCCTACCGGGTTACCGTGCTCTTGGCCAATGACTGGGATTGCGAGCATCGTGCAAAACGGCCAAAACATATATCAAGTCATGGCGCACGACATAAAACAAACCATAAGGAAAGCGAGGAAGGAGCGCGCGATGCACTTTGGGGATGACTTCTGCATAAAGCAAGGGGGCTTGTTCCAGGCGTTTTAGTTGTAGCTCAATAGCAGCGATAAACTCTTCGCCTAGCCCGGGGTGTTGCGTTTCATACCAGGTGCGAGCTTCACCAATTTCCCGCACTACCCGCGCGGAAAATTTCAAACGGAACGCCATGAACCATCATTCAGGTGCAATTTGACTTGCTCCCAGGAAAACCCGGCATCCGGATTTTCCTCGAATTCCGCCAAACGAGCCTCCAGTTCGGCTTTTAGCTCGGGTGATATTTCAACGGCTTCCGGTACGGCCGCAACGCTATCCCAAATGAGCTCAACGAGGCGGATGCGCTCCTGCACCGGTAATTGAAGAATGTCGGCAATGGAAATATTTTTCATGGCAATGATTGTACGCTATAAAAATGTTAGTACTGCAAGCAATTGTTTAGATGAAAATTGTCTCGTTATTATCCGACAGTCCGGTGGGTATAACCGCCTGTACCGCCATTATCATCGCCACCGTCACGAGTAGGGTGCAATAACCGCAGAGCATTGCACCATTTTTCCGATTGATGTGCCTCCTTGGGTCGGCACATCCTACCGGCTACCGCGCATAGTTAGGTCCGTTTGGGTGTATAGAGTGGAGATGCTTGGTCATGCTGTTGTAGCCACTCAGAATAGCCGTCGAGCGCGGAGCCAGCGACATTGAGTGTGTATTCGACACCGAAAACGGCTAGACAAAAGTAAAGTTCTCCCTGCTCAGTGCCAAAGAAGTCGAACTCGTTGAGACACTGAAAAGACTGACCAGACTCATCGGTGTGTTTGTGGTTGGCGTCGTAGATGACACGCTGATGAAAAAGCCAATGTTGGCCGGATCCCAATCGCGCAGAGGATCAAGCTGTGACTCGTCAATCATGGGGTCGAGGGGATGGTTGGCGGCGAGTAGCTGGAAGGCCATCGCCTCTAAAGCAACCTTCGCAAGAAACCGACTCATCAAGTGGTCGTCTGGGCGGGGTCGGTCGGTAGGAAACATCAACTCGCCAGCGCCCATACTGGCCACCGAATCCCAATGCTCAGTTGGCACCCGGACAACAGTAGAACCGTCCTCCTCTCGAACCAGTTCTACGATGACATTGGGCCGGAGTATCGCTTTCTGAGAGGGAACGTTCCCCTTCTTGTTGGGTATCGCCTGCTGAAAGCGTAGAGAACGGAAATGGCCGGTGTCCAAGACGGGCTTTTCAATCTTTCGGGCGAAGTAGTTGTTACATCCACCACAAACGATTCCAGGTGGCAGCGTATGGCTGCGATTGCCGAGTGACTCGGGCAAAATATGCTCAGTGCTGCGTGAATTGTCCGAAGTCTGTTTGCAGAAAATGCATCGCATCTCAGGAAAGACCCAATTAGAATTAGACGTCCGAAATGACGCAATATAATGCATCATCAATTAAATTTACTTTGTAAATTAACATGCTACCTTCTTTCCACTTATTAAAATGCATCAATTCTTTTTTGATCATATTTTACTGACTTCATAAGTCAGCAAGAAATTACTTTTAAGCCATTCACCCCAACTTCTGCATCAATTCCTTAATCCGCATCACCCGCTGATTCACATCCTCGATTTTGATCTGAATTTTCAACCGATCCTGGCCGGAGAGCGAGTATTCGCGGCTGCTCTGGATCAGTTGGATGATTTTGAGCGGGTCGATCGGTGGGTTCGGGATGAACTGCACCTGGATGCTGTCGGTGCTGGCGTCGATGCGGATGATGCCGAGCGGCTTGGCCGCGATGCGCAGGCGGTGGCAGTCGAGCAGGGCGCGGGCCGGGTTGGGCAGCAGGCCGAAACGGTCGATCAGTTCGCGCTGCATGTCGTCGAGCTGGTCGTCATCGTTGCAGTTGGCCATGCGCTTGTACAGCACCAGGCGTTCGTGGATGTCGTGGCAGTAGTCTTCCGGCAGCAGCGCGGGCACGTGCAGGTTGATTTCAGTGGCAACGCCGAGCGGGTGCTGCATGTCGGGTTCCTTGCCCTGTTTCAGTGACTGAATAGCGGTGTCAAGCATGGTGCTGTACAGGCTGAAGCCGATCTCCTGCATTTCGCCGCTTTGCGATTCGCTCAGCACCGCGCCGGCACCACGGATTTCCAGGTCGTGCATCGCCAGATAAAAGCCGGAGCCGAGTTCTTCCATCGCCTGGATCGCTTCCAGGCGCTTTTTCGCCTGCGCGCCAAGCGCTTCTTCCGGTGGCGTCAGCAAGTAAGCATACGCTTGATGGTGCGAACGCCCGACTCGGCCGCGCAACTGGTGCAACTGCGCCAGGCCGAATTTGTGCGCGTTGTTGATGATGATCGTGTTGGCGCTCGGAATGTCGATGCCGGTTTCGATGATCGTGGTGCACAACAGAATGTTGAATCGCTGCTGGTAGAAGTCGCGCATGACGTATTCCAATTCGCGCTCCGGCATCTGCCCGTGGGCGATGTTGATGCGCGCTTCCGGCAGCAAACTGGTGAGTTTTTCTTGCATCAGTTGAATGGTGCTGACTTCGTTATGCAGAAAATAGATCTGTCCGCCGCGCTTCAATTCGCGTAGACAGGCTTCGCGGATGATACCCATCGAAAAGCCGCTGACAAAGGTGCGAATCGCCAGGCGGCGCTGCGGTGCGGTGGCAATGATCGAGAAATCGCGCAAACCTTCGAGCGACATCGCCAGCGTGCGCGGAATCGGCGTGGCGGTCAGCGTTAGCACGTCGACCTCGGCGCGCAGTTTTTTGAGTTGCTCCTTTTGACGGACGCCGAAGCGGTGTTCCTCGTCGATAATCACCAAGCCCAGGTTTTTGAAGTGCACATCCTTTTGAATCAATTTGTGCGTACCGATGATGATGTCGATGTCGCCTCTGGCCAGCCCTTCGATGGCCTGGGTTTGCTCCTTGGCGGAACGGAAGCGCGACAGCTCGGCGATTTTGACCGGCCATTGGTCGGCAATCAGCCCAAAGCGATCGGAAAAATTCTGGAAATGTTGCTCTGCCAGCAATGTGGTGGGCACCAGCACAGCGACTTGTTTGCCATCGGCGACAGCAATGAAAGCTGCGCGCAACGCCACTTCAGTCTTACCGAAGCCGACGTCGCCGCAAATGAGGCGATCCATCGGCTTGCCGGAGGTCAGATCCTCGATCACCGCTTTGATTGCGGCGGCCTGATCGGCTGTTTCCTCGAAACCGAACCCCTCGGCGAAAGCGTCGTAATCATGCTGCTGTAACGTAAATGTGTGACCTTCGCGGGCCGCGCGCTGGGCGTACAGATTCAGCAATTCCGCCGCGGTATCGCGCACCTGCTGCATCGCCTTGCGCTTGGCTTTGTCCCACTGGCTGCTGCCCAATTTGTGCAACGGCGCAGATTCCGACGCAGCGCCGCTGTAGCGGCCGATCAGATAAAGCTGTGAAACCGGCACGTACAGTTTGTCGCCACCTTCGTATTCCAGAGACAGAAATTCGCTCAGCTCACCCGGCTCACCTTCGCCGACATCCATGCTGACCAGGCCGAGATAGCGCCCGATGCCGTGCTGCTCGTGCACGACCGGATCGCCGGGTTTGATTTCCGATAGATCGCGCAGAATGTTATCGGTCGAAGTGGCGGATTTGCGCGATTCGCGTTCGCGGCGGCCGTGCACGTGCGTGGCGTACAGCTCGCTTTCGGTGATCACCGCGAACCGATCCGCGTCATCGACAAAGCCGGTATACAGCGGTGCGACGCCGAGCATGAAGAATTGCGTGCTGCTTAGGAACGCCGCGTAATCCTCGCAGATCGTCGGACGCAGACCATATTGATGCAGATATTCGGCGATCAGCTCGCGCCGCCCCAAGCTTTCTGCCAATAGTAGGATGCGACCACCTGCCAGGGAAAATTCAGCCGTAAAGGCCGCAAGTTTTTCCAGTGGATTCTCTGCGTGCCGATTGACCTGAACAGAAGGGAGTGTGTGCGTGTGCTTGGGCGCAGCAAGCTTTGATTCTTGCGCGGCAGGCAGAATCTCAATCCGGGCATAAGGCTTTAATTGACCAAAAAAGCCATCGCTGGTCAGGAACAGTTCGGTGGGCGGTAGCAACGGACGTTCCATATCGCCGCGCAATAATTGATAACGCGACTGAGTATCGCGCCAGAATTCATCGATGACCGGACGAACGTCATGGTGCAGGCACAGCACTGTGTTGTCTGGCAGATAATCGAACACTGTGGCCGTTTGGTCGAAGAACAGCGGCAGATAATACTCGATGCCCGCAGGCGTCAAGCCCTTGCTGATATCCTTGTAAATCTGTTTTTTGGTCGGATCGCCCTCGAATTTTTCGCGGAACTTGCCACGAAAAGTGGTGCGGCCGGCTTCATCCAGTGGAAATTCACGCGCCGGCAACAGGCGGATTTCCTTGACTGGGTAGATGCTGCGCTGCGTATCGACATCGAATGTGCGTATTGTGTCGATTTCATTATCCAGCAGATCGATGCGGTACGGCAGCGGGCTGCCCATCGGGAACAGATCGATCAGGCCGCCGCGCACGCTATATTCGCCTGGAGAAAACACCTGTGTTACATGCGAATAGCCCGCCAGGGTCAATTGACTGCGCAATCCCGCCAGATCCAACAATTCGCCTGTCTTAAGGAAAAATGTATGCGCCGCGAGATATTCGCGCGGCAGCATGCGGTAGAGCGCCGTGGTCAACGGCGCGATCAATACGTCACACGCGCCATTCATGACCTGATACAAAGTGGCCAATCGCTCCGACACCAGATCGTGATGCGGCGAAAACGTGTCGTACGGCAAGGTTTCCCAGTCGGGTAACAGATGTACCTTCAGTTCCGGCGCAAAATAGGGGATCTCTTCCAACAGACGTTGCGCATCGAGCGCATTCGCGGTAATGACGGTGATGGGCTTGGCTTGCTGTCCCAGTTGGGCAAGAAATAATGCATCACTGGAACCTGCAAAGTTTCCATGACGCAACACGGTTCCGGGAGTGGGTATCGTAAGGTTTCGCTGCATAGTTTAGGCAATCCATCCGGCAATCTCGGGGTCATGCGCAGTGAGATGGGTGTAATTCAAAACGGCTTATTATAGGCCAGTTTTATGTCATTCATTATTATGCGGTGGCTGGGGTCAGATGTGAGTAATTTGAATTTTAATTGCCGCTGTCTACGCTCTGTCGCGATTATTCACGCATGGGATATAAGTCCCAAAAATTTATGAGAAAAAAACTCATCAATGGGTGAAATGACTCACTGGATTGAATTGTAATATTGATTATCATCGTGGATGTGAAATTTACATGACTAATGGTATTAACGTAATGACTACGAATGTTATTTGCATTGAAGTCGCGCATGCAATTGGTTTATTTGGAACAAAAGACTCAAAATTTTAAGCCAATAATTAGAAAGCGGAATCAGGAGAGAACCGTTTATGAGAGTAAATTAAGTATTTCGAACCTGATTTCAAGCCGCATGACTGGGTAAAGGAGTTTCGACAGCTTCCTGAGTCATGTGTTTCCCACCATCTCCGGCGTCAGTTGAGATGCTGGCGTTTTCATTCCGGGAATTAATTGATTTCATTTCAGAATTGGATGAAGCTCATCAATAGGCCTTAAATTTCCATGTTATTTGGTGTTTTAATTCGAACGAAATCACAGTATTCTAAACGCAATGACCAACAACGATGGCCGTTCAGAGCGGCTTCTCGGAATGCTGATGGATTGCGCGATGAATGCTTTGATGAAATCGAACCTGCAAAAACTGGAAGGGCAGTTTATTCATTTGTTATCGCAACTGATCGCGGTTGCTTGCCTGACAGTGCCGCTGGCTGGGCAAGATGCGTCGGCGACATTATTGACGCCCGAGAATCAGCAGAAAATTGAACTGGCGGTTTGGAAATACGCCATTGACCGGCCGTTGCTGGTGCAAACCATCGAATGGTTCCGCAATTTGACGCGAGATTCCCGTGAACCGACTGCGATTGCCGAGCTTTCTCGTTTGGAATTCATGCGTGCGCAACTCGAGCTGGATAAGAAGCGCCGCATTCAGTTGTTTGAAAATTGTATCAACGTGGCTGACCAGGCGTTGGCGCTGAACGAGAACGAAGTGCGCGGTTTGTTCTGGAAAGCGGCTGCGATGGGCAAGATGGCGGAAGACAGCGGGGTATTGAATGCACTCAGAATGCTGCGGCCGATGGAGAAAATGCTGTTGAATGTGGTCGCGCTCGATGAAAAATACGAAAACGCCGGCGGGCACCGGGCGTTGGGACGCATGTATCATAAACTGCCGGGTTTCCCGATCAGCTTCGGCAGTAATCAGAAAGCGCTGAAGCATCTCAAACGCGCGCACGATCTTTTTCCTCAGGATGTGATCACGCGCGCCTTCTATGCCGAATTGCTGCTTGACGAAGGCAAAATGGATGAAGCCCGCAAACATGCCGATTTCGTGCTGGCGACCCCGATTGCCGAGGAAGATGCGCGCGAATACGCGGAGTACGTCAATATTGCGTTGGCCGTGATCGAAAAAACAGGTGGCGCGCCGCTGCGGTTGGGCAGCAAGTGATTGCTCTACAAAGACAATCCAATTACCTGCGTCGGTCTTTATTGATCGATATCATTCATTTTCCCCGTTAATCAGCTAAACTAGCTCATCCATAATTAACGGGTTCACGAGTGTT
Organism: Nitrosomonas sp. JL21; assembly: GCF_009833095.1. Lineage (GTDB taxonomy): Bacteria > Pseudomonadota > Gammaproteobacteria > Burkholderiales > Nitrosomonadaceae > Nitrosomonas. The sequence goes on from NZ_QRCB01000001.1 coordinate 237,502, forward strand.
ATGAACGAAACTGTGATTGATCTGATCCGTCATGGCGAGCCGGTCGGCGGACGCCGCTACCGCGGACATGGGGTCGACGATTCGCTCAGTGAAAAAGGCTGGTCGCAAATGTGGCATGCAGTGGGAAATTACCATGCCTGGCAGCATATCATCACTTCTCCATTGCAACGTTGCCAGCAATTCGCGCATGCGCTCGGGGAACGTCATGCCATTCCTGTGACGATCGAACCGCGTTTCAAAGAGGTGGGGTTCGGCGAGTGGGAGGGGTTGAGTCATGACGAGATCAAGATTGGACGCGCTACGGAATACCAGGCTTTTTTGCAAGATCCGGTCAATTGCCGGCCGCGGGATGCCGAACCGCTCGAAGATTTCATCCAGCGCGTCAATTCGGCGTATGAAGACATGATCGCGTGCCATTCCAACGGTCATATCCTGATCGTTGCTCACGCTGGCGTCATGCGTGCGCTGATCGCCAAAACCATCCAGGCGCCGTCGGCGGGCCTGTACCGCATCAAGATCAGCAACGGTGGCGTGACGCGGATTTGTCATACAAAAACCGGCGGGGTGTTGGAATTGCTGAATGGGAAACTATCCAATTGAAAAATAAGATATTACTGATCGGATATTTCCCAATTCATACATAACTAATATTTTACGGAAATGCCGGGATCTTGGGTTCGGTATGCTCAATTTCTGCTTGGGGAATATGTTGTTTAATAAGCTCTTCAGTCTCTGCAACTTGATCTGTCGGTACATCGACCAGAATCAGAAATTTACCTTCCTCGATCGCTTTCTCGAATTCTTTAATTCGCCTATTGCCAATGCTCATTCCTACCAGACCGCTTACCCATGCACCAAGACCTGCACCAAACAGCGTAGTGCCCAGCAGGATGCCGCCAGCAAAAACCGCTGAAGCGGGGGGAAGAGCCATAGCAACCAGCCCTGCCAGCATGCCAGTCGTTCCTCCCACGGCAAGACCTTGTTCTACGGCTGGAACGAAATCGCTTTTTTGTAAAAGATTACCTTCGGGTAAATCTTCGAGCGGAGTGTCGCGTTTTGCAATCACATGAATAGATTTTTCTTCGATTCTAGTTAAGCGTAATCTTTCAACTACACGTTTAGTCGTATCAATATCGGGACTTAAAAAATAAATTCGACGCATGATTTTCTCCTTGCATATGGTCAATCAATAAGACCAAAAATATCTGCTGGGGCAGAATTAGTATGTACGAAAGCGTACTTAACGCCTTTTGTTGCACCTTGAACCAAGTCTCCCAGGCATTTAACGCAATAGTGCGGCTGAACGTGCGGGAATTTTAAAAAGAGAAGGTTTGGGTGGTTGTGGAGTATGTGTCATGCGCCATGGCGAGTGTGGCGCTGATTGCTGGGTTTCGGCAGAGCCGGATTTACGCTCGAGGCAATGCAAATTGCACGGCAGGATGTATCAGACCAGCAGCAATAGCGCCAGCCCAATCCCGGCAGCCGTTGCCAGCATGCCTGAGATGCAGTGCTTGGCGAGCAGCGTGGTGCCGATGAAGCAGATCAATCCAAGTTTGAAGCCGATATTCGAGAGTATGCCGAGCGAAATGGCGGTTACGGCCTCGCTGGCTGACAGTTTGCCCATTTCAAATAATCGTAGGCTGGATAAGGTAATGGCGTCGACGTCCGTTAGTCCGGATAGCAGAGCCACGGCATACAGCCCTTTGCTGCCAGCAGCATCAGACAGCCAAGCGGAAAAGAACAACACGATGCCGTAAATTCCACCAAAAGCGGCTGCTGTGCGGATTTCGGTGGGATTTTTGATCTCGGGCAGTGCCACTCCGTTGTGATGATTCAGTTGGCGCCACCAATACACGGTAACGGCGGAACCCAGCGCTAAACCGCAACCGAGTACCGGCAATAACAACGGTATGATGGTCGGGGATGCGATGGCGCTGACGATGGCAAGGCGAATCAGTACGGTGAGGTTGGCGATCAGGATAACGACTACGGCCAGATGCGTGAAATCCTGGTTTTCAACGCTACGGCGAGCATAGACCAGCGTTGTCGCGGTGCTCGACACCAACCCGCCCAGCAAGCCCAGGACTGGGCCGTGTGGATGCCCGAGCAGTTGCAGTGCTACATACCCGGCCAGGCTGACGCCGGAAATCAATACCACCATCAGCCAGATCTGGTATGGATTGATGGCATCATACGGGCCGAAGTTCTGATCCGGCAATACCGGCAGAATGATAAACGTGAGCACGGCGAACTGCAGCATCGAAATTAGATCGCGCCGGCTCAATTTCTGGGTAATGCCATGCAATTCGGCTTTGAAATACAGTAATACCGTGGTGATGATCGCCAGCATGATGGCCAGCGTTTCGTTGTGATACCAGACCGCCGCGCCCAGCCCATAGCAGATGAGCAGCGCAACCACCGTCGTCGTGCCCGGATCAGCATTGTCGTCCTTGACCCGCAAATATGTGGCGATGATCATTGCGCCGATCACCAGCAATCCACCGAGCAGCAGCCACGGCGAGGTTTTTTCGGACAGCATCGCGGCGAGGGTGCCAAACAACGCAACCAATGCGAATGTTCTCAATCCGGCGCGGGAGCCGGGACTGCGCTCGCGCTCCAATCCGATCAGCAGTCCGATGGCCAGGCTGGTCAGGAAATGCGGCAATGCCGACAATTCCCCATTCAACGTGAATTCAGGAGGCATGGCCGACGATCGGTTGTTCGGCATCAGACCAGTGCTCAAGCAGCAATTGCAATGTCGTTTTGCCATTGAATTCGTTGACCTGCAGGCGATATACCGCGTCGATCAGGCCGGGCAATGGGCCACTCTGGAAGAACAGAATGGCGTCATAAAACGGTTCGGCTTGGGACATTTCGCCCGGCGCGGCTCGCTTCCGCAATTTCAGTTTGAGGTGTTTTTCGCCGACGATGCGCTGGCTTTCGACCAGAAATTGTGCCGAGAAAGTTGGTTGTGGGAAACCTTGACCCCAGACTTGCCGTGCGAGATATTCCGCCAATTCCATCGTGATTTCCGACAACTCCAGATCGCCATCGGTCTCGATGACGCGCGTCAGATGCGCGGGCGTCAACAGCGATTGCGCGACCTGCTCGAATACCTGGCAGAATTGTTTGTAATCACGGGCGCGGATGGTCAATCCTGCGGCAGCGGCATGGCCGCCAAATTTGAGGATCAGTTCCGGATGGCGCTTGGCGACCAGATCGAGTGCATCGCGCAAATGAAATCCGTTGATCGACCGCCCGGAGCCTTTCAGTTCGTCCGGATTGCCGGCGGCGAAAATGATCACGGGGCGGTGGTATCTATCCTTGATGCGCGACGCGAGTATGCCGATCACGCCTTGATGCCAGTCGGGATCGAACAGGCAAATGCTGTAGGCTTGCTGGAGTTCGGGTTGCTGACAGTCGAGCATCGCATCGAGCTTGTCCAGAGCGTTTTCTTGCATTGTCGATTCAATTTCACGGCGCTGGCGATTCAATTCATCGAGCTGCCGGGCGCATTCCGCGGCGTAGGCGTCATCATCGGTCAGCAGGCAGTCGATGCCGAGCGACATGTCATCCAGGCGCCCGGCGGCATTCAAACGCGGCCCGAGTATGAAGCCGAGCTCATACGTCGAAATTTGCTGATAATCGCGCCGCGCGATCTGCAATAACGCATGGATTCCGGCGCAGCAGCGTCCTTTGCGAATGCGCTGCAAGCCTTGCTGCACCAGGATACGGTTATTGTTATCGAGTTTGACCACGTCCGCGACGGTGCCGAGCGCCACCAAGTCGAGAAAACTGGCGAGGTTCGGTTCGGGGATAGTGGCGAAAGCGCCGCGCTGGCGTAATTCCGCCCGCAATGCCAGCATCAGATAAAAAATAACGCCGACCCCGGCGATGCTTTTGCTCGGGAATGAACAACCCGGCTGGTTGGGATTGATGATGGCCGTGGCAGCGGGCAAGGTATCGCCGGGCAAATGATGATCGGTGATCAACACTTCCATGCCTAAGCGGTTGGCTTCCGCGACACCATCGACGCTGGCAATGCCGTTGTCGACCGTGATCAGAATGTCGGGGTTTTGGGTCGCATGCGCCAGTTGCACGATTTCGGGTGTCAGGCCATAGCCGAATTCAAACCGGTTCGGCACTAGATAATCGACCTGCGCGCCCAGCTTGCGCAAAATGCGCACACCCACCGCGCATGCCGTGGCGCCATCCGAATCATAGTCGGCCACGATCAGCAGGCGTTTTTGGGCGGCGATGGCATCGGCCAGCAAAGATGCCATCACTGTGCAGTTTTTCAACTGCTCGAACGGGATCAGATGGGTCAATTCGGTTTCGAGCTGACCGGTATCCGCGATGCCGCGCGCTGCATAGATGCGTGCCAGCACCGGCGGCAATCCGCAGTCGCTCAACGCCTGAAATGTCTGCGCGTCATAGGAACGCGGGGTAATCTTGGGCATGGGCCGAATAGTACTGCGATTGATCGTGGAGTGCGAGCAGATGAATCATTCCGTGACAGGTTCTGGCGCTGCGGCGAGTTTTTCGACCTTGAGCATGTGCAGGCGGCGGCTATCGGCGCGCTGAATGGTGAATTTGAAATGATCGATCACCACCGATTCATCGCGTTTCGGCAAACGGCCGAATTTGTTGAGTACCAGGCCGCCGATGGTGTCGTAATCGTCATCCGGGAAATGCGCTCCGAAGGTTTCGTTGAATCCGTCGATCTCGGTGATGGCTTTCACGCGATAGGTGCCATCTCCTTGCATGACAATATTGTCTTCTTCTTCATCGAAGTCGTATTCGTCCTCGATGTCGCCGACGATCTGCTCCAGCACGTCCTCGATCGTCACCAGGCCGGCGACGCCGCCGTATTCGTTCACGACGATGGCCATATGATTGCGGTTGCTGCGGAAATCCTTCAGCAGTACATTCAATCGCTTTGCTTCGGGGATGAACACTGCCGGACGCAGCATGTCGCGGATATTGAATTCTTCGGGATCGGCATAATACCTCAACAGATCCTTTGCGAGCAGGATACCGATGATGTCATCCTCCGAGCCTTCAATGACCGGAAAGCGCGAATGCGCGGCTTCAATGACGAAGGGAATGAATTTTTCGGGTTTTTCGCTGATGTCGACGACATCCATTTGCGAGCGTGGCACCATGATGTCGCGGGCCTGCATTTCCGAGACTTGCATGACGCCTTCGATCATGCTGAGCGCGTCTGAATCGAGCAGATTCCGCTCGAAGGCGGAATGTAATACGGTGATGAGTTGTTCGCGGTCTTCCGGTTCGCGGATCAGTAAAGCGCTGAGCCGTTCTAACCAGCCGCCTTTGGGTGATGGGTCATCCATAATGGTGTGAGTGTCGTTTCGATAGTCTCAAAAAACAGTTCATGAGCAAATCCGTGAATACAGGTTTGTGTTGCGCTTATCGCCGTGAGTTCGCATTTATCGCTCGTTATACGGATCATCATAACCCAACCGCGCCAGAATCTGCGTTTCCAGGTGCTCCATCTGCACGGCGTCAGCCTCTTCAATATGGTCATATCCTTGCAGATGCAGGACGCCATGCACGGTCAGATGCGCATAATGCGCCAGCAACGGTTTTTGCTGCGCTTGCGCTTCCTGGCTGATGACCGGTGCGCACAGCACGATGTCGCCGGTCAATGGCTGAGTGTCGTCATACACGAATGTCAGCACATTGGTGGCGTAATCCTTCTGGCGAAATTGCCGGTTCAACTCTCGGCCTTCGGCATCATCCACCAGCCGCAATACGATTTCCGTATCCTGCGTCAGCGCAGCCTTCACCCAGCGGCGAAATTGCGGTCGTGTCGGAATCTCGGAATGGGTTGTCGCATATTGCACCATGAGTTTGAGTGATTTGTCCGTGCGCAAGGTCGATCAGGATTCCGGATTGAGTTTGTCGTGTTTATCGTATGCATCGACGATGCGCTGCACCAGCGGGTGCCGGACGACATCTTCCGACTTGAATCGGCTGAAGGCAATGCCGCGAATATCCTTGAGCACCTGCTGCGCTTCGATCAGTCCGCTCTTTTGATGCTTGGGCAGATCGATTTGCGTGACATCGCCGGTGATGACGGCTTTCGAACCCAAACCGATCCGTGTCAGAAACATTTTCATTTGTTCCGGCGTCGTGTTCTGCGCTTCATCCAGGATGATGAAGGACTTATTGAGCGTGCGTCCGCGCATGAAAGCCAGTGGTGCGATTTCGATGGTGTTGCGTTCAAATTGCTTACTGGTTTTATCAAAGCCCATTAAATCATACAGCGCGTCATACAGCGGGCGTAGATAAGGATCGACCTTCTGGGTCATATCCCCGGGCAGAAACCCCAGCCGCTCACCGGCTTCCACTGCCGGGCGCACCAGAATCAGGCGTGACACCAGATCGCGTTCCAGCGCATCGACAGCGCTGGCTACCGCCAGATAGGTTTTGCCAGTGCCAGCCGGGCCAATCGCGAACGTAATGTCGTGTTCCTGGATATGCTGCAAATACTCAGTCTGACGCGGGGTGCGGCCATATAGATTGGTGCGGCGCGTCAGCAGTACCGGCGCTTCCGGGCGTTTGGCGGTTGGCGTTGTATCAGGATCGCCATCATTTGCCAGCGCCTGATTGTGCGGATTGAGCATTTCGATCAAACCGAGCTGGACTTGCTCCAGGCTCAGATGGTGTTGCGCTTGATCATAAAAACGGCGCAGCACTCTCACAGCCAATTGGGTTTTATCGGATTGGCCGGCAAAGCTGAAATGCTCGCCACGTCGTGAAATGGTGACATCCAGCGCTGTCCCGATCTGCTTCAGATTCTCATCCAGCGCACCGCATAGATTCGCCAGTCGCTGGTTATCAGTGGGGGTAAATGAAATTTCGATGGGTTTGGATTTCAAGGGTGCGTGATACGATTACGATAAAAGAATTTTCTCAGTGGTTGGCCTACTTTGCAAGCACAACCTCATGTGGATGCCTGCCAAGAAGCTCTGACAAGGGCAGCGAGCGACGACTCGGCAAGGCGGAATCGATTGAGCAAGCGCAGTTTGTAACGGAGTGAGCGGACACGCTGAGTCTGATGTCAAGCAGCATGGCCGAGCACAGTAGTTTTTGGAACTTCTTTAAGCATTTGATGCATTTGATGACGTCAGTCGGATACTATTTCGCCGCGCAACGTGTGGGATCTGGCTTCAGTAATACGTACATTGATAAAGTTGCCCACCAGGCTGGAATCGCAGGCCAGATTGACGACCCGGTTATTATCGGTGCGGCCGAAAAACTCGTCGGCATTTTTCTTCGATACGCCTTCGAGCAGCACGCGCTGTACCGAGCCGACCATCTGCTGGCTGATTTTGCGGGCTTGTTGATTGATTTGTGCTTGCAGGCGCTGCAAGCGTTCCAGTTTGACTTCCTGTGGCGTGTCGTCGGGCAAGTCAGCCGCGGGTGTGCCCGGGCGCGGGCTGTAGACGAAACTGTAGGATTCGTCGAAATTCAAATCCTCGATCAATGTCATCGTGGCTGCAAAATCGGCTTCGGTTTCACCGGGAAAACCAACGATGAAATCGGACGACAACGAGATATCCGGCCGGATTGTGCGCAATTTGCGGATGATGGATTTATATTCCAGCACACTGTAGCCGCGCTTCATTGCAGCCAGGATACGGTCGGAACCGGATTGCACCGGCAGATGCAGATGATTGACCAGTTTCGGCAATTGATCGTATGACTGGATCAGGCGCGTGGTAAATTCCTTGGGGTGCGACGTGGTATAGCGAATGCGCTCGAGGCCGGGGATCTCATGCAGATATTCCAGCAGCAACGCGAAATCGGCAATTTCGCCGTCCTCGACGACACCCAGGTAGGCATTGACGTTTTGCCCGAGCAACGTCACTTCCTTGATACCTTGATCGGCGAGCACGGCAATTTCGGTGAGCACATCGCCGAGCGGGCGCGACACTTCTTCGCCGCGGGTATACGGCACGACGCAGAAACTGCAGTATTTGCTGCATCCTTCCATGATCGACACGAACGCGGTTACGCCTTCGGTGCGCGCCGGTGGCAGGTGGTCGAATTTCTCTATTTCAGGAAATGAAATATCCACTTGCGAACGGCCGGTGGCCTTGCGCGTCTCGATGAGCTGCGGCAAGCGGTGCAAGGTCTGTGGGCCGAATACCACATCGACGAACGGCGCACGGCTGACGATCGCCTTGCCTTCCTGACTGGCGACGCAGCCGCCGACGCCGATCAACAGATTCGGATTGGTTTCCTTCAGGTGCCGCACACGGCCGAGATCATGAAACACTTTCTCCTGTGCTTTCTCGCGCACTGAGCAGGTATTGAACAGAATGATATCGGCCTGCGCCGGGTCGTCGGTGGATTCCATGCCGTACGCAGCATGCAGGACATCGGCCATTTTTTCCGAGTCGTACTCGTTCATCTGGCACCCAAAGGTTTTGATATAAAGCTTGTTACTCACAAATCGTCTAGCGCTCTGTTAAAAGGAAAATAAACGCCTCAGCAGGGAAGGGACTCGTTGGCCTTCTCGCTCCGCGGCTTTGACTTCGTCCGGTGTCAAAAACCAGACACGATGTAGATAACCGGAAATGTCCAGTTGATAACGAATCAATCCTTTATAGCTGGCTGTACTGGGCTGAATGATCAGATTATCGATACCGCGCACCTGTCCGCCTGCCGCCATTTGAAACTGCTGACCATTGATCGTAAATACCGGAAACGACACCGCAGTCAAATCCCCCAGCTTGCTGTCGACCGGAAAATTCCTGACCTGCTGACTCAAACCAGGCTGAGACCACAGAATCAGAGTGAAAGTGGCCAGCAATACCAGTATCGATATTTTTTTCAACATTTCTGAACAATGGTCGGATAAAGTTTATGAATCAGCAGGTTGATCTTGATCAGTGGCATACGGCTGCCGGGTGGCTATGATACGATAAACCGCGATTCAGTATCAATGGTTTTACGAATAACGCTTATCTGGGAGGTTTCATGAAATACCTTGGCAAACTTGTTATTGCAGCGATATTCATCGGGTTCACTTCGAGCGCATTTGCGCACAATTTTTCCGGCCTATACATCTTCGGCGATAGTCTTTCTGATGCGGGTAATCTTGCTTTGACGATTGGTACTGATCCTGACCAGACAATCACCGGCAATGACTATGTTCCCAGCAAACCCTACGCGTCGGGTCAGTTAACCAATGGCGACGTATGGGTTTCAACATTTGCCCATGCTATCGGACTAGGGGCTTTTTCAGAGCCTGCCTTGGCCGGAGGCGGCAACTTCGCTTTTGGTGGCGCCAGAACCGGCACTGATGGCGTGAACCTCCCACCCAGCCTGATTGCTCAAGGAGGATTGTTCTTGCGTAGCAACAATGGAGTCGCGCCGAATGATGCGCTGTATGTATTGCAAAGTGGCGGCAATGATGCGCGTGATGCACTTGCGCAGATTCTATCGGGCGTCCCCTCAGAAACAGTGATTGAAGCCACTGCGGCCCAGTATGCGCACTCCTTGGGCGTAATGGTTGATCAACTGCAAATGGCCGGTGCGCATCGCATTGTAATTTGGAACGTGCCCAACATCGGCTTGGCGCCCGCGCTTACCCATCTGGGCTCGCAAGCCTCTCTCCTTGGAGAACAAATGGCAGTTGCGATGAACCATGCGCTGTCGGATCGCATGTCCCTTGAACCCGGCGTCAGTATTTTTGATGATTTCAGTTTGGTTACGCAGGCAATAATGAATCCAGCGGATTATGGATTGACCAATGTAACGGATGCTTGCGGCGCCGCACTCGCTTGCGATCCTTTATCTTATTTATTCTGGGACGGACTTCATCCCACCGCCGCCGGACATGTGCTACTGGCCCAGCATATGATCCAAATGATCCCAGAACCGGCTGCCTATCTCTTGCTGCTAGCGGGTTTGCTGGTAGTCAGTATGCAAATTAGGCACCGCCAGCACTCTGCTGACTGTTGATCATCATGTGAATGGATATCAGCGAAATAGAGGGCAGAAAGCACTCTATTTCGCTCAAGGTCGATTACTCCGCTCATTTATCGTTGCGAGATTATTTTTTCAGTTGATGAACCTTTAATCAAGGAATCGAAGGAAGCGCTTTGGCGTTTTCAGTGCGATCCAATTGGCTGTTATGACAACGTAAACACTCGGCCAGATTTAGGAATAGATGTTGTTTTGCTGGCAATTAACTGAATAATAAGAAATATCGGCTTTGATAGTGGGGTTGAAAAAAAGCAATAATCCGTGAGTACGGAATAAAGGGCGGTAATGGAATGCCATCCTCACAGGTTTATTTTGTTTTTTTAGTTAAGAGGTAGCTACAAAAATGGAACAATTGACCGACCTGAAAGCAATTCTGCACTCCAAGCGAGCCAATATTTATTACCTTGAAAAATGCCGTGTGATGCAAAAAGACGGGCGCGTTCTTTATTTGACGGAAGCCAAGGATGAACAGCTTTATTGGAATATCCCGATTGCCAATACCACGGTCATTTTATTAGGTACCGGCACTTCGATCACGCAAGCGGCAGTACGTATGCTGGCATCGACCGGTGTTTTGATCGGTTTCAGTGGTGGCGGTGGCACGCCACTATTGGCCGCCAGTGAAATTGAATGGCTCACGCCGCAGAGCGAATACAGGCCGACCGAATACGTCCAAGGATGGCTGTCATTCTGGTTCGATGCAGCGAAACGATTGCAGGTTGCCAAACACTTCCAACTTATGCGCATCGATTACCTGCAAGACGTATGGCGCAAGGATAAGGATTTAAAAAATGAGCGCTTCTTTTTCGATGACCAAGATATCACACAGGCGTTCTCAGGTTTTTCAAACAAAGTTGAGCAAGCGAACAATGTCACTGAATTATTGTTGATCGAAGCGCAACTCACCAAAAACCTCTACAAAATTGCTGTCAGCCGAACCCAGCAAAAAGATTTCGTGCGTAATTACGACAGCACCGACAGCGCAAATGCTTTTCTCAATCACGGTAATTACTTAGCCTATGGATTAGCTGCGACCACACTTTGGGTACTGGGCATTCCGCACGGCTTTGCCGTGATGCACGGAAAAACCCGCCGTGGTGCATTGGTGTTCGACATCGCCGACCTCGTCAAAGATGCCATCGTCCTGCCTTGGGCTTTCGTTTGCGCCAAAGAAAAAATGAGCGAACAGGAATTCCGCCAGCAAATCCTGCAAAAATTTACCGAGCATAAAGCCATGGATTTCATGTTCGAGCAGGTTAAAGAGATTTGTATTAAGTATAAAAATTTAACTACGTTTTAATAGGGTAAAGTTTATGTTAAGATTGCTTTGGTTAAATACCACAGGAGTCTTGATGCATGCTGAAGCGCATTCTTTGTTTTTTTGATACTTATTTTGCTCTTTGTTTATTCGAGCTCGGCATATTAGCAAAACTATGATTAAATTCTCAGTACTGCTGTACAAGCAGCTTAGAAATATTAAAACGTTGTATTTACTGCCGCACAGGCAGCTTAATTTATATCTGTATCTCTCTACAACAAGGTTGACCATATTATGATGGTCACCTTCGTCAGCCAATGCGAGAAAAAAGCGCTCAATCGCACCCGGCGGGTATTGGATGCTTTCGCCAATCGTATCGGCGACAACACATGGCAAACCGTGATCACGGAAGAAGGATTGATCGCTGTCAAAACCCTGCTACGCAAAACCGCAACCAAGAATACCGCCGTAGCCTGCCATTGGATCAGATCGCGAAGCCGCAGCGAGTTGGTTTGGATTGTAGGGAATCGCAAGCGGTTTAATGCTGAAGGAGGTGTACCTGTAAATAGCACCAAAAAAGATTTGAGTCATCGTGAATGGGAAAAAGGTTGGCATACAACTGAAATTATCACTACCGCTTCGGCAATTGCAGGTTTGTTCCATGATCTTGGCAAAGCAAATGATTTGTTTCAGGACAAATTGAATCAATGTGTAAAGGAAAAAAACACAAAAAGATTCGAGCCATACCGGCATGAATGGGTATCTTTGCGAATTTTTCAAGCATTTGTTTCTGGAAGAAGTGATCAAGAATGGCTTAAGCAATTGGCCGATATTGATGAAGATTTAGAAAATCACGTTATACAAAAAATAATTATTGATAACCCTGATTCGGACAAATCTAATAATCCATTTGCTACCTTACCTACGTTTGCAAGACTAGTGGCTTGGTTGGTAGTTTCACACCATCGTTTACCTGTTTATCCTAAGCTTGGTAATACAGAACCTAGTTTTGACCAAGCTGACAAATGGCTAATCCTTTCTTTTGATGAATCTTGGAATTCGATCAATAGCCAGAACCATAAATGGGAAGAACGAATCTTAAAAGCTAATTGGACATTCTCTTATCGTACCCCACTGGCAAGCAAAACCTGGCAAAAAAGGGCTAGCGAACTGTCAAGGCGAGCTTTAATTTGCCCAGGTTTGATGAAAGTTGATTGGTTTTGCCAACCGTTTGTTATGCACTTGTCGCGTCTGGCCCTGATGCTTGCTGATCATCACTATTCCGCCAAAGACGCACAAACCCGTTGGCAAGATAGCAATTATCAAGCTTTTGCCAATACCAACGAGCAACGCCAGCCTAAACAAAAACTGGATGAGCACAATGTTGGTGTAAGCCAGCACGCTTTTGAATTCTCTCTTAAATTTCGGCGTTTGCGCGAAGAATTGCCATCGCTTAACGACAACAGAACATTAACCAAAGGCCCGGAAGAAGATAAAGAGCCTTGGCAAGTAAAAGCCTATCAAGCAATGCAACAGATTCAGAGTCAGGCTAAAGAGCAAGGTTTTTTCGGTATCAATATGGCTTCGACCGGAAGAGGTAAAACCTTGGCAAACGCCAGAATCATGTATGGTTTAGCTGATGAGTCAGAAGGCTGCCGCTTTAGTGTTGCCTTGGGTTTACGGACATTAACCTTGCAAACGGGCGATGCGTTGCAAGAACGCTTGAAACTCGATAAAACGGATATTGCTACGCTGATCGGTTCTCAGGCCATTCTGCAGTTGAACCAAATCAATCAAGGTAAACAAACCGAAGATGGCTTGTTTGCCATGCGCGGTAGCGAAAGCTTGGAGTTGGGTTTGGATGATGACGGATTCGACGTCATCTATAACACCGAATTCTACGAAGGACAATTGGAAAAGTGGTTTCCAAACAATAGAAAAGCGAAGAAACTGCTCCATGCGCCCATATTGGTTAGCACAATTGACCATTTAACACCTGCCACGGAAGGCGTTCGAGGCGGAAGACAAATTGTACCGATGTTACGTTTACTGACATCGGATTTGGTCCTAGATGAGCCTGATGAATTTGACCTAAATGACTTGCCTGCACTGACTCGCCTGGTAAATTGGGCTGGCATGTTGGGTGCAAAAGTATTGTTGTCTACGGCAACCATGCCACCTGCACTGGCTTATGCACTATTTGAAGCCTATCAAGAAGGGCGGAAAGCATTTAACACCGCTACCAACCAAGCAATTACAAAAAAATCCGTTGTCTGCGCTTGGTGTGATGAATTTAGTGTGCAGGTGTCAGAACAAGAGAATATTCAGAGCTATATCAAAGCTCATGATGAATTCATTCAAAAACGCATTACCAAGCTGAATCAAGACAATTCGATTTTCCGCAAAGCAAAATTGCTGGAAATTGCTGCCACAACTGATCTACCACCGCTCAACACTATGAGCGTGGTAATCCGTCAGGGCATGGTGGCTTTGCATCAAGGTCATCACCAACAACACGCGTCGGGTAAAAAAGTCTCTATCGGTTTGGTGCGCATAGCCAATATCAATCCCTTAGTAGCCATTGCCAAGCTGCTTTATACCTATCCTGTACCGGAAAATTTCCGTATCCATTACTGCATTTATCACAGCCAATACCCTTTGGCACAACGGGCATTCATTGAAAGTAAATTAGACCAAGCCCTCAACCGTAAAGATCAAGAAGCCATTTGGAATTGCCCTGAAATTCAACACGCATTAAGCCATTATCCAGAGCAAGACCAGATTTTTGTGGTATTGGCAACCTCGGTGGCGGAAGTCGGGCGTGACCACGATTACGACTGGGCGATTGCTGAACCCAGTTCCATGCGCTCAATCATTCAAATCGCCGGACGCATACAGCGGCATCGTAAACAAGTACCGGAAACTGAGAATTTTTATATTCTGGCTAAGAACTATAAAGCTTTAAAAGGAAAAGAGCTTGCCTATGAAAAACCTGGATTTGAATCAAAGCATCGAAAACTACGCAGCCATGATTTAGATGAAGTACTGAATAACCAGCAATATGCAGTACCACGCGCTACACCAAGCATCTTTTGTCCTCCCCTGAACAAAGAAAGCAGAAAGCCACCGTTCCAAAATCTAGTTGTTCTGGAGCACATGGCATACCGTGAAATATTGTTAGGCGATAACGAACAACAGAATAACGCTCGCATCTGGTGGAAAAACCAGGTGTCATGGTGCGCCGAAATCCAGCGCAAGCAACCTTTTAGAGCGTCCTCACCTGATCAAGCGTATTGCCTTTATCTCGAAGCGGATGATGATAAACCTATTTGGCAAATCAAAAACGAAAATGTTAGTCCCTCAAAATATGAAACCACAACGGATATTGTGAATATTGATTTAACTCCAGCTAATGGTAATCAGCCCTGGTTTGACTTTGATCTTCAAGATCAATATGGGTATTTAGCGGAACAGTTTGAAAAATCTTTGAAATATATCAGCTATTGTTTTGGCGAAATACGTTTGCCCGACTATGAAAATCAAATAAATGAATGGTATTACTCCCCAATGCTTGGGGTTTTTAGAGAGATTAGAAAGGAGTAATTTAATGGAAAACCAACAGGTAATTGAAGTGATCGAGGCATTTTTTCAACGAAAAAAAGAACCTGGTTTAGAAAAAATAGTTAAAGAAGCCGTGAAGATTTGTGGTGAAAAAATCGCCAAGTCATCCGAAAGCCAAGAAATTAAAGATCAAGTCAAGGCATTGCTCGACTCGAAAAAACCTAAAGAACAAAGCACACTGAACAATATTCAGGAAAAGTACACGCAATTGCTAAATTTAAGCTATCAAAATCCGGTTTTTTTGAGTGATGTAAAAAGCGACACCGCAAAAAGCATCCTGGCATTAGATGAAAAGTTTAGTCCCAACCATTGGCTTGTCGATGCATCAAACAAAGCCAGTGGTGTGGTTTTAGATGTAACCCACATTTCTAAACTGACCCATTCCAGTGCGAAAGCTTCAAATTTCAATGCATTAGTTTTTGGAACGCAACAACCAAAAACACTATTGATCACTGCCAATTTTACCGGAAAGATACCAATAGATTTTGCTTATTCAACGGCGGAATATGCCCCCATTGCCGAATTTTTGCAGCTAGATTGTGCAGGCCAAATGTTGGGAAAAATACTATGTAACAACCCTGCCGCCTTAAAACCGTTTGCCCAGAATGATGCACAGCTCCAACAATGGCAAGAGCAATTTAGCTTAGCCTTTAACGAAAAAAACAAATCCAGTCATATTTTGGCTAAGCAAGTCTATTTCCCATTGACTTCAGCAACCAGTTATCACTTATTGACGCCTCTGACTTCATCAAGTTTGGCGCAAATCATTTATGACCGTATTTGGGAAGCACGCCGAAAAGATACACCCGTAAATAAAGCTAGAGCTGAAAAAACTTTTAGTTCAGAAGTGGTTAGGTCGTTCCATAGAACCGCCGTATTAAAAACCACCCAAACCAACCATCAAAATGTTTCCAATTTGAATGGCAAACGTGCGGGACAATTAATCTTATTACCCACCATCCCACCACAATGGCAAACTCAAACCAAGCCGCCTATTCACTTAAAAACCTTATTTAATAAACAACTGGCCGCTCAAGCCAAAGAACCGCTAGCAGAACTCAAGAATTTATTGTTGGCCATTAAGGCCAACAAACTCAGTGTAAATCTACAGCGTAAGCAACTCATCCACAGCCATCTCATTGAGATTGCCAATGTAGTGTTCGATTATGCATCTCAGATTCAGGGGCTTAAACACCACATGGGTTGGTCAGAGGAATCTCAATTGCCAGCTCATCAACAATACTGGCTAGACCCTTTAAGGCCGGATGAAGAGTTTCAAGCTGCGAAAGCTACGCTGGATTGGTCAAGCGACGTGGTGGTCGATTTTTCCAAATGGATAAACCGGCACATTAAACACAAACAACTCACACTAGGCGCCGCCCACGAGAAACAGTGGCAAAAACTGTTTACGCCCTTGTTACGCGAATTTAACGCACTAGCCGAAGCAGATTTAGAAATCAGCACAAGAGAGGATAAAGCATGAGTAATGCCTACATCGTTTTTGAGCGTATCAGCGTTCAAGATGCCAATTGTATTGCCGGATTTATCTATGGATTTCCAGCCATTACCCATTTTTTAGGCTTTGGCCATGCCTTGTCCAGAAAACTAACAGTCAGTCGGCAATTGACTTTGCAAGGCTGTGCCGTCATTTGCCATCAGCACCAAATACACGCCTACCAGCCTAAAGGCTACGGTGATTATGTCTTTGCCCAAAGCAAAAACCCACCCACTACCAGAGCCAAGGCTAAAGAAACACCGCCTATTATCGAGGAGGGCAAAATGGATATGACGGTTTCCTTGATCATGGCTTGTCCTGATTTGAGGATAAGCCGGACGGCTGAAATTAACACCCTAGCGCAAAACATCATGAACTTGGCATATCAACATCGCTTGGCGGGTGGCTCTATTCAAAACATTGCCGCCATTCATATACTCAATAAAGATGAGCAAAAGCTGTTGAGAGCATTCAAAAGCTTGCTACTGCCTGGATTTGTGTTGATGGATCGATCCGATTTATTGGCTAGTCACTATGAGACGCTGAAACAGCAGCAATCCGATGTAGAGTTAGTAGATGCCTGGCTGGATTTTTCCGCACTTAAATATCAAGCCAAGCCAAAACTCAAAGAAGGTGAACTTGAGCCTACCGAAAAAACTGAAGCCGAATGGTTACGCATGGATAAGCCGGCCAAAGGCTGGCTCGTGCCTATCACCAATGGTTACAAAGCAATAAGCGATGTTTATGCTGTTGGTGAAGTGGCGAATGCACGTGATACGACCACTCCTGTTTGTTTTGTAGAGACCAGCCACAGCATAGGCGAATGGCGGAGCTTGCACCGTATTCAACAAGTTGCTGACATGCTTTGGCATTACCGCTACGAACAAGACTGGTACTTGTGCTGCCAAGAAGGACAGACTCAGCCGCAATCCGCGACGAATGTATTAGAAGGTGTTGTGGATGATGATTTTGAAGACGATTTTTTGTGTTCACTTAATTAAGGAGAAGATAATGACTGATAAACCAACTAGAACGAATGCATTGGCGCTACCCTCGGTATTAGCATTTAGCCGTAAATTGGAAGTTTCCGATGCATTAATGGCGTCAGGCTTATGGACTGACATCGATAAGATCGAGAAATGGCAATCGATTGAATTACATGAAAAAAGAAACCGGGCTACCCATAGTCAATATGGCGCAAAAGATGAAGACAAACCGAAGCCCAATCTCTCTTGGGGTGACGTTGCTACGTTACCTCATGGTGCCGATACTTTACGGATCAAATTCACCTTAAAAATTTTAGGAAGTCTTGAAAAGCCTACCGCCTGCAATTCGCCAGTGTTTGAAGCAAAGATCATTCAAATTGTGGAGAGTTATCGTAATGAGCATCAATTTAAGGAATTGGCTATCCGCTATGCTAATAATATTGCCAATGGACGGTTTTTATGGCGTAACCGTGTCGGTGCAGAGTCTATCAGTATTCAGGTAAAACATCGTGAACAGAGCTGGCAATTTAACGCTTACGATTACAAACTCGATCAATTTACATCACCAGATGATGACGATCATTCATTTGCTCAATTGGTTTCCGTAATTCAAAAAGGCTTACAAGGCGATGGTTTTGAGTATTTAGAGATTACTGCATTCAGTAAACTTGAGTTTGGGCAGCCTGTATTTCCGTCACAAGAAATGGTACTTAATCCTCCCAAAGGTGAGAAGTCGAAATTTTTATTCCAATTAAGTAGTTGCGCTGCCATGCATTCGGAAAAAATTGGTAATGCTTTACGTACCATTGATACTTGGTACGCAGAGGATGACAAAGCTAGAGCAATAGCCATCGAGCCATACGGCTCTGTTACTTCGCGGGGAGAGGCACATCGGATTTCAAAAAATGATTTTTATACGTTGCTTCAAAAATGGTTAAAGGACGAAGTGATTTCTGCCATACAGCAACATTACGTTATTGCGACGTTAATTCGCGGAGGTGTATTTGGAGGCAATGAGTGAATGATGAAATTTTATCAAGAGCTAACATTACTTCCGCAAGAGGAGATAAACATTTATTTCCTCTGGTCCAAAACCTTCCAGCAAATCCACCTTGGTTTGGTCGAAACACAAGATGCGCAAAAACGCGTGCCGATCGGTCTATCGTTTCCCGAATACAAAATGGATGAAAAATTCGGTGTACTGGGCAGCAAGCTTCGGTTGTTTGCTCCAGACGAAGCTGCGCTGACACGGTTTGATGTCACCAAACGATTAAGCCGCCTGAGCGATTATGTGCATTGCACCGGTATCCGCCCGGTGCCTGGCGCAGTCAAAGGTTATGCCGTTTATCAGCGCGAACAACCCAAAACCGGTCGGGAACGCTTAGCCCGGCGTTATGCGAAACGGCACAACCTGGATTACGAAACTGCGTTCAATGGTAAGGTTGAGTTGTGTGCAAAGCACGATAACGCAACCGAGCATCAAAAAATGTTGATGAGTTACAGTGAAATGCCGCACAAAACCATCACCACCCCGTTTATCCGGCTAAAAAGTTTAAGTAGCGGTAATACGTTCTGCTTGTGGATCAAAAAAAGGGAAATAGAAAACAGCGTTAGCGGAACTTTCACCACCTATGGTTTAAGTTCTGCTGCTTCCGTACCCGAATTTTGACCCATTTTTTTGGTGATCTTTAACAATTCAAATAAATCAGCCAGTTGCGATGTGGGTATTTGCAGGATGGTTATTGATTCAAAAATATCCTATATACTGCACCACGACTGGTTTTAAATATTCCTATCGTCAGTTCGCTGCCGCGCAGGCAGCTTAGAAATGTAAGTCACAGATTTTATAAGATTTTCCTTCGTTCGCTGCCGCGCAGGCAGCTTAGAAAAGAAACGTTGACGCGGTCGACGCCCTCAAAGTGTTCGCTGCCGCGCAGGCAGCTTAGAAACCAGCCGTGTAACCCACACTCGCGCTAAAAAGGTTCGCTGCCGCGCAGGCAGCTTAGAAAAGTCTGAGTTTAGCGATGCGCGCGGAATTGCAGTTCGCTGCCGCGCAGGCAGCTTAGAAAACTTAAAAAAGCCGGCTTGTTGCGAAATTAACGTTCGCTGCCGCGCAGGCAGCTTAGAAAAATTGCCAGCGAAAACGATAACTAAAATTGTAGTTCGCTGCCGCGCAGGCAGCTTAGAAATATAAAAACAATAATTTATGACTGTAAAGTGAGTTCGCTGCCGCGCAGGCAGCTTAGAAAAGCGGCACCTCAAGGTAAAATTTAATGTCGCCGTTCGCTGCCGCGCAGGCAGCTTAGAAATCAGGCGCTGCATCGGCGCTGACACCCTCAGAGTTCGCTGCCGCGCAGGCAGCTTAGAAATTTCGGCCCGGTCGACAACCAGCCGGGACAGCGTTCGCTGCCGCGCAGGCAGCTTAGAAACTGAGGGTGTTGACTGCCCAAGTGGAAACCGTAGTTCGCTGCCGCGCAGGCAGCTTAGAAAGCCTCGTTATCGTCAAAGTCGTGTAACACGATGTTCGCTGCCGCGCAGGCAGCTTAGAAAGTATGACTGTACAGCGGTCTCAGCAAACGATCGTTCGCTGCCGCGCAGGCAGCTTAGAAATGGAGATGGCGCGGACGCCGCACCAGGAATACGTTCGCTGCCGCGCAGGCAGCTTAGAAAGATAGCGTCAAACAGCAAATCATCAAGGATGAGTTCGCTGCCGCGCAGGCAGCTTAGAAAAAGCGACTTAGTGCCGGCCATTATATTTTCGCGTTCGCTGCCGCGCAGGCAGCTTAGAAAGCCAAGTGGCAGAGGCGCAGATCCTTGTTGAATGTTCGCTGCCGCGCAGGCAGCTTAGAAAAATTACCGAAACGCTTATAGTATTCGCCAAGCGTTCGCTGCCGCGCAGGCAGCTTAGAAATGCCCGAGCCGATACTGAACCAGATCAGGCGAGTTCGCTGCCGCGCAGGCAGCTTAGAAAAGCAATGCAAACACCGTACAAATCTTCATTTTGTTCGCTGCCGCGCAGGCAGCTTAGAAAAGTTCAATACAGAATGAAAGACAGGCCAAAGAGTTCGCTGCCGCGCAGGCAGCTTAGAAAAACATATTGGACATCCCATGTCATTCCTTGCTGTTCGCTGCCGCGCAGGCAGCTTAGAAATTTGATATGAATCGAAAGGGTAGGTAGTTGCAGTTCGCTGCCGCGCAGGCAGCTTAGAAATTTGCGTGTATTCATATCAAAAGAAATTGATAGTTCGCTGCCGCGCAGGCAGCTTAGAAAAAATCTTCATGATCCAACCATGGCAAATCTGAGTTCGCTGCCGCGCAGGCAGCTTAGAAATGGAGCAGAGTATTCCTTCACACCTTTTGGAGGTTCGCTGCCGCGCAGGCAGCTTAGAAATAAAAAAATTAGGAACATTTGTGAGCGTTAGAGTTCGCTGCCGCGCAGGCAGCTTAGAAACAGCAAATGATCAGCAAGGGAAAGGTGCAGGCTGTTCGCTGCCGCGCAGGCAGCTTAGAAACGTAACCGCCACAAAGACCATAGCATCAGGAAGTTCGCTGCCGCGCAGGCAGCTTAGAAATTCGATCAGATCAGATTCTTTTACTCCAGACCGTTCGCTGCCGCGCAGGCAGCTTAGAAATGGTATCGTGGAAATGCAAATCCTCGATCATAGTTCGCTGCCGCGCAGGCAGCTTAGAAACAGGACAAATCGTGCTCTAGCAATGCATCTATGTTCGCTGCCGCGCAGGCAGCTTAGAAAAGGTGAAGGGGCTACCGCACCGGCAGTCATAAGTTCGCTGCCGCGCAGGCAGCTTAGAAAATATGCAAAACTTGATGAACCGATGGAACTGAGTTCGCTGCCGCGCAGGCAGCTTAGAAATTTCCTTAGCCTCATTCTCGTGTAACTTTAATGTTCGCTGCCGCGCAGGCAGCTTAGAAAAATGTAATCACTGGAACCGGATTCAAACTTGAGTTCGCTGCCGCGCAGGCAGCTTAGAAAAACTCAAAAAAGCAGGGTTGCTTAAATAATGTGTTCGCTGCCGCGCAGGCAGCTTAGAAAACCAAGACCACATGCGGCGTGCGTTTTTCAGAGTTCGCTGCCGCGCAGGCAGCTTAGAAATTATACGATCTAATCTCAACAATCCTGCCAGCGTTCGCTGCCGCGCAGGCAGCTTAGAAAACTTCAAAGATGGAGGAAGTCATTTTGAATGGGTTCGCTGCCGCGCAGGCAGCTTAGAAACAAAGAAATCAAAGAACTTGTCGAAGATTTATGTTCGCTGCCGCGCAGGCAGCTTAGAAACGTAATCGCACTTGAGTCTGTAACGCTCGATCGTTCGCTGCCGCGCAGGCAGCTTAGAAAAGCATACACGAGATTATGATAGGGTGGTATACGTTCGCTGCCGCGCAGGCAGCTTAGAAAGACAGCATGATGCGTTTTCTGTGGCAATTTAAGTTCGCTGCCGCGCAGGCAGCTTAGAAAATAAATACGAACCAAGAAGTTCCCGATTCGCCGTTCGCTGCCGCGCAGGCAGCTTAGAAAAGCAGAGAAAAGCTGTGCGCGAGTTGCCGATGGTTCGCTGCCGCGCAGGCAGCTTAGAAAAAAATTAGCGCACGTTTTTAATTTATACGATAGTTCGCTGCCGCGCAGGCAGCTTAGAAAAGGAGAAGCCGCCCCTATTTTGACGAGTTTTCGTTCGCTGCCGCGCAGGCAGCTTAGAAAATAGTTCAGGCGTATATTTGCACCACTCCAATGTTCGCTGCCGCGCAGGCAGCTTAGAAAGCTATGATTAATTTTTCCATCATTTTTTCAACGTTCGCTGCCGCGCAGGCAGCTTAGAAAAGTTGCCGCTGCGCGGCGTTGGGCGGCCATTTGTTCGCTGCCGCGCAGGCAGCTTAGAAATGTATTTTTAGGCGTTTCGGGGAAAGTAATCTGTTCGCTGCCGCGCAGGCAGCTTAGAAAGAAAGCCTGGATGATCGCGCAAACACTCAAAAGTTCGCTGCCGCGCAGGCAGCTTAGAAATTTGGGTGCGCGCGTTTTTGTTCTATCAAATAGTTCGCTGCCGCGCAGGCAGCTTAGAAAATAAAATTGTAACTCTTTATTTTTTCTAACATGTTCGCTGCCGCGCAGGCAGCTTAGAAATTTAAGATAATCGACCATACTCGATTGCAAACGTTCGCTGCCGCGCAGGCAGCTTAGAAATAAGGTCTGTTAGTCGTTCGCTGGCTGTTGCTGTTCGCTGCCGCGCAGGCAGCTTAGAAAATAACGGTATACTTTCCCACATAATATATTCTGTTCGCTGCCGCGCAGGCAGCTTAGAAAATATACGGTAATTACAAAAGATGGGAAAGAACGTTCGCTGCCGCGCAGGCAGCTTAGAAAGCTGTCACGACAGCTTCCGCTTGTGAATCCATGTTCGCTGCCGCGCAGGCAGCTTAGAAAGAAATCAACGGTAATGGTTGAATCGTTGCTGGGTTCGCTGCCGCGCAGGCAGCTTAGAAATGGGGTTATCGATTCAACTGATGCGCCACCTGGTTCGCTGCCGCGCAGGCAGCTTAGAAAGATCAGCCCACGCCTTTGCCTCGGACTTGGTGGTTCGCTGCCGCGCAGGCAGCTTAGAAATCCCGCCTGATATGAGAACACTTGGTACTTATGTTCGCTGCCGCGCAGGCAGCTTAGAAAAAACAGTTAACCAGCCCGCTCAGCAGCAACGAGTTCGCTGCCGCGCAGGCAGCTTAGAAAACTCCAAACGGATCTACATAATGCGCAGAAAAGTTCGCTGCCGCGCAGGCAGCTTAGAAAGATAAATAACCGATTTTTCTACAAATATCTGCGTTCGCTGCCGCGCAGGCAGCTTAGAAACTTTTCCTGGAAGTTTATATGATGTATTCGACGTTCGCTGCCGCGCAGGCAGCTTAGAAATTCAGATCTGTATCGTCTTTTCGCTGCTGTACGTTCGCTGCCGCGCAGGCAGCTTAGAAAGACTGCTGTTTCTATTTCTCCAAAATCCCACCGTTCGCTGCCGCGCAGGCAGCTTAGAAAATCTGTGGCGCTGCACTGCTGCTGATATTGTTGTTCGCTGCCGCGCAGGCAGCTTAGAAATATAACTGATTGGAGGCCCTTATAATGTCGCTGTTCGCTGCCGCGCAGGCAGCTTAGAAAAGATTAGTTCTGAAACTTCTACCAACTACACGGTTCGCTGCCGCGCAGGCAGCTTAGAAAGGAGACAGAACCATTTAACGAAAAAGGATAACGTTCGCTGCCGCGCAGGTGTAGTTCAGATTGCCTGTTGCAAAAAACAGTATGGTGCCGAGAGATGCTTGATGTAGAAGAATTGGTTGGTGAAACTGATTAAAGACCAACCACCGAATTTTATCGGTGGTTGTTCGTCACTTTATCAAAGACCTTTATTATCAGAATACTCAGAGTATCCTGAGATCTTCGAGGTAAAGTCACGATCTTGGTGGGATCCTACTATATTTGCTTGATTACTTTTTTGCTCCATCGCCATTTTTCTATGGAGGTCGGCAAATGCCAAGCTTTCCTGTATCGTTTTTTCGTATGCTCGAATATTTGCTACAGCATGCGATTTGGCATCCAAGCCTTGTCTGCCAAAATAATAAGGACGTTCTTCATATTCCTGAAGTATTTTTTTGTTCGCTTGCAGCCTTAATTTTGCATCTTTGGCAACGCCCTCAAAATGTTTAACTAAAGCGTCATGATTTTCATTCGGAATCCCAGTGGGTTTAGCCACTGATGGACTCATTTGTGCACAAGCAGATAACACAGTGAGTGCCAATAGTATGGAAGATAATTTGAGTACTTTATTGATGGGTACTTTCCAGTCATAAATAAATATAGTCATTTTTTATTCCTCCAAGATGCGTTCAGTATAGGTCGGGAAAGCTTTCGTATAGATGGGGGAATTCATCTCGATTAAATTTATCTTGCCTCTTAGACCTGTTCGCATATCAAGCGAGAAAAACTTCACAATTACATTCATATCAATTTCTCCTATTCTCTGATTAAGCGTTTATGAAATATAAACATTACAATTTACAAATGAAATTCATCGCTTATACATGATGAAATCATTAACCATTTTGTGCTTAAGGTCATGAAATATATGAAATTTCATGACCTGTTTTGAAGTCTAGCACAAACAAAAATTAATTCCAACAAAATATCCGACTTTTTTACTCAGGAATATTTTTTGATACAGTTTTATGCAACTATAAAGCGGTCAACTCAGCTGAATTTGGCTAACAAGTGAATGGAAAGTAAGCAAAATAATGACCGTGCATCGTTGTCAGATTCTGTCGCTCAGGTTGTTCTAGCAGCTTACTTTCCTTTTAAATGATAGTTCTTTCCGCTGATACGATGTACGCATGGTGCAACAGGCGATCGAGCAATGAAGCGGTCAGGGTCTGATCAGTGAATAGCCATAATCGCTATAAGAGTGAATAGATCTGTACGCTTACCCACGCCAGCGGGAAGATGGCTCTTTCTATATGAAACTAAGGAGAGCACAAGGCGAGGCGAATTTTCCGGGAAATGGAGAATTTTTTGGATTTCTTCCCGGTGATTCGGACAGTATTTCAAAACTGCTAGAATACGCAAAACAGCAGACAGTGCGAGAATGGAAATAAACATGACGGCAACCATCAAGCCTCTTCCTGAGTTATTAATCAACCAAATTGCCGCCGGTGAGGTGGTTGAACGTCCCGCCTCGGTACTCAAGGAATTGTTGGAAAATAGTATCGATGCGGGCGCCCGGAAAATCATCGTGCAGCTCCAGCAAGGCGGCGTCAAGCAAATTCGCGTGACGGATGATGGCTTCGGCATCGCAAAAGAAGAATTGCCGTTGGCTTTGATGCGGCACAGCACCAGTAAAATCAGTACGCTCGAGGATTTGCATCACATTACCAGCCTGGGTTTTCGCGGCGAGGCCCTGGCCAGTATCGCAGCGGTATCGCGCTTGACCTTGGCCAGCCGTCATGCCAGCCTCGAGCATGCTTGGCAAATCCGGATGGAAAACCAAGGAATGTCTCCTCCCACGCCATCTTCCCTGGCGACCGGCACGATGCTCGATGTCAATGACCTGTATTTCAATATTCCTGCACGGCGTAAATTCCTGAAATCCGAAGCCACTGAATTTGCGCATTGTGATGAAACCTTCAAGCGTATTGCGTTCTCCCAAGCTGGAACTGAGTTTGTATTGCACCATAATGGCAAGGTGCGCCGGCAATTACGTGCCGCCAATCTAGCACAGCGAATTGCAGCCGTTTTAGGCGATGAATTCAGTCAAACGGCTGTGTTCGTCGATGAACAATCCAGCGCGATGCGGTTGCAAGGCATGATTGCATTGCCAGCGTATGCGCGTTCGTCGCGCGATGCGCAATATTTCTTCGTCAATCGGCGTTTCGTCAACGATCGATTGATCTCGCATGCGTTGCGTGAAGCATATCGAGATGTATTGCACCTGGACAAGTATCCGGCGTTTGTGCTTTTTTTGGAGATCAATCCGGAAGAAGTGGACGTCAATGTGCATCCCACCAAAACCGAAGTGCGTTTCCGCGAGTCGCGCGCGCTGCATCAGTTCATTTTTCATACCATCAGCAAAGCACTGGCTTTGCCGCAGAGTGGAGCACGGCAGGGAGGAGAACACCGGGAAGTATCGATGCCGCGTTCCATGTTGGCGTATCCGCGCAATAACAACGCGCAACAGAATCAAGTAGCGCAACCGGCCAATTTTTACCGCACGTTATTTGGCGAACAAGCCGCTGCCCGTGCCATCCGATCAGACGATGCTTTGTCGCCGCCACAGACACAGCGACCGGCACACGTGATGGCGGCAGAAGAGCCGTCGCAAGATCATCCATTGGGTTTTGCGTTGGGGCAATTGCATGGCATTTACATTCTGGCGCAGAATGCGCGCGGACTCATCGTGGTCGACATGCATGCCGCGCATGAGCGGATTATGTACGAGAAACTCAAATCGGCGCTCGATCAGCGCGTGCTGGCGATGCAGACCTTGCTGATTCCAGCGACATTTCAGGCCGACAGCCTGGAAATCACCATCGTCGAGGAAAATTCCGATACGCTGAATCAATTGGGATTTGAAATTGCGGTGTTATCACCAACAACACTGGCAGTACGCGCAGTCCCGGCATCCCTGCAGAATGCCGATATCGTGCAATTGATCCACGATATTCTACGGGAAATCCGGGAGTACGGCGGCAGTCAGATCCTTACTGCCAAACGCAATGAAATCCTCGCCACGATGGCCTGTCACGGTGCCGTTCGCGCCAATCGCAGACTCAACCTGGAAGAAATGAATGCGCTCTTGCGCGATATGGAAATGACCGAACGCGCCGATCAATGCAATCACGGCAGGCCGACCTGGTTTGAAACCAGCCTTGCCGATTTGGATAAATTATTCATGCGCGGGGAATGACGTTTGAACGCTGATATCGTCACAGAGATTTTTTGAAACGCGATAAAACTGCAGATTGTTCCTGTCAAATCGGGGAAGGGTACAACCCTGCTAAGAGTAAATAGCAGGGTTGTATGATAGCGGGGTTGCAGGGTTCTTTACAACGCCGCCAGGAAAGCGACGAGATCGGCCCTTTCTTGGCGGGTCAATCCCATCGTGAAACGTTTATTGTAAAAATCGACCACGGCGGCCAGATCTTTTGCCGAACCATCATGGAAATACGGCGGACGTGACGCTACTGCGCGCAATACCGGCCCCTTGAAACGGCCGATGTCCTTCCATTTTCCGGTGACCAGCGCTCGTCCTGGATCGGTCGTCTGAATCGTCTTGCCGGTGGTTTTGTGCCTCAGCGTATAGAGCGGCATATCGGGTGTGCGCCGCGACGCATCCGCAACACCGATGTCGAGCGGCATCGGCGTCGAATGATTGCCCGAGTTGGGGGTGTTATGGCAGGTCGTGCAGGTGCCTGGCAGCACGCTCACGCCCAAATCATCATTGATGCCTTTCACGCCGCTGATTTGGATGGGCTTGCCGTTAAACAGCGCCTCGCCGCGCGCTATTGCTGCACGGGCTTGTGTCTGGCTGTTCCGAGAATGATTGAAAGGTTTATTCCAGGCGGTATACAACGACATCGCAGTGGGATTGAAAGCTGCGCGGGTACGGTAGTCTCCAGCCACGGTATCGTTCATACCAAAATAATACGACTGAGTCAGAAGCGACTTGGAGCCGCCGAGTGCGCCATTATTCGTCAGGCTGCCGGCGGTTCTGTCGCGCACTTGCGCAGTCACCAGCCCCATTTCGAATGCGACGATTTCTTCGCGCTCCGCCTGACTCAAATCTGCCAATGCTTCGGCATGGCCCAAGGTGGCATGATTGGCCTGAGTCGATAAATCATACGAAACCGGCGAGAAGCAGGTCGTCGTACCCCATAGGCAATCCTTGGATTTGGCGTCATACGTGGTTTCCCGTCCATCCCACATGACAGTGCTGAGGAATTTCAGGTTGGTGGCCGGCATCGGGCGGCGAAACAGCGATAATTCGGCCGCGCTTGCAAAGCCATATGGATCATCTGCCCGAACCAATTCAAACTCGGCATCTGCCGGAATTCCAATGCCGACGCGAATATTGCCTTTGTTCAGCAGCATGCTGTAGGCTTTGCGGCGTTTCTCGACGGTCGAGACATCGGCGCGCGGTGAAGTAGCGCCATCGACTAAGCGAAACAGCGGATCCAATCCGGCGGTTCTGTCAAAACGAGCTTTCACGCCTTTGGGCGTGATCACCCAGCCTTCGGTCGGCACGTGGCAGGTTGCGCAGGTTCGGTCGTTGGTGCCAAACTTTTTAAAGAAAGCATTATCGAAATCAATGAACCCCGCCGTGCTGTAAGTCTTGTCCAGACCATGCGCATTGATGCCAGTGATGCTCGTTGGAGTGGTCGATGCGGTTGGATTCAACCCTCTCCCATCAATTGGGTCGTCGATTGCGAACAGAGGGGTTATGAATAAAATTTGAACGGCTGATACTGCCACAGGTTTTAAAAAATGCCTGAAAATCATGGTGCTCCTTTCTATAAACATGGATGAGACACTAGGGCTTGAAAATGAAACAAATTGCCTAGCTGAAAAGACTGATTCTTCTAGTAAGTTCTGAGCGATTGCAAGGAGGGTCAGACGAGTGGAAATCAGGAGAAAAAGCGCAGTTTGCGAAGTATGCGTGAGTATTCCGAGCCTGATCTCAGCGCGGCACGGCCGAACGCAGCAGTTTTCAGAGCTTCTCTAACGATATTAGAATCAGCACGAATGGATACGCGAAGAATAAAGCAGGCAAATTGCAGAGCATCTGCTCCACTCAAGCTTCTATTATCCAAAGAAGAATTCCTGTTCGATACACTGGCGTGAATGCATGCAGCACTGACTCCGCCTGAAGGGCAAAGCTATACCGTTCTATCGATTGCAAAATCGAATAGAACGTATAGTACGATCTGGTACCACAGGAAATATGTTGCTCACAGCCCCGTTAATCGCTGTCGACGGCGAAGGGCTGGAAACTACCGAGCGCTCGGTAGTGGCAAGTTCGAGCAGGTATCATTGATAGTGATTAGTAGTCGGTATCTCCTTATGAATAGTTAAAGAATCCAAATCATCAAGGAAAGCCTGAGAAACTTCTGCATTCGCACTCGCCGGTGAGGCTGCGGTGAAATCAGGTTCAAAGTGCTCTTTACCCTATTAAATAAACTGCACATTTTCTCTGATTTCACTTGGCTCGATCCGCGCTGGCGCGTTTCTCAGAGAGGCCTTGGGTTCGATGTGAAATATTTTCAGCTTGATACAGTCAGAAGCCTCACCGATGTTTTTGACCCTATTGGTCAAGAATAGGCATTAATGTGCGTTCTGCCGAATCACAAGTTTTAATTGCGTTGAGAAATTGTTGTTGCGAAGACAGTGGATTTGCCGTATCAGAGAGGTGGTATAGGGATACGGATGACTGATTACGCGATGATTATTGTTGATTGTGGCTATAGCGATGTTGCTTACAGCTACTTCGTTTTTTATCAACAATCAATTGCAACTTGATTGGCTATTGAATGGTTTTTCTGTGATCTGAACAGGATTCCTGAGAATCAAATCGGAATTTCGTTATTCCTGATTCAGAATCAACTGCCGCTGAAATATCAAAAATAAGAATGTTAGTAAAAAGTGACTATTTCTCCCCTTAATGTGTGGCAACTTCATAGACTCATAATATCTGATGGAAATAAAGCTATTCCAGATGATTATGATGATTTGATGCTGCTGAATTTTGCTGACTGACTACAGGAATCAACAATCCCTATAGTCATGTATGGTTAACCTGCAGTGGGGGAAATATACGTGCGAAAGAATTCCCTGTCAACCGTTGTGCTTGGTGTAGCGAAAGGAATTCTTTGTGAATAATTTCTTCATCATTGATGAGTCGTTGTTCTGTAATTTATTTCTGAATGAAATTGGATAAATGCTGCAATAAGTCATCTTCCTTGTAAGGTTTGCCGAGAAAGATGTCGACACCGAGATCCTTGGCTATTTTTCGATGCTTTTCAGCGGTTCTCGATGAAATGATGATGATGGCGATATGAGCCGTCTTTGGATTATTACGGATATTTTTGATCAGCTCAAAACCGTTCATCTTCGGCATTTCAAGATCCACGAGCATGACATTCGGCATCGTATCCTTAAGCAGGGCAAGGGCTTCGACGCCATTCTTGGCGATCAGCACATCACAGCCTTCCCGTTCCAATAAGCGGCAAGTTACTTTGCGCACCGTCAGCGAATCATCGACGACCATCACTGTTGGCGTTTTCGGCAATTTCCGTTTTCCCGCATTCTTGAGGGTATTCAGAGGAGCCCGTAACATTTTTTGCACGTCCTGGCGTTGCATCAATTTGACAGGATTGAGGATCAGGATGATTTCACCGTCGCCGGTAAGCGTCGCACCTTCTATGCCAGGTGCCTGGGCCATTTGAGCGCCGGTATTCTTGACCACGACTTCAGTATTGCTGATCAGTTCATCCACATGGATCGCCAGATGCTGTGTGCCGCTATGCAGGAACAACACGTGATCGTGCTGGGAAAATTCCGGATTATGATCGGATTCTCCAAGTAAATGTGCTAAATGGGAGAATTGATATTTTTTTCCATTGAAGTCGATGTGGTGGTCATGATAGATTTTTTTCAGCGTATCAGCGTCGAATTCCCGGTGGTGTTCGACGATGAAGGCGGGAATTGCATACACCTGTTTACCTGCGCGAACCATCAGGGTCTGCGCGACCGATAGCATCAAAGGTAAATAGATAGTGAAGGTTGTACCCTGATTGGGGGCAAAATTGACGCTGATGCGGCCACCCAGCATCGAAATCTCATTTTTCACGATATCGAGACCGATACCGCGGCCAGCGATACCTGTGACCGAGTCAGTCGTAGATAAACCCTGACTAAAAATCAGGGCCATGATTTTGTCGTCATCAATGGCTTCGTTCTTCTTAACCAAACCCAATCGTTGGGCTTCTTTACGGATGCGGACTAAATTCAGTCCGCGACCATCATCGCTCAATGTGATGATGACTTCGTTGCTTTCCTGACGCAAATGCATCATGATGCGCCCGGTTTCAGACTTCTTGGCGTGTAAGCGCTGAGCAGGTTCCTCGATACCATGCGCGATGGCGTTGCGCAGCAAATGCTCCAGTGATGGATTGATTTTTTCGAGTACGTTGCGGTCAATTTCAACGTCTGCGCCGATAATTTCCAGTTGAGCCTTTTTCCCCAGATTCTCGGCGACTTGCCGGGCGATACGGTAATAGCGTTCGGAGAAATTGCTGAACGGCACGGTGCGGATCTGCATTAACGACTGTTGGAGCTGACGGTTGATAACGGATTGTTGTGCAACCGCCTCTTCAGCGATGGTATGGGTCGATCGCAGACTTTTTTGCACTGTGATGATGTCATCGACGCTTTCCGCCATCAGCCGCGTTAGTTCCTGCAGTCGTGAGAAACGATCAAATTCGAGCGGATCGAAAGCATGTTCATGATCGTGCTGCTGCGCAAGATGCGACTGCATGTGCGTTTCTGCCTGAATTTCCACTTCGCGCAATTGATCGTGCAGACGATGCGTGCTTTCAGCGAGATCCTGCAAAGATTGCTTGAAGTTAGTGAGCTGTGCCTCGATTTTTGAGCGCAGAATGCTGGCTTCGCCGGAATCATTGACCAGACGGTCGATCAGTTCGGAATTGATCCGGAGTATGGTTCTAGATTGCAGCGACTCAGTTTTGTCTTGGGCAGAGACTGGCTCGTGCGCTGTGTCCATCGCACCGCTGGAAGTTGCAACAGGCACTTCAGCGGTTTGCAGTTGTTCGATGCGGCCACTGATGGCATCGAACTCGGTTTCAAGCTGATCTAATTGTGCTTCGGAAATGATGCGGTCGCTGAAAGCTGATTCGATGTCGCTTTCCATCGCATGGATCAGTTCGCCGAGCTGCAATGCACCCGCCATCCGGGCGCTGCCTTTCAACGTATGCAGTAATCTTAGCAATGCGCGTTGAATATCCTCGTCTTGAGGCAGTATGCGCCAGGCGCGTAATTTGCTGCCGATCTGAGGCACGATGTCGTGCGTTTCCTCCAGAAATACCGGCAACAATTCCAGATTGATGTGATCGCGCGCCGGCTCGGCCTGAGAAACGGGTGATTCAATTGCAAAGGGCGCAGCAGGTGCGTCGATGGAAACAATCTCCGCAGAAGCTGCAGCAATGCCGGGTTGCGCTTCCGGCATCGGTTCTTGAGCAGGCGCTGCGGTGATTCTTTCCTCGACTGCGCCATCAGTGAGCAATCCCTGCGCCAACAGCAGCAGTTCAGCCGCTTCAACGCCGGAGGCACCGTGTTCACGCAGATTCTTGCACCATTGAAGATAGGATTGTTGCGTCTGGTCGATTAATTCCAGGAGTTTGGCAGAAGCCGCTTTTTTCTCGCTGAGCCAATGATTGAGCACTTGCTCGACATTCCAGGCCACTTCGCTGATGTCATCCAGCTTGACCATCCGACCGCTGCCCTTGAGTGTATGGAAGGCGCGGCGTAGATCAGCGAGCGTTTCCTGATTGGCAGGATCAGTTCGATAATGATCCAGATCGTTGGCGATGCCTGCCAGCACTTCCTCGGCTTCTTCAAGGAAAATGGCCAGCAATTCGGGATCGATCCCGCTGGCTTCCAAATTCTCAGGCTGCGCGATGGTTTCTTTGGTTTCGGGAATGGATTTTACGGCTGGTGCGCTTGACTCCAGTGCTATTTCGAAAAGATTGATCGCTTCTTCGATGATTTGATGGCTGTCAGGCTGTCCGCTCTTGAATGCTTCAATGAAGAAACCCAGGCTGCTCAAGCCATCGACCAACAAGATCTGCTCTGCTTCGACAATGGCATAATCGGGATCGAACAATTTCCCGATCAATTCCCAACAAAAATCCAATAGCGTATTGGCACGCTCGAGATCGAGCATGGTCAGCGCGCCCGTCATCTGATCGAATAACGGTTTCAGCGTGGACAGTTCGGAACGTTGCGAAGGTTCAAAGAAGAATTTGTCGAGTATCGTTTCTACTTGCGCGAGATTGGAGTGAATCTGCTGTGCAACATTGGCCAGTAATTCGTTTTCCTGACTTTTACTGTCGATGCCGCTGAATGCAGGCAAATTGATTAATTCATCGGTATCCGGAGGATTGGTGGTGATCTGCTGCAGCCGTAGCGCGAGCGTATCGATCTGCGCCGGTAAATCAGCAGACAAATGGTTGAAATCATCAATGATGCTTTCAACCAGCAGCAGCGCAGTCGCCATTTCCATCGCCAGCTCTTCGCTGGTGTCTTGCGGTTGCTGATGCAAATACGCGACGGTATCGCCGATGACATCGATCAATCTAACCAGCGGACTACATTCCGTTTGCAGCGCCAGATGCTTCAACCAGTCGGTGTATTCCTGCAAGGACACCAGGCTTTCCTGTTGTCCTGCGCAGAATTCCCGCCAGATATCATTGGTTTGCATCAAGGCGGTGCGCAGTTGATCCAGAATCGGTTGTAGGGTTTCCGATTGCTGGCGGCTCATCAGATCGGCTTCCGTTACTTGCCCCGGCCATGCATAGCTGTTTTTGATGGCCATGATATGCTGGCTGTCTGATTCGCTGTGAGCGATGTGGTAGAGCAATTCACGCAACAGCGGCGCTGTGTTGCCGGGCGTGCCAGCCACCAGATAACGGATGGCCTGCTCGATCTTTCCGCATAAACGGCGGATGGATACATCAACCGAACCCGTGCTCTGTTGTAACAGATCTTGCAGGAATCCGGACGCAACCCACCAGAAGGCGCGTTCTTCGGTAGCTCCTGGAAATTCTTCCAGACGACCCACTGCCTGAGCCATGCGCTGCAGACCGACCGTGTCGGATGGATCGCGCAACCATTTGAGCAAACTAGCCTGAAATTCTCCGCCCAGTTGCTTGGCTACGATACGCGCCGTAGTCGCATCGACTTGCGTTGATTCTGCTTTGAATGCCGGATTCGCCGTCAGGCGGGGAAAAAATAGATCGCTCTCAGGAGCGTTCTCATAGCCGTAGACTTGCATCAAACTGCGATAAGGCGGAAAGAGCCGCAGCGGATTTTCTTCTTTGCCGTCGATCAGTTCGTTGATGTAGTAGCGCAACGCTTTGCTGGATTCCTTCAATGCATCGCAAATCGCCTGAGTGGGTTCGATTTTCTTGATCAGAAGCGCATCGATGATTTGCTCCATCTTTTCACTCACGACGGTGATGCTGCTCAATCCAAGCATTTCGAGCAAGCCATCCAACTGGTGGATATAATTCTTGCAATCTTTGATGGAATTGATTTTATCCGGATGCTCGCTGAGGGTATCCAGATTCTGGTCAATCAAAGAAAAGACCTGGTAAATTCCTTCCTTGATGCCAATAATTGAAGAAATATTTAGTTTGCGTTGGGCGCTCATAGGTCAATATTATCAATCAATCGTTAAATTGGAAATAGAATCAAACATTAAAATTAGATACCGATGCTCTCAATTCTGAAGCGAATCCGGTAATTTGTTTGATGGACGTCGTGGTCTGGCGAGTACCTTCGGTGTTTTGCCGAGTGATGTGCAGAATTTCTTCCATATTTGCAACGACTTCATGAGCCGAACGGGTTTGAATGTGTGTCGTGTCAAATATGTTGGTCACCAGCACCGCCAGTTGTTTCGAAACGGTTTCAATTTCTTCCAACGCCCGACTGACTGCATCAGAGCGGGTTGTGCCTTGAGTCACGCCGACGGTGCTGCGCTCCATCGCCGCCATCGCGTCTTGCGTATCGCCCTGGATCGTGAGGACCAGTTCGCTGATTTGTTTGCTGGCTTCTGCAGACCGCTCGGCCAAGCGTTGCACTTCCTGCGCGATCACCATGAATCCCCGGCCAGCTTCGCCGGCGGCAGTCGCTTGTAATGCTGTGTTAACCGCCAGCACATTCGTCTGTTCGGTGATATCGGTGATCAGCGCAACGATTTCGCCAATTTCCTGCGAACTTTCTCCCAGGCGCTTGATGCGTTTCGAGGTATCCTGGATATGCGTGCGAATCTCATTCATTCCCGCAATCGATTCACGGACCGCCAGTGTTCCTTTCTCAGCGGTCGCCAATGATTGCTTGGCAACGTTGGCGGATTCAGTCGCCATGTCCGCGATTTCCGTAATGGAGTCAGTCATGCCAAGCACTGCCAGCGTAGTGTCTTCAATCTTTGCGGTTTGATGCTGTGCGGCCGCCAACAGCTCGGATGACACCTGTTGCGCTTGATCGGATGCAGTGACGACCAACGTGCTGGATTGATTCACTTGCTCAACCAGCGTGTGCAGCTCCTCAATCGTGCAATTGATGGCATCGGCAATGGCGCCGGTCATTGGATGAGTGATGTCGGTGCGTACCCTCAGGTCGCCATCGGCAATTTTTTTCATGTCAACCAATAACGTTCGGATGGCAGCCTGCGTGATTCCAATGACATCCGGACTGACGATTTCCGGCTTACGCGAATTAAGCTGGAATGCACGCAACGATTTCGCAAAGAACAGTGCGGCAATGATCAAGCTTGCGCCCAGGAAACAACTGAGCACATCCAGTAGAAATGCTACCAGCTTGGCTCGTTCCTCAGTTTCATGACCCAGTTCCTTGATGTGATCGATCATGGTTTCGCTATGGTCGATCACTTCATGAACGACTGATTGTACGGTCATTGCCGCTGTGATTTCCTTTTCGATATCATTCAGATGATCATCAAATTTTCTCATCAATGCATAGATGTGGGATAACAGATCCTGAATGACTTCATCTTTATCCGATGCATTGCCTAGACCGTTACTGCCTTGGCTCAAGATTTGCAGAATGCCGGAAATGTGTGCTCGTTCCCGGGCGATCTGCGCCGTGATATCGCTTGGTGCTGAATCATTCGGGAAAATGCTTTGAATATTCCTGGCTGTCATCTCGATCTGCTGTTTGATCGCTTCGATCGTTTTGATCTGATTGGAAAAGTTGCCTCTCTCCGCCATCCGGCTGATGAGTGCTTCGCTGCGTCTGATCAATTGATGATGAATACCTGCTGCACTGCGCATGTGACCCGCCAAGTCGTTCAAAGTATCCTTATGGCTCTGAATCAGACCGAGGTTCTGGGTTTCAGTGCGCCATTGCTGAAAATAGCTGTCCAGAGCGGGTTGATCGGCAATCGGCACGACGTTGTCCTGGCCGAATGATTCGCTCTGAGTTTGTGCTAACTGCAGAGCATATTGATTCAACTGATAATGCTGTTCTTGCAATCGGGCAAAGGCAGCTGCATTTCCGCTGAGCGCCTGCTCTACGGTGTAAGGGAGCTGGGCGTGGTGAATATGCAATTGCGCCAGAACGTTTGCCTCAATCAGATGGTCTTTTGCATGCCGAGCGCTGAACAGTAACGTCAGCAACAGCAATAGCGCCAGTACGGCTAAAATTGTGCCTGAAATCCACGGATTGGCGTTCGTCGAGGCCGATCGAGAAATCGTTGTCTTCTGCGGTAAAGTAATGACCGGCAAGTTTTTCCGTACAGTAGCGATTCCCGCGTTGAGATCTAATTCAGAAAAGTGTTCTTCCATTGCTTTCTCCAGGCTCAATGATGGCTGTTCAAAATGTCCTTCTTCCTATGGGGACAGTGATTTGATAATAGTCAGGCGGTAGCATAGCTGCTCGCATGCGCAATCAAAAACACGATAAAACCTGGAAAAGGGTGCCTTTTAATGTAGCAATATCGGGTTATTTGTCGTGAATGGCTCAGGAATTTGAATTGTTGAAGTCGAGAAGGGCTGTGAATGGGGATCTCGAACGAATTGAGATTGCTGCAAGATCCAGTCTAAGGGCGCTCGCAAAATTCTAAAAAAACTAGCAACAGTAGCTAAAGAAGAAGCGGAGCGACGTAAAAGAGTAGTTCACAGGTCGAAAAGAACATTGTAAGCAAAAGTCAACGCAGCCACATCGACGGGTGCGAATGAAGCTGTTTTCCAAGGGGTGTGCCACAGAAACCCCGATTGATCGACTGTACGAATGAATCGCTTCGTTGCGCGGTATTCGTTTCGGGAATATCGGATTGATAGGTCTCGATTGCTGTGCTGCGGGTGCCTATCGCTTTATCTGGGGCGATGAATCAATTGACGCTTCTCTACGCAAGAAATAGGGTATACGCGGGATTCTTGGTTTCATCCCAGTAGCGGTAACCCAACTGATCAAGAAAGGTCTTGAAAGCGGATTTTTCATCGGGTGGTACTTGGATGCCGATGAGCACGCGGCCATAATCGGCACCATGATTGCGATAATGAAACAAGCTGATGTTCCAGTTATGGCTCATATTGTTGAGGAAATTCATCAATGCGCCCGGACGATCGGGAAATTCGAAACGGTAGAGGATTTCATTGTTGACGCCGCGCGCTCTTCCGCCGACGAGATGGCGGATGTGCAATTTCGCCATTTCGTTATTGCTCATGTCTTCAGTAGCCAGGCCATTTTGGCGTAATTCCTGAATCAGCGCCTGTGCTTCCTGCTGATTGCGGATCGAAATGCCGACGAATACGTGGGCCACTTTGGGGTCGGAATAGCGGTAGTTGAATTCGGTGATGCTGCGCGCACCCAATAAATTGCAGAACTTTTTGAAGCTGCCGGGTTGCTCGGGAATGGTGACCGACATCACGGCTTCCCGTTGCTCGCCAATTTCCGCCCGTTCGGAGATATGCCGCAGCCGGTCGAAATTCATGTTGGCGCCTGATGCGATGGCCACCAGCGTTTGGTGCAGAATTTTTTCACGCGCGACATAGGCCTTGATACCGGCGATCGACAATGCGCCGGAAGGCTCCAGAATCGTGCGCGTATCTTCGAATACATCCTTGATCGCCGCGCAAATGGCGTCAGTATCGACCAGAATCACTTCATCGACAAATTCACGGCACAATCGGAAGGTTTCCTTACCGACATACCGAACTGCAACGCCATCTGCAAATAAGCCCACTTGCGTCAATCTGACCCGGCGACCGCTTTGCAACGAGCGGTACATGGCATCTGAATCCACCGGTTCGACGCCGATAATCTTGATGTTCGGATAGAGCCGCTTCACATATGCCGCGATGCCGGAAATCAATCCACCGCCGCCGATTGGCACAAAAATGGCGTGGATAGTGCCGGTGTGCTGGCGCAGGATTTCCATGCCGACTGTTCCTTGTCCGGCGATGACATCCGGATCGTCGTAGGGATGCACGAACGTCGCTTGTTCGGTTTTTGCCAGTTCTATTGCGTGCTCGTAGGCATCGTTATACGAATCACCGTGCAACGCCACCGTTGCACCGTGTCCCATCACCGCATGGATCTTGATCTGCGGCGTTGTCACCGGCATCACGATCGTGGCACTGCAACTCAATTTTTTGGCGGCGAGCGCAACGCCCTGCGCATGATTGCCGGCAGAAGCGGCGATCACGCCGCGATTGCGCACCTCCG
The DNA here is from genome assembly GCF_009833095.1 of Nitrosomonas sp. JL21. Lineage (GTDB taxonomy): Bacteria > Pseudomonadota > Gammaproteobacteria > Burkholderiales > Nitrosomonadaceae > Nitrosomonas. The sequence continues at coordinate 275,908 of NZ_QRCB01000001.1, forward strand.
CTGGCAGTTTGATCATTTTGTTATATGCGCCGCGTAATTTGAAAGAAAACACCTGCTGCAAATCTTCTCGTTTCAACAGCACTTGATTGTGGATGCGTTCAGAGAGGTTGGCGACAGGTTCCAGCGGACTTTCGATCGCCACATCGTACACCTGAGCGGTCAATATTCTTTCGAGGTAATTATTTTTCATCATGCGCAGGGCTAAGCAAATACTGAGTTAATCCCGAATCGGAATGGGGATTTTAGCATGATGGCGGATAGACGTTTTGGTCTGGTTGTGTGAGATCGTCACTTCTCTTTCAAATTATTTTTTGCCATCATCCGTCGCAGTTGTTTCATATAAGGATAATAGTGCACCTCGAGCGAATGGCGAGGGCGGATGATGAATTGCTGCGTCCATTCATGTCCTTCCGTGACTGCTTGTTCCCGCCAGTCGGGGGGAAGTTGAATATGATGCGTCAAAAACTGCCCAACCAATTTCGCCTGCATCTCGGCGAGCGTCCAGAGGCAGCCCTGTGGTTGAATCAAACCGATGAAGAACAAGCTGGGATGGTTAGGATGGAAGATTCGCAGGTAGAGCGGAATATGCGCTGCGTCGTGCCAATTGATGAAATCCGACTCAAAGAAAGGAAAGCTGATGGTATATCCTGTCGCAGCAATGATGACGTCGTAGCATGCCGATGATCCATCGGCAAAATGAACCGTTTGACCGGCGATGTGATGGATGCCAGGACGAGGGTGGATTTTTCCGTGCCGGATCTTATCGAAGATTTCCGAGTTGATCGTTGGATGGGCGCGGGTCGGTGAAAATGTGGGTTCGGGCAAACCATAATCGCGATAGCGGCCGATTTGTAACCGCAGGGTTAATTTCTGCAGCAGGTTTTGTAATTCTCGTGGAAGCCATTGCATCGACTCAGCAAAGGTATCCGTCGGTTTTCCCATGATGAATTTGGGAATGATGTATTGCGGGGAACGAACGCTGATGTCCACCTGACGTGCTTCGCGACTGGCTTCGACGGCACAATCGCAGCCCGAATTGCCCGCGCCGACGACCAGCACGCGCTTGTTTTGCAGGCCTTCGCTGGTCTTGAAATCATGCGCATGAAAATAGCGTCCGCTGAAACTTTGCCGCCATTCCGGATGGCGCGGAACGGAAAGATGCCCATTGGCGACGAGCAGATAATCGAACTCGGATTGAGTGCCGTCGCTCAAGAACAAACGCCAGCGCTCGTTCTCAATTTTCGCGGCATGCATAACGGCGATATTGAAGCGGATGAATTTTTCCAATTGAAAATGCCTAGCATAGGCTTGGAAATACGCAAGAATTTGTTGATGGCTGGGGTAATCGGGATATTCCTCGGGCATCGGAAAATCACTGAATTGGGACAGGCGCTTGCTGGAAATCGTATGCGTCATGTGGCTGATGCTGCTATGTCCCGGCGTGGCGGTATACACCCAGTTGCCGCCGATTTGTCCACCTTGTTCGTAGCAGACGATATCCTGTAGGCCGGCTTCCAGCAAATTCTTGATGGCAGTAAGACCTGAGCAGCCTGCACCGATGATTGCAATGCGCATGGGTTATTTCCGTGAGTGAAGTTTCTGAAACAGCCGATCGACGATCATTCTTAAACAATGCGGCGGCATGCTGCCATTATTGGTTCAGCAGGTCGTTGCCCCAGTGTTCCAAGTCGTGCAGTATCCGCCGGGCGCTTTCATCGGCTTGATGAGTTTCGTGCAATGCCATAATCTGCGCAAAGAATTCTTCAAAAATGATGCCTCCGCCACCGTTGCTTTGCGTCAATCTCCGCATGCGAGTTTCCTGCCAGTGCTGTTTTTCTACCGGCGTCAGCGTTTCCGGCCAGTTGCGGGCGCGATAGCGAAATAACAACTCAGGCAGTCGCTGGTCTTGAAAATCAAAGCGCGCACTGGCCAACTGTTGCGGTGTGGCGCGTTGTATCTGCGGCAGTAATACCGCATCCGCGTTGCCAAGGAAACTATCGTACAGCGCTGCGTCGACATCATAATCGGACTGAAAATCATGATGGAGGTACGCGGTGGCAACGCGCTGAAAAAATTCCGGATAGCGGCATAAGGTCTGCCAGTGCCGGTAGCATGCGGCCATATCCAGCATGATGCGCTCGGCGGTTTCCGGGTTGAGCGTATTGCGGGGCGCAAGCGCCGGGCATTTGTTTATTTTGATGGATTTTACAGGTAACCGTTTCTTGCCTTCCGGTAATTCATCGCTGCGGGTAAACAACAATTGACCCAATTCATCGGCAGTTAGGGATAAGAACATTTCCGGGTCATGGCGCAAGTCGTAAACCAGTACGCTGTTGTTATTGCCCGGTTCGGCGATCAACGGCATGACCAGCGACGTGCAGCCGGTTTTGGCTGGATACATGCGGGTGGTATGGATCACCGGATTATGCGTGCTGAGATCAAGCTGGGCAGCGGCCTTGCGCTTATCGCGCAATTCCAGCAACCAATGATAAAGGCGCGGTTGCTGATTGCGCAGCAGGCGCGCCAGTGCGATCGTGGCGCGCACATCGGACAAGGCATCGTGCGCGGATTCATGCATGATGCCATTGGCGGCCACCAGATCCTCCAATTTGAAACTGGGTTGCCCATTCTCATGTTGTGGCCAGGTGATGCCTGCAGGGCGCAGGGCATAGGTCATGCGTACGAGATCGATGATGTCCCAGCGCGAATTGCCTTGCTGCCATTCGCGCGCATATGGATCGTAGAAATTGCGATACAGCGTGAACCGCGTCACTTCATCGTCAAACCGCAAGGAATTGTAGCCAACGCCACAAGTATGGGGTTTCGTAAATTCGGCATGGATGCGGGCAATGAATTCAGGCTCAGGCAAGCCTCGTGCATCCGCGATCTGCGGCGTGATGCCGGTCAGCAGGCAAGCTTCCGGATGCGGTAAATAATCGCGCGCCGGTTTGCAATAGATCATCAGCGGCTCGCCAATTTCATTCAACGCTTCATCAGTGCGTATGCCTGCAAACTGCGCCGGCCGGTCGCGCCTCGGATCCGCACCGAATGTTTCGTAGTCATGCCAATAAAAGGTGAGCGGCATTATGTGTAATCAAAATGGCTAGAGATGGGTGAATCATTTTTGCTGTTAATTGACATATCGCAAGAAAGCAGCGGCACAGACTCTGTACGAAATTATAACCAGGCAATGAAACAAGGTGAACGTTAAGACAATACTTTTCTTATAGTCATTAAATTTTGATATATAATGAGAATGATTATCATTTATTTGTACTGCAGTATAACCACTAGAGATAGGATTTAAGTTTATGAGAAATTGGATAAAACCGATTCTGATCGGGATAGTAGCTAAAATGTTTGCCACGGTGTCATATGCTGAGCCACCGGAAATACCAAAGCTATATATCACTACAAATGGCCCCCAAGTCAGTTTGTACTGGGACGAAGTGTCAGGAGCTGATAATTACACCTTAATTGCATCTAATTCAGATGATGGATCACTCTTTGGTCAATTTGATTTGGGTACTAATACTCAAGTGAGTACATCTTTACCGCCGGGTTCAAGCTTTTTTGTTTCGATTCGCGCCGGAAATACAGAGGGAAATAGTAGCGTTTCTCTGCCACGCTTATTGGTAGTGCCATCGGTTTCTTCCGAAGTGCCTTCAGTGCAGGATGTGATTCAGAATTACGCGCGTAACGTAGTATTTAATACCTATACCGATTTGGCAGAACAAACCAAAGTCTTGCGTGCCGCGATTGTAGAACTGCAACTGGACACGATGGCTAAGAGTCTTAACCAGGCACAGAATGCTTGGCGTAATGCACGTCGACCATGGGAACAATCAGAGGCATTCTTGTTTGGCCCGGTTGATACGCAAGGCATAGATCCTTCATTGGATAGCTGGCCGATTAATGGAACAGACATACAGAACGTAGTTAATAGCGACACCCCATTAACGACAGAAACAGTGAGCGCCTTCGATCCTTCGCTCAAAGGCTTTCAGGTGATCGAATATTTATTATTCGGCAGTGACAACAGTAAAGTTGCATCGCAATTAACCCCAAGAGAATTGGCTTATCTGAACGCAACTGCCAGTGCGCTTTTGAATGACACTCAGAAACTGGCTGACGCATGGAACCCGAATGGCGGAAATTTTCTTTCCGAATTTTCTAAAGCTGGCGCAGGTAGTACGGCTTATCCTAGCTTAGGTTCTGCTTTACAAGAAATGATCGAAGGTATGGTGGGAATTGCTGATGAAGTAGGGACGGGTAAGCTGAGTAAACCACTTGCAGGGCGTGATCCTACCTTGGTTGAGTCTCAGTTCAGTGCTAATTCACGAACTGATTTCATCAATAATATACGAGGTCTTCAGAACGTTTATATCGGAACCTACTTATTATCCGAGGGGCCGGGATTAAATGATTTGGTCAGATCAGTCAATCCTGCACTTGACGAAGCTATCAATAATCAGATTGAAAAAACTATAGCTGCACTTTATGCCATACCTCAGCCATTTACTGAGTCTATTCTAAACAATGCCGAGTTGGTGCAAACAGCAGTTGACGAGGTGAAGAATTTAGTCACGTTAATGATAGATCAGCTGCTGCCTCTAGCTCGCTCAGTTCAATGAAATGCTCGGGATTTTGCGAGTAATGCAGGTCTTTGATTCAGAAGTTAGTGTTTAAAGTATAAGATGTTTGTGAAATGATGAAGTACCGTGTCTTATTTATTCTTGCCCTACTGGCGCTTTGTTCAAACGTACAGGCTGCACCTCCTGTGGCGCCGGTTGTGGTTTATTCCGTGACCGGCAACCGCGCCACTGCCAATTGGTTGCCATTGGAGGGTTCTAATGGGTACAGGCTCTATTGGCTTTCCTATCCGATGCCTAACGCTGTTGGATCCATCAACAGCGTTGATCTTGGAACTGAAACACAAGTATCTGCAGTGCTTGATGAGGGAGCCATGTATTACGTGGCCATCACGACCTACAACCAAGATGGAGAAAGCACTTTCTCGAATATTGAAGTGATTGCAATCAATAATGAGTTTTCGGGTGGAGATACTACGTTGTTCGTTCAAAGCAGTTCTGCTTTTAGCAACCCAGCTCCCAACCTTAGCCCCGAAGGAGTGGCTCGGCATTTGATAGGCGATTCTGAATTCGAACAAATCTTTGTTACTGCTCCAGCATTGCTCAACAGTGGATTGGGACCGGCATTCAACAATGATAGCTGTGTGGCTTGTCATCCTAAAGATGGCCGGGGGCGACCGCCTGAAGAGGGTGGGACATCTAATTCATTCTTCCTGCGTCTTAGTATCCCTGGAACTGATCCAAATACCGCCGGGCCTTTAGCCATGCCTGGGTTCGGTACTCAGCTTTTTGACCGAATGGTATTCGGCAAACAACGGCAAGCCCGTGTTAAAACAACGTATATCGAAATCGAAGGAAAGTTCGGTGACAATACGCCGTATCGATTACGTAAGCCAATTTTTACCATTGCGGATCCTTATATAAACCTACCGAAACAGTATCTGATATCACCACGGGTTGCTCCTCCCGTATTCGGACGTGGTTTGCTTGAAGCCATTTCGGATGAGACTTTGCTCGGCTGGACCGATGAAGATGATGCGAACAACGATGGCATATCGGGCCGTGTAAACCGAGTGTGGGATGTGGTGAGCGGAACAACTGTCATCGGTCGATTTGGACTCAAGGCCAACAGTCCTTCACTATTGGTTCAGACTGCCGGAGCGTATCATGGCGATATGGGGATTACCAATGAGGTATTCCCGGATGAAAGTACCGTTGGCCAGCCTCAATATGATGGTTTGAAGGACGATCCGGAACTAACGCCGGGTGTTCTTGACGACGTAACATTCTATATCCAAACGCTCGCAGTACCCGCGCGTCGTAACGTCAATGACCCACTCGTGAAAAGAGGTCAAATGTTATTTGATCAAGCTCGCTGTACTTCTTGCCATATTCCCACCGTTACTACCGGCGTTCTTGAAGGTGTGCCGGAAGTATCCAAACAAGTGATTCATCCTTATACTGATTTACTACTTCACGATATGGGGGAAGGACTTGCGGATGGTCGCTCCGATTTTCTTGCTGACGGTCAAGAATGGAAAACACCTCCACTGTGGGGAATTGGTTTTACTAAGGTCGTCAATGGACATACTTTTTTTCTGCATGATGGTCGTGCGCGTGATTTGACCGAGGCCATTCTGTGGCATGGGGGTGAGGCTGAATCTGCCAAAGAATACTTTCGCGTGCTTTCAACTACGGATCGAGAAGCACTGATTAAATTTCTTGAGTCTTTATAAGACCACAGAATATAAGCCTGAGACGTGCTGATTGTTGAGTGAAATGCTATTCTAGGTAACTTTTGACTCTACTTTAAGGAAGGGAAGGCCTATGGCACGAAAACTCATCAGTTCAGGTTCGACGTTCGAGCACGAAATCGGCTATTCACGCGCGGTGGTCGAAGGCAACTGGGTTCTGGTATCGGGTACGACCGGTTTCGATTACAGCACCATGACCATTTCAGACGATCTGCTGGAACAGGCGGAACAATGTTTCAAGAACATTGAATCTGCACTGAAACAGGCGGGTTCCAGCATGAAGGATGTGGTGCGTGTCACGTACGTGTTCCCCAAAGCCGAGGATTTTGAAAAATGCTGGCCGATCATGCGTAAATATCTGGGTGACGTCAGGCCGTCGGCCATGATGTTGGCTGCGGGTTTATCCGATCCGCGCATGAAAATTGAAATTCAAGTCACGGCGTATCGGTCACAAGACTGATCAGGGAAAATACCTGGCGTGTCGCGTTGGAAAAAGTCCATACAGTTGACGTTTTTTCATAAATGAGTTTCAGGAGCGTTCAGTCGATGGTTTCGTTTGCAACCGCCTGATGAAGTAAATACCGACGATACCGCCGGCTGCATCGATGAAGACATCGCTGACCAACGGCGATCGGCCATCAATGAAGAGTTGCATCATTTCGGTACCGGCGGCCATCATGATGATGATGGTCATGAGCTGTGAAAGCGGTGCTTTTTTAATCATCAAGGCGAGCGCCGAACCGAGCAGCAGAAAAACGCATGCGTGCCAGAGCTTGCTCAGCTCCCAAGGCATCACTTTGTTGATGACCGGGCTGATGTCATCGATCTGTGCCTCCACTTCATAGATGACGCTGGTTTTGAGATATCCCGGCAAGCTGGTTCCGATCACGATGGAAATAAAGGCGCCTGCCAATATTGCGCGGAAAAGCATCGATCTTTTTTCCGCAAACAGGCATGAACCGACGAGTAACAGGAAGAATCCTCCCCACGAGAACAGAATGATGTTCTTTACCCATAGGTAAATTTCCGTTTCGTGAACGGGATAAAGCTGCATGTTTCTGACTTGAAGAGATCCAGTCGATTGGTGTAATTCAGCGATGACTCGAGCCGTGCGGGTCTGCGTTGTAATGTAGAAGAAATTCCGATAGAACGTCCAATCCTGGGTGCCGGTGACAGCCGTGAGAATCAATGGCAAATTCCACAGGTCTTTTTGGCCATCATTCTGAACCAGGACGACTCTGGCCAGATTCCATGGTTTCTTGCCACGCACCACATGGTCGCATTTTACTTCCGCAGAAAACAATAGCACCGTGCCTGGTTCGATTGCGGGCAGCGGTTGTTGTACGCTAACACCTGCCTGGGGATTGGTCGAAAACAGCGCTAATTCGTTCTCTGAAGCATCTGCCCAATTTTTCCCCGGCGCCCAGATACCCCAATGACCAGTCAGTACATCCGGTCCGATTTGCTGATACCGATCTATCCAGATCAGTGACGCAAACGTTATTATCGTCAGCACAACGAACACCGCGATATGAGTTTTTAGCAGAGGCATACATTTGGGAATGACATGGATGAATTCTTTACGGCCGCGCCATGCTGTGATTTAGTCAGAATCCACTGATAAAGCACAGTTAATGAGAGTTGAGTGGACATGTGAGGTTGATCTGAACGCAATGACCAAGCGGACTCGTTCTGCAGCGTCTTTTCAAAAATATTGCACCATCAAGGCTACATATCCGGCAATGAAAATGGCGACAACAATGATCACAAGTTTCTTCATCGTATTAATTCCTTTAAGTAATTGATTGGCAAGTCTTGTATTCTATCTGAGCACTGAAAGGTGAGAAGTGATGATCAAGAAGGCGAAATCAATTGAAAAAGCTGTTTACGCAATGTAAATGAGCATTTTGAATCTGACCAGTGATTTAAGCCATGCAGCATGATCAACTCATAGAATTCCAGGGCTTTATTATGAGCAGTTAGTAAAACTCATACGCAGCTTGGCCGTCAAGTGAAATTATGCAGTGTGATTTTTCGCTCAGTTAATGCGTTCCAGCGCCGCTTGTATTGGTTCATGCCACCGTGCCCCTTTATCAGCAAATGATATGCTGGCGTTGGCTGGACTGGTGGATGGCAGGCGCGACAATTGCAAATGAGTAAGATCGCAGGCGGGTACTACATAACGCAAGAAATAGCGCTCGGCAGTTCCCCCGTTGAAAAACACAAATCTGATCTGCTGATGGCTCGAAAAGAGCGATACAAAGTCGTTGAGGATGAAATTATCGTTTCGAATCATTGCATCCAAACTGCCGGTGCGCTCGCACGATTTGAACACATCCCAGAGTGCGAACGGGGATGAGCGTAGTGCGGCAACTTTTTCGTGATAAGGCGCATCGGCCTGGATCTTCAGCAATGGTGCAATAATTGGCCAGAACGCATTGCGAGGGTGAGCATAATATTGATGGGCTGCCAGCGAAGCCTCGCCGGGCATGCTGCCGAGAATCAGAATATTGGCGTGCGGACCGACGATGGGTTCGAAACTATGAATAGCCGGCATGCTAATTCAATTTATCGATATAGTAGCGGCGGGCGACCTTGAGGCGTTGATCAAGCTCGTAAACCAGCGGTCTGCCTGTGGCCAGCTTGGATTTCATGACTTGACTGTAATGAAGATGTTCCAGTAATACTCTGAATGTGCGCAGCGTATTGCGGTGAGAAACGATCAGTATGCGTTTTCCTTGGCTGATTTCCGGTTGAATGGTTTTTTCCCAGTAGGGCTTCACGCGCGCTAAAGTGTGTTGCAGGCTTTCTGCCCGTGGAAGTTCATTTTGATCAATGTGAGCGTAAGCTGGTTGATTGCCCGGGAAACGCGAGTCGGTCGTTTCCAGATAAGGAGGCGTTGCATCGAATTTGATCTGGCAACCTAGAATGGGCCAGATACCGAATTCTTTGATGGCTTCCCAGCGTTGCATGCTTTCCAGCGCGCCATAATGCCGTTCATTCAAGCGCCAGCTCTCGATGATCGGTATGTTCAGTTGCATCGTGGAAAGTACAATCTGCGCCGTGGTTCTGGCGCGCTGCAAAGGCGATGAATAACATAGATCGAACGTGAAACCTGCCTGCTTCAGTAGATAAGCCGCCTGTTCGGCTTCTTGTTCACCCTTCGGGCTCAAGGGCACATCACTCCATCCGGTGAATTTTTTGTCGCGGTTCCAGATACTTTGTCCATGGCGTAGTATAACCAGCGGTGTCACGTGTCGACGCGGAGGTTCATCTGCTGGAATGACTCTCAGCATGGATCGCGAGGAGGCTGAGTGGTGCGGGTTGCTTGCGCGGATTCATGCCAGATCTGCTTCAGTGCCGGCCACAAGCCGCTGCGTAATGTTTTGATGTACTGGGAATTGTCAGTGAGGTTATTGACCAGCCGGCGTTGTGCTTTGCCGAGGTTATGGTAAGGCATGCTCATGAAGAGGTGGTGCGTGGCATGATAACGCAATCCGACCGGCGCCCACAGCGGCGTAACCAGGAAATTGCCGGGAATATTGATGGAATCGAGGTATTGTTCGGCCAGCGTCATTTTTTGCTCGCCCGGATTGCGGTAGGCATGCGCCGCTAGCGTACGCAGTGAATTGAGAATGAAGACCGTGACCGCCGTCAGGTACCACAAGATCAGCACTGAATAGGGAAAAATTCCCGAAATGACCAGTGCAATGATGCTGGCGCCAAATACGCAGGCACCCATTTCTTGCTGGCGCCAGTTATGGTCGTTGCGGATGGCGTTTTCGCCGCGCCGGTAGGCGGGATCGATCGTCAACGAAGAGGCGCGCTCCCAGACGATTTTGCGCAGCGGTGGAATCAGGTACGACAATGGCGTCAATACGACAAAACGCAACACCAGCAATGGCGGGATCAAAAACGACAAGAGCACATACACCACCATTTCAGCAGGCTTGCGGCTCGCGAACGGTAAATATTCGCCATCGGCACGCGTGCCGTAGACATCCGGTTTATGATGATCATTGTGTACACCGTCATACGTGAACGATGGAATCATGAAGGGAATGCCGCAGATGATGTTCCAGACCAGGCGGAAATTCTGGAACGTGCCTTTTCTGAGATGCGCCAGTTCATGGACGAAAATCGCCGAGCGGTACAACGCCAGCACCGCTACCATGAAACTGCCTAATTGCCACAATGAGAACAGCGGCGAAAACAACGCCGTGAAAAAAGCTGCCCAGCCCAGCGTGATATGAAACAAAAAATCAGTCCAGTAAATCCATGGTTTGGGCGTCATTAAGTCGCGCACCAGATGGTGAGCTTCGCGCAAGGGGAATTCTTTGACGTAAGGCGTATTTTGTTCAGTCACGTAGGGTCTCGCAAGATCATGGTTCAGGCCAGCATGCTTGGATATGCTTCACGATGAGCTGGTTCATGGTGGCATCTGTTGCATTGATGTGTCCCAGGTTCGGCACAGCCGGCCAGCCAGCGTCGATGAATTCGTTGCCTGCAAATTGCTGCTGCTGAGCATAGCGGGGAAGCACATGAAAGTGTACATCCGGATCGACCATCATCAGCATCAGATAATTGATTTTGTCATAGTGAAATGCGGTGGTGAGCGCAAATTCAATATGTCCGGTGACGGTATGCAATTCGGTAAAACTTCCTGAACTCAGTTGTGAAAACACCTGTGCCGGTTCGTGAGCCGCCAGAACCAGTGCGCCGAGTGTCGCTTGCATCGGGCGCAGCATGACAGTCCAGTATTGATACTGACAGATGATGGTATGCGGCGCGCCGAATTTGCGCATCGTGGCATTGAAGTCGACAAACGATAAATGGTCAGTCATGTTTGCATGAGCCAAAAATGATGCCGGCGCGCGCCAGATCTTCAATGAAGTCGATTTCGCACCAGCGAAAGCCGCTGACTGAACAGGCATGAACCAGATGCTGCTTCGCCAACCGATCGATGATCGACAAGTACCAGGACTTTAGTTCAGCCGGATGGCGCAGCGCTTCTTCAACAGCTTGGCGGAATAATTGTGCCCCTTGTTCGCGAAAGTAGAGCAAGCCGATCGATTCCGCATTCACTTGCTGGGGTGGTACGATTTTACTGACTTGTTGCACCCAATCATCAGTGCCCAACTGTACTTTCATATCGTCGGCATCGTAGCTATCTTTGTAATCGACACTCAGTGTAATGGCCGCAGGCGTTGAATTCAAGACTTTCTGCAGCAAGGCGGATTCAATGACGGTATCGCCGTTCAATAACAGAAAGCTATCGTTCATTTCATCGCGTGCGATCCAGCAACTGGCCAGATTGTCAGCCACTTCATAGAAGGGATTGAAGAGTGCCTTGATATCGGGATGATCGTTGTAACGCTCCTGGAGCAAGGCTTCGATCAGGGCAACTTGGAAGCCGGTGATGACGGTGATGTGGTTGATACCCACTGCCAGCAGTGCGTCGATCTGCCGTGCCAATACCGGTTGATCGGCAACCGGCAAAAGACATTTTGGCATGTTTTCAGTCAGCGGCAATAGCCGTCGTCCTTGTCCAGCGCTGAGAATGATGGCTTTGATCGGGGTTGCCGGTGAGAATGAGTGATTTGGCGTCATATGGACTTGATATCAGATAGATGGGATGCTATCGGTTACTGAGTTGAGCGAAAAAGTTCCGTGCGGCATTGTAACGAAGTTTGCAGTCGAGGCGCAGTTTATTGCGAAGAGAAGCTGCTCATTTGTTTCAATTCCGCAGCGATGCGTTGCGTGGCGCGCAAAAAGTCATCGATCTGCTGCATCGTGTTATCGCGGCCCAGGCTGACGCGAACCGCGCAACGCGCCAGCATCGGATCGACTTGCATGGCGCTGAGGACATGGCTCTGCCCGGGGTTGACGCTGGAACATGCTGCACCGGCGGCAACGGCAAATCCGGCTTTGTCCAGTTTCACCACTAAAGTGTCCCCTTCGATGTCTGGCAGAGCAAAGTAACACGTGTTCGGGATGCGTATTGCTTCGCGGCCAAAAATGACTGCGTCCATGCTGATCAAACCCTGTTCCAGCCGATCGCGCAACTCAGAAACATGGCGCGCCGTTTCTGCGGTACGCGCTTTTGCCAGCTCGCAAGCCAGACCGAAGCCGACGATGGCAGGTACGTTTTCGGTGCCGGAACGCAGGCCGTTTTCATGCCCCCCGCCATAAATCAGGGGTTTTAACAGCAACCGTTTATCCACGATCAAAGCGGCTGCGCCTTTCGGGCCATTGATCTTGTGGGCTGACAAGGTCATGGCATGCACATTCAAATGGGCAAAATCAACGGGAATCTTTCCCAAACCCTGAACCGCATCGGTATGGACGACTGCGCCATTAACACGAGCCATCTCTGCGACCGCGGCGACATCCTGAATCACGCCGGTTTCATTATTGGCGAGCATCACTGAAACGAGTTTCGGTGGATGTTGTTGCAGGGCAAGTTTCGCTGCTTCCAGATCGATTTGGCCGGAAGGATTAACGGGTAATTGCTGCAGATTCCACGGTTCGCTGCTGTGACGGGACAATGCCTGTGCTGGTTTGAGAACGCAGGGATGTTCGATGGCGCTGATGAATACATGGCCCGGTTTCAGGTTGTCGCTTGCGCCGCGTATGAACAGATTGTTGGCTTCGGAACCGCCGCTGGTAAAAATAACCTGTACTGGCTGCACGCCAACAGCCTCCGCGACTTGTCGGCGCGCTTTGTCGATCGCCCGGCGAGCTTGAATGCCGAGGTCGTGCCGGCTGGATGCATTGCCGAATTCCTGCTGAAAATAGGGCAGCATAGCATTCAGGACTGCATCATCTACACAGGTGGTGGCATTGTGATCAAAATAAACAAGCGTCATGGAAATATAGTATTGATTTAGCAAAGAGTCATTTTAACGGTATTTTTAGGTAGCGCCTAACCGGTTAGTCACTCCGCTGCATGAATGCCGGTTTTGGAGTCGCTATGTCAGTCAAGAAATTTCTATATCTGGTCGCGTGTCGCTGAAATCAAGCTAGCTGCAGAATGTTTTTTGCAGCGCGTACATTGCATTTTACGAATTCTGCCTTGTAATATGCTGTCCGTTCTAGGCTTTACATAATTTCTGCCGGTTCATCACAAGGAGGGAGGGAGATCAGAGCGCGACCATTGCCACTCCGATTGCGTGGATAGGTCGAGATGGAAATGAGGACTGCGGGTTAACCATCCCTCCGGCGATTTATAAAGAATATATCCTTCCAACGATTGACGCGGATAAGAATGAGCGCCCATGCGGGGCAATGTAAAATAACCTTGGTTGTTGAGCATGATGGCATATTCGCCATCCTGATAGGGTCCGAATTCCCACTCTGCTTTCAACGGTTGCAATCTAAGATGAACCGTCAAGGCACGTTCTTTAAGTTTATGTTTATAGTCCTCAACTAAACCAGGTACGATCGACGATACATTCTCGACGCATCGGCAATGCCTTTCATAACGCCAAACACTGGCATGGGATAAATCCAGCGCTGCCAATTGTTCGATATCAGGGATTAACGGTGCCCGTTGGACCGGATGGCGCGAAAGTTTCTGCTGTGCTGCCACTGCTTCGGGCAATACAGCACCAAAATAGTTATCGAAATTTGGCGCTATATAGAATTGGCCGCCGTTACTGTTGAGCATGAATTCATATGATTTTTCAGTGGGATCGGCTAATTCTAATAGTCGTTTATGTTCGTCGTTATGATGGTTCAGGCTGATCCCAGTCAAGATGAACGCAATGCACCAGGCAACGGAATTGCTCAATTGGCTGGCCACGATGGCAAGAAGGTAAGCCAAGAGCATTGCTGTTGCCCATGCAATCAAAAATAAGTAACGATCAGGCGCCGTAACGCCGGGATAATTGACGAGGGGTATGAGCGGAAAAAGCAATATCGCCATAGCGGCAATCGATGTTATGACGTTAATTTTTTGGCGATAAAGTCCATAAAAAATGAGTGTTAGAATAATAAACCATGCTAATGAGCCAAATAAATGATCGCCGGACAGAAGTGAGGGGAGGCTGCCAAACATGTCGAGAATTAAGATGGGATCGAACTGGCCGCCCAAGTTATATCCTCCGAACAGTCGCCCCAATACATGAAAGCGCCACAGCAAGTAAGCCGAAGCTACACAGATCAGAGGAAGTGCCAATCGCAGCCGGGTCTTGAGTGTTCCCGCCGGTAGAAAAGGCAAAATGGCGATTAGCGGGACATAAATTTCCTTGCATGTTACCGCAAGCAGGTAAAAAAACGCGCTGAAGAATGCCCATGAAAAGCGTTGGTCATGGATAGCTCTTGTGTAGCCATATAGAGCAATGACAGTAAAAAGCAATCCGCTGGCGTAATGACCGGTCATGATCTCATTTGCAATGTGGGTAGTTGGTGCGCTTACAAGAAATAGCGCCGAGCCAGTTAGCGCCCAGTGGGCGGGTATCCATAATTTCAATAAAAGATAACTGGCAATGCTGGTAAGCCAGAGCAATATCAGCAGATGTGCATAGAATCCGGCTGGGTCTAAGCCGAATAATTCCAAGTTGATATCATAAAAAAGTGCATTCCATGGCGTTAGGTTGGCTCCAGATTGCAATCGGGTAATGTCAGGAACAAAAAAATACTGCCACGGCGTATATGAGACCGCAAAGTTGAGATGCCCACCGTCATCGAATCGCCAGCCCGCTGAGAGCGTCTCATGATATAACCCAATACTCAGCAAGGCTAACAGCATTGCGCTAAGGATCGTATGAAGCAACGCTTGATCTGTATGCAGGAAATGATGATCTAGTCTAGATTTTTCCATGTCCAATAACGATGGGCCAAAAAAGTAACCAGTGGAAGAAATATGAAGGACAGCAACACACCGATCAAATAATGCCAGTGTAGAGCCTCGCTGACGGCGATGGACATGACCGATACGGCAAGCCCTATCAGCGAGACTGTCAAAAAACGCAAATACCGTTGACCCGTGATGACGGTTCGGAATGACCAGCGGCTATTTGCCCAGAACGAGAATAGGTTGGCACCGATGAACGCCATGCCGTTGGCTGGCATGGGATGAATAGTCAAAAGCTCAACCAGTGCCGTGACCAGCCCCAAGTGGATGAGAGTATTGATCACGCCAATCAGCGAGAATCCCGTCAATTGACGTCCCGTTTCACGATCAAGCATCTGGATTATTGCCGCCATAACGTTGGCGGATGATATAGATCGGCCGCTGTTTGCTTTCGCTGTATATGCGTCCGACATATTCGCCCAATATGCCTATGCCCAGCAGTTGAATGCCGCCGAGAAAAAGAATCGCGGTCAATAGTGAGGCGTAGCCAGGTACGTCGATACCGAAAGCGAGTGTCTTGATGATGATCCAGCAGCCATAAAACAGCGCGACTGTAGCCACCGTAAAACCCATATAGGCCCATACCACCAAAGGAACCGTGCTGAAGCTGGTAATGCCCTCGAGCGCGAGAATCCATAAACGACGGGCGTTGAAAGATGATTTGCCGGATTGCCTGGGTTCTACTGTAAATTCCACTTCGCTGTGTTTGAAGCCCACCCAGGCAAATAATCCTTTCATGAACCGCCGGCGTTCAGGTAGTTGCTTTAATGCGTCGACGACCCGTTTATCCATCAAGCGGAAATCGCCGACATCCTTAGGAATTTCGCATTCGGCGATGGTATTGTGGAGCCGATAGAATCCTTGCGTTATGAACCGTTGCAGCGGGTGATCGGTTGTTCGAGATTGCCGTCGGGCTAAAACGACATCACTGCCATTCTCCCAATGCTCTACCATTGCAGCGATTAATTCTGGAGGGTGTTGCAGATCTGCATCGAGCGGAATCACGGCATCTCCGCTGGCGGCGTCAATGCCTGCAGTTAAGGCTGCTTCCTTGCCGAAATTGCGCGACAATTCCAATACTATGATACGGGAATTCCGATTGGCATGGCGGCGTAGCACATCGAGCGTATTATCGCTGCTGCCGTCATCAATACAGATGATTTCATGGTCATACGGTTGAAGTTGATGCAGAATCAACTCCAGTCTGTCAAAAAAAGCGTCCAATCCTTGCGCTTCATTAAAGCATGGCACCACGATGGATAAACGGCGGGAATCGGAAGCGGTGAATGATGAGTGTGTCAATGTAGGCATCTGCAATTGATGGGGTGCGAGCATTAAAATGCACATGAGCTCTAAAGTGAGCGTCGTTTAATCAGGCTCTATCGGGAGGCGCAGAGCGTAAATTTCAGAAGTGGAGCGCAGTCGGGCCAAGATTTTTAGAGCCAAGTATCAGATTTCAATATTCTACCGGTATCGGATCCAGGCTGCGCCATAAATACCAGGTTGCTACTGAACGCCACGGCTGCCACGGTCTTGCCAGCTCGAGCATTGCCTTTTTGGCGACAGGCAGGTTGCTGTTATAGTGTCGACTGATTGCACGCTGTAATCCGATGTCGTCGAGCGGCAATACATCCGGCCGCTGCATATAGAATATCAGAAACATTTCAGCTGTCCATCGACCTATTCCTTTGATCTGGATGAGCTCATCGATCAATGTTTCGTCATCCATTCGATCCCATTGGGTTTCTTCAAATTTACCCTGCAGAAAATAGCCAGATAAGTCGCGTAAATACTCGATTTTGCGCGCAGATAATCCGCATGTTCTCAATGCTTCATGTTCTGCCATGGCTAGGTCGTGGGGCGTGATGGCGGGGATGGCGACGGAGATTTTCTGCCAAACGCTCTCGGCAGCTTTGACCGAGATCTGTTGACCTACTATGGAGCGCGCCAGCGTAGTGAATGCGCAACCGCGTGAAGTCAATACTGCTCCTTCGTAACTTTGAATAAGATGATGCATGACAGGATCGGATTGCGCCAGTTCTTGCACCGCTTGAATCCAATAATGAGGAGTCATTGTTATATGCGAATGATGAATTCGAGAAAACCAAAAGTGTGCAATTTTTCTGACAAGGAAACAAGTTTATTCATGGGTATAACTTACTAAAGCTAATACTTTACATTTAATTTTTATGCTATCTGCATTATTTATCGAGTTATTTATTCTTTCCTCCATCCCTACAAGCGCTTGATTTAAGTTGTTGTCATGTAACTATAAACTCCCAAATTCTTGCTTGACGATCCAAGTTTTTTTCATTAAAGTGGGAAGTGGTGGGAAAATGTGGGAAATTAATTGATTTGCAAATTTCCCTTATACGAGGAGACAGAATGTTTCGTGGCGTCACGCAACTTAGTCTAGATGCGAAGAGTAGGCTTGCAATACCTGCAAGATACCGTGGCGAGCTCATGTCTTCCTGTGCAGGACATCTGATAGTGACTGTCGATCCTTCAAAATGTTTATTAATTTATCCTCAGCCAGACTGGGAACCGATAGAACAAAAACTCAATAATCTTTCCAGCTTCGATCCTCCCACTCGACAATTGCAGAGATTGCTCGTTGGTAATGCTTGTGACGTCGACATGGATGCCGCTGGTCGTATTTTGATATCTCCGCCTCTCCGTCAATTTGCTGGTTTGTCCAAAGATGTGGTGTTGGTAGGCCAAGGAACAAAATTTGAATTGTGGGATGAAGCTCAATGGAATAAGCAGTTGGAAGAAGCACTGAAGTTCCAGGATGGCAAGATGCCGTCTGAGCTGCAAGGCTTTTCACTGTAGGTGCGCTTGCAAGCAGGGCGAATGCACACCTCGGTTCTGTTGTGCGAAGCAATTGAAGCGTTAGCCATAAAGCCAAATGGTGTGTATGTGGATGCCACCTTCGGGCGGGGTGGGCATAGCCGTGAAATCCTGTCGCAACTGGGTGAGGATGGTCGATTGATTGCACTTGACAGGGATCGGGCGGCCATTGAAGCGGCTCAGGCGATTGCGGATAAGCGATTTGGCATTGTTCATGGCAGTTTTTCCAACATGCGCCGACTATTGCGAGAAATGGATATTACGCATATTGATGGAGTGCTGCTTGATTTGGGGGTGTCATCGCCACAATTGGAAGAAATATCGCGCGGATTTAGCTTTCGTTTGGACGGGCCGCTCGATATGCGCATGGATACGAGTAAGGGCGAGACGGCTGCGGCTTGGCTGGCAACGGTTTCGGAAGATCAACTGGAAAAGGTGATAAGAGAATATGGCGAAGAACGGTATGCTCGGCAGATTGCAAGAGCGATTATTATGGCAAGAACGCGGCGACCTATTGTTACCACATTACAACTTGCCGAGATTGTCGCAACGGTCGTGCGTCCGCGCCAGCGGGAGAGTTTTCGGCATCCGGCGACGCGCACTTTTCAGGCGATTCGGATTTATCTCAATCAGGAACTTGAGGAGTTGTCGTTAGTGCTGCCGCAATGCGTCGAGTTGCTCAACCCTGGAGGACGATTGGTGGTGATCAGTTTTCACTCATTGGAAGATCGGATGGTGAAGCAGTTCATACGCAATGCTGCGAGGAAAGATAGTGTGCCTCGCACTGTGCCTTTGACAGACCGAGAACTGCAACGTTTCAGCAAGTGCACACTCAAGTTGATCGGTAAGGCCATTCGTCCAAAGGAAGATGAAGTGGCGGGAAATATCAGAGCGAGGAGTGCCGTGATGCGGGTGGCGGAGAGAATCGCGATGAATGGATAAGCGCAATGTTCAAATTGAACATTTTCTTAGTAATGGTGGGGATTGCCTGTGCGCTGGGAATTGTAACGTCGCAACACATGGCGCGAAAGCTTTTCATGACGCTTGAAAATGAAAAGGAAACGGAGCGAAAGCTCGAGGTGGAATGGGGGCGGCTGCAATTGGAGCAGAGTACGTTGATCATGCATGGCCGAATTGAACGTATCGCAAAAGAACACCTGAAGATGGTCGTTCCGGCGGCAACCGACATTCAAGTCATCTCGATAGGTGCAAAAAATAACCGGCGAAATAATGGGACTGACCGATGATTACGAACCAACCACCGCAAATCAAATTGTCTGCCTGGCGTTCATTTTTATTATTCAGCTTGTTGGTATTGGGTCTGATCAGCCTAGCGGGACGCGCTGCCTACTTGCAGGGAATGCATCATGATTTTTTGCAGGAAAAGGGGGAGTCGCGATACAGCCGCGTGGTTGAGATGAATGCCGATCGCGGCATGATCACTGACAGGAATGGCCAGATACTTGCGATCAGTTCTCCCATTGCCTCGGTTCATGTGGATCCGAAATTGGTCAAAATTACACCGGAACAATTAAAGCAATTGTCCAAATTGCTGGAGACGCCAAGTACCGTACTAGAGCGGCGCCTGCATCGTGAGAATAGCCGTTTCGTGTATCTGAAGCGGCAAGTGATTCCCGAAATCGCAGAAAAAATTATGAAGCTTAAGATCCCTGGCATTGATTTGACCTATGAATCCAAGCGGTATTATCCCGAAGGGGAGCATGCGGCACATGTGCTGGGCTTTACCGATATCAACGATAAAGGTCAGGAAGGGGTTGAGCGGGGCTGGCAGGAAATCCTGGCCGGTGAATTGGGGAGCCGGCGCGTCATCAAGGATAATAAAGGGCGAATCGTCGAGGATATCGAAAATATACGCTTGCCCAAGCAAGGACAAGATCTCATTTTATCGATCGATCGACGCATTCAATACCGCGCCCATGAAGAACTGAAAGAAGCGGTCAAACTCAATAAAGCCAAAGCTGGCAGCATCGTAGTGCTGGATGCGCAGACGGGTGAAATCCTGGCGTTGACCAATTTGCCCGTCTATAACCCCAATAACCGATCCACCATCAGCAACGACAAAATTCGCAATCGCGCCTTGATCGACACTTTTGAGCCTGGTTCGACGTTGAAGCCCTTCACTGTGGCGGTGGCAATGGAAGTGGGAAAAGTCAATTCGAATACCGTGATGCAAACATCGCCTGGCTTGATGCAAGTGGGCAGGAGAACGATACGCGACGTCAATAACAAGGGTGAACTGACAGTTGCTGAAATCATTCAGCAATCCAGCAATGTGGGAACTGCCAAAATTGCCTTGTCGCTGGCGCCCCAAACGATGTGGGAAATGCTGAACCGCTCAGGCTTCGGAGCAATAACACACTCGGGTTTTCCGGGGGAAGCCAGCGGGGTACTGCGCTCCTACAATACCTGGCGCCCAATAGAACAAGCTACGATGTCCTATGGACACGGAATTTCCACTAGCCTGATGCAATTGGCGCGCGCTTATACGATTTTTACCAGCGGCGGCGAACTGAAGCCCGTGTCGCTGATGAAGCGGGATATGCCGGTCATGGGGCAGCGCGTCATTTCTCGGGATACCGCCCTGGCGATGAGTCGTATGCTCGAGCTGGCGACCAAGCCCGGCGGGACTGCGCCGCTGGCACAGATCAATGGCTACCGTGTCGCTGGCAAAACCGGCACGGCGCATAAGCTGATCGACGGTCAGTATGCGAAGAAACAGTATATCTCGACGTTTGTCGGCTATGCGCCGGCATCGAATCCACGATTGATTATCGGGGTAATGATCGATGAACCTTCGGCCGGAAAGTATTTTGGCGGTGCGGTAGCCGCCCCGGTATTCAGTAATGTGATGAGCAATGCACTGCACAGCTTGAATATTCCACCCGATGCGCCGGCTAATAATGTGGTTACCTTTACCGCCATGCCAGAAATGGATGAAGAAGGATGACTGTGATGGCCGTCAAAAAGAAAACATCCCGATCGTTTGACATTCATCAGCTCGATGAAATGGGTGTGCCTATCACTAATCTCGTGACAGATAGCCGGCAAGTCAGGCCTGGAGATACTTTTCTTGCCTATGCAGGTGAAAGAGCCGACGGACGTACATTCATTCCGCAAGCGATTAAAGCTGGAGCGAATGCGATTGTGTGGGATTCGCAGGATTTTTCGTGGAATCCCGAGTGGGCCGTTCCTGACTTACCGGTCACTGAATTGAAGAGCAAGGCGGGGTTGATCGCCGATCATGTCTATGGGCATCCGTCACAGGATTTATGGGTAGTGGGGGTCACCGGGACGAATGGTAAAACCTCGAGCTGCCACTGGTATGCGCAAGCCATGGCCAATCTGAGCAGGAAAACAGCCATTATCGGCACGCTTGGGAATGGATTTGTCGCGGAACTTGAAGCAAGCGAAAATACAACTCCGGATGCGACCGTGCTGCAGCGCATGCTGAGGCGATTCAAGCAGCGCGGTGCCGAGAATGCCGTGATGGAGGTGTCATCGCATGGGATAGCGCAAGGACGTGTCAACGGCACGGTGTTTTCGGTTGCGGTATTGACCAATCTGTCGCGTGATCATCTGGACTACCACCAGGATATGGATGCCTACGCAGCCACCAAAGCGCGATTGTTTTTCTGGCCCGGCTTGAAGTATGCGGTCATCAATATGGATGATGTGCTGGGTGTGGAATTATCGCGCCAGCTTGCCCATAAAACTACCCATATCATCGGGTATGGATTCAATTATCCGGAACTTGGACATGCAAAACGTTTCAGAATGGTGTACGGCTCAAACCTGCAGGCTGACCTCGACGGAATCGAGTTTGATATCGAATATGAACATGAGCAAGAACACATCGCTTTGAATGTGTTGGGCAAATTCAATGCCTCGAATGTTCTGGCAGTGGTGGCATCCCTGCTGGCCAGTGGGGTCGGTTTATCGGATGCCGTCAAGGCATTGGGTGACATTCGCACGTTGCCCGGTCGTATGGAAAAATATGTCGCGGCTGGTCAGCCCATCATCATTGTAGACTATGCGCATACTCCCGATGCATTGGAAAAAGTGCTCTGCACATTACGGGATACTCTTCGTAGAAGCCAACAAACAACCACGGGTTCCCGCCGGCTGCGTTTATATTGCGTGGTGGGTTGTGGCGGGGATCGGGATAAAGGCAAACGTGCCATGATTGGAGACGTTGCAACCCGGTTGGCGGATTCAGTGATTTTTACCAGCGATAACCCGCGCACCGAAGATCCCATGCAAATTATTCGCGACATTGTGGCGGGTGCCTCGGGCAAAAATCATCAAATTGAAGTTGATCGCGCCTCAGCGATTTATCAAGCAATCGATAATGCTCGATTGGGTGATGTGGTTCTGATTGCAGGGAAGGGACATGAAAAATTTCAGGATATCAAAGGACATAAGATTCCCTTCAGTGATGCCGACGTCGTACAGCAAGTGCTGAACGAATTAACTCGCAAAGTACGGGTCAAGAAATGATGATGATCAGTGAAGTTGCTCACGTATTGCAGACCGGTTGGAATGGCGGGGATGTTTTATTTACGGGCGTAAGCACTGATAGTCGTACCCTCAAGCAGGGAAATTTGTTCGTTGCATTGGCGGGTGAAAAATATGATGGCAATCAATTCGTTGCGAGCGCGATCGAGAATGGCGCAGTTGCAGCGTTGATCAATCGAACGACGGATGACCAACCGCTGGCTGTCGATATTCCAGTGATATGCGTCAACGACACACGCATCGGCCTGGGACGATTGGCTGCTTATTGGCGGAATCGTTTTACAGGGCCTGTCGTGGGAGTGACGGGTAGTAATGGAAAAACCACGGTCAAGGAAATGATTGCTTCCATTCTTCGCTATGATGCAATTCATCAGAGCGTATGCGCAGATAACTCAGCAGATCCTGTTCTCGCGACCGAGGGCAATCTCAATAACGATATTGGCGTACCTCAAATGCTGCTGCGCCTGCGTTCACATCACCGCTATGCGGTGATCGAAATGGGCATGAATCATCTTGGGGAAATTGCCTATCTGACGGAATTGACCAAGCCGACGATTGCAGTGATCACTAATGCGGGCGGGGCTCATATTGAAGGACTGGGATCCGTTGAGGCGGTGGCTCAAGCCAAGGCTGAGATCCTGCAAGGGCTCGATCAAAATGGCACTGCGGTGATCAACGCGGATGATGTATTCGCGCCGCTCTGGCGCCAATGTTCGGGGTCGCGGGCAGTGATCGATTTTGGATTACATACGCCTGCTCGGGTCACCGCTGAATACCAGACGGATTCACTTACGCCCAGGATCAAATTGAAATTGCCGTATGGCAAGGCGGATCTGCAATTGAACGTGCCTGGCAGACATAATATTTACAATGCCTTGGCAGCCGCAGCAGCTGCTTGCGCTTTACATATCGACCCGGTATCGATTGCGGCCGGCCTGGAAAATTTCCACGGTGTGCGGGGGCGCTTGCAAAGAAAAATAGGGCGGCATCATTCCACGCTCATCGACGATACCTACAATGCCAATCCGGAATCGGTACGTGCTGCTCTGGCAGTATTGGCCGCTACCAGCGGGAAAAAAATCCTGGTGTTGGGAGACATGGGAGAACTGGGTCAAGCCGCCATCGATCTGCATCGCTCGATCGGACAAGAGGCGCGCCGCGCGCAATTGGATCAGTTACTGACACTCGGTGAATTGAGTGCGTATGCAAGCCGCGAATTTGGTCATGGTGCGCAGCATTTCAGCTCGCTCGAGGCTTTATTGGATGTCGCCGAGCATCTGCTCGGCGATGATGTGACTGTATTGGTCAAAGGATCGCGCTTCATGAAGATGGAACATGTTATCCAACAGCTTGAAGCCGAACATCGATGAGGATGATCATGCGGAGTGATGAGCGAAGGCTGAATGATCGATTACATGGACAGGAATTCTCATGCTGTTAGCGTTATCTCAATGGTTGGCGCAGGATATTCGTGCCTTTAACGTGTTCAGCTACATCACGCTGCGCTCGATGCTTGCAGTGATTACGGCTCTGATCATCTCGTTCATTATTGGTCCGATGATGATTCGGAAATTGACCGCCTACAAGATCGGCCAGTCGGTGCGTGATGACGGCCCTCAGTCGCATCTCGTCAAAACTGGCACCCCAACCATGGGAGGTGCTTTGATATTGATGTCCATCGTACTGACGACGTTATTGTGGGCTGATTTGAACAATCGCTACATTTGGGTGGTGTTGCTGACGACGGTTGGTTTTGGGGTGATTGGCTGGATCGATGATTACCGCAAAGTGGTCTATCGCAATCCGAAAGGGTTGTCGGCGCGCGCAAAATTCTTCTGGCAATCAGTGATTGCGCTGGTAGTCGCAGGTTATTTGGTATCGACTGCCGAAATTCCGGCACAAACCAATATGATCGTGCCTTTCTTCAAGGAAGTCGCCATTCCGCTGGGAGTCACGGGATTCATCATACTGACCTACTTTGTCATCGTAGGCACCAGTAATGCCGTCAATTTGACGGACGGATTGGACGGCCTGGCCATCATGCCGACTGTCATGATCAGCAGTGCCTTGGCTGTTTTTGCGTATGTGACCGGACATGTGGTGTTTGCGAAGTATCTGGGAATTCCCTATATCCCGAATACCGGTGAATTGGCGGTATTTTGTGGAGCACTGGCCGGGGCGGGACTGGCTTTTTTATGGTTCAACGCCTACCCGGCGGAAGTGTTCATGGGGGACGTTGGCGCGCTCGCATTGGGAGCGGCGCTCGGTGTTGTGACCGTGATCGTGCGGCAGGAAATTGTGCTCATGATCATGGGTGGCGTTTTTGTAGTCGAAACGCTGTCCGTGATGTTGCAAGTGGCTTCGTTCAAATTACGCGGCAAGCGTATTTTTCGCATGGCACCGCTGCATCATCATTATGAATTGAAGGGCTGGAAGGAAAATCAAGTCGTGGTGAGATTCTGGATCATTACACTGATTCTGGTGCTACTGGGACTATCAACATTGAAACTACGATGAATCTACGAGGAAAAACAATACTGGTGCTGGGCATGGGTGAAACCGGTCTTTCCATGGTGAAATGGCTGTCACGCCAAGGTGCGCAGGTACGGGTGGCGGATAGCCGCAAGGAGCCGCCGGGCTGGAAGGAAATCAGCGAAACGTTTCCGCAGGCGCAGATCCATCGCGGCAATTTTATACCTGAGATTTTTGGAAGTGTGGATCTGATCGCGATCAGTCCCGGCGTTCCCGTTGCCGAACCCGCTGTCCAGCAAGCCATTCAGCGCGGTATTCCGCTGGTGGGGGATATGGCTCTTTTTGTCTGGGCACTGCAGCAAAGTGATTTGCCCAAACCAAAAGTATTGGCGATCACCGGTTCAAATGGCAAGACCACCGTCACTGCGATGGTTGGCGCAATGCTTAAAAGCGCAGGTTGGGATGTCGAAGTGGCGGGCAATATCGGCCCTGCCGTGTTGAATGCGCTGATGCATCGGCTCGATGCCGGTAGCTGGCCCAACGCCTGGGTTCTCGAAGTGTCCAGCTTTCAATTGGAAACCACCCCGCATCTGAATGCGGATGTGGCTACGGTTCTCAACGTCAGCGAAGATCATTTGGATCGGTATACCGGCATGCAGGACTATACCTCTGCAAAAGCCAGGATATTCCTGCATGAGCACAATAACGGAATACAAGTGCTCAATCGCGATGATGCGATGGTGCGATCAATGGCGCTGACAGGCAGGCAGAAGATCACGTTCGGTATCGATGAGCCGCGTACACAAACCGATTTCGGCATTGTGAACGATGGTGAAGACTTGTGGCTGGTTGAGGGAGATCTGCAGTTGATGAAGACCACCGAGTTGATCGTGAATGGTTTGCATAATGCCGCCAATGGCTTGGCGGCGTTGGCGATGTGCCGGGCGCTGGGGATTTCTGCGGAGCCGCTGCTGGCGGCGTTGCGGGAATTCCGCGGATTGCCGCATCGAATGGAAAAAGTGGCGGCATTCAATGGTGTCACGTTCTATGATGATTCCAAGAGCACCAATGTAGGTGCGACCGTGGCCGCACTCAATGGCATGAAGCAGAACGTCATTCTGATTGCCGGCGGCGACGGTAAAGGGCAGGATTTTTCGCATCTGCGGCCGGCAGTGGCTGAAAACACGCGAGCTGTGGTACTGATCGGGCGGGACGCTGGCATTATTGCTGAGGAATTGAAGGATTGCGGCGTGCCACTGCATTTCGCCACTACGATGGAAGAAGCCATGCAAAAAAGTTTTTTATTGGCGCAGGGCGGAGATGTGGTGCTGTTGTCTCCGGCATGTGCCAGCTTCGATATGTTCAGGAATTATATACATCGCGCAGAAGTGTTTGTTGCTGCAGTGAAGGATATCGAAAATCGATTTTTTAATTTTGGGCATAAAAAGCATTGAGTGATGATCTATCAAGCCAATAATCCTAAACCGCGACTAATAACCAATTTTGATCAGGCGCTGGTCTGGTCAGTACTGTTGTTGCTCAGCATTGGCTTGGTGATGATTTATTCTGCGTCGATAGCGATTGCCGAGGCTCAGTTCGGCGCTGATCGCGCCATGCATTATTTGTCGCGGCATGGTATTTATCTGCTGGTGGGGTTGCTGTTGGGATTCATCGCATTTCAGGTGCCTATGCAAGTATGGCAGAAATTCGTCAGTTACTTGTTCATCGTTAGCGCCTTGATGCTGGTTCTCGTGCTGGTGCCAGGCATTGGCCATGAGGTCAATGGCAGTCAGCGCTGGATTTCTTTGTATGTCGTGAATTTCCAGCCTTCCGAATTCATGAAATTCGTAATGATTTTGTACACTGCGGATTATGTCATCCGCAAGTCTGCCGATCTGGGTTGCCTGCTGAAAGGCTTCTTGCCCATTACTGTTGTGATGGCGCTGGTAGGGTTTCTGTTATTGCTGGAACCCGACTTTGGAGCATTCTTTGTCGTGACCACGCTGGCCATGTCCATCCTGTTTCTGGGCGGTGTCAGTTTGAAAATATTCATCGGATTGATCGTGATTCTTGCAGCCGGTTTGTATACGCTGATTCTGACTTCCCCCTATCGGGTAGATCGGGTGATTGCCTTCATGAATCCCTGGGAAGACCCTTATGGAAAAGGTTATCAATTGAGTCATGCGCTGATCGCATTTGGACGCGGTGAATGGTTCGGCGTAGGGTTGGGCGGCAGTGTCGAGAAATTATTCTATCTTCCCGAAGCGCATACAGACTTCATTTTGTCGGTACTGGCGGAAGAACTGGGCTTCGTCGGGGTCGCAGCGGTCATCGGATTATTCGTATGGTTGATCATGCGCGCCTTCATCATCGGCCGCTTGGCTGCAAAGCTTGGAGCTTCATTTGCTGCGTTGGTGGCACAAGGCATCGGAATCTGGATTGGCATCCAGGCGCTGATCAACATGGGCGTCAACATGGGTGTCTTGCCGACCAAGGGATTGACGCTGCCATTGCTGAGTTTTGGAGGCAGCAGCATTACCGCCAATTGCGTTGCGCTGGCAGTGCTATTGCGCATCGATTGGGAAAACCGGCAGCGCTTGCGAGGATTGACGGTATGAAGTCGCGCACGATACTGATCATGGCAGGCGGAACAGGCGGACATGTATTCCCGGGATTGGCGGTGGCTGATCATTTGCAGCGCGCCGGCTGGCATATCGTGTGGCTGGGAACCGAACACGGCATGGAAATGAAGCTGGTGCCGCGCTATGGCTATGAAGTGGAAGCCATCAACTTTTCCGGCCTGCGGGGTAAACGACTGATGGCCTGGCTATGGCTACCGCTGCGCTTGATCAGAGCATTCATGCAAAGCCTGACCATTATTCGACGCGTCAGTCCGGATGTCGTGCTGGGAATGGGAGGATATCCTGCTTTTCCAGGCGGAATAATGGCTTCCTTATTGAACAAGCCATTGATTATTCATGAGCAGAACTCATTGCCTGGATTAACGAACCGGCTACTTGCAAAGCTGGCGGATAAAATCATGCTGGGTTTTCCCAATGCCATTCATGCAGATCCGAAGAGAACGGTGTTTTCAGGGAATCCGGTGCGTGCCGAGATTGCGCAGATTGCTCCGCCGCAGCAACGCTTTCCCGGCCGGGAAGGGAGGCTCAGCATACTAGTGATTGGGGGTAGTCTGGGCGCGCAGATATTGAATACCGTGGTGCCGGAAGCTCTCGTCCTGATGGCTGAGCAGCATCGTCCAGTCATCGTTCATCAAGTGGGTGCGCTGCATTTAGAGACCGCACGGCAGCGATATGCCGATCTGCGTGTGCAAGGTGAAGTGCTGGCGTTCATCGAAAATATGGCGGAACGCTATGCGGCTTGCGATTTAGTGCTTTGTCGCGCGGGCGCTCTGACGATTGCGGAATTGAGCGCCGCTGGCGTTGCCAGTATTCTTGTGCCTTATCCCCACGCAGTGGATGACCATCAAACCAGCAACGCGCAGTTTCTCGCTAATGCAGGCGCGGCCATATTGGTTCCGCAGCAGGAATTCACTGCACAAAAATTGACCGAATTGTTGATGCATCTGACGCGTGACAAATTGCTGAACATGGCCATGATGGCGCGCAGCTTGGCAAAACCCGATGCGGCTGCGATCGTGGCCGAAGCGTGTGTTGAACTTTCTGGGGCGACGGCATGAAACATAAAGTCAAGCATATACACTTTGTTGGGATTGGCGGAGCCGGAATGAGCGGAATTGCTGAGGTTTTCGTCAATCTTGGCTATCAGGTCAGCGGTTCCGATTTAATGGAAAATGCAGTGACTCAGCGGCTCACGAAGCTGGGAATTAAGATTTTTCACGGCCATGCGAGCCAGCAGATTGCCGGAGCGGATGCCGTGGTGATATCGACTGCGGTGAGGCTGGACAACCCGGAAGTGATTGCCGCCAAACATAAGAATATTCCTGTTGTTCCACGCGCGATGATGCTGGCTGAATTGCTGCGATTGAGGCGAGGAATCGCGGTTGCGGGAACCCATGGAAAAACCACCACAACAAGTTTGATAGCCAGTATACTTGCGGCGGCAGAAATGGATCCGACATTCGTGATCGGAGGAAAGTTGGAGGCAGCCGGTTGCCATGCAAAATTGGGAAGTGGTGAATTTATTGTGGTTGAGGCTGATGAATCCGATGCGTCATTTTTATATTTGCAGCCGGTGTTGGCTGTGGTGACTAATATTGATGCCGACCATATGGAAACGTATGGTTATGACTTCAATCGCCTGAAACAAACATTTGTCGATTTTGTGCAGCATTTGCCATTCTACGGCATGGCGGTATTGTGTCTGGACGATGCCAACGTCCGCGATGTCATACCGGCCATTTCCAAACCCATTACCACCTATGGATTGTCTGAGCAGGCGCAAGTCAGGGCCATCGATATCCAGCATCAAGGCTGCCAGATGACATTCACTGCCATGATCGGCGTCAATGGTTCGGCGCGCCGATTGGGAATTACATTGAATTTGCCCGGTATGCATAACATTCAGAATGCGCTGGCTGCCATTACCGTGGCCAATGAAATTGGAGTTCCTGATGCTGCCATCATAAAAGCCTTATCTGAATTCAGAGGGGTCGAGAGACGCTTTCAACATTACGGCCAGATCAAGGCTTCCGCGCAAACGAGTTTTTCGCTGATTGATGACTATGGCCATCATCCCGTGGAAATGGAAGCAACGATGAAAGCTGCGCGTGGCGCTTTCCCAGGCCATCGCTTGGTACTGGCGTTTCAACCGCATCGCTATACCCGCACCCGGGATGTATTTGAAGATTTCATCAAAGTGTTATCCCAGGCAGATGTGCTGGTGTTGACCGAGGTGTATTCCGCTGGCGAAGATCCCATCGTGGCAGCAGATAGCAAGTCGCTGGCGCGCGCAATTCGTGTGCAGGGAAAAATTGAGCCGATCTATGTTGAAGAAGTCGAACAGGTGGCCGATGCGGTATTGAATGTGGTGCGAGATGGCGACGTTGTGTTGGTCATGGGAGCGGGTTCGATTGCCAAGGTGGTGGCAACGATTGCTGATATGGACAATATGCTCAGTGTAGTGAATGGCCATGAATATTAAGCACTTTGCGCAAACGATGAGTTCATTCGATAGCATGAGGTTTGATATGCCAGGCAGCGAACGCGGAATTGAGGGAGAAGCTTTGCCAAGCGTTCGGGGGGAATTGCGAACCCATGAACCGATGAGCAAGCACACGTCCTGGCGCGCCGGCGGAAATGCCGAGTATTTCTATATTCCGGCGGATAAGGATGATTTGGCGCAATTTTTGAGGCAAACACAGCTTGAACCTATCTATATGGTAGGGTTGGGCAGCAATCTGCTTGTTCGAGACGGCGGTGTCCCGGGCATCGTGGTCGCCTTGCATGCGCGACTGAATGATCTGTGGTTGGTCGACCAGAGTGAGCGGCTGATATATGCAGGTGCGGGCGTGGCGTGCGCAAAGATTGCGCGATTTGCAGCCAAGCATGATCTGGCAGGGGCAGAATTCCTGGCCGGAATACCCGGCACGGTAGGGGGCGCGCTGGCGATGAATGCGGGCTGTTTTGGCGTGGAAACCTGGAAAATTGTTGAACGGGTCGAAATCATCAACCGCAGCGGTGTGATATTTGATCGCCTGGCGTCTGATTACGAGACCGGATACCGCAGTGTTCGATTGCGGTATCCCGAAAACGATGAATCTCGATCAGAATGGTTTGCGGGCTGTCATTTCCGCTTGCAGCAGGGTGTTCAAGCGGAATCAAGAGAAAGAATCAAGCAGTTGCTGGCGCAGCGCATGGCAAGTCAACCGCTTGATCAGCCGAATGCCGGCTCGGTATTTCGCAACCCACCCGGAGATTACGCTGCCCGCTTGATTGAAAGCTGTGATCTAAAGGGGCGCTGCATTGGAGGGGCCATGGTTTCACCCAAGCATGCCAATTTCATTGTCAATATGGGTAATGCGCGTGCATCCAATATTGAAGCGTTGATTCTGCTTATCCAAGACAGGGTAAAACAACAAACGGGCGTGGAACTTATACCTGAGGTGCGAATGATCGGCGATGCCGGGAGGCTTCATAGTGACGACGCATAACTTTGGCAAAGTGGCAGTATTGCTGGGCGGCAGATCTGCGGAGCGCGAAGTTTCTCTTCAGAGCGGACACGCTGTGCTCGAAGCATTACGGCGCAGTGGAGTTGATGCACATCCATTCGACCCGGCGGAACGGGCATTGGAAGATTTGCAGCATCAAGGCTTCAAGAAGGCATTTATCGCATTGCATGGGCGGTTTGGCGAGGATGGCACCATACAGGGCATCCTGGAATGGATGAGACTGCCCTATACCGGCAGCGGTGTCATGGCGAGCGCATTAGCAATGGATAAATGGCGCACCAAATTGATCTGGCAAGCGGTCGGCATCAGCTCACCTCGTTATGCTGTGTTGCAGGCGGATAGCAACTTTGACGAGATAGCGGAAACATTGGGGCTACCGCTGATTGTCAAGCCGGCGCGCGAAGGCTCCACCATCGGCTTGAGCAAAGTGCATGATAAGCGGGATCTGGCGGAAGCGTATCGGCTGGCAGCGCAACATGACGCTTTGGTGCTGGCGGAAGAATTCATTGCCGGAAAAGAACTGACGGTCGCCATCCTGGGAGAAACGCCCTTGCCGGTGGTCAGGATAGAGATTGCAGGTGAGCTTTATGATTATCAAGCTAAATATGTATCCGATGAGACGCGCTATTTCTGCCCCAGCGGTCTGGCGGATGAGCTGGAAGCTGCAATCAAGGCGCAGGCGCTACAAGCTTATCAGGTGTTAGGCTGCGAAGGTTGGGGAAGAGTGGATCTGATATTAACCGCGGCCGGGCAATGCTATTTTCTCGAGGCCAACACGTCTCCTGGAATGACCAGTCATAGTCTGGTTCCCATGGCAGCAAAGGCAGTCGGCATCTCATTCAACGAGTTGGTAATGAACATATTGGCTTTGGCTCATGTGGAATAATCATCAAGCGCTCACTTTGTTGTCCAGGTCATTGATCACGTCAGTGGTCATCGCCACGCTTTATGTGATTAGTATCCGGCTGACGAAGCCGCCTTTCTTTCCGCTGCAGAGAATCGATATTCATGCTGTGAAGGAAGCAGGAAGTGGGCATGACGAGCTGCTGAATGTGACGCGGGAACAGATCGGACACATTACCAAAAGTGAGATCAAGGGAAATTTTTTGTCAGTGAATTTAACTGAAGTGCGTGAGGCTTTTGTAAAATTGCCCTGGGTGCGCGATGCCAGAGTGACCCGGCGATGGCCTGACGGTTTGGATGTCGTTCTCGAAGAACATCACGCCTTGGCCTACTGGGGTAGTCATGCATTGGTAAATACTTATGGTGAGGTATTCCGGGTCACGGTCAACAGGGAATTACCGGTTTTTACCGGACCGAAAGAAGCCAGCGCTAAAGAAGTCACGCAGAATTACCGGCGTTTTAATCAAATTTTACTACCGTTGCATCAATCAATCGCTGACATAACGTTGACTCCCCGTTATGCATGGCGAATCCGGTTGAATACTGGAACCCTGCTGGAATTAGGACGTGATGAGATCGAAGAGAGGCTGACTCGCTATGTCGCAGTATATAACCATAGCATTGCCCGGTTTAATCAGGAGGGGCCATTGGCATATGTTGATTTACGCCATCCCAATGGTTTTGCTATTCGGGCACCCGGGGTGATGCAGCATGCACCCCGCAAATCCGGTTCGAAAAGAGAAACGTGAAACCAGGGAGAGATTATTCGATGAATAAAGCTAGAGAGAACAGAAACTTGATTGTTGGCCTCGATATAGGCACATCCAAGATCGTTGCTGTGGTCGCGGAAATCATTCCCGAAGGTGGTTTTGAGGTAATTGGCTTGGGCAGCCATCCTTCACGAGGGTTGAAAAAGGGCGTGGTAGCCAATATCGAAACCACCGTGAATGCCATTCAACGGGCTTTGGAAGAGGCCGAGTTAATGGCGGACTGTAAGATTCATGAAGTATATACCGGAATTGCCGGCAGCCATATCAAAGGCTTCAATTCGGACGGCATGGTGCCCATCAAGGATAGAGAGGTCACTGAGAAGGATGTGGAACGGGTGATGGAAGCCGCGAAAGCGGTGAATATTCCTGCCGATCAGCAGATTCTGCACATTCTAAATCAAGAATTCATCATCGACGGCCAGGAAGATGTGCGCGAACCGGTCGGCATGAGTGGCATACGACTGGAAGTCAAGGTGCACATCGTCACGGGGGCAGTGTCGGCAGCGCAAAACATCATGAAATGTGTGCATCGATGCGGGCTCGAAGTGCGCGACCTGATATTGCAGCCGCTGGCATCGGCGATGGCGGTATTGTCGGAGGATGAAAAGGATCTGGGTGTTTGCTTAGTCGATATAGGCGGTGGAACAACCGATATCGCGGTATTCACCAATGGCGCGATTCGGCACACCGCGGTGATTCCGATTGCGGGCGACCAAATCACCAATGATATTGCGATGGCGTTGCGCACCCCGACCAAGAGCGCCGAGGACATCAAATGCCGCTATGGTTGTGCGCTCCGGAGTCTCGCCGATACCAAAGAAATGGTGGAGGTTCCCGATGTCGGTAATCGTGGCTCGCGTCAGTTGTCGAGACAAACATTGGCGGAAGTGATCGAACCCCGGGTGGAGGAATTGTACTGCATGGTGCAAGCCGAACTGCGCCGCAGCGGTTTTGAAGAATTGCTGTCGTCCGGCATCGTGATTACCGGAGGTTCCGCCTCATTGCAGGGCATGGTGGAGTTAGGCGAAGAAATTTTTCATATGCCGGTGAGGTTGGGATTGCCCAATTATCATGGCAATTTAAAGGAAGTGATTCATACACCGCGATATTCGACGGGTATCGGCCTGATTCTGGCCGGAATTCAGCAGATGCAGCATCATCATGGTTCAAAATTACAGGGAGGTTCTGCCAAACAGATTCTTTCGCGTATGAAAGGGTGGTTTCAGAGAAATTTTTAGTAATTATCAGAGAGTTGTTTTGGAGTTGTGGGTTGTCTAGTAGCTTTATTTTCATTGTACTAAAGGAGAGACATTATGTTCGAAATCATGAATAACGAAACTCAGGAAGCGGTCATTAAAGTGGTTGGTGTCGGTGGCTGCGGAAGCAATGCTGTGGATCATATGATTCAAAACGGCATGCACGGTGTCGAATTTATCAGTATGAATACTGATGCGCAGGCATTGAAGGGAAATAAGGCGCCAACGATATTACAATTAGGTACAGGCGTTACTAAAGGGTTGGGCGCCGGTGCAAATCCCGAGATCGGTCGTGAAGCCGCACTGGAAGATCGTGATCGTATCGCAGAATTGATTCAGGGCGCGGATATGCTGTTCATTACTGCAGGCATGGGCGGTGGCACTGGCACTGGCGCAGCACCGGTCGTCGCGCAAGTGGCCAAGGAAATGGGTATTCTGACGGTGGCTGTGGTCAGCAAACCGTTTGCATTTGAAGGAAGACGCCTGGTTGCGGCGAAAGCAGGAATGGAAGCCCTCTCACAGCATGTCGATTCGTTGATTGTCATTCCGAATGATAAGCTGATGATGGTGCTGGGCAATGACATTTCCATGCTGGATGCATTCAAGGCTGCCAATGATGTGCTGTACGGTGCTGTGGCCGGTATTGCTGAAGTGATCAATTGTCCTGGCCTGGTAAATGTTGATTTTGCTGACGTGAAAACCGTGATGTCAGAAATGGGCATGGCGATGATGGGTTCAGCCGTTGCCGCAGGTGTCGACCGTGCGCGTGTAGCAGCAGAGCGTGCCGTTTCAAGCCCGTTGCTGGAAGACATCTCATTGTCTGGCGCACGCGGCATCCTGGTCAATATCACCGCAAGTTCGTCTCTGAAAATGCGCGAAGTTCATGAAGTCATGAGCGCCATCAAGAACTTGACGGCTGAAGACGCAACCATCATCGTAGGTACTGTGATTGATGAAAATATGACTGAAGATCTCCGCGTCACACTGGTTGCAACCGGCTTGGGCACCATTGCCAGCCAAAGCCAGAATTCGCCGTTGACCGTTATTCACAGCCGCACTGGAACGGATGACCGCGACTCCATGTATTCATCAGAAGAACCAGCGGTAATGCGCACCGGCAGGAGAAGCAATGCAACAGTGGCAGCAATGCGTCAGTCAGGAGTTGATCCAATGGATATTCCCGCTTTTCTGAGAAGACAAGCTGACTAGTTAATTGCTTTAAAAGCAGGCTTTGCTGCCCTGTTGGCTTGCCAGCGGGGTGGTTCTGCAGGCGTTGAATGTATCGAACAAATGCTCTCTGTTAATGAAGAGTGCGAGGTGAAAGGCGGCTTCTTAAGCCCGTTCAAAGCTCTTGGTAAGCGTTGACAACCCTTTGATGGCTTCCAAGTGATTTCGCACTCTTCAGATTCCGCAGGACTGATTTCTTTGTTCAATCTCTTGCATCGTGGTCTGATGACTATACATGTAACCGGGATTCTGAACGGTTCATTGATTGGAAGGATTCAATGGGATGATGTTTGGTTGCGAAGATTCATCGGTAGATTCAAACCAAGCCAAATTGTGGTGCAGTTTCACGACTTCTCCGACGATGATCAACGTTGGAGCCGATAAATGCGCAGCTTGCGCGAGCGCAGGTAACGTTTGCAGCGTTCCTGTAACGATCTTCTGGTTCTGGGTCGTGCCTTGTTGGATAATCGCCGCAGGCGTGACATCAGGCAGGCCATGCGCGATGAGTTGCTGGCATAACAACGGCAATCCTAATAATCCCATATAAATGACGATGGTCTGATGAGGGCGGGTGAGTACCTCCCAATCGAGATCGATGCTATTGTTCTTCAAATGTCCGGTGACGAAAATACACGACTGCGCATAATCCCGGTGAGTAAGCGGAATTCCTGCATAAGCGGAAACCCCTGATGCAGCAGTGATACCGGGCACAACCTGGAATGGGATATGGTGCAACGCCAAGGTTTCAATTTCTTCACCGCCTCGACCAAAGATAAAAGGATCACCTCCTTTTAGTCGTAGTACTCGCTTGCCTTCTTGCGCTAATCGCACCAGCAGTTGATTGATCGATTCCTGCTGCAACGTGTGATGATTGCGTTCTTTGCCTGCATATATGCGAGTGGCGTCGCGGCGTACCATCTCCAAAATCGCAGGTGAAACTAGGCGATCATACACAACGACATCGGCTTGCTGCATGAGGCGCATTGCTCGGAATGTGAGCAAATCCGGATTACCCGGCCCTGCGCCGACCAGATACACTTCACCCTGGGGTGGGTCATCGCGTTCTTGCTGCAAAGTTTGTAACAGATACACTTGGGCAGCTTTTTCTTTACCTGACAATATCAGTTCGGTAAATGGGCCTTGAAGCGTTTTTTCCCAGAAAATGCGTCTTTTTTCCGGGTGTGAAAAATGTTGTTTGACGTGTTGGCGAAATTTCCCCGCGATCGATGCCAAGTGGGCATAAGCCACAGGTATCATGGTTTCGAGTTGAGCTCGCAACAGCCGTGCCAAGACCGGAGACTGGCCGCCGCTCGATATGGCGATCAGTAGCGGTGACCGATCCACGATAGAAGGCATGATAAAGCTGCATAGCTCCGGGTCATCGACCACATTGACGGGAATCTGGTGTTGCTGGGCAGCTTCGGAGACCTGCCGGTTAATGGCTTGATCATTTGTCGCCGCAATAACCAATGATATGTTCTGTAAGTGTTCGGGTTGAAAACGAGTAGCCTGATAATGAATTTTGCCATTCGCGACAAAATCG
This sequence comes from Nitrosomonas sp. JL21, assembly GCF_009833095.1. GTDB lineage: Bacteria > Pseudomonadota > Gammaproteobacteria > Burkholderiales > Nitrosomonadaceae > Nitrosomonas. Next base: position 312,819 of record NZ_QRCB01000001.1, read on the forward strand.
TTGAGTAAGGGATCCAATTTTGGCGAGATGACGGTAACGTGTGCGCCAGCCTGAAGTAGAAGATAAATCTTGCGGATAGCCACTTCACCCCCGCCAACGACCAGGCAAGGTTTGTTTCTGATATTCAAGAAAATGGGCAAGAAATCCATTTGACTGTGAGACTCGAGAATATTAAGGAAATGTTGTTGAATTCTAAATTAGAAAACGACATGAGAATTCACTGATGTTTCCTTGATTGAGCTGCTTTTTATCGATGAGGTGCAAGTTAAACAAAAAACAGCTCAGTGATCGCGATCTACAAACTGGATTCCAATCTAAGAATATCTTCCAACTTTATGTTGATGCCAGATCCCTTGAATACGGTGCCCACTTTTTTCTTATTGAGATGTTCGATATTCAAGTCATACACTTCCTTGGAAAGCGGGAAATATTTGACTTCCGTTACCAGTGAAGGCGCATTTTTCATATAGAAATTAACAAATTCGGTAATCTCGGGCTTGCCGGTCGATTTTGCATTGACATAAATGAATATCGGGCGCGACAGTGGTTTATAGGAATTGTTTTCCACCGTAGTCGCGGATGGCAGAACACCTCCATTGCCATTGTCTATCGCCACTGCATTGATCTTCTTGATATTCTCGATGAAATAGGCGAATCCAAAGAAACCCAATGCATAAATGTCACTGGCGACGCCCTGAACCAGAACGTTGTCATCTTCGGAAGCGGTAAAGTCGCCACGACTTGATTTGGCTTTACCGACGATTGCTTCGGTGAAATATTCGAAAGTTCCGGAATCTGCACCTGGGCCATATAATTTAATTTTCTTGTCAGGCCATGCCGGGTTGATTTGATTCCAGTGCGTGATCTTACCCTGTGCATCGGGTTCCCAGGCTTTCTTCAGTTCCTCGACTGTGATGGTTTTGCTCCAGGTGTTTTTCGGGTTGATCACCACCGTCAGCGCGTCAAATGCGATTGGCATTTCAATGTACTGCACGCCTTGTTGTTTGCAGGCATCCATTTCAGCCTGAGTGATGGGACGAGATGCGTTGACAATATCGATTTCATCGCGACAGAACTTCTTAAAGCCTCCGCCTGTGCCGGAAATCCCGACGGTAACGCGGATTGCTCCACGCTTGGCAATTTGAAAATCTTCCGCAACTGCCTCGGTAATAGGGAAGACTGTGCTGGAGCCATCGATTTTGACGATAGGGCTGGCCATGATGCCATTTGAAACCATTGTAGTGCAGAGCAAAACTATCCCGGCAATCGATTTCAAAGTGATTGAATTTAGCATGTGTATACTCCAAATAATGAATGATGCGGATAAGGCAATCGCTAAGAAACGCTATTATTGACTGCACGAGCGAATCACTTCGTTGCGCGGCACTCCATCCATCGCCTCTTTTATTGATAGATCTTGGTTGTTCCGTTCCGTATATGTATCGTTTTATCTCGTTCGTCCAATTAATCAATGTTTCATCGCGGAAACTCTGAGAAACGACTGTGCTGGGTCAACGGTGTTGAAATCAGGTTCACAATGACCATTTAGCGTACTGCAGAAACTGTGCTTCTTTCTCTGATCCATGCTTAAACATTTGCTTACAAACATTTCCAGGGTTTCTTGAATTGCTACGGCAATATTATTTCAGGATTGTTACAAGATGATGACAACCCAGTATTAATGTATGAACTGTACGTTCAGTATGAACATCGGAATAAGAGATATGTTTAAGTGTCTGATGCGGCTTGTATCGTTTGAGCAATGCGCTCTGCCCAATGATTGATTCTTTGCTTTGATTCTCCCTCGACCATGACCCGAATCACCGGTTCAGTCCCCGATGGACGGATGAGCACCCGGCCTTTGCCATTCAGATCGGTTTCAGCAGCTTCCCGGATCGACTTGATGGTTGCATTGTTCGCAAAATCAAAGGATTTGTGAATTTTTACATTGATCAATCTCTGTGGATAGAGCGAGACTCCGTGCAAAAATTGAGCCAGGGTTTTTTGTGTGTCACGTAATGCATATAACACCTGGAGTGCGGAGATAATACCGTCCCCCGTGGTGTGCTTATCTTTGCATACGATGTGACCCGAATTTTCACCGCCGAGATACCATTTCTTTTCCTGTAACATTTCCAAGATGTAGCGATCGCCTACCTGCGCACGAAGAAACGGAATATTCATTTTCTTGAAACGATTTTCTATGGCTAAATTAGTCATGATCGTACCCACTACCCCGCCTTTGAGAAGCTTCTTCATCTTCCGATGCTTGGCGATAATGTAAAGCAACTGATCACCTTCATATAATCTACCTTGTTTATCGACCATCATGATGCGGTCTCCGTCACCATCGAGTGCGATACCCAGATCCGCATGGTGTTGAAGAACAGCTTTTTGCAATGTTGCGCAATGCGTAGCGCCGCAGTCAAGGTTAATGTTCAGACCATTCGGTTGCACTCCGATCGTGACGACATCGGCTCCCAGTTCGTGCATCACATGACCAGCAATGTTGTAAGCGGCGCCATTGGCGCAATCGACTACGATCTTTAATCCACGCAGATCAAGGTGATAAGGAAAGCTGCTCTTGCAGAATTCGATGTATCGCCCTGACGCATCTCTAATGCGCTGTACCTTTCCTAGCTTTTCAGAGGGCATGGTCTCAATGGGCACATCGATGAGAGATTCAATTTGAAGTTCCACTTCATCGGGTAGCTTACGTCCATCCGCCGAGAAGAATTTGACACCATTATCTTCGAATAGATTGTGTGACGCCGAGATGACGATGCCCGCCTGTAGGCGCAAAGCGCGGATCAGATAAGCGATGGCAGGTGTGGGCATCGGGCCGGACAGAAAGACATCGATACCTGCAGCACTCAAGCCGGCCTCCAATGCGGATTCGAGTATATAACCCGACACCCGGGTATCTTTGCCGATCAGTACGGTCGGTCGGTTTCCTTCTGCTAAATGCCAATCCATCGTCGACAGGACTTTACCAGCAGCATATCCTAGATGCATGATAAATTCCGGTGTAATCGGATAGGTGCCTACCCGTCCTCGTATACCATCAGTTCCAAAGTATTTTTTTGTCAATTGATTACCTTATTGAGAAATTTATAGAGTGAATACGGTGGTGTCGTGGAACATTCAAGCTCTGAAAAAGAACGGTAGCGACGGTAGGCAAGGTGGAATCAACGGGAAAATGCAGTTTGCAAGCTGACAATGTGTATTTTGAGCTTGATTCCAACATAGCCTGACCGAATATGGGCACAGTAGTTTCTTAGAGCTTCCTTAAGCGTCTTTATTCTGCAGTGCGGCATATACTGCAAGTGCATCTTTGGTTGCTTTGACATCATGCACTCGTACAATTTTGGCACCTTTAACTACTGCAAGCAAGGCTGCGGCAATACTTTCATGCAGTCGGTTCTCCACATTGTTGCCAGTGATGGCTCCCAGCATAGATTTACGCGAAATACCCACTAATATCGGAATATCCATAATTTCCAACTGGTTGAGTTGAGACAGGAGGGTAAGATTGTGATGAAGCGTTTTGCCAAAACCAAAACCCGGATCGATCACGAGCCGCTCTTTTGAAATCCCTGCTTCAACCGCTGCAGCAACGCGTCGCTGCAGGAAATTGCTCACCTCATCGATTACATGGGTGTAGCGGGGCTGTTGCTGCATGTTTTGCGGGGTGCCTTGCATGTGCATCAGGCAGACTTTGATGCTGGAGTTTTTTGAAATCACTTCTAAAGCACTGGGGTTTTGCAACGCATTGACATCATTAATCATGTAAGCGCCGGCTTCAATCGCTTCCTTCATGACCTCCGGTTTTGAAGTGTCAATCGAAATTGGAATCTGAGTATCGCGCAAGGCTTCCAGTACGGGAATGACACGATGCAGTTCTTCGTCAATACTGACTGACAAACTTCCCGGACGTGTGGATTCTCCACCCAAGTCCAAGATATCAGCTCCCTCATTAATGAGATTCCTGGCATGTTGAATGGCATCCTGCGTTGATAGATAGCGACCGCCATCTGAGAATGAATCCGGTGTGATGTTGACGATGCCCATGATAAGCGGGCGATTGGGGTGGAGCAATTGGTTCTGGTCGGTTAAGGCCATGGAATGAAGGAAAATACCCAATAAATAAGGGATACGAGTATAACTCGTATCCCTTATCGAGGTATTTGAGAATTAGTCAGCTTCTTTGACTATTTCCTGTGGGGTAGCAGTTTCACCTTTCACATCACGTGTCGTAGAAGGTTCTCCTGTTGTGGGTGAAGACATGGATTGAGGTGGTTTGGGCGGACGAGGAGGGCGACCCTCCATAATGTCGTTGATCTGATCGCTGTCAATCGTTTCCCATTCCAACAATGCCTGTGTCATGGCTTCGATTTTATCCTTATTGGCTTCGATGAGTTTGCGCGCCAGTGTGTATTGCTCATCAACGATGCGACGAACTTCTGCATCGACTTTCTGCATCGTTGCCTCACTGACGTTTTTATGAGTAGTCACTGAACGACCCAAAAAAACTTCTCCTTCATTTTCACCATACACCATTGGACCCAACGTATCCGACATCCCCCATTGAGTCACCATCTGTCTCGCCAGCTCAGTAGCGCGTTCAAAATCATTGGAAGCGCCAGTCGTCATTTGATTCATGAACACTTCCTCAGCAATCCTTCCCCCAAACATGACGGAAATTCTTTGCAGGATTTCTTCACGTTCCATGCTGAACCGATCTTCTGTAGGTAATTGCATGGTGACTCCCAGTGCTCGGCCACGAGGAATGATAGTGACTTTATGCACCGGATCGGTTTTGGGCAGCAATTGTGCAACCACCGCATGTCCTGATTCATGATAGGCGGTATTGCGACGTTCATGCTCCGGCATGACAACGGAACGCCGTTCCGCGCCCATGAAAATTTTATCTTTTGCCCGTTCGAAATCATCCATGTCCACGAGCCGCTTATTGCTTCGAGCTGCAAACAACGCTGCTTCATTCACCAAATTAGCCAGATCGGCACCTGACATACCCGGCGTGCCGCGTGCCAGAATCTCAGCTTTGACGTCCGGTGCCAATGGAACTTTGCGCATGTGTACATGAAGAATTTGTTCACGGCCACGAATATCGGGCAGCGGTACGGTAACCTGGCGGTCGAAACGACCGGGCCGTAACAATGCCGGATCCAATACATCAGGTCGGTTGGTAGCTGCGATCACGATTACGCCCATTGCGCCTTCAAAACCATCCATCTCCACCAGTAATTGGTTCAGAGTTTGTTCGCGCTCATCATTCCCCCCGCCCAGACCAGCGCCGCGTTGACGACCTACCGCATCGATCTCGTCAATAAAAATGATGCAGGGTGCATGTTTTTTGGCTTGCTCAAACATATCCCGTACTCGGGATGCGCCCACACCGACAAACATTTCCACAAAATCCGAGCCTGAAATACTAAAGAAGGGTACTTGCGCTTCTCCCGCGATGGCGCGCGCCAGTAATGTCTTACCGGTTCCAGGGCTGCCGACCATCAGTACGCCGCGAGGAATCCGGCCGCCGAGTTTCTGGAATTTGGTGGGATCACGTAAAAATTCCACAAGTTCTGCGACTTCTTCCTTAGCTTCTTCACAACCGGCAACGTCATTGAATGTGACCGTATTGGCCGATTTGTCGAGCATACGCGCCTTGCTTTTACCAAACGAAAAAGCGCCGCCGTTGCGACCGCCGCCCTGCATTTGGCGCATGAAAAAAATCCATACGGCAATGAGCAGCAGCATTGGGAACCAGGAAATGAAGATACTCATCAGCATAGAGGGTTCTTCTTCCGGTTTGGCCTCGATAATTACGCCTGCTTTGAGCAGATCACTGACCATCCATGGATCGGAGGGAGCATAAGTCGTGAAACGACGACCGTCAGACTTCGTACCTTTGAGGGTACGCCCTTCGATGATAACCTTCGCAATTCTGCCTTGATTCAATTCGGTGATGAATTGAGAATATTCCATTGGAACCTGCGTCGGTTGACGTACGCTGAATTGATTAAATACGGTCATCAACACAAGTGCAATTACTAGCCATATGGCCATGTTTTTAATTAAATTATTCAAGATAGCTCCTTGGTTTGCACCTTAAAATCATTGATTAGTCATTCTAACCTTAACGGGTAGAATATAACAGAAGATATAAAATTGCTATTACATATCATCTTACTATTTCCTTTTCCTTCACCACTGAGGGAGATTCGTGCATTCTTAGCGATTTCAATTATTTTTTTTCAATTCCTAATAAATATAACTCATTGCTGCGATTCCGCGATGCTTTCGGTTTTCGTATGACGACCTGTTTAAAACTCAAGCGCATGGTTCGTAAAAATTGATCAAAATCCCGTCCTTGGAAAATTTTGACCAAAAAATTTCCTCCATAGTTCAGATGCTCTGTCGAGAAAGCGAGTGCCAATTCGGCCAAATACATGCTGTTGGCTTGATCGCTTATCACGATACCACTCATATTAGGTGCCATGTCAGACATTACAAGATCCGGTTGCTGATTATTGAAATATTTTTGTATTTCTAGCGTGAGATCGTCTTCTCTAAAATCACCTTGGATAAATTCGACGCCCGGTAGAGGCGCCATTTCTAGAATATCCAGTGCAACCACTTTGCCTGTGTTTTTCAATTTTTGCCGCGCAACCTGTGACCAGCTACCGGGGGCCGCCCCTAGATCAATCACCAGCATGCCAGGTTTTAGGATGTGGTCGCGTTCATCGATTTCAAGTAACTTATAAGCAGCTCGTGACCGATAGCCATCTTTTTGAGCTTGCTTGACGAAAAAATCATTGACGTGTTCTTTCATCCAGGCTTTGCTGGTTTTGGATGGTTTCATCAAGTAAAATAATTAGTTTGAAGGAAATTTATGTTAGCACTATCCGTTGCTCAGCGACGCGAACTGAAAGCTCGCGCGCATACGCTCCATCCGATTGTGATGATCGGGAAAACGGGATTATCTGAGAATGTGATTGACGAAGTTGATCGTGGGCTGACGAGCCATGAATTGATCAAAATTAAAGTTCAAATCGATGATCGAATAGCTAGAAATGCCTTATTTGAAGAGATCTGCCAGCGTTTAGACGCAGCCGCTGTGCAGCATATCGGTAAAATATTGGTGATTTTCCGTCCCAATCTGGAACAAATACTTAAAAAGCCTTCAGATTCAGTCAAGAGGAAGAAACGTGAACCATTCCGCACCAAACGCAGTTTTCAAAATTAGTGCTGAAATCAGACATACTTGACATCCAATATCTCATACTCACGAATTCCGCTCGGAGCCTGGACTTCAGCAATATCACCGGGGTATTTGCCAATCAAAGCTCGCGAAATGGGGGAACTGATAGAAATCTTGCCCTCTTTGATATCGGCTTCGTCATCACCCACGATTTGATAAGTGACCGTTTCCCCATTCTGCATATCTTCTAATTCAACAGTAGCGCCAAAGACACAAGCGCCATCGGCATTGATGAGTGCAGGATTAATGATCTGTGCGCTGGAAAGCTTGCTTTCAAGTTCAGCAATCCGTCCTTCGATAAAACCTTGTTTTTCCTTCGCGGCATCATACTCGGCATTTTCTGAAAGATCACCATGAGAGCGGGCTTCCGCAATAGCCGCAATCACTGCAGGACGGTGTATCGTTTTCATCTCATGGAGCTCTTTGCGCAATGCTTCCGCACCGGCGACAGTTAATGGAATAGTACTCATCGTGATTCCTTACCTTTCTTCTTCACCTAATTTTTATCATAAAAGAAATTGATTCTTTTTCGTTCTCATGCCTTGAGCTGCAAGTGTAATTTCTGCAAATTATAAGCTTGCAGCTCGCGTCTGTTGATGATACCAACGCAGGCTGCGCGTGCGCCGGCTAACGTCGTATAGTAGGTCACTTTTGCTTGAAGTGCGGCATGGCGAATCGAATAGGAATCTCGTATGGCGCTGCGCTGATTCTTTACGGTATTGATGATCAGATTGATTTCACCATTCTTAATCATATCCACTATATGGGGGCGGCCTTCGGCAACTTTATTGATGGTGATGACATTCACACCGGCTTCTGTTATTGCCGCGGCGGTGCCGCGCGTTGCATAGAGGGTAAATCCAAGTTCTGCGAGATTACGCGCTATCTCTATGGCGTGAAGTTTGTCAGATTGACGCACGCTGATGAAAATTTTGCCGGAAGCCGGTAATCGGACATCCGTTGCCAGTTGTGATTTGATGAATGCTTCAGCAAACGTGGTGCCCATACCCATTACTTCGCCGGTGGATTTCATTTCGGGTCCGAGTATCGTATCCACCCCGGAAAGTTTTATGAATGGAAAAACCGCTTCTTTGACTGAAAAATATGACGGAATGATTTCTTCTGTAACACCCTGTTCGATCAATGTTCTTCCTGTCATGCAACGTGCGGAAATTTTTGCCAGTTGAAGTCCGGTGGCTTTGGAAATGAATGGAACAGTACGTGAGGCTCTCGGATTGACTTCCAGGACATACACGACATTATCTTGGATGGCGAATTGCACATTCATTAAACCGATGACATTGAGCGCGCGCGCCATCTCTGCAGTTTGGCGACGCAGTTCATCCAGAATTTCAGAGGGCAGATTGAAAGTGGGTAAAGAGCAGGCGGAATCACCTGAATGAACGCCTGCCTGTTCGATATGCTCCATGATGCCGCCGATTAGAACAGTTTCTCCATCATAGATGGCATCGACATCCACTTCTGTGGCATTGGTCAGAAAATGATCCAGTAATACCGGTGAATCGTTGGAAACCTTCACCGCTTCACGCATATAGCGCTCCAGATCAGCTTTTTCATGAACGATTTCCATTGCGCGCCCGCCCAGCACGTAGCTAGGACGAACTACCAAGGGATAACCGATTTCTTCGGCGGCGGCTAGTGCCGCCTCCGGATTGCGTGCTGTGCGGTTGGGCGGTTGCCGTAAACCCAGTTGATGCAGCATTTGCTGGAAACGTTCACGATCTTCGGCACAATCGATCATGTCTGGGCTCGTGCCGATAATCGGCACGCCATTGGCTTCCAAATCACGGGCAAGCTTGAGAGGAGTTTGTCCACCATACTGTACGATGACGCCGTAGGGTTTTTCCACAGCGACGATTTCCAGTACATCTTCCAACGTCAATGGCTCAAAATACAGGCGGTCGGATGTATCGTAATCCGTTGATACCGTCTCTGGATTGCAGTTGACCATGATGGTCTCGAATCCATCTTCGCGTAACGCCAGCGCAGCATGTACGCAGCAATAGTCAAATTCGATTCCCTGACCGATACGGTTCGGGCCACCGCCCAGAACCATGATTTTCTTTTTATGGATCGGTTGCGCCTCGCACTCGTCTTCATATGTAGAATACAAATACGCCGTACTGGTTGCAAATTCGGCCGCACAGGTATCTACTCGTTTATAGACGGGGCGCAGGTCGTGTTGATGGCGGAAATCGCGGATGGTCTTCTGTTCGGTATGAAGGAGTTTCGCCAAGCGCCGATCGGAAAAACCGCTGCGTTTAAGTTTGCGCATCACCAGTTTGTCCAGTGCTTCAAGAGTCGTTGCCGTCAATGCCTGCTCTTGTCTGACTAGATCTTCAATCTGTGTCAGGAACCAGATATCGATATGAGTGAGCTGGTGAATTTCTTCAATCGATAGCTTGCATCTGAAAGCATCAGCAATATACCAAATTCGTTCTGGACCAGGATTTGCCAGCTCGGTTCGGATGGTTTCGAGGTTGTCCGTTTTTTCATCCAGACCATCTACACCGGTTTCCAGTCCTCGCAAGGCTTTTTGCAACGATTCCTGGAAAGTGCGTCCGATGGCCATGACTTCGCCGACTGATTTCATCTGGGTCGTGAGACGGTCATTGGTTTGCGGGAATTTCTCGAAAGCAAAACGAGGCACTTTGGTGACGACATAATCAATAGTGGGTTCAAATGATGCTGGGGTGATGCCGCCGGTGATGTCATTACCTAATTCATTGAGTGTATATCCAACCGCAAGCTTGGCAGCAATCTTGGCAATGGGGAAACCGGTCGCTTTTGAAGCCAATGCAGACGAACGTGAAACACGAGGATTCATTTCAATGACCAGCATGCGACCATCATCCGGATTAATCGCGAATTGAACATTGGATCCACCTGTTTCAACGCCGATTTCACGTAATACCGCAATTGATGCATTCCGCATCAATTGATATTCCTTGTCGGTCAGGGTTTGCGCAGGTGCTACCGTAATGGAGTCGCCGGTATGCACTCCCATCGGATCGACGTTTTCTATGGCGCACACGATAATGCAGTTGTCATTCTTGTCGCGTACCACTTCCATTTCGAATTCTTTCCAGCCAATGACGGATTCTTCAATCAACAATTCCTTCGTCGGCGATGTTTCCAAGCCACGTTCGCAGATATTCAGAAATTCTTCGCGATTGTAGGCAATTCCGCCACCGCTTCCACCCATCGTGAAAGAAGGACGGATAATGACGGGATAGCCTACCATCGCTTGAACTTGCAGCGCTTCCTCCATACTATGAGCTACTGCTGAGCGTGCTGAATGAAGCCCGATGCGCGTCATGGCTTGTTTGAATTTCTCGCGATCTTCTGCTATATCGATGGCTTCGCGGGATGCGCCGATCAGTTCGACGTCATATTTCTCCAGTACGCCATGCTTAACCAGGTCGAGAGCGCAATTGAGAGCGGTTTGCCCGCCCATTGTCGGTAAAAGCGCTTCTGGCTTCTCGATCTCAATGATTTTTTCCAGCATCGTCCAGGTAATGGGCTCAATATAAGTTGCATCGGCCATTTCCGGATCTGTCATGATGGTAGCCGGGTTGGAATTGACCAGAATGATGCGGTATCCTTCTTCGCGCAAGGCTTTGCAGGCTTGTACACCGGAATAATCAAATTCGCATGCCTGACCAATGATAATGGGTCCGGCACCGATGATGAGTATGGATTTGATGTCGGTACGTTTAGGCATAGTAGGAATGAGTAAACATTGCGTGATGGACAGTCAAGCCATGATTAAATTCGATTCTTGCGAATTTTCATCAGGTTAATAAAGTGATCGAATAAATAGCCGGCTTCATGCGGGCCGGGACTGGCTTCCGGATGGCCCTGAAAACAAAATGCAGGCTTATCGGTCAATTCAAACCCTTGCAAGCTGCCATCAAATAGAGAGACATGCGTGATGCGTGCATTAGCCGGCAAAGTGTCAGCATCAACGGCAAAACCATGGTTCTGGCTGGTGATGATCACTTTTCCACTGCGGAGATCGTGCACAGGATGGTTGGCACCGTGATGGCCAAACTTCATTTTGATGGTTCGCGCACCCGTGGCTAATCCTAATAATTGATGACCTAAGCAAATACCGAACAGCGGAATATTTTTTTGTAATATCGCTTGGGTAGCAGAGATTGCGTAATCGCAAGGTTCGGGATCGCCGGGGCCATTGGAGAGAAATACACCGTCGGGCTGAGTTTCCAGAATTTTGTTAGCAGGTGTCTGCGCAGGAAATACGGTTACTTTGCATCCTCGTTGAGCAAGCTTGCGCAAGATCGTGCGTTTGATACCAAAATCATAAGCGGCGACATGATATTGGGATGGAGAAATCTGGAAACCCGATTCCAATGACCACTCTCCTTCTGTCCAGGTATAGGGTTGCGGGCAAGTCACCACCTGGGCGAGATCCATTCCAGCCAAACCAGGGAATGCTCTGGCGGCTTGCAATGCGATATCTTCATTAACATTTCCGGCCATGATGCATCCTGACTGCGCACCTCTTTCCCGCAAGATGCGTGTGAGCTTGCGAGTGTCGATCTCGGCGATTGCCACAACATTCTGCTCTTGAAGAAATTTTGATAGTGTTGCTGTTTTGCGATGATTGCTTGCCACTAACGGAAGATCACGGATTACCAGGCCCGCCGCATGCACTTTATTGATATTTCCGGATTCGAAATCTTCAGGATTGATACCGGTATTACCGATATGCGGATAAGTCAGGGTGATGATTTGCCGGCAGTATGATGGGTCAGTCAAAATTTCCTGATAGCCAGTCATTGCCGTATTAAACGCTACTTCTCCTGTACTGAGACCATCAATACCAATGGAAATGCCATGAAAAATCGTTCCATCGGCGAGAGCGAGGATGGCATTCTGGCGCTGTGACACAACAAACTCCTTGGATACTGGCAAGAGGTGAAAAAAGAACCAAGTCAAGAAGTTCTTTATGGCCTGGCTATTGGAGGAAGGATTATACGTGAAAAGGGTTGGTTTTTCTATGCAGCATCATGTTGCCGCCGAGAGAAATCAAAAGCGGTTTGACCCTGCAAATGGATCCTCATTCCAATCTATACTGAATGGGGGCAGGAGGGGTAAGTATCTTGGGTTTGTCTCGAGCGGCGTCATTGAATGAGGGTAATACCGTCTCAAGAAAAGGAAATATCAGGTTTGTAGATTCGCTTGTGTGCGTCAGGCCCTGATTGCGAATAATTTTTATAAGATTAAATAGCTGTGCTTGAGGATCAAACTCGAAAATTAAGGTATGGGTAATTGCGAATATTTGACTGGTGCTGAAAGGTAAGAAAGGAACATTTTTGGCGCTGAGGTCAGTCACCATCGAACTGATTACAATCAGCAGATCTCGTCCATTGAAATAACCTGTTGCGTCAATGGAGTCCAGTCGCCGAGGTAAGCCATCAATTGCCGGAATTCCTGAATATCCAATTGCTGTGACACTATCAATGCATATGTTATTACTGGTATCGATAACGCGTGGGATACCTCCAGTCAGTGTTAGGCGATAAATGCCTTCTCCTGAATTCTCGATGACCTCAAATCTACTTTGGACTAAGCTGGTGGTGTTAGGAGTAATATCATTGGCATTTGTCGCATTCAAGCATTCTAAGCCATCATAAGCGATGGAAGTACCTGATACATTATTTTGAAATAATAAGAAAATGGAAAGGAAAGCTAAAGTTTGTATTAGTTTCACGACTTTTCTCCTGACCATGAATCAAATCCATTAAGCCATGAAGGTATTCAAGAAAGTATCTTCTTATCCAATGGCTGCAATTTAGTATTTATCCGTTTACTAATGAATATAGTTTGGAAAAAGTTTCCCCGACATATTTAATCTGCTCTGCCGTATGAGCGGCGTTTACGCTGCATCGTACCAGCGATTTACCTTCCGGCGCTGCTGGCGGCAATATCAAATTCACATAAATATTATGCTCGAGCAATTTTTGCCATAGCAGTAACGCTTGCTGCGGTGTATCCACGACGGCTGCAATTACAGGTCCCGGATCAGGTCCCAATTGATAACCTGCCTCGTTTAGCTGGGCATACAATTGCGTACAATTGCTCCATAACTGCTTGCGTAAATGACTGCCCGTCCGTAACAATTGCAGCGCCGCGCGAGTTGAGGCGATCGTTGCGGGCGATGGGGATGCAGTAAAAATATAAGGATGACTTACATAGCGCAGCTGTTCCAATTGAGGGTGATTACTGACGCAGAATCCGCCAATGCTGCATAGGCTTTTGCTGAATGTGCCGGTAATGAAGTCGACTTCTTCGAGTAGGTCGGTTTGTTCTACCAAGCCTTGTCCAGTTTCTCCGAGGACGCCAAGAGAATGGGCTTCATCAAGGAGTAAAATGCAATTATAGGCTTTCTTCAGTCTCACAATCTCAGCTAAGGGTGCCTGGTCGCCCAACATGCTATATATGCCTTCAGCGATTACCAAGGTGGTTTCCGTGCGATCGTCAAGCCGGCGAAGCCGTTTCTCCATATCCACCATATCATTGTGTTTGAAACGAATGATATCTGCACCGCTGAGAACACAGCCATCATAAATACTTGCATGAGAGTCGCCATCAATCAATACAGTATCACCCGGGCCAACCAATCCGGAGATAGTGCCTAAATTTGCTTGATAGCCGGTGGTAAAAACGATGCCGGAACTGCAACGGTAGAATTCGGCAAATTCTTTTTCGAGAGCGCGATGACCATAGTAGCTGCCGTTGGCCATGCGTGATCCGGTTGTGCCGGTGCCTTCTTTATCAATGGCTTCATGCGCTGCTTGGATACACTCAGGAGCAAATGTCAATCCCAGATAATTGTTAGTACCTAATAAAAGTACGCGGCGATTTCCAATTCTGGCTTCAGTTGCGGAATAAACTTCTTCGATGGGAATGCCAAAAGCACCAATGCCATCTGGTAAAAGCGCTTTTCTTGCGGCTGCGGCAGAATCTAATTTCTCGAGTAAATTCATTATGATGTTGATTTAATTTTATATACCAGATCAGCTAGTTGACGAACGGTTTGGACATCGGTCAACCCATTAATTGGAATTGAAATATCGAAAGTATCTTCGATCTCCATAATCAGATTAAGAAGTTTGATGGAATCGATAGACAGTTGGGTAATTAAATTAATGTCCGGTGTAATGGGTAACTCGGAGTTAGTTAATGTACTGAGACGATCACAGAGCAATCGCAAAATTTCATCATAGTCGCTGTCGGTCATAAATTGGAACAGTAAATTGTTTAAAATTAGATTACTTTGGGCAAAATATCATGTAAGCGAATTTTTGGCTGCCAATGGGGAAGGACATCCTCCAGAGGCGCATTATCACATACCCAGTTATTATGTTGTAACTCATTAACTTTTCCTGGTGTTAGCATGGGGGAATAATGCAACACTCGAGACAACCGTAAATTTAATGCCGCGATACTTCTCATGAAAAAATCGGGGATTTGTATGCAATGAATTGGCCTTTTCCATACTTTTTGCGCCAAAATAGCTAATTCTGCATAGCTATAACCGTTGGGCATGCCGTCATCCAATTCAAAAGTTTGATTGATTGTTACAGGACAATTCAACCACGCTCGAATGGCGCTCACTAGATCATGGACATGAATCAATCCAAAGCGATTGTTGATGCTTCCGAAAACCGGCAGAATCCCCCGATGCATCGCTTGAAATAGAGGTTTTAGTTCTTTGTCGCCAGGGCCGTAAACTGCTGTTGGCCTAAATATCGTAAATTGCAATAGATCAGAATGTTGGTAAAACTCTTGCTCAGATAGATATTTGCTTTGTGCATACCAGGATAGCTCAGGTTGTCTGGCAGCTAGGGATGATAAATACAAGAAACGAGGATGTTGCGTTTGGTTGAGTACAACTGATAAAAGATTTTTAGTTCCTTCAATATTGATATGTTCAAATTCTCGAAAAGAGCTTCCTTTTACAGTTGCGGCACAATGAATAACAAACGCTGCATCATTTGTTAAATGATGCAGCGCAGTTAAATTATCTAAATCGCCTTTGATCCATACAAGTGATTCATCGTCAGAATATGAATCACGCCGGGTAAGAGCCCTAACTTTCCACCCATCGTGAATGAGCTCTTGAATCAGTACACTTCCAATAAACCCAGTAGCCCCAGTTACCGCTACTAGTTTAGACATAGGTAATTATCGATCACCTGATTCCATGAAGGATAATTGATGTTCCAAATTCGTTCTTTGAATATAGCCCTGTTTTGCAGCAAAACGTGAGAGTTTTCCCGAAGAAGTTCTGGGTAAAGTATGCGGAGCCACTAATTCGACAACGCAATTTACGCCAAAAGCCATATAAACCAGTTGCTGCAATCTCGTTATCAGGGACTGCCGTTCCGCCACCGAAGTAAGTCTGCATTCAATCACTAATACTATCGTTGTGGTTCCATCTTCATCATTAACACCAAATACAGAAGCTTCACGTGATCTTACTTCAGGTTGCAATTCGGCCAATTCTTCTATGTCTTGTGCACGAATATTGCGACCGTTAACGATGATTACATCAGTTCGCCGTCCAGTGATAAAAAGATCTCCTTCAAATAGAAATCCGATATCGCCAGTATCCAACCAGTTACCTGATTTTAGTGCTTTGTGGGTTTCTTCAGGGTTATTAAAATACCCTGTCATAACGCTATTCCCTTGCACTAGAACACTACCTACCATCATTTCCGATAATTGGCGACCATCTTCATCGACTATTTTAACGGTATGACCGGGTATTGGACGACCACAATTTACAAACTCATTCTGTTTACGACCATCAGCTTGCAATCTTGCCGCCATTCTTTTGTCAATTAATGTCTTATGATCAATCTGGATGCTTTTGCATCCTTGGCCAACTTTTGAAAAGGTAACAGCCAGCGTTGATTCAGCGAGACCATAACAAGGTAAAAAAGCTTTTTCGTTAAATCCTGCTGAAGCAAATTTTTCAGCAAAATTTCTCAATATTTCAGGACGAATCATTTCTGCTCCGATACCTGCGGCTCGCCATGAACTTAGATCTAACTCTTTAAGATCTGACTCTCTTGCACGCATCGTACATAGCTTCAATCCAAAAGGCTGACTAAATGCAATAGAACACCGATTGCGACTTATCATACGTAACCACTGCAATGGCCGAATTGCAAAATCTCTGGTAGCAAGATAATCAACTGAAATCTGTGTAACCATCGGCGCTAAAACTAATCCAACCAATCCCATATCATGATAAAAAGGTAGCCAAGAAGCTGAACGATCATCAGGTTTTACTTCCAGTCCATATCGGACAATCCCTTGCAAATTGCACATGAGGGCGCGTTCAGTAATGACCACGCCTCTGGGAGTGCGTGTACTGCCAGAGGTAAACTGCAAATAGGCGGTTTCATTGGGGTGGTTTGCCTGAAACTCGATATCAAGTCTAGGTAATTGCTGTAGCTTTTCTGGGGTTCCACTCCATTGTACAGACGTTGTGCCTTCTACAGCTTCTTGTAAAAAATGGAAATAATCGAGATTTGCGAGAGCAATGCTTGCTTGACTACTTTCAAGCATCCCTCTTAATTGTTGAACGTATATCTCATGACTTCCCAGATTGACTGGAATAGGCATTGCAAAAGGAACTAAACCAGCATAGCGACATGCAAAGAACAACTCGACAAATTCAGGCGAGGTATCAGCAATGATTGCAACACGGCTACCTCGAGGCAAATTAAAGTTATATAAACGCTGAGCTAAAATGCGAGCATTCTGTCTTAATGAATGGTAAGGAAGAACAGAACGCAAATTCCCTCTTGCATCATAAAAATTATATCCAGTCACTCCATTTGCGGCGTACTCTAAAGCATCTGTTAGCGTAGCAAAATTCGCTAACCGTTGAGCAACCGTATTAGGAGTTGGTGTCGGTGTTAAATGTAATTCGCTTGAAGGTTGAGAATTAAACGCTTGCGTTAGCGGAGCGTTCAACTTGGTTATTGTCGAACTCAAGATCTTCCCCTCGAAGTAATAGTACTTGTCATCTTGCTTTCAATAGCAAGAAATTCTGGTTGAGCGTGCCAACTCTGATCATTAACTTTAAATAATGCACTTTTTGCTGGCTGGAAAATTTTCATTCAAACGCTTACCGCTGACATTGCTTAAAAAATATAAGTGTGTCATATTTGACCACAACGCAGCTTATATAAGGTGCTTTTTCCTGTCAAGGCGATAATAGCCGGATGTTGCATAATAGCAACAGATCTGCGGAAAATTCTTTTTGACCTACATGAAATGATAAATAACTCCGAAGTACATTACTTCTTACTTCAAATTCTCGGGCTACTCGTAATTTAAAATAGTAATGTCGAATGCTGAATATTCAAACTTTAGCTTATCTTCAATCTGGAATTCCCTTATTAGAAAACTGTAACTTACAAATTTTTGTCAATCAACGTATAGGCTTGGTGGGCACAAATGGAAGCGGCAAATCTACACTATTTCAATTAATTCGCAAATCGATAAAACCTGATAGTGGTGATATCAATTTGCAAGCCGGGAAAACAATCGCTTTTGTTGAGCAAGAAATTCGCAACTCGAACCAGGCAATTATCGAATTTGTCCTTGATGGAGACGTCGAGTTACGAAAATTGGAAAAGATTCTGGCGCAGGCTGATCACACGGAAGCATGGTTCGAAGCGCAGCAGCGTTATGAATTAATTGAGGGATATACGGCTCGGGCAAGAGCTGCACAATTCTTGAATGGATTAGGTTTTGCTCAAACGATGCTGGATTATCCAGTCAACAATTTTTCAGGAGGCTGGCGCATGCGCTTGAATTTGGCGCGTGCTTTGATGCATCGAGCTGATTTATTGCTGCTGGATGAGCCTACAAATCATTTGGATCTTGAAGCCATCATCTGGCTCGAGCAGTATCTGTCTCGTTATCCTGGCAGTCTGATTGTCGTATCGCATGATCGCGAGTTTCTTAACGCGTGCGTAAATAGAATTGCGCATCTCAATAATCGGAAAATAGATGTGTATGCCGGGAATTATGATGAATTCGAACGTGCACGAGCCGAGCGACTCATGCAACAAACGCAGGCATGGCAGCAACAACAACGAAAAATTGCGCACATGGAAGATTTTGTAAGGCGCTTTCATGCCAAGGCGAGCAAGGCCAAACAGGCTCAGAGCCGCATTAAAGCCTTGGAACGTTTGGTACGGATCGCTCCAATTTATGCAGAAGATGGACATTTTGAATTATTGATAGAGGCACCTGAGCGCAGTCCTGAGGTTTTATTGCGTATAAAAAGCATGAGATTCGGTTATGGTCAGAATCTGCTGTTTCAAGATGTTCATCAAGTGATTCAGGCGGGTACACGAGTAGCATTGCTGGGGCCAAATGGTGCAGGAAAGTCGACGTTGATAAAACTTCTGGTTGGTGAGCTCCAACCTGCAGCAGGTCAGTTGGAATGGGCATCGAATATACGTATAGGATATTTTGCACAGCATCAACTGGAAAATTTGGATGGCGAGGCTACACCTCTGCAGCATATTCAGAAATTAGCGCCCAGTCATACTGAGCTGGATCTCAGAAAATTTTTGGGAAGGTTCGGGTTGGGTAGTGATCGCGAGAATCGTCCTGTGGGGAGCTTTTCCGGAGGGGAAAAGAGTCGTCTGGCTCTCGCTTTATTGGCATGGCAAAAGCCGCACGTGCTATTGTTAGATGAACCCACAAACCACTTAGATTTGGATATGAGAGATGCGCTGGTGATGGCATTGGAAGCCTATCCCGGTGCCGTGGTACTGGTATCGCACGATCGCAACTTGGTGCGCGCAGTTGCTGATGAATTATGGCTAGTAGCTGATGGGAAAGTACAGGCTTTCGAGGGAGACTTGGAAGATTATAAAAATTGGGTTGAAGCTCGCAATAACAATAAAACGGCAGAGCCGAAAGTGTCTGCGCAAAAATCACCACGTAACCTCTCTGATAAAACAAACAAAAAAACATTACTTTCGAAACAATCGAAAATTGAAATAGCTATATCAATAGCGCAAAAAGAATTGGCTGAAATCAATCGTCAACTGGCTGATCCTGCTACCTATATGAGCTGTTCTCGTAGCCAGATCAACCAATTGAGCGCACTTAATTCGGAACTCACCCAGAAAGTGGCCGAACTAGAAGAAAATTGGCTTGAATTAGAGATGAGCTTAGAAAAATGAAGAATTGATGAGACGTGATATATATCAACTGCTTCCATTATACTTGCATATTCATGATTTCTTGATACGCCGTTACAAGCTTGTTGCGAACCTGGATCATCGATTGAAAGGATACATTGGCTTTTTGCAATGAAATCATGACTTCGTGTAAATCAACATTGGATTCGCTACTGACAAATTGCGCGCTAAGATGATCAGCATTCTGTTGCAAATTATTGGTCTGATTGATTGCTGCTTTAAGTTTCTCGCTAAAGTCGATCGCTGATATTTCATCAGAGTTGGGTTGTTTTTTTATACCCGAAGCTAGGGCTGATGCTGCCTGAAGCTGCTGTAGAATATTTTCAACGCCAGATTTGTCCATGATCTACTCCAAAATGATCAATTGAAGGTATGTTTTGAGAAATACATTATCCAAAATATACGATGTATTAGCTCATTAAGCGATATTGCTGCAATTTGTATCGTAACGTCCGTTCCGAAATTCCTAATTTTTTAACGGCCAGTTTCCGAGAACCATTAACTGCGGCCAGAGTCTCGAGAATATGCTTACGCTCAAGTGCTTTGATATCCTCTGTTGGTGCTTCTACTTGTGGTACGAACGTATTTTCGGGTTTTTCGCCGATAATGTCATGCACATTGATTGGAGGCAAATTGATATGCTCAACTTCAATGGCATCCGTTGCCAGGATAGCAGCTCGTTGCAAGACATTTTCCAACTCTCTGACATTTCCCGGCCAGGAGTAGCGACAAAGCTTAGTGATTGCTTCGCGGGTGATTTTATACGGCAAACCTCTTGAATTAGTCACTGCTGCTTGCAAGATTTTCTGCGCCAGCGGCTCAATATCCAAAGGCCGTTCACGTAATGGCGGTATTTCTATGGGGAATACGTTGAGGCGATAGAATAAATCTTCTCTGAATTGACCATTTTTGACTATTGTTTTCATATCTCGGTTAGAAGTTGCCAGTACCCGGATATCCAGCTTGATGGTTTTATGCCCTCCCACTCGTTCAACTTCCCTCTCTTGCAATACACGTAATAATTTTGCCTGCAATTCTAGGGGCATTTCGGAAATTTCATCAAGTAATAGGGTACCGCCCTCTGCCTGTTCAAATTTTCCTGGTTGTGCATGGATAGCCCCTGTGAAAGCGCCTTTTTCATAACCGAACAGTGTCGCCTCAAGCAGATTTTCCGGAATGGCGGCACAGTTGATGGCGATGAAGGGTTTGGCAGACCGCAATGAATGCCGATGGATATATCGAGCAATGACTTCCTTGCCGCAGCCGCTTTCTCCAGTCAGCATAACAGTTGCCGGTGATTCAGCGACTCGTTTGGCCAGCGATAATAATGCCCGGGTTCTAGGATCTTTGGCGATGACTTGATGATCCTGCGTAACCTCAGGCAAAGAAAACTGTTTGACATGTGCCAATAAGCTATCGGGATCAAAAGGTTTCAGTAGATAATCGCAGGCACCCATCCGCATTGCGGTAACAGCTTTGTCGATTTCCCGATAAGCGGTCATCAATAGCACGGGTAATTCGGGATGGAGTGTCTTGATGTTTTTTAGCAAGGTAAGTCCATCGATGGGTTTCATTTGTACATCGCTGATCACGATACCAACCTGACGTTCCTGGAGTATTGCCATCGCATCATCGCCATTTGATGCCGCAATCGCTTGATAACCAGATAATTGCATGGTGGCACATATTGCCTCCTGTAGATCCTGATCGTCTTCTACGATCAATACCGGCAATGCGTTCATACTAAATCTCCTTTGAATCTTGCTAAACGTATTACAAATTCACTTCCTTGATTGGGCAACGACTGTATATGCACGGTACCTCCCATTGACTGAATGACGCCGCGAACAATGGCCAGACCCAATCCGGTTCCTTCCGAGCGTGTCGTGAAGAAGGGTTCAAATAGTCTTTCTTGCAAAGCAATATCTATTCCAGGTCCGTCATTGTAAACGCTCAAGATGATACTTTCTTCCTCGATGAGTCCAGTTAAAATGATCTGTCCCCCCGGGCTGGAAGCCTGCATTGCATTTTCGAGCAGATTGATCATCGCTCCACAGAGGGCCTGATGATTGGTCATTAAGCTTGCTCCCTGAGTGTGATTACGAACTATCAACTGCAAATTCCGTGTAACCAACTGAGGTTCTATTACCTGTTGGAGCTCGGCCAATAAGTTGCTGATGACGACATTTTCGAGTTCTGTGGTTTCACCTTTCACGAAACGCAACATATCTTTCGTCAATTGTTCGAGATGATGCAAGCGGTCAATGGTTTTAGTGGCAAATTTTTGCCGCTCTTCAGGAGTAAGTGCATCACTGCCTAAATGATTGGCATATAAGAGTGCCGTAGCCAGTGGCGTTCGCAACTGATGGGCAAGATTTGCCGCCATTTCACCCATCGAAGTCAAACGTTGATTGCGTCTTATTTTTTCCTGGATTTCATAGTCTTCCGTAATATCGTTGATCAGCAGGATTCGTTTTCCCGTTGAATCCGTAGCGCTGCTCTGAATACGAATGCGCCGCTGCTGGGTGATATTCGGAGAATTTACATGCCATTCATGAGCCATGGAAGTTGAGGATAAGCGTTCTTGAGTGATTTCATTCCATGACAGTCCAACCAAGGGTTCTCCTAAAAGAGACACTGCGGCAGGATTGACCTGCTCGATGCTTTCGTTGGCACCGAGCGCCAGAACCCCACCAGGTAATGTATTCAATAAAAAGGTCAATTGCTGGGATAAATCTTCTTTCGCAATTAATTGCCTTTGTAACTCGCCGTTGGCAAGTGCCAGTTCCCGTGTTAATTGCGCCACCTGATGTTGCAGTTTTTGATACTCCTCGGAGAGCTGTGCAGAGGCTTCATTAAATGCCACAAATGCAAGCTGTAGTTGTTCTTGATCTACGGATAAGGATCTGGTTTCAATAGTTTTCACAGGATAAATACCAGTTATTTGAGATTACCCGTAGCTTAAATGACTGGCGATTTTCTTGATGATGCGAATAAGGCAGGCAAATCTATTCTTTTTTAAGCATTCGTATTTTTTAAATTTATCGATAATCGTCACATCAACAAAATTGCGTTTTTTGTAGAGACTCGAAACGCAAGTGAATACGACATTTAAAAGAAAAATCTGAGAGATGAGCGGTGAACAATTGTTTTGACGAGATTGAAGCATCTGTGAATTGTAAAAATTTTTGAATTTTATTCGATTGATTAATAGAGAAATCAGGACTTTGGCAGGAGAAAGTGCGTGGCTACAGTACCCAGTGAAGAAAAAGTATCGGCACCTACGACAGGCTTTCGTTTAGCACAACTGAATCAGCTCTCCAATCAAAAGAAGCTGGGTCTGATCATGGCGGCGGCAGCTGTCATTGCTGTGCTAGCCGGTGCGCTGATGTGGAGTCAAACACCCGAATATCGTGTGCTCTACAACAATGTGGCCGATCAGGATGGTGCAGCGATCATCAGTGCTTTGCAGCAAATGAATGTGCCTTACAAGTTCTCCAATCATGGCGGAGCCATTCTCGTCCCGGAAAAACACGTGCATGAAGTTCGTTTGCGGCTTGCCGGCCAGGGATTACCCAAAGGTAATCTGCCTGGATTCGAATTGATGGAAAATCAAAAGTTCGGCTCCAGTCAATTTCTTGAACAAGTCAATTATCAGCGGGCACTCGAAGGAGAACTAGCGCGGTCGATTCAGTCACTATCAGCCGTGCAAAGTGCGCGTGTTCATCTGGCCATTGCCAAACCTTCGGTTTTTTCGCGCGATAAACAGCAACCCAGCGTTTCTGTACTCCTCAATTTGTATCCCGGCCGAGTGTTGAGCGTTGAGCAAGTCAGTGCAATCGTTCATTTGATGGCCAGTAGCGTGCCCAATTTGCCCATTAAAAATGTAACCGTAGTTGACCAGAATGGCAATTTACTCAGCACTCAGCATGAGAACAAACAAGATAAGGCGTTTGATGCCAAGCAATTAGAATATATACAGGAGCTGGAAGAAAATTATATCCGTCGCATCGAAGCCATACTGACGCCTATTACAGGCGCTGCCAATGTGCGTGCTCAGGTGACTGCCGATCTGGATTTCTCGCGAATCGAACGTGCCGAAGAAATCTATCGACCCAACAATAGCGAAGCGGATGTCGCCTCGATTCGCAGTCAAAAAACGCTTGAATCAACCACGACTGGCTCCAAAACCGATGGCGGCATTCCAGGTGCGCTGACCAATCGACCACCTGAGCCTGCGTCGGCACCGATCGATGCGAAAGCAGGAGGTGCCGAGACCAATGATAAGGCCCCCCCGCTGCCAACGGATAGGAAAAAAGAATCCACGATCAACTATGAGGTCGACAAAACAGTACAGCATACCCAGCAATCCACTGGTGGCATCAAACGGCTGACTGCGGCGGTTGTCGTGAACTATCGCAAGAAAATCGATGAAAATGGTGAAGTTACGAACGAGCCGTTGAGCGAAGACGAGATCAAAGAAATCAATAATCTGGTCAAGGAGGCGATGGGCTACAACGAGAAACGAGGAGATTCATTGACGGTGACCAACAGCTTGTTTACGACAGAACCTGTCACCATTCTGGATGCCGAGTTTTGGAAGGACCCCGAAGTGATCATGTTGGCTAAGGAGACTGGCAAACAACTGCTCATTGCGGCCGTAGTTCTGTTTTTCCTGCTCAAGATCGTTCGCCCGTCATTGAAAAGCTTCGCGCAATCCTTGCCCCCGCCGCCTCCGGCGCTGCCAAACAAGGTATCTGCTGATGTATTGACTGGCCACTTATCTGAACAAGTGGATGGCATGGCGGCACAAGCCGTGCAGAAGGCCATTTTTGACGAAAATCTCAAAAGAGCAAAACAATTGGCTTTGGATCAGCCCACTATTGTGGCCAACGTAGTTAAAGATTGGGTATCGAAAAATGGATGATGAAGGAATCAAAAAAAGCGCGATTTTATTGATGACGCTGGGTGAAAAAGAAGCGGCCTCAGTGATCAAGCTGCTCGGGCCGAAGGAAGTTCAAAGGCTGAGTGAAACAATGTCCAGCTTGCAGAATGTTCCTCGTAGTGAAGTCGAAGGCGTACTGGAAGAATTTTGCAATGAAGCCGAGGGTAGAACAACGTTGGGACAAGATTCGGCGGATTATATCCGCAATGTCCTAACAGATGCGCTAGGTGACGAAAAAGCCGCCAATCTCATCGATCGGATTTTAATCGGAAACGATACCAGCGGCATCGAAGGGCTGAAGTGGATGGATTCGTCATCGGTAGCGGAGATGATCAAGGATGAGCATCCTCAGATCATTGCTACCATTCTGGTTCATCTGGAACGAGAACAGGCCAGTCAAATTCTGAGTTTTTTCACCGAACGATTGCGCAACGACACGTTATTGCGAATCGCCACGTTGGATAGCATACAACCGAATGCGTTGCGGGAACTGAATGATGTTCTCACGACATTGTTATCCGGCAGCAGTAATATTCGCAAGACGGCAATGGGCGGCATCCGCGCGGCAGCTGAGATCCTTAATTTTGTGCCCACTGCACTGGAGACCAGCGTCATCGACAATATCAAGCAATTTGACGAAGATTTGGCACAAAAAATTATGGATGAGATGTTCGTGTTCGATAACTTGATCGATGTCGATGATCACGGCATCCAGTTGCTCCTTCGTGAAGTACAGTCCGAATCTTTGATCATCGCGTTGAAAGGTGCTCAGGAAGATCTGCGCAAGAAAATTTTCAAAAATATGTCGCAACGGGCTGCTGAAGCGCTCAGGGAAGATCTGGAAAGCAAAGGACCTGTGCGCCTGTCCGAGGTAGAAGCCGAACAGAAAGAAATTCTGAAAATTCTCCGTCAATTGGCTGACGATGGCCAGATTGCGCTGGGTGGCAAGGGCGATGACAGTTTCATTTAACAAAGCTCTAGAAAAGTGATGCAAGATGTTCAGGCAAAGTTGAGTCGAGCGAAAGAGCGCAGTGTGCACGTGCAAAATGAGCATTTTGAGCCTGATTTCAACAGTATGGTCGAGTGCGGTAGTTTCACGAAATTTTCATACGCGATGGTTCTACGTAACGACATGGAAATCACAGAAGCGAAGGTGTGGACATGGTGAAAGGTGATGCAATTTCGAATGGAAAAGGAAATGCGTATCGGCGCTGGGAAATGGATCCGCTGGATGTGCTTGATTCAATATCCAACGATCAACCTGGCAAGCCTGAGGCCAATGCTCAAAGTGATCAATCCAAGAAAACCGAGTTGCCCACTGAAGCGGAGGTAACGTCAATATTCGAGCATGCGAAAAAGGAAGGCTTTGCGGCGGGGCACCAAGAAGGATACGCGCTGGGATACACGGAAGGCCGCAAAGCTGCTGAAACTGCCGTGAAAACGGAAGTGAGCCGGATGCAAATGGTGTTGTCCAACTTGGATCATGATCTGCAGCAACTGGATCAGCTCATTGCCGATGACGTATTGGCTTTGGGCATTGCGCTTGCAAAGAAAATGATTGCTCAGACGCTTGAAATCAAACCTGAATTCATCGTCCCGATCGTGCAAGAAGCGATCCGGAATTTACCCAATGCCATGCAGCATCCCCGGCTTTATCTGCATCCGGAGGATGCCGACATCGTGCATGCGCATCTCGAGAAACATCGGGTGCAGGAAGATTGGTCCATTCGTGAGGATGAGCAATTGACCCGGGGGGGATGCCGTATCGAAGCCAATGGCAGTGAAGTGGATGCCACCTTGGAAGTGCGCTGGCATAGAGTATTGGCAGCGATCGGTCAGAACGTTGAATGGCTGCAGAAGAATGATTAAGCCGGAGCGCCCGGAGCAATGGCGCAGCTTCTTGAAGAACTGCGGCCAATTGGTTGCCTTATCAACGCCGCCCTTATTGAGTGGCACGATTACCAGAGTTTCCGGATTGGTCATGGAAGCCGTCGGGCTCAGGTTGCCGGTAGGAAGTAGCTGTATTATTTTTCTTTCGAATCATCATAGCGTTTCAGCCGAGGTTGTCGGGTTTTCCGGGGATCGGCTTTTTCTGATGCCTTCCAACGATGTGTATGGATTATCTCCCGGCGCCAAAGTAGTTCCCACAGAACTTGCGGTTGAACCTCCTAAAATGGGGAATTCTCATCACCCGCGCAGGCGCGCTTCGGATCGTGCCAAACATGTCGTGGTCGGGCCGGAATTGCTCGGTCGAGTGCTGAACGGTCTGGGCGAGCCGCTTGATCGTCTCGGCCCCACGCGAGCGGAACATAGTGTGCCCCTGTACAGCCGTCCCTTTAATCCATTGGAACGTATTCCCGTAACGCAGCCGCTCGATGTGGGCGTTCGCGCGATTAATGCGCTGCTGACGGTGGGGCGCGGACAACGCATGGGATTGTTTGCCGGCAGCGGTGTCGGGAAAAGCGTGTTGCTGGGTATGATGGCACGGTATACCACTGCCGATGTCATCGTCGTTGGATTGATTGGGGAACGGGGACGAGAAGTCAAAGAGTTCATTGAACATATTCTCGGTGAAGAAGGACTTGCGCGCTCTGTCGTCGTGGCCGCGCCGGCGGATACTTCGCCTTTGCTGCGGCTGCAAGGAGCGGCGTATGCGACTGCAATCGCGGAATATTTCCGCGACAGTGGCAAGCATGTCCTGCTCATCATGGATTCGTTAACGCGCTATGCCATGGCGCAACGTGAGATCTCGCTGGCGATCGGTGAACCCCCTGCAACCAAGGGTTATCCTCCGTCCGTATTTGCCAAGTTGCCTCAATTGGTGGAACGGGCAGGCAATGGGAATCAGAATTGCGGCTCCATCACCGCTTTTTATACCGTGCTCACTGAAGGCGATGATCAGAATGATCCGATCGCCGATAGCGCCCGGGCGATTCTGGATGGGCATATCGTGTTATCACGTCGATTGGCAGAAGCTGGGCATTATCCGGCGATTGACATCGAGGCATCGATCAGTCGTATCATGACCAGTGTGGTGTCGCAGCAACAAATCGATCTGGCCAGACAGTTCAAGAGCTTATTTTCACGCTATCAGCGCAGCCATGATCTGATCAGCGTAGGTGCCTATGTCGCAGGGACGGATCCGGAGCTGGATCGAGCGATCAAACTGTATCCTTTCCTTGAAAGATTCTTGCATCAGAATATGACACAACAGGAAAATTTTGCCGATGGACTTGAGAAACTGACCAGAATATTGGCGTTTGAAACCGCTTCATAACCAAAGGCACAGATAGCGATTATGGCAACTTCATCAATTCTTTTGCTGTTGGAGCTTGCGCAGAAGCAGACTGATGCATCGGCCAAGAAACTAGGCAAATTGAATGCGATACAACAGGAAGCCGAGAAGAAATTGCAATTGCTGGTGCAATATCGGCAAAGCTATCAATCCTATCTTCAAGATGCGATAGCGAAAGGTGTCGATCAGGCGGAATTACTCAATTTCATGGCATTCATGACCAAGCTTGATGCAGCCATTGCCGAGCAGAAGCATGCGCTTGTGCATGCTCAGAACAATCGGATGGCAGCTAATCAGGAATTCTTGGCCAGTCAACGCAAGCTCAAATCCTTCGAAACGCTGCTGCAACGCCAGCATATGGCGGAAAATAAGAAACAACTGAAATCCGAACAAAAATTACAGGATGAATTTTCCGCGAATGCCTATCATCGCACTTCCTCTGCACCAAAAGAAAATTAGAATCCTTTGAAAAAATTCGCCGGCGGCAGAAGCAAGGGGAGACACAGTTGTGAATGATGAGTAATTAAGCATGTTGGATCTGGTTCCGGCATCACCCGACCAGCACCATTATGTTTCAGATCATTTCAATGCGTAAGTCAATAGAATGATCGACCTGGCACACAGATTGCTTAGCTGGGTATGGCGATAACACTGACAGGGATCGAATATCATGCTGAGTATGAATATATCTGCTGCACCGCAGGTCAACTCTTCCACGGACAATCCGTTAGCCATCACTAATTCCAAGCCTAAACCGACGGTCGGCGAGAAACAAAAGCCTGCAACAGAAAAATTCGCTCAGGTTCTCGAACGTGAAATGACTGAAACATCTCCTAAGCAGGAAATCAACAACGCTGCTGCAAAAACTGCGGAACCTGCAAAACCTGTGGAACCTCGGGAAAGCGCTGATTCGATCATTGATGGCAATGGCAATGGCAATGGCAATGGCAATGGCAATGGCAATGGCAATGGCAATGGCAATGGCAATGCGGCATTGATTCAGCCGGCGGTTGTGCCTGCAATCCATCCATTGTTGCCGGGAGTGGCGCTGGATGATGCTCATGCTGACAAGACAGATCCAGCACTCTTGCCACTGCTGGGAATGCCTGTCCCGGGAGTTGTAACACCGGCTATAGAAACGGGAAAACCGGCTACTGAAATCCTCAGTTCACCTATCGCATCGCCGATCCTGTCTTCTTTACCCGCTAATCCATTGCCGTTGCCGAATAGTCAATTGCCCTCTGCAGAAAGTAAGCCTGGAGCGACAGCGCTTTCATTTGCAAGCCAGTTGTTGCTGCAAAAGTCAGCGCAACTCACATCAGTTGCCGATGACATGGCGTATTCTCTGAATAACTCGGGTCAATTCGATTTCGGGCAATTCATGGATGTGGCAGAATCTGCCGTCAACGGCAAGTTATTGCCGTTTTCTCCTGAACTGGGTGATACGGTTCTGATGAATGGCAGTGAAGTGGGCGAGCCGATCTTTTCGGTAGCGGTTGAGTCAGTACCGAGCCTATCCTTAGGGGGAGCTCATGCCGCCTCATCAGCTCCGCAGCACTTGCCTGCACAGGCTGTGCAGGTAGATCAACCTGTAGGTCAACCTAGATGGGGAGGGGATTTTGCCCAAAAAATCGTGTGGTTAACTTCGCAACACCATCAAGTTGCCGAAATCCATTTAAATCCGGCTCATCTGGGGCCTGTTGATGTCATGCTGAACATTTCTCAGGATCAGGCTACTGTGCAATTTGTGTCACCACATTTGGCGGTTCGTGAAGCCATTGAAGCAGCTTTGCCCAAGCTACGCGAAATGATGGCCGAGAACGGTATTCAATTAGGAAATGTCATGGTGGGCGCGGAATCATTTCAACAGGACAACAGGCAGCAGCGATTTTTTTCAGAACAGGCCCACAGTGAATCCGGGTCAGACAACGCACCCCTCAGTTCGGTAGGTCAGATCGAAACGACTGTTGTATCAAACAGACACAACGGTATCTTAAACACCTATGCCTGATGTTATAAACATGCAATTTCTTGTGAGTAATTTGATTCATCGGCCGTGAGATAGGGCGTGGGGGAAACCATCGCCTGTCCAGCGGCATAGCGCCGTCGATCGGTAATGATGGGAGTTATTTCCAATCCTGCAGTTTTTACACAAATTCATCTTTACTGATTCTTGTTGGCTGCTCTTTCAGCATTTCTTGCGGAGATGCTGATCAATTCAGCGAATAAGGTGAAGCGATGGATGCACCGAACGCGACTACTGAAAACTCAACAAGATGTGCCAGCGAGTGAGTCCCGCGTATAGCGAAGCGATTCGCTCGTGCAGTCAATTAATCAGGGTTTCCTCAGAAATAGCGACATTATTTGCTTGTTATTTGTCACATCAATTTCTTATCCTCTCCTAGATAATGAGCTCATCCAATAAGGAGTCGAGCATATGTCTAAAACAATGGAAGCGCCAGTTGCAGCAGAAGGAAAAAAAGGGAAGAAAGGTTTGATCATTACTATTCTGGTGGCGTTGATTGCCATCGGAGGGGGAGCAGGCGGCACATGGTATTACATGAAAACTTCGGGTGGCGACGAAGAACCTGCGAAGCCAAAACCAAAACCCACAGCATTTGCCGATTTGGAGATCTTCACAGTCAATTTGGATGAGGATGGTCATTATCTTCAAGTCGGGCTGACGGTCAAAATTCGGGAAACCCCTGTCGCTGCGGAGATTAAAAAACAAATGCCGGAAATTCGAAACCGTATTCTGATGGTGCTGTCCAGCAAAAAACCTGCACAAATTTCAAATATTGCAGGCAAACAACAATTGAGTCAGGAAATCCTCGCTGAAATCAAGCAGTCGATGAGTTCTGAAGAATTCCAAGAAGATGTTCTGGACGTATTGTTCACATCATTTGTGATCCAGTAGAACGGCTATGGCTGAAGACTTTCTCTCACAGGATGAAGTTGATGCACTTCTGAAGGGCGCTACCACCGAAAGTGAGGAAGCGCCTCAAGAAGAAGAGCAAGGGGGTACCCGTCCCTATAATCTTGGCACCCAAGAACGTATCGTTCGGGGACGGATGCCCACTTATGAAATCATCAATGAACGATTTGCACGGCACTTACGCATCGGTTTGTTCAATTTCATGCGCCGTGCAGTGGATATTTCTGTGGAGCCTGTCAAAGTCATCAAGTTCAGTGAGTTTGTGCGTAACTTGGTAGTTCCAACCAATCTGAACATGGTGCATATCAAGCCGTTGCGAGGCACTGCATTATTCGTTTTTGATCCCAGTCTGATTTTCCTGATCGTTGACAATATGTTTGGCGGCGATGGCCGATATCACACGCGGGTGGAAGGGCGAGATTTCACCCAGACAGAGCAGCGCATCATCCAGCGGCTATTGAATGTGGTTTTCGAGAGCTATGAAAAAGCCTGGCAAGCGGTTCATCCGGTCAAATTCGAGTATGTGAGGTCCGAAATGAATCCTCAGTTTGCTTCGATTGCAACGCCCAATGAAGTGATCGTGACTGCCGCATTTGATTTCGACATGGGCAATAAAGGCGGGAAACTGCATGTATGCATTCCTTATTCAATGATCGAACCGATCCGCGATACGCTTAACAGCACGTTGCAAGGCGATCACCTGGAAGTCGATAAACGCTGGATCAAATCGTTATCGCAGCAGGTGCAGGGCGCCGAAGTCGAGCTGGTAGCCAATCTGGGGCATGCGAAAGTCACATTTGATCAGATTCTCAGCATGCAAGCAGGTGACATCATTCCGATCGATATTCCCAAAACAGTTGCCGTGCATGTGGATGGTGTCCCGGTGATGGAGTGTCATTATGGCACCATGAATGGACGCTATGCCTTGCGGGTCAATGAAGTAATTTCCCTGTCTGAAACCGAATAACTTAGTGGAGAACTCTATGTCAGAGCCGACAGCAAATGAGCAAACCGAACTGGATGACTGGGCTGCTGCCATGGCAGAGCAAGCAGCAGCAACACAACAGGATACCACCAATGTAGTCAATGGCAGCAGCGAGACCCGAAGTGCACAACCGGCGGCGGCCGCTGTTTTTCACGAACTTTCGAGAGATCATGTCACGCACAATGGGCGCCAGGATATTGATTTGATTCTGGATATTCCTGTGCAGATGACAGTCGAACTGGGGCGCACCAAAATCGCCATCAAGAATTTGCTGCAATTGGCGCAAGGATCGGTGGTCGAACTCGATGGTATGGCCGGTGAACCGATGGATGTGTTGATCAATGGGTGCTTGATTGCCCAGGGTGAGGTTGTGGTCGTGAACGATAAATTCGGTATCCGCTTAACCGACATCATCACGCCGAGTGAACGCATACGCAAACTCAATCGCTGATCGCTATGTTGAGGCGCTTCTGGATACTGCTGGGATCAACGTTTCCTTCCCCTTTGCTCGCTGAAACGGGAAAGTCGGGTTATGCGCCGCCTGCGCCAATAATATCTCCGGACAGCACCTTGCAGATGTTGGGCGGCTTGATACTCGTACTTGCACTGATCGGCGGCATTAGTTGGCTTCTCAAGCGCTTTTCGTTGATTCCGGTAGGAACTGCCGGTGCCGTCAAGGTCATTGCAGCCACTGCAGTGGGGCAGAGAGAACGAGTCGTGGTGGTGGAAATTGCCAATACCTGGCTAGTGTTGGGTGTGGCGCCCGGCCGCGTCAGTACGCTGCATACCTTGGACAAAACTGGCGTAAATACAAATGACGAGGCGGGTAATGGCAAAGATGCTTCATCCGCGGTAGAGTTTTCTGAGCAACTTAGTCACAGCATTCATAAAAATCATGGATAACTTTCTGATCGCTATGGCACGGACTGCGAAACAATCGAATCGGTCAAGGCTTGGCCGCTGTCTTGAGCAGCTTCGCGCCAAAAGAACTCATTGGCTGATTGGGATAATAATATCGATGGGTTTCATGGTCTTACCAGCGTTCGCCCAGAAATCAGGATTTCCCGCATTCACCAGTTCCCCGAGTGCGAATGGCAGCACGACGTATACGCTGGGTTTGCAAACTTTATTGTTATTGACGTCGTTGACCTTCTTGCCGGCAGTGGTGCTGATGATGTCGAGTTTCACACGCATCATCATCGTTCTGTCGCTCCTCAGATTGGCGCTGGGTACGCAGTCATCTCCGCCCAATCAGGTATTGCTCGGATTGGCTCTGTTTTTGACGTTCTTTATCATGGCGCCGGTCATTGATAAGGTGTATACCGAAGCATATGTGCCATTTTCCGAAGATAAAATCACAATCTTCGAAGCTGCTGACAAAGCCAGCGTTCCACTGAAGTCATTCATGCTGAACCATACTCGAGAGACTGATCTGGCGCTTTTTGTACAGATATCCGGTCACGAAGAAATTGAAAGCCAGGATAAGGTGCCTCTGAAAATTTTGGTTCCAGCGTATATCACGAGCGAGCTTAAAACCGCTTTCCAGATTGGCTTCGTGATATTTATTCCATTCCTGATCATTGATCTGGTGGTATCCAGTGTATTGATGGCCATGGGTATGATGATGCTGTCGCCGATGATCATTTCGCTGCCCTTTAAATTAATGCTTTTTGTGTTGGTCGATGGCTGGCATCTGATCATCGGTTCATTGACACAAAGCTTCTATACCTGAAAGGATATCAATTATGACACCTGAAAGCGCAATGACGATAGGCAGACAAGCACTCGAGATTACTTTCATGATATCCGCTCCGTTGCTGCTTTCAGCGCTGGCTACGGGATTGCTGGTCAGCATTTTTCAGGCAGCAACGCAAATCAATGAAATGACGCTGTCATTCATACCCAAATTATTGATCATGTTTTTGGTCATTGTATTGGCGGGTCCGTGGATGATTAATGTCATGACGGATTATATGCAGCGGCTTTTCTCGAGCATCCCCTGGTTGGCGGTTGGCTAGCTGACTTAGCGATTTGAGTCAGGCTGGGTGTCCGGTATTCGTGCCACTGACTCATAAACTTCCTTATGCTCCCCCCTAGATCAGCCCCATGCTTAATATAACCACATCGGAACTCTATACCCTGCTGGCCACGTACCTTTGGCCGTTGAGTAGAATTCTCGCGCTGGTGGCTACCGCTCCGATTCTTGGAAACCCCAGTATTCCTGTGCGTGTGAAACTCGGGCTGGCCATTATGATTACGATAGTGGTGGCACCCACAGTCGAGCAATCATTGCCACAGATCGATCCATCCTCGGGCATGGGACTGATTGTCTTGTTGCAGCAATTGTTGATTGGCATCGCCATTGGATTCGTCATGCGTATCGTGTTTGTTGCGGTGGAAATGGCGGGAGAACTGATCGGCTTGCAGATGGGGCTCGGTTTTGCCATTTTCTTCGACGCGCAGAATTCCGGTCAGATCGATATTGTCGGTCGCTTCCTGGGAATAATCGCTAGTTTGGCATTTTTGGCCATTGATGGCCATTTGATGACGATAGCTTTGATTTCGCAGAGTTTCAGCACGCTACCTGTCAGTACTGAAGGGGTTACGCAAGCGACATTCACGAATCTCGCCAATTGGGGGCAAGAAATATTCAGAGCCGGTCTGCAGTTGTCATTGCCGGTATTAACCGCGCTGCTTATCACCAATCTGGCTCTGGGTGTCTTGACTCGTGCTGCACCGCAATTGAACATTTTTGCGGTTGGCTTTCCGATTACGCTTTCTATAGGTCTCCTTGTTCTGGCGCTTAGCATGCCTTTCTATGCGCCCATTTTTGAACATCTTGTCTATGAGGGTTTGAATTTGATGATGGGCATTCTCAACATCAGCAAGATGAATATGCCGTAGCTATGTGTATTACGCAGATTAAATATATGTTCATGATAAATGAATGTTTTTTGAAATGCAGAGAAACGGGGGATCATTAATAGATAAACAGGCATTATTTCCCTGCTTTTTCAACGGAAGCGTTTCATCCAAAAATTGCTAAAGTATTGTTCCGATCAATGAAATACCCAATGAATTATTTTGTTTGATTAATCATTATGACATTCAAGTCACGTTTATTCAGTTCACTTAATAAAATTTCAGTATCGGAGATATCAGACGATATGGAGCCCACTGTGCATACCTGTGAACCGCCATCCGAGACAATGCTGGATTCTGATCAACAGGCATCCCTCATTCATGGCATTAAGCATCAGCTTGAAACGGCGTGCCGCGAGCGCTTGACTGCGGAAGACCGAGCCATCAAGGAGGCGCAGAAACGAATTGAAGCGGAAAATATTGCACGCGTCGCTGCCGAAGCGAGAGCCCGGGCTGAAGCAAATTCACGGCTTGCAGCAGAGGCGCGGATAGAAGCTGAAACGATTGCTACCGAGCAGGCGAGAATCAGAGCAAAAACTGAAGCGATGGCTATCAAGGAAGCTCAACTCCGGCAAGAACATGAAATACGGGCCAAGCAACTGGCCGATGAAAAGCTCAAAGCCGAAAAGTCATTGAATGCATTAATGGAAGCCACGATCAAAGCAGAGGCGTCTATTGTGGAAAAAATGCAGAGGCGTGTTGAGGAAGAAGCGGCGGCATTGGATCAGGCTCATGCAGCAGCATTAAAGGAGCATGAAGCGGCTGAAGCTGCACAGCATCGCGCCAAGATAGCCGAAGAGTCGCACTTGCTTGCTTTGGCTGCGATAGAAGCTGAGACCAGCGCTGTATTGATTGCCCAGGCAGAAATCGAGCAATCACAGAAAACCATCGCGCTAGCCAAAGCCCGCGAAGAAATGGAGAAACAGATACTTGAAGAGACACAATTGCGTGTTCGACTCGAAGCGCAAGCGCTAGAGCAAGCGTCGCGACGTCAGGCGCTTGAAGAACAGGCAAGATTGGCTGAAGAAGAGAGAATGCAGGCAGAAATTGCTGCTGTCCAAGTTGCTATAGAGAAAGCTGAAGCTGAGGAAGCCGCAGTCGAGCAAGTGAAAAAAAGAGCAGAAATGGATATGCTGGCGACGATTGCCGCGCAGGAGAAAATGGAGGCAGAACAGGCTGCGATGGAAATGGCCGAGTCGACCATCGCAAAAGAAAATGCCGCGGCGGATTCAATTAAAGCGAGGTTGATTGTTGAATCGAAACTGCTCGAAGAAGCCAATCGGCGCATGCAAGCCGAAGCAGAAGCTTTGTCTGCGGCGGAAGCTGCTCTGCAGGCTGAGAAAGAGGCGACAGTAACGGCTACGGAGAGAAAAAAAGCGGAAGATATCGTAACCAAAGAATATCAGAAGCGTATCAAAGCGGATCAGAATGCTATTAAGGAAGCAGATGCCCGATCAGAGGCTGAGAAAAAGGCCCAGGATGCAGCTAAAAAGAGAGTGGAAACAGAAATGCGGTTGAGAACTGCGGCGGAAGAGATGACGCAGATGGAAATACTTGCTGTGCAAGAAGCAGAATCTAAGGTTCAATTGGAACAAGGATTATTGGAGGATGCGGAGATCCGCGCCAAAGCGATGATCGATGCTAAACAGGCGACTGCAGAGCGTCTCGAGGTTGAACAAAAAATCACCGGCTTGGCAATTACCCGAGCACAAGCAAAAATCATTGCAACCAATAAGGCAAAGGCACAATTGGAGGCAGAAAAAGCGGCGACCATGTTGGCTTTGGAAAAAGCCAGAACCGAATCAGCCGCACTGATGGCCATGCAAGAACGTATTGCAATTGAATCGGAAGCCCTGGAGGCTGCATCCGAGCGCGAAGCGGTGGAAACCATGGCGAGAGAAGCCCTATTTGCACGCTCGCAGGTCGACAAGGAAGCTACGGTTGCAGCTACGGCGAGAATACGCGCTGAGATTGCTGCTGCGGAACAATCGCGGAATTTGGCTGTGTCCGGCAGCAAATATTAATAAGCTCAAAAGGTGAACATTGTTGATCTGCCGATCAGCAATGTTCCATGATTATCAAGAGAGTACTGAAAAATGCCTGTACTCGCCGAACCTTCATGAAGTCAGGCTCAATCTGCTCATTTATTTTTCATAAGCAGGTGTTCCGAATTTACTTTCCCAGTCCATAAATCGTTTCTTTGTTCTGAATTTTCTTAAAGTCACTGCTATCCCCGAGCCAGAGGGAATGATTTCGGAGGCTTTCAACGCCATTCGTGATTTATCACTTGACATTCAAAATAATCCACAGCTCACGCCTGCTGTCCATCTTGCCCCAAGGTAATCCTTCAATCCAGCACCAATCATTATGTAACTGTATGAAAAATAAATCTTAGATTAAATGTTGAATTATTAGTCAACTTAAGAAAAAGCCTTACATCGTGTTTAGTTAGCCATAAAATTGCACGGTTATTCACAAAGTTATCCACAGAAACTGTGGATAATAGGTGAAATCCTATGACAAATAAGGCGATACGAAGTTATGATGAGCTTAAATAATTTTGTAACTGAATCTTGAACTGACATCAAGCAAATACTGAACGTTTAATCTACAGTCTCATGCATCTGTTGTGAAGGTGCGAGTTAGAGAAATTTTTATCCAGAAAAGCAGTGAATGTGGTGTAATTGAAGCCTTTTGGCTTGAATACTCAGCAGCATATCCTATGGTAAATATTGGTTTCATTGGTCTGGGCATTATGGGAAAGCCCATGGCTGCTCATTTGATGAGAGGAGGACATCCGTTATTTTTGCATTCGCGTAGTGGCGTGCCTGATGACCTGGTGGCATTGGGTGGCAGGGTTTGTACCAGCGCTAAGGAAGTAGCGCAGCAGGCAGATATCATTATCACGATGCTGCCCGATACGGCCGATGTGGAGCATGTGCTTTTCGGAAAAAATGGCATTGCAGAAGGTTTGGCGTGCCATTCTAATATTTCCAAGATCGTGATCGACATGAGTTCAATCTCACCGTTGAAGACGCGAGATTTTGCGGTTCGATTGAATGAGCAGGGCCATGATTACGTCGATGCGCCGGTATCTGGCGGTGACGTGGGTGCGCAGAATGCATCGTTGACGATTATGGTCGGCGCAGAAGCGGAAGTATTTGGAAAAGTGAAGCCTATCCTCGAACTGATGGGTGCGAATGTTACTCGGATCGGTCAGAATGGGGCCGGTCAGATCTGCAAAATTGCCAATCAAATCATTGTGTCATTAACGATTGAAGCGGTAGCGGAAGCGTTATTGTTCGTTTCCAAAGCGGGTGTTAATCCGGAAAAGGTACGCCAAGCTCTGATGGGCGGTTTCGCAGCGTCGCGTGTGCTGGAAGTGCACGGAAGGCGAATGATAGACCGGCAATTTAATCCGGGTTTTCGCGTCGAGTTGCAGCAGAAGGATTTGAATATCGCTTTGGCGAGTGCCGGGGCGTTGGGGGTAAGTTTACCCAATACAGCTACGGTTCACGAATTGTATACCGCTTGTCTCGCGCAGGAAGGCGCTGCATGGGATAATTCAGCAATTGTAAAAATATTGGAAATTTTAGCTCATCACGAAATTCAGAAGCATTCGGAATAATAGTATGTCTCCCCAAGAACTCATCACTCAACTACGGTCTTTTTTGCCTCCAGAAGCAGTGTTGCATGAAACAGAAGATTTGAAGCCGTACGAATGCGACGGATTATCGGCTTACCGGCAGTTGCCGATGATCGTTGCGTTGCCGCACACTGAAGAACACATCGTCAAAGTGCTGCAACTGTGTTATGCCACGAATACGCCCGTGGTGGCGCGTGGCGCTGGCACGGGCTTGTCCGGCGGCGCCTTGCCTCATGCTCA
This sequence comes from Nitrosomonas sp. JL21, assembly GCF_009833095.1. Lineage (GTDB taxonomy): Bacteria > Pseudomonadota > Gammaproteobacteria > Burkholderiales > Nitrosomonadaceae > Nitrosomonas. Next base: position 351,359 of record NZ_QRCB01000001.1, read on the forward strand.
GGGAATATTGCTGTCATTGGCCAAATTGAATCAAATCATCGCTGTGGATCCGCTGGCGCGTACCGCGCGCGTCCAGCCTGGTGTCAGAAATCTGGCAATTTCGGAGGCTGCGGCTTCTCATGGTTTGTACTATGCGCCGGATCCTTCATCGCAAATAGCCTGCTCGGTTGGTGGTAATGTGGCGGAAAATTCTGGCGGTGTGCACTGTTTGAAGTACGGTCTGACGGTGCATAATATTCTTAAATTGCGAGTGCTGACGATCGAGGGTGAGGTTCTGGAAATTGGCGGTGAAAGTCTGGATAGTGCTGGTTATGATCTGTTGGCGTTGATGACGGGCAGCGAAGGAATGCTGGGTATCGTGACCGAGATTACCGTAAAGCTGATTCCGATTCCCGAAAAAGCGCAACTTGTGATGGCGACGTTTGATGACGTGCAGAAAGCGGGCAATGCCGTGGCTAACGTCATTGCCGCAGGCATTATTCCTGCCGGCATGGAAATGATGGATAAAATTACGATTCATGCGGTGGAAGAATTCTTGCATGCCGGTTATGACCTGGAAGCTGAAGCCATCTTGCTGTGCGAATCCGATGGTGGGACTGGTGAAGTAGCTGACGAAATTGAACGTATTTTCACGATCATGCAGCAAAGTGGGGCGACCAAGATTCGTAGTTCGCAGAATGAAGCAGAACGGCTGAGCTTCTGGGCCGGGCGTAAAGCAGCATTTCCGGCGGCAGGCAGGGTTTCTCCTGATTATTACTGTATGGATGGCACGATCCCCCGCAAGCAATTGGCGCAAGTTCTGCAAGGCATTGAACAACTTTCCCGCGAATATGGATTGCGCTGCATGAATGTTTTTCATGCGGGCGACGGCAATCTACATCCACTAATTTTGTATGATGCCAACCAACCCGGTGAATTGGAAAAAACGGAAGAGTTTGGGGGAAAAATTTTGGAAATGTGCATTCATGCGGGTGGCACTATCACCGGCGAGCATGGTGTGGGTATGGAGAAGATCAATCAGATGTGCACCCAATTCCGCTCGGATGAACTGGCGATGTTTCATGCGATCAAATCCGCTTTCGATCCAAAAGAATTGTTAAACCCGGGTAAAGCGGTACCCAGCTTACATCGATGTGCTGAGCTGGGCGCCATGCATGTGCACCAAGGTCAACAAAAGTTTGCTGAATTACCCCGTTTCTGATGGCATGCCCGCAATGATTGATCACTATGTTGAGGCTATTCATACCGCGCTTGACACTCGAATTCCTCTTCATATCTGTGGAAGCGGCACCAAACGCTTCTATGGTAATGCAGTGCATGACGGCAGTAAGGTACTCGATATGACGGGTTATCACGGTATTGTCGATTATGAACCTACTGAACTGGTCATGACGGCGCGTGCCGGTACGCCATTGGTGGAATTGGAATCCGTGCTTGAACAGCATGGCCAGATGCTGGCCTTTGAACCCCCGTATTTTGGTCCGACCGCAACATTGGGGGGATGCGTGGCCGCTGGTTTATCCGGACCTCGCCGCGCGGCTTCGGGTGCGGTGCGTGACTTTGTGCTGGGTGTGCGAATGCTGGATGGCAAAGGGCGGGATCTGAGTTTTGGCGGCCGAGTGATGAAAAATGTCGCTGGGTATGATGTTGCCCGATTAATGGTAGGGTCGCTGGGGACTTTAGGGATATTGCTTGAGATTTCGGTGAAAGTGTTACCAAGACCCATACATGAAGTGACGCTAAAGATGGCGATGGATGACGTGACGGCTATCAAAAGAATGAATGAGTGGGCGGGCAAACCGCTACCGATCTCTGCTACCTGTCACGTGGGTGATGAACTATTTGTGAGGCTCTCTGGCGCTGAATCGGCTATTCGGGCGGCATGGCAAACATTGGGCGGAGATGAAGAACAAGATGGCGACGCATTTTGGCGTTCGATTCGAGATCATACCCATGATTTTTTTCAATCGGCTTATCCGATGTGGCGATTATCGATTCAATCAACCATGCCTCCTGTGCGTTTGACCGGAAAGCAGATGATCGAGTGGAATGGGGGGTTGCGCTGGTTGGTCAGCGACTCTGCTGAAAATGTCAGCATGATTCGCGCCGCAGCAGAACACGCTCATGGACACGCTACGCTGTTTCGCAGCGGTGGAGCATCGGCCCCTGCGTTTCATCCATTAGCTTCGAATATGATGAAAATTCATCATTCGTTAAAGGAAAAATTTGATCCGGAGAGAATTCTCAATCCCGGACGGCTTTATTCAGACTTATAAATGCAAACAAAACTTGCTGATTTCATAAAGAATTCCCCCGAAGGGAAAGAGGCCGACGCCATTCTACGCAGTTGTGTGCATTGTGGTTTTTGCTTGGCGACCTGCCCGACATATCAGATTCTGGGAGACGAACTGGACAGTCCGCGCGGACGGATTTATCTGATGAAGCAGATGTTGGAAGGACAACCGGTCACCCGCAAGACACAACTGCATCTGGATCGTTGCTTGACTTGCCGGGCGTGTGAAACCACATGCCCATCCGGCGTACGCTATGGCGCATTGGTGGATATTAGTCGCGGAATTGTCGAGAAGCAGGTGAAACGCACGCTTAAAGCCGAAGTTTTGCGTTATTCATTGCGCAAGATCCTGCCGAATAAATTCATTTTTAACGGTTTGCTCAAGATAGGGCGCATGGGCCGATGGCTGGCTCCCGGTAGTCTGAAGAAAGCCATACCCGCTCAACCCGAAAGCGCTGGTGAATGGCCCTTGGCGTGCCATGCCCGCGCGATGCTCGTGCTTGATGGGTGTGTCCAGCCCACATTGGCGCCCAATATCAATGCCGCTACTGCCCGGGTGTTGGATAAACTGGGGATTTCACTGATCAAGGCCGAGAAAGCGGGATGCTGCGGAGCTGTGACGTTTCATCTGAATGCGCAGCAGGAGGGGCTTGATTATATGCGCCGCAATATTGACGCATGGTGGCCTTTCATCGAACAACATAAAGCGGAAGCAATCGTGGTAACCGCAAGTGGGTGCGGCGTGACCGTCAAGGACTATGGGCATCTATTGCAACATGACGAGAAATACGCCGGGAAGGCGGCGCGCATTTCTGCGCTAGCCAAGGATGTGAGTGAAATACTGTATGCTGAACTTGCAGATATCCAACAGCGGGTGGATCGACAGAATACTCGAATCGAGCGAAGGAAACTGTCGTTTCATTCTCCCTGTACTTTGCAGCATGGTATGCAGATTCGGGGAGTCGTTGAAAAAATTCTTACGACTGTTGGTTTTGATCTGACACATGTTCCCAATACGCATCTTTGCTGCGGTTCGGCAGGCACTTATTCCATTCTGCAGCCGCAGCTTTCACAACAATTGCTGAAGAACAAAATAACGGCATTGGAATCCGGCCAACCTGATCAGATTGCCACTGCAAACATTGGTTGTTTGATGCATCTGCAAAGCGGCACTTTGCTCTCCGTCAAACACTGGGTAGAGTTGGTGGATGAACGGTTATCTTGAGCTGAACAGCAAAAATTGTCATTTCGATTAATATTCTGAATTTTTTGTTATACAATCCCCGAGCTAAATGCTCAGACAATATTTCTGGGCGTACACTATTATTTAAGTCAATCTGCATACAGATCATCAATTTGGAGAATATATGAAGGTCGTTTCTAAAAGTGGTTGGGTAACAAAATTAGGTAGTGCTGTTCTAGCATCAATGCTGGCGTTGCCGTCATACGCGCAGCTCATGCTCGCGCACGAAGGGCATCATGATGCCGGTGGCTGTACCATTAAAAGCGGCGAATTTCCAGTAACATTCAGCGCTTATGAAGTGCCTGAAGGTGGAATTCCTCCAATGCATTCATTTTGTGAAAATTTGCCCAATACTGGTAAAGTCAATTTGACGGTCGAATTGCCTCAAGAGGCTCGTCAGATGCTATTGGCTGTTCGTCTGGTAAAAGATGGCCATGAGGGGCATGGCGCTAAACCGGATGCTGCGGCTGGGCAGAAAAACGCCGGAACAGAAGCCAATCATGAAGGACATGAAGGGATGAATCACGATGAACATGCTGGGCACGGCGCTGCAGATGAGCATGGTATTGTTTATATGCCTGCTCAAGAACATGGTTCTGGAATTATTGTAGTGGCAGCCAACATTCAGGAAAAAGGTTCGTATGCCATTCAATTGGAAAGAAAGGACGATGCCGGGAATGTTAAGACAGTCGTCAAAATTCCCTTGAATGTTGGCAAGGGCGGTGGTCATGGTAGTCACGGCGGTGGTTTCGGGATCATGGAAATTGCTTTAGTCATTCTTGCTGGCGGTGGCGCTGCTGCGTTTTATTTCATGCGCAAGAAGAAAGCATCAGGAACAGCAGCCTAGTTGATTATGAAATTGCCAAGTATAAGATCTACTTGGCTTCAAGAATAGCAACAGAGTTTCATTTTCGGCGATTAGAACCGAATGGTTGAAACGTGATGGATATGTACATATGGAGTCTTTTTTAAGAAGTCTTCACCTTGACAGTGGAGGA
>NZ_QRCB01000002.1 GCF_009833095.1 Nitrosomonas sp. JL21
TCGAAAAAGCCAGATCAGGTCAACTGCTCAGTGATCCACCGACTTCCCCGTCGACATTCACCCAAAGATGCGGTAAACCCAGCGAATCGAGCCATTCCGCGCCTTGTTTTTCCTTGAGCATCCCGATCGTGGATGCGCTGCCCGCAACGACACAAAATTCACCGACCACACTCACCGCTGCCATATAATTCACCGGCCAGCCGGTTCTGGGATTCAATACATGGCCATAGCGCACGCCATTAAGCGTGATGCAGCGTTCGTAATCACCGCTGCTGGCCAATGCGCCCGAATGCAGCAATAACATTTTCAATACCCCACCAGGCTGGCGCGGATGCCGCACCGCGACCCGCCACGGACTGCCATCATCATGCGGGCCAATCACCTTGATATCTCCGCCCAGATTTACGATGCCGTGATGAATACCTGCTTCCCAGCACAACGAAGCAGCCCGGTCAACGGCATATTCCTTGACCACACCGCCAAAATCAATCTCCATCCCCGGCACTGGGAACGCCAACCGTGGTCGTCGCCAACTCAGTTTGTGCCAGCCAATTTTCTCAAGTACCGACTGAATCATCTCGTCACCCGGAATAATATTCGACTTGAAATCCCAGGCTCGACGCAAAATTCCCGATGTAATATCGAATAACCCATCGCTTTGTTCATAGCAGGTCGCAGCGTAATCGAGCAATCCGGCTGTTTCGTCATCCACCGTGATAGTCCCGCCGCGCGCAGCCACGCGGTTTATTTTCGACAAGAAACTATCCTGCCGATAACGCGAATACCGCGCCTCCAAACGATGCACGTCGTCCATCGCCGCCTCGGCTACCCGTCTGCCCATTCTGGAATTTCTGGCGTACAGTTGGATACTGCAGGGCGAACCCATCGCCTTGAAGTCATAGTGGTAGTAATTAAGGTGAGCCATATCAGCTCGATATGTTGATATCGCTGAGGATTTTTAAAAGATGACGATCTGCATAATGCTTTGCCATTATGCCATTAAATCAATAATTGGCAGGATAAGGTCATTGGATCAGAAGAGACTGAGATAGATAAACACAACTGTCAATCTTGGCGAAAATATCAAAATAAAACTATTAGGGTCAAAAATGGTAACTCCAAGTCGCTGCCAAAGATCCCTGGCGGTTCAACTGGAATCCGTTGAAATCGTTGCTGATCGGTTGCAACCATTCTATGCCGAAGCGGTTGCCGGCGAATCGGCCGGCTGGGATTCTGGCATTGACGCCGAATCCCATGTCCCAGAATTGCCCACCGTAATTCGATGGAAAATCCATCGGGCCCATGCGCGCGTTGAATTGGTCAAAATCCCGATGAATCCTATCCTGCCAGGTATATGCGCCGCGCACGGTGGCGGTCAGCCAATGCGTCAGATCGAATCCGCCCCAGGTCGTCGCCTGTACCATATCACCTAGGCGATAACCCGATTTGTTCTTTTCCTCCAGGCGCTTGATGCCACTCAACTGCGCGCCCCATGACCAACGGCTTCTCTCTCCGACGTACGTCAGGCTCGGCATGAAATCCCAGGTGCCGCTCCCTAATTGCATGCCAAAATGAATCAATCCACCTTCCTCGGTATGCGTGCGGCGCATTTCAATATCGGTTTTACCAGTGGGCGCACTCAGGCCAAGATTGACGTGGATACGGTGTCCTGAGATGTCGAGCAATTTAACCAGAGAGGAGAAATATGTGTCGCTCAACGCGCCAGTTTCGTGCACCAAACCAGCATGGCTACTATGTGCGGCTGACCGCAGCGGATCTTTCACACCGGATAATTCTCGCAAATTCATATCCATATCCATGAATGTCGGCATCAACATCACATTCAGCCAACGCGTCGGCGCGTACATCAGATCGATCATGTGCATGCGCATGTCCATATTGGCAGGCGTAAATTGACAATCCTGACCACTGCATCCTTGGTCGATGATGCGCTGATCAGCTGCTTTGTGAGTACCATGCATCATGTTTCCGCCAGTCCAGTTATACATGAACCGGTAGCCCGCCATAAAATCCCCGGCTTTATCGAGCATATGGCCAAACATGATTCCGGCAGGCGGTATCGTGTGATGGTGATGCGATGCAGCATGGTTATGAGACATCGCGGAACTGTCCTGGCCACCCATCGGTGAAGAAGTGACGGGTTCGATATCGAATTTGACTGCCGCATTCGCGACATAATAATCGAAATCGGTAAAGCTACTACTGCCGCCCCCGCCAATTTGCATCGAACCGGCACGCGTGTAATATTCAAAACCGGCTTCGAGTGCAACGCCTTTTGCCAATAATTTGCTCAGCACCACGCCGCCGCTCAATGCCCCGAATCCTGCCAGGCGATGGTCGCTGGAAAAATTTTTCGGCAATTGATAAGGAACGTATTTAGGCTGCAAGGTTTGGGCCACTGCATCATCAATCGCATTGCCATTCTGATCGACATAGCCAAACACGCCACTTCGAAAATATAAGGCGTCAGGATTGGTAGGATTGAAATAAATCTCTCGTCCCAAGCTATCAATCTGGGGTTTTTGATAAGTTTGTTGAGTGAACAAATAAGGCCGATAAAAACTGGCTGAATCCTGCGAGTAGTAACGGATCCGCGGCGTCAACGTCCAGCCGCTGCCAAGCGGTTGCACCCAACTGGCATCAAATGTATGCGTATTGACGCCCCAATCGTCGACCGATAGGCGGTAACCCAGATGCATAGCTGCATTGAACGGACTGATGTAATGCACATATTTCGCATTGAGCGCAACCTGGTTACGAGTACCCGGCCGCTGTTCGATGAACGCGCGCACTCTCCCGGTAACCGGTGTCGATAGACCATTGTTCAACTCGGCCGGGTCGACGAAAATGAACGACATCGCTTTGTACGGATTTTCCAGAAAGCCGCTGCTGTGTGTATAGCCGATACTGGCATCGATGTATGCATTCTTGGTCAATACCTGCGTCAGTCCAACATTGGCAACCCAATCCTGCCGATCATCCCGTAAAATCTCTGAACTGCCACGGCGTACGATGTTCTGTATATACGCATCCTTATTGATATACGGTGATGAATCATGATCGAGGATGGCACCAATTTCACTGAAGGTATAGCCGCCATTGAATTTGACCGTAGTCAACTTCTGATTGAAATCGAGGCGGCCGCCGATATTGCCGAAACTGGATTTGTAGTCGCGCTCGCGCGAAAAACCACCCGCGACATTGATAGCGGCTTCGTTCCACTCGTGGCTCAAACCAAATGTGGCCTGACGACGCGTTTCCGGTGAAGCCGACACCATGACCAATACCGAGCGAGGATCGACATCGCCGGTCAATTGCTTAGTGAACAGATCCCGTCCAATGGGGGTCAAATCGCGATTCAACAGCACATCGCTCTGGAGTATCGGAGAAGCACCTGCAACCACCCCGCCCTTACCAAAATATGCACGATTCCCGCCGGTAGTGGCCAATGGCGTTGAGGTGATCGGCGTCGCACCTGACCAGGTATCCTGCGTATAGCTGAACGAAAACGTGGTGCGGTCGGTCAATGAGAATAACCCGCTGCCGTGCAGAACATCCGCAGTGATGGGCTTCAAACTGTGCGGCGCACCATAGAGATTGCGCTCGCCTTCCTGATAGCGGCTGTACTGGAAATTGATGCGCTCTTTCGCGCTGGCATGTCCCGGTGACAATAACAATCCGGGTAATACCAACGCCGCGCTGGTCAAGGCATGAAGCGCATGTTGGGAATGTACCGCTGATCCTGATGAATGATCAGACAACTTCCGGCAGCCACGGTAACACTGCGGCTTTTTATTTCGATGCAAAATGACTTACCTTTTTTACCTGATTAATCCACCTTCCTGCTGGGTGAAGGATTAGGGATGGAGATTTGGCTCAATAACAACCGCAGCCCCCGCCCCCCGATGTGGATTTATGGCTGGGAGCCGCTTCACGACTGCTGTAATTATGCGATTGGATTTCACTTTGCAGTGGATACGGCTCCAATTCCATCTGCGGTTGGGCGAGGTTACCGCGCTCCCAGGGAGCTACATTCGCGCATCCTGTAAAGACGATACTCAATATCAACGCTTGCAGGATAACAGGTAATATCTTCAGCTTAGAAAGAGAAGAGCAATTCTTAACCATTGATTATTTCTCAATGAGATCAACATACCTCGGACTATTCCGTCAATAACTGCGTGATCAATGCCCGTAATTGCTGTGATTCATCCGAGCGAAATCCCTGATGAATATGCCGTACATTGCCTTTCTTGTCGATCAGATATGACGTCGGCATCGCCATTAATTCGAATACTTTGGCGCATTGCTTATTGCCATCGGCTACAATCGAAAAATCAACAGGATTATTCGCAATAAATGCCTGAGCATCAGCAATTTTTTCATCCAAATTGATACCAACCACATGCAACCCTTTATCCTTCAATTCATGTTCGAGCTGATTCAGGAACGGAAAGGATTTAACGCACGGCGGACACCAGGATGCCCAGAAATCCATATACACCACTTTTCCCTTCAATTCCTGCAGAGCAAAGGTTGATTTGCCATCCAATGTAGTCAATTGGCACGACTCTGAGGCCTGATCTAAATGCTCTGCATGAGATGTAAATCCGCCTAAGAGCAGTAATGGTATACACGAAAGAAAAACAATTAACTTATCCATCATATCAATACCTACATAAAATCCTAAACGAATACAGATTCGAGCATCAAACTCAATAATTATTGATAGTACAATACATTCGGTGCACTTGTTTCAGTGTGCACATCATTCGCAATCGCTTTGCAATGGTAAGTAAAATTAAAGGTGCGCATCCCAGCGGCGGTTTTGTTGACTAACACTAGATAGTTTCCATTACCGCCATACACTCGAGCCTCAGGGCCAGGTTCTCCATCACCAGAGACTGGATCAGTAGCATTAGCAGCAAGGCGATCTTTAATTACTTGTACACTAAGAAATAAATTATCCTGTGGTGGCGAAAGATCTTCGACCTGTGCAACAAAATAATCCGTGGCAATATCCGTTCCCACAAGATTACTGCAATTAACAACTGCATATCCGATGAAACCGGCATTATCACTATTCACATCCATCGGAATATTAGGTTCTTCATGAGCACTTGATAAAGTCATATACCCTAACAAAGCTATTCCAAAACCAGTAGCCAATAGCGTATTCATTATTTTTTTCATGATTCTAATTCCTTAATTGTCAATTAATAGTTACTGTTTTTATTGTTAGATTTTTTGTACATTTATTTCAATTTCTCAAACCAAGATTCAACATGAGCCTCCCACAACTGCCATTATTCATTTAACACATTTGGCTCGTTTCTAAAAAAACCTCGCTCCGATAAGGAAGGAGGGAGAGCGAGGTTTCGTAACAAAATTGTATTATCTACAAAACCTATTCTTACATTCTTATTGAGGCCAAACTTGATTGCCTTCAAACTTGATAGGCATATCTCGATTGAGCTGTGCAGCCGATGGTTTGACCTCAACAGCGGTTCCAGTTCCTCCGCAACTTTCCGGTAATGCGCTGGTACGGGTAATGGTCAATGAAGCAGCGCCATCTTCTGTGCTGTCATAGGGAGTGCCCAATCCGGCCAATGTCCACTTATTGACGGTTTCATCGTTAAATCCGGAAATCGCGGTGATCTCACAAACATCCACGATCGATACATGAAACTTGACACTTGCGGCGCATGAATCAGTTTTAATTGTAATGGCTCCTACTCGGAAGGGAATATATCCATTCAAATGATGCGGCAAAGAATTTCCACCGCCTGCCCAAAAACCGACGACATTACCGTTCGCATCAGTCTTCTCATCTTCAAAATTGAAGATAGCCCGGCTATAGTTTTTTTGAATTGAATTTCCCCAGTCGGCAAAATCAGTCAGAGCGCCAGTATGAGGTTGTCCGTCAACGGTAATCGTAGAATCCACACCATCGGGAAACACAACGCTGGTGCCGATCACATTGTGCTCTCCACACCCATGGCCAATGATGATATTGTTGGAGCTTCTCGCACCTTCCGGAACGCTTGGAAGCTCGAGCGTCGTATGCGCCAACACGCTTACTCCCCCTATTGCTGCAGCCATACTGACCATTGAAACCGCCAAAAATTTTAATCCTTGTTTTTTACACATTTTTTGCCCCCTTCTTCTAAATAATTTTTACTTCCAAATAACCGCTAATCAATAAAACTTAAAATAAGTTAATTACATTGTTTTTTTAATAATTTAATCTCTCCAGTGCATGGAATGTATTCTTCTTCTACTCTATATTCTCTACTCTGTAACTTGATTATCTGTTGCCATTTTTGAAATATCAATGCGACAAATTGTCGCACCCCTATACGCATAATCCGCCACTCAAACCTTATTAGAAAAATATCGTGTTTTTCGCTTGATTTCTTCTTACTTATCCAACGCTTGTTATTTTTTCTAAAACTTTCTAAATGAGATATTCATCGACAATATATTCTAATCATTGCCAACTGCGGCATTTTGCCGCATTGCCATTCACGGAACTATTGATGACAATACCCGTGCGCTCAATTGAAGTTTTATCAGCCTTTCTCACTTCTTTCTTTTCTGCATACAGTTTTTTATATCACAATAATATTCAATCGGAGAATGTGTAATGCTCATACGTAAATTACTACTAACATCAAGCATGATAATAATTTTGGCTGCAATTCAACATGCACAGGCTCACACAGTTTTGGAAGTCCCACAAATAACCGAGCAAAAAAGAAGCAGCAATAATATTGTGATCGGCCACGGTTGTGGTGAGTCGCCAGTGATCGGCACCAGCGTCGTTATACCTGATGGCATTGATTCGACTATCACCACGGGCACCACTCAGGCAGGTGGTACCGATCCATATACTGGCACTCTCTCTAACTTCATAAATTGGGGTAACGCTATTCAATTGTTGCAAAATCGTTCGGTATTCAGTGAGCAAAATGAAAAAACCGATAGCCTTGGTAATGTCGTAGGATTTTGGTCGGGCGGCGGAAAGGGTGTAGCCGCTAATCTCAATGCATATATCCCTTTCACCATTAGCGCCCTTTTTGTGGAACCTAGTTCATGCGCTAAAAGCGTACGGTTCGACGTGGCCATCGTTGATGTATGCAAAATAACCCCAATCACCGATATTAATGATGACACAGCAGTAAGTTTATGGACACCCGCTGTCGGTTCCAAATATGATGGTGTAGAGGGTGGTCATGCCTTCAATTCTCCAGCTTTTTTGACTATAAATCGGGATTTGACAGTCAATCCCCTACCAGAAACCTGTGGTGAAGGATTACATGTATACGTAAGACCTTCTGCTGCTCAGATTGATCGCGATATGCCCATTATTTTCGATGGCACGCAGATTTGGCCACAACCTTAAGAAACCCTCAAGTGACGATTGCACACGGTCAAGCCCGGTGAAACCAAATATAGAGGCTCATTTACAGTCAACCAGTAACCGTCTTTTGCCTAATATATTTGGTTCGCCTAGCTTGATCGCTGCTCACTTTCTTTTCAAAGGCTCCCTACCTTTCATTTCTTAAATATGGAGGAAGAATGATAACCAATCGATTCATATCCTATGCATGTGTGTTCTCATTGAGCAGTGTCACTGGTAGCGCTTTTGCCACGATGACGTATCTCGATGAAGCATCGTTTACTTCCGCCCTGGGCGGCGCCACCACTACTCTTGAAAGTTTTGAAGAACCCCCTGTCGACAATTCATCACCACTTGTATTTCCTACGGTTGAAGTGTCTTGCGACGGTTCAGAATGGTGCTCCGGTTTTTTTGGTACCTCGACCGTAATGCCGACGGATGGTTCGTTCGGGGTGTATTTTTCAACTCCCGACAGCATTACGTTCACTTTTTCATCGCCGATCACGGCATTCGCAATCGATGTGGGCGATCTGGGCACGCGCGGCGCAACGGATTTCAGCGCCACCCTATCCAACGGTAACTCGGCAACGCTATTCACTGGCTTTACCGGCACACCAGATAATCAGGCGTTTGTGGGTTTGATTGATACCACGGAGTTCACTTCCATCACTTTTCAAGGTTCGGCGCCCAATGATGGCATTTATTTTGACAGCATGCAGACCGCACTGGTGACGGCGGTTCCCGAACCCCATACCTATGCGCTGCTATTAGCTGGTTTGGGATTATTGGGAATGACGCATTTTCAAAAACGCCAGACAGGCACGGCAGCAATCCAGCAATAAAGCTTTCTATCTTTGTCAATGAAAAAATCCCAATGAGCAATGCTCATTGGGATTTTGCTTTAAACGCGATGATAATAATGCTACTGCAAGAGCACAATTACTATTGTTGCTGCTTGGAAGAAACGCTCGTTCCTGTATGAACATTAGTTGCGGTTTTGCAATGCACCTGAACATCATAGCTATCGGTTCCCGCAGTACTATGAGACACGAATAAATTATAAACACCCGAACCTTGCGTTACTCTTATCAGCGGACTGTACGCCGCGTCGGTGTCGGTAGTATCGGTGCTGGCTTGCGCGCATTTGTTGGCTGTGCATGGCGTGGTGCCTTTTTGCAAAACGATGCCGACTTTAGAGGAATTTGCTGTCATATCCTTGACTTGTGCTTCGGCATAGGAAGGTGCGCCGGCGCCATCATCGAAACAGGAAACTTGATAAAAATCAATGCCAGCAGCCAAGCCTGTGGTAAAGCTACCTGCTTGGTTATGAGCCAGCACTGCGCCTGCCTGACTGATCATTAATCCACCCAATACTGTAGCCACTGTATTTTTCAATCCTGAAAATTTCATATTTATGCTCCTTAATTATTAGGTTGTGATACCTATTCTGAACAACAATGGATTCTCAACAAAAATCGATGATTTTATGGAGAATTATCAGTTCGATCGAGTTATGTCACTACTTCGACGACGTTTCGAGTTTCATGGCGGCCAATTCTCTGACGGCCTCTTCTTCGTCGCTCAACGCTTGTTCAAGCAGGCTGGCACCTTTTTCATCCGCACTGAGGCTATCCACTGCCATCAAACGCACTGAAAGCTCGCTGTCCTGCAGAGCCTGTTCAAGTATCAAAGGCACATCAGCGCAATTCTGCTGAGCAAGCGCATATACCGCCTGTGCTCTGACATTCGAATCCGGATCGCGAAGCGCCGCTTGCAGGATTTTTTGTACGATATTAGCGTCCACTGATCCTTTACCGGCGAGTTGAGACAGCGCGCTAACCCGATCCAGGGGATTATTCGAGGAAGCCAAATTCATGAGTTTGGCTGATAATTCCCGGTTCGACTCTTGACTCTCATTGGCGTTACAGCTAATTTGCAATGATTCCAGACTGTTGAATACTGCCCGGCTATCTGCATTGCTGGCATCATTCGCCAAGACATTACCGGCGGCAACCGCAAGCGAAGACATCATGACCAGGATCGGTATACCCATTTCCGGTTTTTTTACTATTCGCATAATTACTCCTTAGTGATAAAAAAGAGAATTGAAGATGAAGTGAGAGCTCCCGTTCTCACTTCATCTTCAATTTAGAAACTGCCTAAACTCTTAAGCGAACAGCTTAGCTTAATGTTTTGGCCAGTACTGTTTGCCTTTAGAGCTTTTGATTGGCATGTCGCGATTGAGCTGCGCAGCCGAAGGAATGATTTCAACATCTACGCCATCACCGCATGCTGCATCCAGAGGATTATTCGTGGCATCACGAGTTACAGTATAGGTGGCTGGTGAATTGTATCCGCCCAATCCGACACCGTCGTAATTTGAACCTACAGCAGGAGTCCATGTTTCAAGTACTCCATCAACGAATCCTGATATGGGTGTCACTTTACAAATATCTGCAATGCCAAGAACAACTTTGACACTGCGTGCGCAGGAGGTTGGTTCGATGAACATGGCGCTTGCACGGAATGGCAGATATACCGTATAGCCTTCTGGCATTTTTCCGTCTTTCACCCAAAAACCAACGACGTTGCCGTTAGCATCTTTTTTCTCGTCTTCTGATTCGTAGACGCTATGATCCAGAATTTTTTGGAATAAATTTCCATAGTTAGATACATAAGTGTCAATTGTGTCATTTGATGGGGCGCCATTGACTTTAATGATGGAATCCGCACCATCCGGGAAAACGACTGTGCTGGCGATGGTATTTTTGCCTTCTCCGCAGCTATGGCCGATAACGACGTTATTGGTGACTCTAACCCCTTCCACAACCGTTGGTATATCCAAGCGAGTATGCGAAAATGCGCTTTGTGAGACGCCCACCAGTAATGCAACAGCGACTGCTGCCTGGGTTGAAAGCTTGAATTTTTTATTAATCATGTTAAGAAAACCCCTTTTAACTTTTTAATGAATTATTTTTGTGCTTCTCACTAGAGGTTGCTTTTTGAGGTGGATCTCAAAAAGCAACCCGAAACCGATTCTTTTCATTTTCCCTGACTGAACAATTGATAGATGTTCCCTAAATAAAAAGAATTGATTTCGGCGCCAATCATATTTTTTAATCCACCAAAACACAATGCGGCAAAATGTCGCAGGCACGCATGAAATAAGGGTTATTTTCTTACGCCTGATTTTTCTAGTATGCAAAATTAACAATCGCTTACCGATCAGCTCGAAAATCTTCACTACTTGATTTCCCACATGACTGCGACAATTTGCCGCATTATCAGCAGCCGCTTTCTTACTTAGAATATCAATCGATAGAAATCTGCAGAAAGATTGAACTTCAAGATTGAACATCGAAATTTGCGCACGTTGAATTTCCTTCCCATCTCGATCCTCGTCAAACCAGCAGGTTAAAATCATTTTTTATAAATAAATACAAAAATTATCAAATTACAAAAATGATTACTCAAAAAAATTTTTTATTCCATGCCAAATCACTGTTAACTTTTTCTGCTTTCACATTGCTGTGCGGATTCAACCATGCCAACTCAGCACCGGACAACGCTGCCAGTCGTTCACGAAATCAGAACTGTTACGTCCTTGTGGCTGATCGTGTATTCGATGGTTTCAATTTGCTTGAATATTCAGCAGTATTGATCAGGAGCAATAAAGTTATTCAGACCGGCGATGCAATCCAGTTGAGCAAGCAATGCAGCCGCACCGTCGATCTCGGCGATGCCACGATATTGCCCGGATTCATCGAATCGCACGCTCATCTGACGTTCCAGAATATACCTGCGGAAATCGTATTGAAGCACGGTATTACCACCGCACGGGATACAGGCGGCCCTCTGCTCAAACCCTCAGGCGGCGCCGGCACCTTACGCCTGATCAACGCTGGCCCGATCATTCAAGCGAGTGGGGGCTATCCACTGAATATTTTCGGTCATGGCGATCATGCAACCACCGATCAATATGGTGATATCGGTATTGTCGTGTCGACCGCCGAAGAAGCGCAAAAAGTCGTCAAAGATCTCGTGGATGGAGGTTCAGCGCTGATCAAGCTTTCGCTGGAACTCGGAGGAGAAACCGGGGCTCCATGGATGTCCAGTCATGGCCACGGCACACCCCCTGCCACACCTTGGCCGCTGCTGTCACTTGACATCGTCAAAGCAATCGTTGCCAAAGCACATTCGTTGAACCGCAGAGTCGCTGTCCATGTGGGTGAAAATACCGGGGTCGAGCTTGCACTCGATGGCGGTGTCGACGAATGGGCGCATATACCTTGCGCGGAAATTCGCGATGAATTGCTGCACCGCGCCGTCGCTCAGCATGTGACCTTCGTAACGACCATTGATACGTTATCGGCTTGCACTGGCATCCATGCTAACGTGCATAAGCTTTCTCACCTCATTGCGCATAATCCCGATACGCGTTCCAAATTCATCTACGGTTCTGAAATTGGCCATGACAATGTGCCATGGGGCATCAATGGAGAAGAAATGAGCATGATGCTGCATTTAACCAGCGGAGAAGCTATCGAATTCGCCGATGTGCTGAACGTATTCAAAGCAGCCACCTCAGAGGCCGGAAAAAATTTAGGAAAACCATTGTTGGGAACCCTCTCGCCGGGCGCACCTGCGGACATCATTGCCGTGCGTGGCAATCCATTTCTGAGATTCAAATTACTGGAATATCCGGATCTGGTCATTTCCGGCGGCCACTTCATAGTCAACAACTTCAAGAAAACCAAAGCTAATCCTTAAAGGCACACCATGAATCGATCTCCTTCAAAACTCCTTGAAAAAATCTGGCTGCATTGCACGGTATTTCTGACCGGCGCGGCGGTAATGGTCATCGAACTGCTCGGAACCCGCCTGATCGCGCCTTTTTATGGCGCCAGTCTGTATGTATGGACTTCCCTCATAGCAGTCACGCTGATTGCATTGGCGATCGGTTATTATGCCGGCGGAATCTTGGCAGACCGGGCCCGATCGGGACTCTCCGTGATTATTGCAGCCGCTGGCTTCTTGACGCTCATCATTCCCTGGCTGACAGGCCCAATTCTATTGGCAACCGATCCATTAGGATTGCGCCTGGGAAGCTTTATCAGCACGCTGATTTTATTTTCACCCAGCTTGATCCTGTTGGGCATGGTAGGTCCATTTGCAGTCAAGCTTTCGACTTCGGCACTGGCCAATGTAGGCACAAACACAGGCTCCATTTATGCGGTCAGCACCGTTGGCAGCGTGATCGGAACCTTATTCCTAGGGTTTTATTTGTTTCCACTGATTGGCTCCCGCGAAATTTTCATCGGCTTGGGCATCGCATTGCTGATACTGGCGATACTCATCACGGTGATCGAGCGAAAATATCAAAAATCCACATTGTCTCTGATTCCCACCACGCTATTGGTCGTGATCGGTATCGGGTTATTTCCGCAAATCGCCAATTCTGGCAAGCCCGAATCCAGCGAAACGTTCAAGACTTTATTCGAACGCGAAAGCTTGTATGGCTGGGTTCGAGTGATCGACAAACCCAAAGAGAACATTCGCTTATTGACTGTCGATGCATCGACGATAGGGGCAGCCAGCATCAGTCACGGCGAAAACCTCCTCACGTATCAAAAAATCGTCGGACACCTTCCGGCATTAGCGCCAGCGATGAAAAATGCCTTATTGATCGGCCAAGGCGCGGGCCATATGGCGATGACGCTGAAAGAATATGGCATCGCCACTGATACGTTGGAAATAGATCCGGCGGTAGCTGAGGCAGCAACCCGTTTCTTTGGATTCAAGCCAAGTGGCCGCGTCATCATTGGCGATGCCCGCTACGAAATCCGTAAACTCAAAGGCCCCTATGATTTGATCATATTGGATGTATTCACCGGCGGCTCGGAGCCGACACATTTACTCACGGTTGAAACGCTCGCTCAATTGCGGTCTCTGTTGAACGATCAGGGTATGTTGGCACTGAATTTTGTTTCTTTCTTCGAGAACGGTCAAAATGCCGCGCTTGCATCGGTATCAAAAACGATTGCTGAAGTTTTTCCCTATCAGCAAGTATTTATTTCTGACCTTGGTGCAGATTTCAACGATTTTATTTTTCTCGCGACCAATCACGACATCAATCTTGCCCAAAACGAATTGCCAAAGAAACATCATGATTGGTTAAAGCAGCGGATGTTATCGGTCGATCAATCACGGGGGATCGTGCTGACCGACAATCTCAGTCAATTGGAACTGTTACAGATGCGCAAATCAGAGCATTATCGGCGAATGATCGTGGATACGTTGGGTACCCGACATTTCATCCGCTAATGAGTGAGGCCTTGAAAAACTGGGTTATTCGGATGCTGCATGATGGGCATGATGCAACATTTCAGCCGCATGCTTACGGGTGACTTCGGTAATCTTCACGCCTCCCAGCATACGGGCGATTTCTTCAATTCGTTCTGGCTGATCAAGTACCTTGATCGTGCTCGAGATCGGCTGATTTTCTGCCAGGTCTGCTGATTTTATAACCTGCCACTGCTGATCTCCGCTTGCCGCCACTTGCGGTAAATGCGTGATGCACAGCACCTGGCGCTCATTGGCTAATTTTTTCAGCAAATTTCCGACGATCTCTGCCACCTTCCCACCAATCCCAACATCGACTTCGTCAAAAATCAATGTCGGTACCGTGCCTAACTTGCTGCAAATCACTTGTATTGCAAGACTGATGCGTGATAGCTCGCCGCCCGAGGCAACTTTCGCCAGAGGCCGTAAGGGTAAACCCTGATTGGCCGAAACTTGAAATTCAATCTGCTCAAAGCCTTGAGCATTGCCTTGCTCGCTCGGCGTCAGTGTCACTGCAAATCGTCCACCCGACATCGCCAGCATCTGCATGGCGGCGCTGACTTGGTGCGACAGCGCTTCGCTACCGTGCTGACGCACCTGGCTTAATTGTTTGGCCAGTGCCACATACTCTGTTTTAGCCGCAATTTCTTGTGCCTGCAGATGACTGATATCGGATTCAGAATCCAACGCCTCTAATTGACATTGGAGATTATCAAGCAATGGCGGTAATTCTTCTGCCGATGTGCGATATTTTCGTGCCAGCGCGTGAATGGCCGACAATCGCTTTTCCATATCCTGCAGGGCTTGTGGATCCAGATCCAGGCCCTGCCGGTAATGCTTCAGATCACGTACTCCCTCCTGCAATTGAATTCTTGCTGAGTCAAGCAAATCAGTAATTGCTTCAAGTTGTTGATCATAGTCAACGAGAGAATGTAATTGCGCAGTGATGGCATCCACTTTTTTCAGTACAGCCGACTCGCTCTCGGATAACGTTTCTACAGCACTATCCGCTGCAGCCAGCAACGTTGCCATGTGCGACAATCGGTTATGATCAACCTGTAACTTGTGCCATTCATCCGTCGTAAGATTAAGGTCGAATAACTCCTGTACCTGCCACTCCAGCTGCTCGCGCTTGAGTCGAGATTCCTCCATCTGCTGTTCCATGGCTATTCTGTGCCGTTGGCGGGATTGCCAGCTTTGATAGGTCGCCTTGACCGTACGCGCCAATTCGGCGCAGCCAGAAAAAGCATCGAGCAATTCGAGTTGGATATCTTTCTGAAGCAACGATTGATGGACATGCTGACTGTGAATATCGATCAAAAAATTTCCAGCAAGGCGCAGTTGCTGGAGTGTCACACCATGTCCATTGATATAGCTGCGCGAACGCCCCGAGTTTTCAAGGATACGGCGCAACAGGCAAAGATCGGGATCACCGTCAAGATCATTCTCCCGCAGCCAATGCTTCAAGTCTGGCAGCCGGCTGATGTCGAAGAGAGCATCGATTTCTGCGCGATCGCACCCCATCCGTATCTGGTTGATATCTCCGCGCTCTCCCAAAGCGAGTGTGAGCGCATCGATCACGATGGATTTACCCGCCCCAGTCTCTCCGGTAACCACTGTAAATCCCGGCATGAGATCCAAGTCAACCTGATCCACGATGACAAAATTTTTAATGCCTAAATGTTTGAGCATGTAGGTTGAGTATTGACCGGTCTCACGGAAATTCGCTCCACCCTAATTTCTCCCTGAGCATGCGGTAATAGCTGTGATTGACTGAATGCAATAATCGAACTGTTTTGGGAAAACGCCGAACGATGATGCTATCGGTTTGTTCCAGATCCCAACAGGAGTGGCTATCGCAATTCATGCGCACATAAGCGGAACTGCGCAATTGAATCTCGACGCTCGCTTCCGGCCCGATGACAATGGGCCGATTGCTGAGGGTATGCGGGCATATCGGAACAAGCGCGATCAACTCGAGACTTGGATGCAGAATGGGCCCGCCCGATGATAAAGCATAAGCCGTGGATCCAGTGGGTGTCGATATAATCAAGCCATCTGAACGCAACGTGTTTACATATTCACGATCCACCTTGACCTCAAATTCAATCATCCCACTGCTCATGCCACGGTACAGCACCACATCATTGAATGCCAGGCTTTTATAGACAATGGTTCCACTCCGGATAACTTCAGCATATAACAATATCCTGCGCTCAGTGCTGTAATGCCCTGCCAGAATCTCATCAAGCGCCTCAAACATCGTTTCCGCAGACAAATCAGTGAGAAATCCCAGCCTTCCCTGGTTGATGCCAATCAGTGGCACATCATAGGAAACCAGCATCCGCGCGATGTTCAACATCGTTCCATCGCCCCCGATAACTACCGCAAGATCAGCCTGTTCGCCAATCTGCTCCAACGATAAGACGGGATATCGATCGGTATGTACCTGGGACGCGGTTAGATGATCCAACAAGACGGTATAGTTGCTTTTTGCCAGATAATCTGCAAGGTTGAGCAGTGGCACTGCAATCTCTGGATTCTTATGCTTACCGATCAGAGCAATGGTCGAAAATGGCGAGTTCATTTCTAAAAAGTATCAATGATCACAGCAATTGGATCAAAAGAGGGAAACGCAGAAAGCCTGCCCAATATACGCTACACTACACATACTTCTGCTCTGTAAAAATGGTGCATCCGTAGTTCCCAGAACTTGAAATTAACGTCCAAAGAACCATCTATTCATCACTTGCTCCGAACTGAACAAAGATATGCTTCACTGTAGAAAGTTTAGCATATATAAGGCAAAATCAATCCTCCTAACTCAACAATGATGCCGGCAAATCGTACATAATGCGCTATGTTAAATGAACGTGCTCAAATACTATTAAAAACCCTGGTAGAACGATATATTCACGAAGGTCAACCGGTTGGTTCGCGTACACTTTCGAAATTTTCTGGATTGGATCTGAGTCCTGCAACAATTCGAAATGTCATGGCTGACCTCGAAGAAATGGGTTTGGTAGCGAGTCCGCATACGTCAGCAGGAAGAATCCCCACACCTAAGGGTTATCGGTTCTTTGTCGATACTTTGCTCGTTGTTAAGACCCTGGACAAAGTAGAAATCAATCATTTGGAAAATCAATTGCATCCGGACAATCCCTCCCGGTTGATCAATGCCGCTTCGCAATTGCTTTCGGAACTGACGCATTTTGCCGGCGTGGTGATAACGCCAAAACGTAAGGGCGCCGTGTTCCGGTATGTGGAATTCATGGCATTATCAGAAAAACGTATCCTGCTGATCATCGTGACCCCTGAAGGTGACGTTCAGAATCGCATCATCTTCACTGAAAACTCATATTCGCAATCTGATCTGATCGAAGCGGGTAATTTTATCAATCAGCATTATGCCGGCTGCACCCTGAATGAAATACGTAGCCGACTGGATGTCGAGCTGAAGCAATTGCGAAGCGAAATGACCAGTCTCATGAGTGCGGCGATCGAGGTCGGTGGAAATGCCATTGATGAAAGCAGTGAAGCTGTCGTTCTGGCCGGCGAACATAACTTGCTGCATGTCAATGATCTGACAGAAAACTTACTCAGCTTGAAAAAACTTTTCGAATTATTCGAACGTAAAACCAAGTTGCTTCAGTTACTTGAATTAAGCCGGCAAGCGCATGGGGTAAAAATTTTTATCGGTGGCGAATCGGATGTTGCTACATTGGAAGAATTCAGCCTTGTCACTGCCCCATATGGAATTGAAGGAGAAGTACTCGGCACTGTTGGGGTCATTGGTCCTCGGCGCATGTCTTATGAACGCATCATTCCCATTGTCGACATCACCGCAAAACTTCTTTCGAACGGATTATCTCAGCATTAATCACTTTGATATTTGCAAATCAGCCAGCAACATTCTTTTTTTCATACAGCCATACCTAAAATCAGACCATCACGTCTATGACTTCTGAACCTATCTATCGACACGGATCGCCACAGCGAACGGGTGTTTTGTTAATCAATCTGGGCACTCCAGATGCTCCAACGGCGGACGCTCTACGCCCTTATCTGAAGGAATTTCTCAGCAATTCCCGGGTCATCGAGCTGCCCAAGCTGTTTTGGTGGCCGATATTGCATGGCTTCATCCTGCCATTCAGACCAAAACAATCGGCAGAAAAATATGCCAAAATCTGGATGCCCGAAGGTTCTCCCCTCAAAGTCCATACCGAACGGCAAACTGCTTTATTACGCGAGGCGCTAAGCCGGCGATTGACCCACCCGCCTGTGGTTGAGTATGCGATGAATATCGGTAACCCTTCGGTTGCATCGATCTTGAAGAAGATGCAGGCACAGGGATGCGAGCGGATTCTGATCCTGCCTTTATTTCCCCAATACGCTGCCAGCAGCACCGCAGCCGCCATGGATAGCGTTTTTGCAGCATTGAAAACGATGCGCAATCAACCAGCCATCCGCACCATAAAACAGTATCACGATGACCCAGGTTATATTGCTGCCCTTACGCAGAATATCCGCGATCATTGGAATATACATGGCCGTCCCGACAAACTCATCATCAGTTTTCACGGCACGCCTCGCACCAGTCTTGATAAGGGCGATCCCTACCATTGCGCCTGCCAGAAAACCGGACGATTACTGGCTGAAGCTTTGTCCTTACAATCCAACGAATACGCCGTTTGCTTTCAATCCCGGTTTGGCAAGGCCAAGTGGTTAACACCTTATACTGCAACGACATTGATGGAATTGGGCAATACGCATATGCGTCGCGTCGATGTCGTATGTCCTGGATTTGTGGCGGATTGTCTGGAAACTCTGGAAGAAATTGCAATGGAAGTAAAAGACTCGTTCATTAACGCAGGCGGAAAAGAATTCCATTACATACCCTGTCTCAATGAACGTAATGACTGGATTCAAGCGTTGGCAGACATCACCTGCCAAAATTTACAAGGATGGTTGGACAGGCAAACTTCCGAAGAAGCTTGCCTATTATCCAGAAAACGTGCACTTGAAATGGGTGCCAAAAATTGAATATTCGAATTTCATCGCTGCGCAGTCAGGAAAATCGACCTTCTGGCAGAGATTGCAATGATTCAATGGAGCGAAAATCTGAAAGAGATAACGAATCCCGGTCAAGCAAGGCAAATCAGGTTGAAAGCGGAGTTCATAAATGATCAATGAACAGTTTGAATCTAATGCCTGATTTAAGCACGCCGCATGACCGAGTACGGCAGTTTTCACAAATTCCTTACACAATCCAAATATCGTTTGCCGCAAGTTCAGGATGTGAAGTTACACCCAACGTTTCAAGCAATATGCCCCCACCCGCTTTGCTTCCATTATTGTCATATATCAGCGCTCCGGTTGTAGTGTTATAAATGAGCCGATCATCCAGATCATGAGCAACACCGGTATCCGACGCCCAGAATCGCACATCCGTAGCGCTGAATTGCCCTGTCACGCCAACTGCAGAGAGTATCGATTTACTGAAGTGCAACTTATCTACGCCAGACACAAAATCAACGACGATATCTTTATTTGAGGTTGCATTGGCTGCGGTATTGAACCAAAAAATATCGGCCCCGTCACCGCCCGTCAATTCATCATTGCCAGCACCTCCAGCCAATACATCGTTATCGCTGCCACCATCTAAAATATCATTGCCAGACAGTCCCCATAGGGTATCGTTTCCGGCTTCACCGGTCAGCGTATTAACCCCACTGTTTCCTGTCAGAATGTTGGCTGCTTCATTGCCACTCCCCGAAATAGCAATTGTTCCCGTGAGCGTCAGATTCTCGACGTTCTCGGGCAATGTATAGCTCACGCCGGTCTGTACTGAATCATTTCCATTAACTACCGAATTCGCATTTTCGTTGATCTGATCGGAAACATTATCGATTACATATAAATCATCTCCCGCACCCCCCGTTAAGGTATCCATTCCAAGTCCACCATTGAGAGTGTCATTTCCAGCACCGCCTTCGATGACATCATTACCGGCTCCACCTGAAATATTATCGATGAATGCTGTACCCAGCAGATTGTTATTACCCGCATTGCCGACCAATGCAAGTCCATTAGTCGCCAGTGACGCATCGATATTCAATGCAACTAGCGCAGTTGAAACCGCAGTGGCAGAACCACCTGTTCCGATGACGACCTTTTCCAAGCCAATGTCGCTTGCGAAAACGACCAGTGTTTCGCCGGCGATTGTCGAAGAAAAGCGAAGTTCATCAGTACCGCTGCTATCGGAAATTTCTGCTTTTGCATGATTGGAACTCGTATTGATGATATAGAGATCATTACCTGCCCCACCACTCAATTGATCATCTCCGGCTCCACCAATCAATTGATCATTCCCAACGCCGCCCTCGATAACATCATTGAATGCGGTGCCGGTTAAACTATTTGCGCCAGAATTGCCAATCATCGTTATAGGACTGAGCATTGCCGAAGCATTGATGTTCAGCGCCAAAGTGCCAGTTGATATCGCGCTTGAATTAGTCCCTGTACCAATAACTACCCGCTCAATTCCGACATCTCCGGCAAATAAATTCAACGTACCGGCAGCCGTTGCGGCATAGCGAATTTCATCAATACCCGAACCTCCCTTATCGGAGATTTCAGCCGCTGGATGATCCGTGGCAAGATCAATCTGATAAATATCAGACCCTTCACCGCCATCCATACTATCAATCCCCGCTTTTCCATTCAGTAAATTATCTCCCGCATTACCGATCAGCGTGTTTGCAAGAGTATTTCCCGTTCCTCGGATATGTGCTGTTTCAGTGAGCACCAATTTTTCGACATTATTGCCAAGCGTATAGTTGATCGAAGATTTCACAAGATCGATGCCGCCTGTCGAGGCCGTCTCGATCACTTTATCAAGAGTATTATCGACCACATAGGTATCATCGCCATTTCCACCAGTCAGTGAATCGAGTCCCAACCCTCCATCAAGCAAATCTGCCCCTGCATTCCCATTCAATGTGTCATTGCCTTCCAATCCAAATAAGGAATCATCGCCGATCGTGCCGACCAGTGTATTGGCTCCGCTATCGCCATTCAGTATCTGTCCCTTAAAGGTCGTAGCCTTGATTGAATAGGTTCCTGTTGCGGACGAATAATCCCACGCGGCCAAATAATAAGTTCCTGTTGTAGGAGCGGTATAGATGATTTGCGAATTGGTTGTTCCGGAATAAGCATTATCATTGAAGGCCACGCCAGACAAACTTGGATTGAAAAGCTCAAGATATGGATTCAGATCACCACCAACCTTGTTGAGATTAAATACATACGTGGTTCCGGCAATTAAACTTACTTTAAATAAATCGCCGTCATTCGATTTCTCGATGGAACCCGACAATTCCGCACCATTGACAGTGAGCACGCCACTGGTACTGGTCGCCAACGGATAATCGTCGTCAGTAGGTAAGGCATCATCGTTCAGAATGGCGCCATTTGCCGTCGCCGTGCCTGCTATCAATCCTGCTGATGGATTGGATAATGTCACGGTAAAACCTTCATTCGATTCAAAGGTTGTGTCGCCTGACAGCAGAATTTGCAAAGCTTGGGAAGTTTCCCCAGGTTGAAAGGTCACAGTGCCTGATGTAGCCACGAAGTCATCGCTATTCGCCGCTGCTGAGCCAAATCCTGACACTGCCCAATCGATAGTTTGCAACGTTGCGCTGGCGGCGCTCAAACTGACGGTGAATGCATAAGCAGTCGTTCCGCTATGCCCTTCCGCCAGCGATGCTGAATCAGCACTGATTGAAACCACCGGTAAAGAAGGAGTAGGTGGGGTTCCTAATAGTTCATTCAGCGACTTGGTAACATCGGAAAAAATGAAATTTTCAAAATTTCGGATCGTATCTGAGCC
Organism: Nitrosomonas sp. JL21; assembly: GCF_009833095.1. Classification (GTDB taxonomy): domain Bacteria; phylum Pseudomonadota; class Gammaproteobacteria; order Burkholderiales; family Nitrosomonadaceae; genus Nitrosomonas. The sequence continues at coordinate 21,657 of NZ_QRCB01000002.1, forward strand.
GGTTATCCCGTTGACAAAAGTAAATTCTTGATTTCCTGAGGCAGAAAACGAATAACTCGACCATGCCCCTGAGAATACAATGGAATCCGCTCCATTGCCGCCATCCAATGTATCATTTCCAGCGCCAGCGATTAATGTATCATCCCCATTTCCTCCGGAAATGACATCATTTCCCGCTCCGCCATCCAATCGATTGCCGAGTAGATTCCCAGTGATCGTATCTGAGCCGGAACCACTCGTCGCATTTTCGATATCACTGGTATACGCAATGGCAATGTTATAGGTCATATTATTCCCTGAGGAATAACTGCCCGGCATTAAATTGATGGTATTGGCCGTAGACCATCCCGATAGATTCAAGGTATCAATGCCGTTCGAATCATAAATGGTGATGATCGGATTGAGATTAACGGAGAAATCATAAATGACTGAGAGTTTGTCACTGATATTGCTGCCAAATCCATAAATTGAATCGGTGCTTCGGGTAGTTGTTTCAGCTCCATAAATGGATTGAATCGCCATGATGTCATTGAGCATGGGCGTTTGTGGCGAATACAGCTGGCCATTCGTACCCACCCAATCTGCCCAGGCTACTAAACCCTCTCCGCTGCTTTGGCCTGAACCCCAGTTCGGTCCAAAATAAGACATCACTGAATAGACACCGCTGTCTTCAAAACTCGAGGGTGTCCACGAACCGGAACCATTATAGTTACCCATATGGTCTAGCCCAAACGCATGGCCAATCTCGTGCACATAAGAAAGAAAGGAATGTTTCCCAACTTGGGGCGTCATCAAATCGGCATACGCGCGATTGAACCATACGCTTCCGATCGAAGGGAAATAGGCGTGAGCGTAGCTTACGCCTGTCGTTGACGTTCCGAATTCGATGTTCGATGATGTCGATGTGGTTTTCTGCAAATCTGGAAGAATCAGATCATCCCAGGTTTGAAGCGCCACTTCCGCAAAGGATTGCTGAAGCGCATTCAATGCCTGGAAACCGGAAGCTTCCTGCGAACCATACAGACCGCTGGTCGTTGTGGGAAAGGCATAGGTTATGTTGCCATTGCCCCAGTGATAACCTGAGTCAAGTTGATCGAGAATTTGCTGTTGTGTCCATGACGATAGTGCCATTACTCCTCCCTCTCTGTGTATAAAATCAGCAAAGCGAGGAGTGCGAGAGAACCAATGGGAAATCAATGGACTTGATCATCTGTTGGTACGATGCAACCCGGCCACCCTTCCAAATTTCCATTGGTTAGGGCCCTCGGCTTTGCGTCCGGGAGTCTCCTCCCGTTTGCCTTTTAATCAAATTACTGATGCTACTCTCTATAAAACTCTATTCGATCGTCATTACCAGTCGAATATCATTTCAAGTTCAATAGATTGATTCAACGATATTTTTTCTTACCAGTTGATGCTTCTGACAAGTCGGTGTTTTAAGATCGCATTGACAGATTTCAAATCATTATCGACGAGAATCAATAAATCTTTAGAAAAGTTGTCAAAAAACTTATGGGATTACTGCGATGGTGAAATCAGACTCAAGTCATTCATTTCTCATTCAAAATTACGCTTTTCGTCTGATTTCGCTTTCCCAAACGTCGTTCGATACATTTAAATGCTCAAAGATTATTATTGAGTGGACTGAGCCATTTGAATAACCGGCTGAGCACCGGTTTCGGATAACAGCACCGTCATCATGTTAGTCACTAGCACAGCACGTTGATCGGAAGTTAATGACACAATGTTTTTATCTTCAAGATTTTTCAGCGCTCCTTCAACCATACCGACGGCTCCATCCACCAATTTCTGGCGCGCCATCACTACCGCTTCGGCTTGCTGACGGCGTAGCATCGCATTGGCAATTTCCGGAGCATAGGCAAGGTGAGCAATTTTGGCTTCTTCAATGATAATACCTGCAACATCAACATGTTGCTGGATTGATTCACGCAGTAATTCCGCAATAGCATCCAAATCGGTACGCAAGCTTTTTTTTCGTTCTGCGCCAATCATTTCATTTTCATCATACGCATGACTACTGGCGACTTGTCGAACCGCAGATTCACTTTGAATTTGAAGATAATTCAAAGTACTCTCGACATCAAATACTGCCCGAGCGGTATCCTGCACACGCCACGCAATCACAGCGGCAATTTCTATCGGGCTGCCGCGCTCATCATTCACCTTCAGTACCGGTGTATTCCAGTTATTTATCCGCAAAGACACGCGTGTTCTACTATAAAATGGATTGACCCAAAAGAATCCACTCTCGCAAACGGAACCTGCATATTTACCAAAAAAAATCATGACAGCGGCTTGATTTGGTTCAAGTGTAAAAAACCCCTTGAAGCAAAATAACGCCAGCGCCAGGAGAAATCCTCCGCCAATCAGTTTGATGGGGCTGCCAGGTGTCATGATTAAAAAAATTGCGAATAAGAACGCCGGAAGCAGGATCATTAACAACACCCACCCATTGGCGCCGGAGATGATGTGTTCAGTGGTTCCAATTGCGCTGCTGCCTCTTTTTTGGCTCAAGCTCATTCTCCAAGAAATAAAATAAAAATAGATACTTGCATAACATTTATCGACAATGATTTTGATTGAGTCGTCGATTTTTTTAAAAATGTAATGGCTGGCAGTAATACTGTCAAATTGGAATAAACATTGAAAAAGAAGCTTTTTCTAACTTACAATATGCCTAAAGCGCTGTTATCTTCACTTTCTTATAAGCAACGTTATTTTTTTCCTGTCGGAAAGAAGATTCGCACATCAATTCTAACACCCTTGATTATTAACCGTATTCATATGAGCAAGGCATCATTCAATACGTTAAAATATTTAAACTTAAGTCCATTGATACCTGCTTTCGTTTAAACCCAATTCATTCGAGTACTTAATTATGCGTTCCATCGTTATTGGACTTACTGCTTTCTTTTTTACATTTTCGGCTGTGATTCTTTATAAAGCCCTGCAGCTTCCAACTCAGGCATCGACCATCAATGTTCCGATTACTGATTTACCGCTGACTAACGAACCTTCGGCCGACGCTCCCTCATCTCTGCAGAATAATGCACACAATCGAATTTCCGAAACAGAAACGGTCAATAGCCCAGCCCAATCTCAGGTCACTGACAACAGCACACCCGTCATTCCACCAACCGCAATCGCATCGCCACAGGCTGACACAACCCCACCCATCGAAAAGTCCTCCATCCCCGCTCCACCTCCAAAAGCAGCACCCGCCGAACTTCACTCCCGCGTCTTGACCACATTGGATGGCAAAGCATTTCGATCAGGTCAAGATATCCTCCGTGAAGCAGCGGCTTCTAAAATTGAAAAACTCATCAGCGAGATATCGGTATTTCCTAATAGCCACATTCTAATCGAAGGGCATACCGACAGTGTTCCAACCGGCCATCAACGTAGAAATAACATGAATCTATCCGTCCGCAGAGCAAATGCGATTGCCAAAATTTTAATTTCGCGAGGGATTGCTCGAGAACGAATATCCGTTGTCGGCTATGGTGATAGCCGTCCGATCGATACCAACCGAACCGAAGAAGGCAGAGCCAGAAACCGAAGAGTAGAAGTCAAGCTAATGCTAAAAGAAGGGGAACATTAATGCATATGTATACAGAGCACTTTAACCTGAACGCGCTTCCATTCGAGAATGTACCTGATCCCCAATTTTTTTATAATCAGGGCGATCATGCGCGTATTCGCAAGCAGATTTCTGGCTCCTTGCAGAGCGGCCGAGGACTCGTGGTCGTAACCGGCCCCATGGGATCGGGCAAAACGACGCTCAGTCAGATGATCAAAGCCGACTTCCCTGAAACCATTCAATTGATTTGGATGGCCGAGCCCCCGGTGAGCAGCAACGATCTTTATTTGTTTCTTGCTCAGGAACTAGGATTGGAACCTTCCTCATCAGAAAAAACGTTTGTCATGCGGGATATTCGTAACGCACTGCTGAAGATCAACGCGGAAGGAAAAAAATGCCTGGTCATCATCGATGAATCCCACCTAATGTCCGATGACGTCATCAATGGCGTACGCCTGCTGAACAATTTGGAAGAGGGATCCTTGAAGCTCATTCAGCTATTGCTGCTGGGCCAGGAAGAGTTGATGGAAAAGATCAACAAGCCGGCAATGGAACCCTTCAGACAACGGATCGCCGCGCTCGAAACGCTGGGTAAAATGGATGCCGATGCCGTGCGCAGGTATATTTCGCACCGCATCAAAGTTGCCGGCGGCACACCAGATCTGATCGCGGATACCGGTTGGGAAGCGCTGTCAATCGCATTTCATGTCGGAGGAACACCTCGAACCATTAATTCGTTATGCGATCGGGCCTTCAGTGTCGCTTACGAACGTGATAAACACGCAATTGACGCCCATGATATTTATGAAGCCACGCAACGACTTGGACTCAGGACCGATGTTTTTCACTACATCATTTCTTTAAAAAGCAAGGAAAGAAAAAACCAGGAAGCGGATGCAGCATCTGAACAACAAGCTACGGCAGCTCCTGCACCGGCGGCGGAACAACCACATCCCGCAATGACGCCTGAAGAAACACCTCAATTCGAATCACCGTCTCCCGCAGCACCGGCTCACTTCTCTCCTCCACCCGAAACATCAACCCCGTTCAAAGAACAAGAAGCAACCGTCACGCCGATCAGTCAAAAACTGAGGCAACGGGTAAACAGCGTCGTAGATGAAATCCCCGACGACCCCAGAATCCGGGTAAATGTCACAGAATCCTCATATGAAAATATCGCCCGCGTCATTAAGGAAAAATACCAGCAAAGAAATCTGAAACTGCCTCTGACATTTTTGACCCTCTCGATGATAACGTTTATCATCAGTTTGTTCTATTTTTGTCATCGCACTGATTCAGTAGGTTTTATTGGCTGCATGATCGATTTATTCAGTTTCTAGCAGCGCTGCTGCGAATGACGGGGTACTTTTCATCGTGTCCGGGACGGATGAAACAAGGCATTCACCAAACGCTTGAAAAGCGGTGACAGAATCAACAAGACGGCAAATCCGATCGGAAAAGCAATACTCCATGAGTAGAGCCATTCACCGATAAAATTACTGGAAAAACCCAGATTCACCGCCGTTACCGTTGCCGACACACACCCTGTCATCGTTGCCGACATGATCAAGCAATATACGCAATGCACCAAAAAAGTCTGCTTCATTTCAGAGCTATATTCAAATCCAAATCTGTGTTCGTTTCATCTGCTGACTGGCACACGAAAACCCAGTATATCCGGTGTCCCGTCGATCGATTGGATTCCAGTCGGTTCTTATCCATTTCTGCGCTACTGTCTGGCCATACTCTTCAGTTTGCAGGAGCACATGCATCCAGAACCACCTGACATAGCCTTACATCCACAAAAATATCACTAACCTATTCATAGGCTTACAGAATAACTCGCTTGACAGTCACTCGTCGAATCAAGTCTACTATAGCCAGCTATTCTAGTTTAATTTTTTCACCAATGGATCGCATCTCTCTGCGTCTGCTGCAAAGGAATCACTGTGGACTTCATGGCACTCAAAAGTTTTAGTGTTACCGGGATTCTGAGTTATGTGCTTTTTTCTGCCAGTTGGTTGGCTTTTGCCTTTTTCTTGGGCGGCATGATTCCAGATCAGCAACTCTGGTTTGTCTTGCTGATCACGGTATTTTTTGGCTTACCCATCTACCTTGCCGCATTATATGCCGTAACCATCCGGCGAATTTACCTCTCCAGCCAATTCAGAAAGCTGGGCATATTGCATTGGTTGTTCACCCGGCGCATCCTCGCCTATATCGGATGGCTGCTATGGTCAGTGGTATTTTCATTCCTGTTGCTGTTTTATCTGGGTTCGGCTGAAAAACAGGAATGGGTCGTCATATTTTGTGCCATTCCGGTATTTGCAATCAGTCACGCGGTTTTCCTACCAATGGCCAGCCGCGAATACAAGCCGTATATCGCCGTGCATAAATCCTTGACGTGGTCTCGGTGGCTAACATCGCTGATACTGGCCTTGCTTTTCTTGGTGGCTTCCGATCATGCCGACCGCAGCCGGCAATATGCCAGCCTGACAGAAGCGGTGATATCGGAAACCCAGAAATTGAGCGGAACATCCAACAGCATGCTGATCCATGAAGTCAATCGATTATTGGGGCTTGCGGAAGGATTGAAGCGCTATGCGCTGGGAAATTTGCATACACTGAACGACAGCCTTTATCTGGGCATCCTTTTTCTGGGTAGCGCGGTGTTTTTCTACAACATATCCTTGGGTATTTCCAGTTTCATGATTCCCGTTGCGGAATACCGCCGGGTTTTTGCACCCATCCAGGATAGCGATCACCCCCCTCCCACCTCACCGTGGGCCTGGGCAGTGACTTCTGCCTTCGCGACATTCTTCATATTTTTTGTGTATGTGCCGTCGACGGTCTATATGGATGCCTGGTTGCGGGCCAATCCGGAAACAATCAGGCAAATTCAGCAATCGCAACAACTCGTGGTCGAGACCGTCGAAATGATCGGCGAACACTACTATAAGCCTGGAACCACCGAACAAATCGAACAGGCCTATTTGGATAGCATCCGCCAATTGGAATCATCGTTGGAGAAATTACGTCAAACAAGTTCCGCTGGATTCCAACACATGACAGAGAACGTGGACGACTATCTCGACTGGTATTACAGTCTACCCGGCGAATATGAACGCATCGTAGCGCTGGCGACCGGTATGCTGGAACATTGGATGACCGAGAAATTGCAGCATTATTTGATGAAAGGAAATGTCTTTGGCCCGGTGCAACAATCGATAGAGGAAATATTGCGCAACAACCAACAATTACGCACTGAACATCTGCGCAAGGTCGAACAAATTCTGACCGACAACCAGATCGTGCCGAACGAGGATACTCACCTGGACATCATCCGGCATGCCTCTTTGAATGCGCTCAGAGAACCACCGGTACATAGCGTCATCATCAATCTTGAACACCGCATGCTGATCTCGGGCGGAATCGGTACAGCCGGCGCGATTACGGGTGCCATTGCCGGCAAGATCACCGCAAAAGTAGCCGGCAAAGGAATCATCAAGCTTGGCGCACAAGCATTGATTAAAATCACGGCAGGTAAAGCGGTGAGTGCCTTGGGCGGAGCCGCCGCGGGTGCTGCCACGGGGATGGCGCTGGGTTCGGTCATTCCTGGGATCGGTACTGCAATCGGTGCGGCCATTGGCGGTATCCTTGGCGGGATCACCATCGGCTTGACCGTGGAAAAGCTACTGCTGATGCTTGAGGAAGCTTTTTCCCGGGAAGAGTTCAAACGTCAAATTCTGCAGGCTATCGACGAAGAGCGTAGCGAATTTGAGAAATTATTAAATAACCACCCAGTATCGGATACACTATCCGGCACTATGCCTGTGGAAATACCGGAAGCATCGGAAGCACACTAAAGTTAGTCAATCAATCGGTTTCGGCTATTTCTCATGCATCAACGCTGCACAGGTTTTTGCACGAATTGCTGATTATTACTCTTCAACCGGGCCGGCTGAGCAAGATATCCGTTAAGTCAGCACATAACAAGAAAGAATTGGAACCAATATGGATCACAACATTGTCTTGATCACCACGATTGCCGCAGGTTTCGGCCTGGCATTGATTTTTGGCTTTATCGCTGAACGGCTGAAAACCCCCGCGCTGGTGGGTTATCTACTCGCCGGAATCGCCATCAGCCCAACCACACCCGGATTTGTGGCCGATATCGGGATTGCTTCTCAGCTATCTGAAATCGGCGTCATGTTATTGATGTTTGGCGTCGGTCTACATTTTTCGTTGGATGATCTGCTTGCAGTCAAGCGTATCGCCCTGCCCGGCGCGATAGTCCAAATGGCGGTGGCAACTGCCCTGGGCATGGCCCTGGCCACATGGTGGGGCTGGGATCTCGGTGCGGGACTGGTGCTGGGCTTATCATTATCCTGCGCCAGTACGGTCGTGCTACTGAAGGCGCTGGAATCACGCGGATTCCTGGAAAGCATGAATGGCCAGATCGCCGTGGGCTGGTTGATCGTAGAGGATCTGGTCACTGTACTCATCCTGGTTCTATTGCCCTCGTTTGCCACCATGCTGGGTAGCACGAATGGAAATACTCCTGCGGAGGAACCACTGTGGTATACGATTGGAATTACGCTGATGCTGGTTTCGGCATTCATCGCGCTGATGCTGATTGTAGGCCGCCGGGTATTGCCATGGTTATTATGGCAGGTTGCCCGAACGGGTTCGCGGGAGCTGTTCACATTGGCCGTGGTAGCGGTGGCCATTTGTATCGCTTACGGCGCCGCGGCTTTGTTCAACGTGTCATTTGCGCTGGGTGCATTCTTTGCAGGCATGGTGATGCGCGAATCGAAATTCAGTCGCCGGGCTGCCGAGGAATCTCTGCCATTGCGCGATGCATTTGCGGTGCTATTCTTCGTTTCAGTCGGCATGCTATTCGATCCGGCGGTGCTCGTCGATGAGCCTTTACGAGTCCTGGGCGTGGTTGCCATCATCGTCGTCGGTAAATCCCTGGCCGCAATGCTGCTGGTGTTCCTGCTGGGCTATCCGCTCAATACGGTACTGATCGTTGCCGCCAGCTTGGGACAAATCGGCGAGTTTTCGTTCATTCTTGCCGGTTTGGGATTGTCGCTCGGCTTAATGCCGGCGGAAGGCATGAGCCTGGTTCTGGCTGGTGCTTTGATCTCGATCGCATTCAATCCGATCGCCTTTGCCGCCATCTTACCGTTCAAGAACTGGATGCTGAAACATTCTGCGCTGGCGCGTAAATATGAAAATCGCGACGATCCTTTCGCCGAGCTGCCGATGAGCACCGAACGCAAATTCCTCGAAGGCCAGGTCGTGCTGGTCGGCTACGGCCATGTGGGTCAGCAGATCGCCAAGGCTTTGGCCGAGCGGGATATTCCCTATATCATTGCCGAGCAGAATCGTGAACTCGTCCAGAATCTTCGCAAACAAGGCATCAATGCGGTGTCAGGCGACGCGACTGAACCTTCGGTGCTGATACAGGCGCATATCACCGATGCCGACATGCTGGTCATCGCTACCGGAGATCCATTGAACCTCCGGCAGATGATCGACACCGCCCGCACACTCAATCCGGACATCGAAATCGTATTGCGTACCCGCAGCGAAGATGAAACCAAATTGTTGCGGAAGGACAGCATGGGAACGGTTTTCTTTGGCGAGGAAGAACTCGCCAAAAGCATGACGCATCACATTCTCGACCGATTCAATGCAAAATCGGGATTACAAGCTGACTTAGCGCTTTGACGCACGATGATTTACACGACTCAATCATTTGATAAGGAATTGACACTATGACAGGACAACAATATGTGGGCATCGATCAAGATAAGAATGAGGGATTGACGCATCTCGGACGCATCGTGCGGGACGCGTGGGTGTTCGGTATTCTGCCGGAAACAGAAACTTGCTCGGGCTGGAGCGGTGCAGAAATGCAAGTACTCTACGAAAAGGTACACAATGCCTGGGAACCCTATGCGCATCTGCCGAGCCGCTTACCTGACGACTTGCGCGAGCGGCATAGCCGTTTATATTCACAGGCTATCGAAGAAGCCAAGAAAAAAGGCTGGGACACCGATTTGACGGATGAAGATTAGAGAAAATTTGGAGGAAACCGCTGCACTCGACCCGGTTCGTTTCGATCGTGTCGAGATCAGATTCAAAAGGCTCGAAGGGCATTCTAAGCCATGCCGCTGAATCCGATCCCGCCTATCTGCGCGCCGATCACGATCTTTTCAGAATTTCAATGCATGCTCAGCTTTTGGTTTTCGCAGGAAAATTGATGATCCGGGCTGGGCCATCCAGCTTGGTCTTGCTGACCAATGTCTGTAACGCAACTGGAAATTCTCTCTGCAATCGTGACATGACTTCAGCCATATCATCACGATAGGCAACGGCTTCATACGCAACGGGTTGATCCAACGCATCGCGGGCCTGGGGCTTGAAATTCTGCCAGGAAATATCGATCCAGCATTTACGCTCTCCATCGATAAATACAAATTCTTCACTATCCAGAATCGCCATGTACTGCATATTGCGAATAGGAACGAACAAATGGCGGGTTGGGCAGCGGGCTAACAGCGTAACGGCCAGATTGTATGTGGTTGCAGGTAAATGGCGCGACTCCCGGTTAATTTCAGGATCTCGATAACAAGTAATTTCCATGGTTCCCCCCATCAGCATCGTTTAGAATTTCACACCATTTTATTTGACCAAACGTCTTTGATATGTGTGCTACCTTACCGTCGTTATCCGAAGAACTCAAGTCCGTTAACATATTTCCTTCGATCAATTCGAATAAACCACATCAATTAGCTGCTCGTTCATGATGCCATTCCATCTTCTCTGATTCGTCGCATGCGCCCTACTCGACTCGAAAAACCTGCCCCCGTCCGCAATGGCCTGAAAACGATGGCGACGCTGTTGCCCTATCTGTGGGAATTCAAGATCAGAGTCATTCTGGCGCTCAGTTTGCTGATCCTCGCTAAGTTGGCCAATGTCTCCGTACCGTTGGTGCTGAAGGAAATCGTCGACGCGCTGGATCAACCTCGCGCCGCCCTGACATTACCGGTGTTTTTACTGATCAGCTATGGCGTGCTACGTCTCTGCAGCACGTTGTTCGGAGAATTACGCGATGCCGTTTTCGCAAAAGTGACTCAGCGTGCCATACGCCGGGTGGCAAATACGGTATTTACCCACTTGCATTCATTGTCGCTGCGTTTTCATCTGGAACGGCAGACGGGCGGCGTCTCGCGCGACATCGAACGCGGGACGCGCGGCATTTCATTCCTGCTGAACTTCATGCTGTTCAATATCCTGCCGACACTGCTGGAAATCGGTTTAGTGCTCGCCATCTTGATCAACCAGTATGATCCATGGTTTTCGGTGATCATTCTGTTGACATTGCTGGCGTATATCGCACTCACGCTGATCGTCACGGAATGGCGCATGATCTTTCGTCGCACGATGAACAACATGGACTCAAAAGCCAACACGCAAGCAATCGACAGCCTCTTGAATTACGAAACCGTCAAATATTTCAGCAACGAAGCTTGGGAAGCGCAGCGCTACGATACCCATTTGCAATCCTGGGAAAAAGCGGCCGTGCGCAACCAAACGTCGCTTGCCACCCTGAATGCCGGACAGAGCGCCATCATTGCCGTTGGCGTCACCTTGCTGATGCTGCTGGCTGCCGACAAGGTCATTGCCGGCAGCATGTCGCTGGGCGACCTGGTGCTGATCAATGCATTCATGCTGCAACTGTACATGCCATTGCACTTTCTTGGATTTGTTTATCGGGAAATCAAGCATTCGCTGGCCGATATGGAGCGCATGTTCACGCTATTGGACGAACATCGGGAAATCCAGGATATACCCGACGCGCGGATACTGGACGCCCGCAATGCCACGATTCGGTTCAGTCACGTCAATTTCGGTTATGAATCCAATCGGCAGATATTGTTTGACGTCAGCTTCGATATTCCCGCCGGGCAAAATATCGCAGTCGTCGGTCATAGCGGCTCCGGCAAATCAACCCTGGCTCGGCTGCTGTTCCGTTTTTACGATGTGCAATCCGGAAAAATCCTGATCAATGATCAGGATATCCGCGACGTCACCCAACACAGCCTGCGCGCTGCGATCGGTATCGTGCCGCAAGATACCGTATTATTTAACGATACTATTTACTACAATATCGCCTACGGGCGGCCGGAGGCAACGCCGGAAGAAGTTCATGCAGCAGCAGAATCTGCGCATATTCATGATTTCATACAAAGTCTGCCGGAACAGTATGAGACGATCGTCGGCGAGCGTGGCCTGAAATTGTCCGGCGGTGAAAAACAGCGCGTGGCGATCGCTCGTACCATTCTGAAAAATCCGGATATCTTAATCTTTGACGAGGCGACATCAGCATTGGATTCCAAATCCGAAAAACGCATACAAACCGAACTCAGGCGCATCGCCTTGAACCGCACAACGCTGACGATTGCTCATCGCTTATCCACGATTGCCGATGCCGATCAGATCCTGGTCATGGAAAACGGCCGCATCATAGAACGCGGCAATCATTCACAATTGCTGGCAGCGCATGGTGTGTATACGCAGATGTGGGAACTGCAGCAGCAGGAAGAAATCAATAGACATCATCATCTCGCAATTCCTCCCTCAGCATGATAGCTGACACATGAAAAACTGGCTGCAGCATCTGCTCCCGTTCAAAACGGCGGAATCGCAGCGTCTGGCGCTCTTGTTCGTGGTCGTGTACTTTGCCCAAGGCATGTCCGCCCTACCCGTTCAAGTCATCACGATCAGTTTTAAAGACCAGGGTTTGAATGCCGACGATATCGCCACATTTTTCCTGTTGACGTCGATCCCATGGTTTCTCAAGCCTCTGTATGGACTGATCTCGGATTTTCTACCGCTGTTTGGCCAGCATCGTAAAAGTTATTTGTTGCTGACTTCCGCTTTGGCCTGCGTGGCTGGCGTCGTCGCAGGATTATCGGCGCAGTTTTCATACTGGGAACTGGCTGTGCTGTATACCACGATGGGTTTGGGCCTGGCGTATAACGACGTATTGACAGATGCATTGATGGTCGAAAATGGCAAATTGAATGGCCTGACCGGCGCTTTTCAGTCGGTGCAGTGGAGTGCCGTGACCGCAGCCGCCATCGTCGTGGGGTTACTGGGCGGATATTTTGCTGAGCACCGTCAGTTGCAAGTCGCTTTTGCGGCTTCAGCGCTGTTTCCGTTGATCGTGCTCTTCATGGCGGTCTTCTTCGTCTATGAAAAACCTGTTGAGTCCAAACAAGGCAATGTTTCCGAAGTATGGAGCGCTCTGCGCGCCGGCTTTGGAGAGCGCTCGGTTTGGCTGGTGGCTGCATTCATTTTCTTATTCAATTTCAGCCCCTCCTTTGGCCCGGCTTTCTTGTTTTATCAAACCGATGAATTGGGTTTCAGCCAGCAATACATCGGCATTCTGAATGCCGTCGATTCGGCCGCCAGCATTATCGGCGCGCTGATTTATGTGCCGCTTTCGCGATCCATGCCGCTGCGGCGTCTGATCAATCTGGCGATAGGATTGTCGGTCATTATGCTGCTCACCTACTTGGCATATCGCGGAGAAATTTCCGCACTCGTGATTCATATCATCTGGGGTATTACCGGCATGGTGACGACGCTCGCATTTCTGGATCTAGCTGCCCGGGCCTGCCCGCCCCGCGCCGAAGCCACCTTCTTTGCCCTGCTGATGGCAATTTTCAACTTGGGAACACTGGCATCGCAGAATATCGGCGCGCATTTATATACCGAACTCGGTGAAGGTTCCTTTGCCTATACCTGGTTGGTCATCATTTCCACCATCGCCACCGCCGCGATCTGGTTTCTGGTACCCTTGATTCATATCGAGCGGATCGAATCGCGTGCATTGCAGCAGTATCGAACTAACTGACATACCCATCGATCAAAATAAATATCGTGACAGGTTTTTCGCAATATCACGCGCGGGGGAATGCGATGACCACATACCGGCATTTTTTTTCGCCACTTTCATTCCTGCTTTTATTAGCATGTACCGGACTTCCTCCGGCGGTCGAGCATGCGCCCGCCGTGCAACTCGATTACGATCAGGTAACTCGCGACATCAGTCAATACCAAGGTATGCCGGTGCGCTGGGGCGGTGTCATCATCGATGTGGAAAATGATGAAGATTCTAGTCTGATACAAGTGGTTTTCCATCCGCTTGATTTCAGCGGCCGCCCTCAATTACGCAAAACCGGTCAAGGCCGTTTCGTGATCAAGAGCGCAGAATTTCTGGATCCTGCGGTGTATGCGAAGGATAAGGAAATCACCGTCGCTGGCGTCCTCAGTGAAAAAATTGAACGCACCGTCGGCAAACGGCTTATTCATGTGCCGTTAGTAATGGCCAACGCCCTCTATCTGTGGCCCACCGATTACTATGACTCCCGGCAATATGGGCCTTATCCTTATTACGGCTATCCAGGCTATGCCCCGATTTATCGCGGTGGATTTTACGGGCCTTACTTCCGGTGGTAAAACGGAAAATCATCTATGAGCACCCTGACGAATAACCCTCGCCCGATAAAATTCTTCAGATGTCTTACAAAGTAATGAGCATTCGAGAGTAAAATATCCTCACCAGCCTTGTCGCACGGGACACGGCACGGCACACCATTCAACCCGATCAATTGAGGATTACGCCATGTATGTCACTATCGTCCATGCCACCGTGAAACCGGAAAAAATCGACGCTTTCAAGGAAGCGTGCCGGGTAAATCATGAAAATTCCATTCGCGAGCCTGGCAATATTCGATTTGATATTCTGCAAGCAGCCGATGATCCGGCAAAATTCGTATTCTACGAAGCCTATAAAACCCCGCAAGACGCCGCCGCGCATAAACAAACAGTTCACTATCTGGCATGGCGCGATACCGTCGCTGACTGGATGGCCGAACCCCGTCACGGTGTCGTTCATCACGGTGTATATCCGAACAGCTGATGATTTCTGGTTTCTCCATTGCGCGCCTGCCGCGCATCGAATTCGGCACCGGCGCTTTCAAAACGATTCCGGACATCATCGCTCGCTTCGGTTCGCGCATTTTATTGGTTACCGGTGCGCACTCACTCAGTCAAACTCATCATTGGCCATTTCTTCTCGATCAATTGGCACAGCGATCGATGTATTGGCAGCACTGCACCATTGCCGAAGAACCCTCGCCCGTTCTGATCGATCAACTCGTCCAAACGCATGCGGATCAAATGTTTGATGTCGTTGTGGGCATCGGAGGAGGAAGCGCGCTGGATGCTGCCAAGGCCATCGCCGGTCTGTTGAAGGTGCAGCGTTCGGTCATGGACTACCTGGAAGGCGTCGGCCCGGAACTGCCGTACGAAGGCCCGGCCGTACCCTTTATCGCCGTGCCGACGACCGCAGGCACGGGAAGCGAGGCTACCAAAAATGCAGTGCTCAGCACGCAGGGAGAACACGGCTTCAAAAAATCGTTCCGGCATGACAAGCTGGTCGCCGAATATGCCATTGTCGACCCGGATTTGCTCACCAGTTGCCCGCCGCACGTCATCGCCGCCAACGGCATGGATGCATTGACACAACTGCTGGAATCGTATGTTTCCTTAAAATCCAATGCCTTCACCGATGCACTCGCGATCAGCGGGCTGCAAGCCGTGCGGCACGCATTGATTCCGCTCTACCGGCAAACCGGGACGCTGGATGAACATCGCAAAAACATGGCGTACGCGGCATTGCTGTCGGGAATAACGCTGGCGCAGGTCGGATTGGGGTCGGTGCATGGCCTGGCTTCACCCTTGGGTGCATTTTATCCGATTCCCCATGGCGTGGTATGCGGAACGCTGGTCGCGTCGGCAACGCAAGTCAATATCCATAGCATGCTGGCGCGGCAACCGGACAATCTGGCATTGGCAAAATATGCGCAGGTTGCTGAAGTGTTATGTCAGCAATCATTCTCAACGTCCGCCGCTGCTTTTGCAGCATTGACCGATCTATTGACGCAATGGACGGATGAGCTTGCCCTGCCGCGTTTATCGAATTATGGCCTCAACGAGGCCGGACTGGATCACGTCATCGCCCATTGCCGCGGCAGCAGCATGAAGACCAATCCCATCGTTCTGACCGATGAAGAACTCAAACATATTCTGCTTGAGCGATTGTAATACCGAAGCACCGCCACGCACCCCATCCGTGCGTGGCAGTCGTTTTCTCAATTGCGGATGCAGGTTCCATAGGTCGACGGACAATCCGTCTGCAGCTCGACCCTCGAGTCGCCGTTGTTCTTCAGCATCTGCAATTTAGCGAAAGCTTCCTTGTAATGCTCGGGCTTATCGCGCGACCAGAACAAGTGCGTGGCCATCAATCGTTCCCGGCCGAAATCCAGCAATTCATCGATACTCGGCTGGCGCGACGCCACTCGTTCATCCATGGACGTGTTCAGATAATTGCTCGGCATCACCGATGGCGTCAGCGCCACTGAACCCGACAGTCTGGGGTAATAACTGTAGGCACCGTCCTGCTGATTGGGAATATTGATCGCATTCAACCCGGGATCGTCGATCAGGATATCCGGACCTCCCAGCGCAGTGCCGCTGAGCTGCAATCCAGCAATGAAACCAGCCAGACGGTTGCGCGGAAAATTGGTGAATTGCACAGTGATGGTATTGGGAAATGCTTTAGTCATTGCTTCTTGAATATACAGATGAGCGGCGTAATAGCGGTCGATATCGGCGGCACTGACATCGTTGGCATTCAGCGGTATACCCATCGATGTCTCACCCAGACCAATCCCCTCGAAATGACTGTGGGCGTTATATCGATTACCCAACGCCTGCATCAATTTGACGAAGCGGTTGCGCACGGCGTCATTCCATAACCGGATGCCGTTGCCGAAATGCTGCCCTTTCGCGGTTTTTTTGTAGGGAAATATCCCGCCTTCGTAAGTGTCCGAATAACCCGAGCAGCTACTGGTCGTCAAATAACACGGCACGAGCTTGGTGCTGGTATCGAATGTCCTGGTTTCTATGATGATGAACAAGCGTTTTTGCCGTGATCCCATCGTGGACAGGCGCTCCAGATGTTCATCGATTTCCTTGAAATTATAAACGCCCTTAGCCGTCTCAAGCTCGGGCCACTTGAACCGTATTTGAATACCGGCTAAAGCAGAATTGCTTTCCAGCTCCTGATAGATAGTATTGGAAGCAGAGGTATACGCGCTTTTTTTAGCACCGTACATTGCGCTATAGTAATGCCCAGGATGCCATTTCACCTGGGCGTACGCAGCAGCGCCTTGCCAGCCCGTCACCCAGATCAGGCACAGCAAAGCCAAATTGATATTACGGAAGAAGAGGATTGTTGATAAATTCCTCAGGGTAGATTTCATTTCGCAGTCTCCTTTGTGAATGCACCTGATCATTCAGGATCAGGTTGGGGAAAGGATGGGGGAGCGAATTGTCTACCCTATCGGTTTTTTTTCATCGGTTGAGCATCCCTTGAAAAAACCGTTTTCACAGTCATTTGATTTCCAGTAAAGATGCTACTCTTCAGCGCCGCGTTTTCTTACTTCAGCCCTTTCTGGGTTTTGACGCCGCTACGAATCAGCCCATGATCTCGATCAGAAAATCCGCAATCGTGCGGTAAGCCCGGTCTGCCGCCACTTCGTGATAGACCGTTCCAAAACTCGGATTGTTGGCCTTCGGATTGGTAAAGGCATGCATCGTGCCGCCATAGACGTGCACTTGCCAATCCACGCCGGCCTGCGTCATTTCGGTCTCAAACGCGAGCACCTGTTCCGGCGGCACCATCGGATCATCGTGACCATGCAGGCAAAGCACTTTGGCAGTGATTCTCTCATTGGCAATTTTTCCCGGTGCAAAAATGCCATGTACGCTGATGACACCACGAACATCTGCGCCTGAGCGCGCCAATTCCAGTACGCACATGCCCCCGAAACAATAACCCATCGCCGCGATTCGGGTAGCATCGACATTCGGCAATTGCCGCACAGCCTGCAGCGCAGCATTGATCCTACGGCGCAGCAAGGCGCGATCCGCAGCCAACGGACTCATCAGCGCGCCATTTTTCTCGGCATCGCCATCCGCTCCTACGATGCCTTTACCATACATATCCAGCGCAAACCCTGCATAACCGATGTCGGCAATCCGCTCAGCCGCCTTGCACGCAAATTCGCGTCGCCCGCTCCAGTCATGCGCCACCAGCACTACCGGTCTGGGTTGCGTCGATTCATGATAAGCGAGATAACCTTCCAGTAAGGTACTTCCATCTTGATAATCGATCGTTGTTGTAATCATATTGCCACCTCAATGTAAAAGTAGTGATAATCACGGTGTTCGTCGTAGTGTAAACACCCATAACAATTGACCAGAGGACTCGATCATGACACCAAAGATATTGAAACCACTTGCACTTGTCATTGCAACGCTCGGCGCAATCTCCAGTCAAGTATTCGCTCAGGATTTTCCGTCGCAAAAAGTTCTGCCGCTGGAATTATCGACCCAGGCGGCGATGGCGGCAATCAAAAAATGCCACGATGATGGATTTAAAGTCAGCGTCGCGATCGTCGACCAATCCGGTTTGGTAAAAGTGCAACTGAAGGCCGATGGCGCCGGGCCGCATACATTGGACAGCAGCCGCCGCAAAGCCTATACCGCCAACAGCTTGCGCGATTCGACACATAAATATGCCGTGTTGATTGCCCAGAAACCCGAATTGCACAGCTTGTCCCGCCTGAATGACAACATCCTGTTATTGGGCGGCGGCTTTCCGATCAAAATCGGTGGCGAAGTAGTCGGCGGTATCGGTGTCGGCGGTGCACCGGGCATTGAATTTGACGAAGTCTGCGCGAGCGCGGCGCTGAAAGTACTCAAAGCCGACGATACCTATGAGAAAAAATGACGCCGCGTCATTTCCGCTCGATCATAGCCGTATACTCAATGAACAATTCCTCCAGGAACAAACGCGCATTTAACGGATGATGCGCCAGTTGCCGGCGGGAATTCAAAGTCCGGCTGTAAACCAGGCACGCATGCAGATCCATACGTGCGCTCACAGCTTTGATGGCGATCAAATGATTTAAAAAATAGCGGATCTTTCCGGTGCTGCGGTAGCTGATCAGGTCGTAGCACCATTGTTGCAGCCAGGTAACGGTCAAGGCCAGGTCGGCTTGCGGCATGGCCGCGGCAATAGCGACCGGATCCAATCGCTTGGTAGTGCTGATCAGTTGAATGAATTGCGCATAATAACCGGCTTGTTGCGCTTCGTTGAACAACAACGCGGACAACGGTGAAAAACTTGCCCCCGCAAGGTTGGCTTCGGGATCGGGCACATTGTGTTGAGTTAACCAGGCCACGGACGTGGCCACGTCGGGTATCGGCATCGCGATAGTCTGGCAGCGGCTGCGGATGGTCGGTAACAGATGCTGCGCCTGGTGCGCCACCAGCAGGAACACGACATGCTCGGGCGGTTCTTCAAGCTTTTTCAGCAACGCATTGGCTGCCGCTGGGTTCATTGCTTCCGCCGGATAGATCAGCACGATCTTGTGACCTTCCTGATGGCCGCTCAGGTAAACGAAATCGTTCAGTTTGCGGATCTGATCGATGCCAATCTGCTGGCTGGCACTTTTTTTAGGGCCAGTTTCAGCATTTTTTTCTATTTGATCGTCTTTTTGACCCGCTTCAGCAGCCTCCACCGCCAGCGCTTCCGGCAACACCGCATAAAAATTCGGATGACTGCCCTGCTCAAACCAACCGCAACTATGGCATTGGCCGCAAGCTCTGCGGTCTTTACGGTCTGCCGTAGGTGCTGCGCACAACAAGGATTTGGCCAGACAGCGCGCGAAATGATATTTGCCGATGCCTTTTTTTCCACTCAGCAATAGGGCATGGCCGGGCAATTCCGTGCGCTTGGTCAGTTTTTGCCAAAGATCGCGCTGCCAGATAAAAATGTCATCCATCGGAAATGAGCGCTCGTATCGTTCGTTCAACCGCCATTTTGACGTCTGCCAACGGTTGGCTGCTATCAATGATCTTGATGCGCTCGGGAAATTGCCGTGCTCTGTCCAAATAAGCCGCCCGCACACGCCGGAAGAACTCGGCCTGCTCGTTTTCAAAACGATCCTTGTCCCTGTCCTGATTGACACGCAACTGACCCACTTCCACAGGCACATCGAAATACATGGTCAAATGGGGTTGCAATGTTCCCAATGTCCATTGCTCCAGGGCTTCTAGTTTATGCATATCCAATCCCCGGCCGCCGCCCTGATACGCAAAACTGGCGTCGGTGAAACGATCCGATACTACCCACTGGCCTTGCGCCAGGCTCGGTTGAATGACCTGATCGACATGCTCGCGCCGCGCGGCAAACATCAGCAACGCTTCGGTTTCAGCGTGCATGGCCATCGATTTGTCCAGCAATAATGCGCGCAATTGCTCGCCCAACGGTGTTCCGCCCGGTTCGCGCGTGACAATCACCGGACAACCTGCCTCTTGCAGAAGCTCGACGATCCACGCAAGCTGGGTCGATTTTCCGGCGCCATCGATACCTTCCAACGTAATGAACTTGCCTTGCTCCATAGGTGATGTCCGGTTTTCAAATAAAGTCGAGATAGGCTACCATGAATGAATCTTCTGTTTTTAGTTACTTTTTTATGCCCATCGACGCCAACGGCCTGCTTGACACCGCTCAGTTCATTTTTTCTCCGAATCATGACGAGCGGCCGGAGGGCTCGGCCATCAGTTTATTGGTCATACACAGCATCAGCTTGCCACCCGATGAATTCGGCGGCAATGGCGTCATTGAACTATTCACCAATCAAATCGATCCCGATGCGCATCCGTATTATCAAAACTTACGTGATTTGAGAGTCTCGGCGCATTTTTTCATCCGCCGTGATGGCGCAGTCATCCAATTCGTGCCTTGCCTCAAACGGGCCTGGCATGCAGGCGCCTCATGCTGGCAAGGAAAGGAACGCTGCAATGATTTCTCGATCGGTATCGAACTGGAAGGCTCCGACGACACACCGTTTACCGATGCGCAATATTCCGCCTTGCTCTCTCTGACGCGATGTATATGCGATCACTACCCGATTGAACATATCGCCGGCCACGCGGATATCGCTCCTGGCCGCAAAACCGATCCGGGGTCCTGCTTCGATTGGGACAGATACGGCAGCGGTTTGCCACGCAACTTGATCAGGCGATCAACCAGTAACACACCGACGTAATGACGGCAGCACCGATAAAGTTCAGCGTCAGCCCTTCGCGCACCATGCTGCCGATCGGCACCACACCGGTGCCGAACACGATCGCATTCGGCGCCGTACCCACCGGCATCATGAAACCATAACTGGCGGCCATCGCGGCCGGCAGCATCAGCAACGCCGGATCGATACCCGCCGCTGCCGCCGCGGGTGCAAAAATCGGCATCAACAAAACGGTGATTGCCGTATTACTCGTTACTTCGGTAAGAAAAGTAACCGATAGCGCAACGAATGCAATGATGATCAGCGGATGCAAACCGGAAAGAATCGCCAAATGTTCACCGATCGCTTTCGACAACCCGGTCTCGAGAAACGCCTGCGCAATCGCAATGCCGCCCGCGAACAGGATCAGGATGCCCCACGGCACCTTGACGGCGGTATTCCAATCCAGCAATTGGCCACCGCGTCCATTGGGAATCAGAAACATCGCGACTACGGCAATCAACGCCACAGTTGCATCGCTCGCTCCTTTCAAATCAAACCAAGTACTCCAGCCGCCGAACGGTTCATTGCGCGTGATCCACATCAGTACGGTCAACCCGAAAATCAGCAACATGCGCCGCTCTTCCGCACGCCACGGCCCTGCTGGCGGCATCGTCAATTCACCCTTGAAATGCAAATGCCGGGTCAACCACAAACCGGCCAGCGGCGTCATCAACAGTACCACCGGCACGCCCCAACCCATCCACTGGGTAAAGCTGACGGTGATCCCGGTAAAACCCTCGTATTCGCGCATGAACACCAAATTCGGCGGCGTGCCGATCGGCGAACCCAATCCGCCAATACTGCTGCCGTAAGCGATCGCCAATAACAGCGGGATGGCCAATTTTTTGTCACTGCTTTGATCGACCACTGCCAGCGCCAGCGGCAGCATCATCAACGTCGTTGCGGTATTGGAAATCCACATGCTGATGAATGCACAAGCACATAAAAACCCCAATACGATGCGCCGGCTGCTATGCCCGCCGACGATGCGAATCAATCCGAGCGCCAAGCGGTGATGCGCGCCAGAATGCGCCAGCGCCGCTGAAAGCATGAATCCACCGAGCATCAGCAAGATCATATCATCACCGTATGCTCTTGCGATGTCTTCCTTCGTTAACACCCCTGCCAACGGAAACACCGCCAGTGGAATGATCGATGTCACCGGAATCGGAATCGGCTCAAAAATCCACCAAACGACGCATAAGGTAACAATTGCGCCGACCCAGCATGCTTGGATGTCCCAGCCGGAGGCGTTCATGCTGATGGCAATAATAAAGGCTAATAAAGGTCCAAAGATTAGTGACCAGGAAATTTTAAGCATTGTGTAAGATTTCAATTTGATGTTTCGGTCATTGCATGACCGTTATGTTAAAACATGACCCTGGCTTCTCACCAGTCATTGATGCCAATAATTTATTTTCTGTATAAATTGGGATACAATCTTGCCGATGAATACGATTCAAACCACAGAAGTTTTCGATAAATGGTTCGATGAATTGAGGGATCGAACAGCAAAAGCGCGGATTCAGGCGCGAATCGACCGGGCGGAAGATGGCAATTTTGGCGATTGCAGCCCGATTGGCGAAGGTGTATCCGAAATGCGCATTCATGTTGGCGCTGGATATCGCGTGTATTACAAACAAGTTGGCATGGAAATATTTTTGCTGCTGGCCGGTGGAAACAAATCGACACAGCAGCGGGATATAGAAACAGCGCTTGAGTTGGCGCGCAAAATTAAGGAATAACCCATGGATAAAATCAAATTGCGACGCTGGGACAGCGCCGAACACCTCAAAACTGAGGAAGATATAGTACTTTACCTCGACGCCTGCCTGGAAGAAGCTGGCGATGATGCCGCTTTTATCGCCAAAGCGCTTGGAAACATAGCCCGTGCGCGCGGCATGACTCAGCTTGCGCACGATACCGGACTTGGCAGAGAAAGTCTTTACAAAGCTTTGTCCGGAGACGGCAACCCTAGCTTCTCCACGATCCTGAAAGTCATTAAGGCGCTCGGATTGAAGCTGCATGTCGAAACAGCCGGGCACTGAGTTTGTGTCACTCCAACCGCGCTCATCTTCATGAATAAGTGATATCAGAACGCAATCCCTTGCCGTGCATACAAAAATAACTTGATCCAGGTTATTTCTGTATGCACAATTATGTAGGTGAAAATCACATTCGATCCCGACAAAGATGCTATCAATATCGCCAAACATGGCGTATCGATGGCGCTGGCTTCTGAGCTTGACTGGGAATCTGCTCAATTTATGGCAGGATACGCGCATGGAATACGGTGAAGTACGCATCATCGCCCTTGCGCTCATCAAAACACGCTTATTTTATGTGGTATTCACCGACCTCGGCGACTATCGTCGCGTTATTAGCCTGCGTAAGGCAAATGCTAGAGAGGTTAAACGCTATGTATCTCAAGACTAAATCAGGCAAAAAAGTGTATCTACCAACACCGGAAGAAGATGCCGCCATCACCGCAGCCGCGTTGTCCGATCCGGATGCTTTACCCCTAACCGATGCCGAGTTTGCGAAATTGAAGCGCGTAGGCCGCCCGCGCGCCGCGGTAACCAAAGAACGAATCACCATCCGCTTATCACGTGAAGTGGTCGAATCGTTCCGCGCTACCGGCAGCGGCTGGCAAACGCGCATGGATGAAGCACTCATGGAGTGGATACGGGAGCATCGTTCATGACCGTCAGATGGAACGAAAAGTTGTTCATCTTCATGAATGAGTGATGTCAAGATCTGGTACCTTGGTTTCTTTTGGTTTGTTATTAAGTTGATATGTTGACAAGAATTCTGAGAAATCGCGTATTGATAATAGCTGCTGTTGCTTTCATTGAAATGGTATTTCTTCTCTGTTTCTACGAAGAAATTATTAATTTTATTGATGACAAGAATTTGACTAATATTTCATGGCTCAGTGCGCCCGTTACAATGGTGATTGCTGCGCCCATTGCTTATTTTATTTGGATATTTCGCAATGCTGATAAACGACGAGACCAAGAACACGTTGAAGAAAATATTCGACAATCAGATTTTCACCAATTGGAACAATGGGCAACCGGCGATAGCGAGAAGGTATCTCTACAAACGGCAGCAATTTATCAATTGTTGCCATATGTGAAGGGTGAATATGGCGAGCGATTTATTCGTCCAGCAATGGAAATCTATCGTAGCGTTCTTTCTTCTTGGAGATTAACTTCTGAAGAGGCAGACATATCATTTAAATCGATTCGTGCATCTATTGATCAAGGCGAAAGAATACAAATTCCAACTGCTATAAGTGCTATACACGATATTTTTATTCAAGAATTGAATTTTTTTAAATCTCTTCATCACATAAAAATATCCACTCATAAAAATTGGATTCCACTGAGACGAATGAGTCTAAAATGCATTCCATACGAAAACGGCACTAATTTTTCAGGAATAAATTTGCTTGAAGCTGATCTGAGCTTTTCTATTTGTTTAGCAGCAAATTTTGAAGATGCAAACTTGAAGATTACAAATTTTGATTGCTCCGTTTTCTATAACGCGAATTTTCGATTTGCGGTTCTTGAGTCAACCAATTTTAGAGGTGCTGAATTATCCAATTCTGATTTTAGAAATGCTAATTTTAAGCTTACAAAATTTAATTTAACTCAACTAAATCAATCTGATTTTCGGGATACAAATCTTGGGCGAGTTCTTTTTTATAAAACAAATCTTAAAGATGTAGACTTCACTGGAGCTACATTCAAAAACGTTGTTATCTGCACCGAAAATCCTTTTTCTGAAAATTACTCTGTAAACGAACGCATATTTAATGCTTATTTTGAAGAAGCAATTCTGGAAGGTGCAAATTTTCAGAATGCATTTTTTGAAAAAGCTGTATTTTTCGAACCTCTTAATTTCGATCAATCAAAGATGGATTGGGTAGTGTCTAACCAAATCAGTAAACAATCTTAGCTTATACCAGCTTCTCAAGGTGCAGAACCCTAGGCTCCTCACCAGAGGTGTCAAGAACCCAAGGCATCAGGTCTTGACATCACTCACAATCAGCTCATCAATCACGCACCACCCGATAATTAGCCACCAACCGGCACTCCCCACCCGCCGCAACTTCGACGACATCATTCGCAGCATTGGTGGTTTCTACGCATAGCAAACGCTTGTAATCGCCGTCTTCCAAATCAGCCATATCCTTGGCGATTTTCTCCCACGGGTTCCATACCACGGCGGTTTTGCTGTTTTTCGAGGTAATCTGGATGCGTCGGTTGAGGGCTGCGTCGTCGATGGTCAGGGTATTGCCGACGTTCAGATAAATGCGGTCGACTTCGGCGCCGATGGTGACGTCACCCGTCTGGTGTTTTTGCGCATTACCGCCACCGGCTTTGTCGAGGTAATCGCAACCGGCCAGTCCTAGCACTTTTGCGCGGGTAATGTCGCCAACTTTGAAATAGGTGTGAAAGGCCTGGGTGATGGTGAATTTTTCTTTGCCAGTGTTGCGGGTAATCAGCGACAGGTTCAGGGTATCGCCGATGACGATTTCCTGGCGCAGACTGAAGGCATGCGGCCAGATGGCTTGGGTTTCCGGCGTATCGTCCAAACCGACGGTGACTTTGATGTCGCCATTGGCCAGCGCTTCGGTCGCCACCAGATTCCAGCCCCGGTTGCGCACGAAACCGTGTCCGGGACGACCCTTGCCTTCCGGATCAGCACCAAACCATGGCCAGCACACCGGTGCGCCGCCTTTGATCGCCTTGCCGTCCTGGTAATACGCTTTTTCACTCAGAAACAGCACATCTTCCGCTTCACCGGCGGGTTGGTACGACAGCACCTGACCGGCATGGATCGAGATCAGCGCCTTGGCTTTGGCGGTTTCGATCTGAATCATCGGTAATCCACCTTTACCGGCGATCAATTTCAGTTGATCTGCGATACCAAAATTGGCGTTCAATTGTTCAATAGTCATCATTTTTCCTTTATTCCTGATTGATAAGAGTTAATCTTTGATTGGCACGACCCGGCTGGCAGCAAGCTTGGCACACTCTCGCGCCTGGTTCGTATCGTTGCCATTGGCCAGCGCCACACCCATGCGCCGCCGCTTGAACGATTCCGGTTTGCCGAACAAGCGGATGTCGCTTTGCGGCACGTTGAGTGCATCGACCACGCCGGAAAAGGCAATGCCTGTGGCTTCGATCTGACCGTAAATCACGGCGCTGGCTCCGGGTGCGAGCAATGTTGTATCCACCGGCAACCCCAGAATTGCGCGGGCATGCAAATCGAATTCGCTCTGCTTCTGACTGCACATCGTGACCATGCCGGTGTCGTGCGGCCGCGGACTGACTTCACTGAACCAGACATCATCGCCCTTCACGAACAATTCCACACCAAATATGCCCAGTCCTCCCAGATCATCGGTGATGATTCTGGCTATCTCACGTGCACGCTGTAGCGCCACTGGCGACATTGCTTGCGGTTGCCAGCTTTCGACATAATCGCCATGCACCTGCACATGGCCGATCGGCTCGCAGAAATGTGTGTTGATATTGCCGTAACCATCCCGCGCACGCACGGTCAGTTGCGTGATTTCATAATCGAAATGAATCACACCCTCGACGATGACACGTCCCTGATCGACCCGGCTGCCACTGGCAGCATACTCCCAGGCTGCTTTGACTTCCCCAGCGTGATCGATGCGCGACTGGCCTTTGCCGGACGACGACATCACCGGTTTGACGATGCAGGGGTAGCCAATTTTATTGTCGATTGCCGCTTGTAACTCCGCCAAGCTGTTGGCGAAGGCAAACGGCGATGTCGGCAGCCCCAGCGTTTCCGCTGCCAGACAGCGAATGCCCTCGCGGTTCATCGTCAACCGCACAGCGCGTGCTGTCGGAATCACCGTGGCCAGTCCGGCTTGCTCGATTTCGACCAGCATATCCGTGGCGATTGCTTCGATTTCCGGAACGATGATGTCGGGTCGTTCTTGTTCGACCAGTGCACGCAACGCCTGACCGTCCGCCATGTTGATCACGTGTGCGCGATGCGCCACCTGGTGGCCCGGCGCATTGGCGTAACGATCGACCGCGATGGTTTCAATGCCGAGGCGCTGCAATGCGATGATGACTTCCTTGCCGAGTTCGCCACTGCCGAGCAGCATGACTTTGGTCGCCGATGGACTCAGCGGCGTACCGATGACCGATGGTGTTTTCATAGGTTTCACTCCTGATTGGCTGTTCTTTTTTGATCCTGTTGCTGCAGCGCCCACTGCACATGCTCACGTACCAGTTCGGATGCGTCGTCTGCCCGCCCCTGCAATGCTTGTACGATTTCGGTCGAATACGGTGCATTACCCAAACCAACCGCAATATTGCGCAACCATTGCTGATAGCCGATG
The DNA here is from genome assembly GCF_009833095.1 of Nitrosomonas sp. JL21. Taxonomy (GTDB): domain Bacteria; phylum Pseudomonadota; class Gammaproteobacteria; order Burkholderiales; family Nitrosomonadaceae; genus Nitrosomonas. Next base: position 48,940 of record NZ_QRCB01000002.1, read on the forward strand.
CGGCGAATCGCACTGCCGGCCAGTTTGGCTTCGAAGGTAGCTTGATCCCAGCCAAACAGTTCGATCAGCGATACATCGTCCAAGCCGTTACGCACGTGAAAATCAGCTTCCCGTGTAATCTTCGCGTATTTGTTCCACGGACAAATCAACTGACAGTCGTCACAGCCATAGACACGATTACCAATCAGCGGTCGCAACGGCTCCGGTATGCTGTCCTTCATCTCGATAGTCAGATAGGAAATGCAGCGACGCGCATCCAGCCGGTAGGGTGCAGTGATGGCCTGAGTGGGGCAGATATCGATACAGCGGGTGCAACTGCCGCAATAGTTTCCGGTTTCCTCATCGACCGGCAATGGCAGATTGACATACATTTCACCGAGAAAAAACATCGACCCTGCCTGGCGATTCAATAGCAGAGTATGCTTGCCGCGCCAACCCAAGCCGGCTTTCTGAGCCCAGGCTACTTCCATGACCGGTGCACTGTCCGAAAATACCCGATACTGAAAGGTGCCGATCTGCGCTGTCATTCTGTCGGCCAGCTTTTGCAAACGCGCGCGGATCACTTTATGGTAATCGCGCCCCAGCGCGTAACGCGAAATAAATGCCCGGTCGCCGGAATGAATGACTTCCCAGCTATTTTTGATGGACGGCGGCGCATAGTTCATGCATACCGAAATGACCCTCTGCGTACCGGGTTCCAATTCCGCGGGCCGGGTGCGTTTGGTGCCGTGTTTGGCCATATAATCCATATCGCCGTGATATCCTTCACCCAGCCATTTGAACAGACCCGATTCAATTGCGGTCATATCCGCATGCGCATCGGCAATGCGGATATCTTGAAAACCGAGTTCTTTGCCCCACGTTTTAATTGAAAGCGCCACCGACGCATAATCCGATACATTATTTTCCGAGGTATTTTCTTGCATAACACGCCTTCTGCTGATCCTGAATCAGCGCACAAATTAACGTTCTATCTTGCTGATGAAACAGCCATGCTCGATTTGGGTAACCGGATGGCCCGCTTCCTGCAGCCCGGATTGACGATTTTTTTACAGGGCAATCTCGGAGCCGGTAAGACGACACTCGCACGCGGTATTCTACACGGCCTGGGCTATCAGCATGTAGTGAAAAGCCCCACCTATAATTTAGTTGAAATCTATAAAATTTCTAGGTTATACTTGTATCACTTTGATTTTTATCGATTCAATGATCCTCTGGAATGGGAAGAAGCGGGCTTCCGGGAATATTTCAATCCAGCCTCGATCTGTATCGTGGAATGGCCCGAAAAAGCTGAAGATTTACTGCCAATAGCCGATCTCCAGATCACGATCAAGATTCATGACAAGGGTCGAAGTATTGAAATTCGGGCCAGCACGGAACCAGGGATACAATGCCTACAACAGTGGAACACTCAAGAAATGTCCTAACACCTCATGGCGATCGCACCATATCGAAAGCCATGCATCATTCACCTGGGTATTTTCTCGGCGCGATCTGTTTCTTTCTCTTTATCCTGTTTGCTTTTGAGCCGGTACTGGCTGCCCCTACCGCGATCAAGTCCGTTCAAGTCGGGCTGACACCGGATTACACGCGAGTCACTCTGGAATCGAATCAACCCCTGCAATATGAGCTGAGCATGCTCGATAATCCTCATCGGGTAATCATCGACTTGAGCAATATCAAGATCACGCCCACGCTGGCCTCATTACCGCAGAAAATCGATGCCATCGATCCTTTCATCCAAAAGATTCGCATCGGGCAATTCAAACCTGATGTGGTTCGGTTAGTCTTCGACTTGAAATTGCATGTGGTGCCGCGCGCTTTCCTCGTGGCGCCGAAGGAAAATCTGGGGCATCGATTGATTCTGGACATTTATCACCCTGATAAAGCAGCTAAAATCAATTCCGATATCAAAGTGAATCCAACACCTCCAGTTTCTGCAAAGGCCCTGGATCATGAAAGCGATATTCTCGATGAGTTAGTGACTTCGCTGGCCCACAATGCCAAACCGGCTCAGAAACCCGATCCCGCAAAAGATACCCAGCCTCGTCAGACTAAGCAGACCGCGACACCTCAGCCCAAGCAACCAAGCAGTTCGTCGTTAGCAAAAAACCGTAAGCCACTCAAAATCCCCCGCATAATCGTGATTGCCATCGATCCCGGCCACGGCGGCAAGGATCCAGGCGCAGTTGGGAATCAGGGCACGCACGAGAAAGACGTTACCTTGGCAATCGCGCGCAAACTCAAGGAGCGAATCGACCGGGAATCGACAATGCGCGCCATGCTCACGCGCGATGGTGATTATTACGTTTCCCTCCCGCAACGGCGCATCAATGCCCGCCGCGCCAATGCCGATTTGTTCGTATCGATCCATGCCGATGCGAATCCAAAATCCCATGCACGGGGCTCATCGGTATTCACGCTGTCAGAACACGGCGCAACCTCGACTTCGGCAAGTTGGCTGGCCAACAAGGAAAACAGCGTCGACAACGATTTGATGGGTGGAATCGATATCACTTCAAAATCAAAAGACATGAAAGAATTGTTGCTCGATCTGTCATTAAGCGCTACGATCAACGACAGTGTCAAACTGGCCGAGCATGTGCTGAAACAGTTGGGTGACATCAACCACCTGCACAAACGGAATGTCGAACAGGCTGGTTTCGCAGTACTAAAATCGCCGGATATTCCATCAATTCTGGTGGAAACCGCTTTTCTCAGCAATCCGACTGAAGAAGAGAAATTACGTAACACTGCTTATCAAAATAAAATGGCAGATGCTGTTTTTCTGGGCATCAAAAATTACTTTTCAAACAATCCGGCGCTGACTCGCGCCGAAATGGCGCAAGCCAAATAAATCGTTACGCTATCGCGGCGGCAGCACCCCGCAATTGCATTGATGCCATGCAAGCACTACACTAAATTCCGGTAGAAAATCCTTTTACTGCGTTATCATGACCGTAATAAAACGCCGCATTGCTGCGAAAAGGACGAGATACTCCGTTGAAAATAATCAAGGATTCATGCATACCCATAAGCCGACGACTCACTGGTATCGATTGAAAAATGACCACGGTACTGAATGCATCGTACTGGTTGGAAACTATACGCTGATGGCATTGGAACATGTGATGGGCGCGTTGACGAACGAACTGATCCAACAAGCTGCCAAACCTGATATACGATGGGATTTAACCGGCATCAAGCATATCGACACTGCCGGCATCGCGATGTTATGGCGCGTCTGGCAGGAGCAACGTCCGGCAAGTTTAGTATTGCGCCCAGAGCACGAAAAGATGATTGCGCGATTGGAGCAAGCTCCGGTACTTCCACCGGAAACCGGTGACCGCAGCTTTCTGCGGCCAGTCACACACCTCGGAGAATTGGCGTTGGTGCTATGGCAGCATGCCGTGGGACTGGTGACACTGATCGGACAGTTATTGATGGATGCGATCTACTTGGCTCGGCATCCCATAAATATTCCCTGGCGTGAAATTTCAGCGAATTTGTTTCGAACCGGCGCGCAGGCATTGGGCATTACCGCGCTGGTCGGGTTTCTGATCGGTATTGTGCTGAGCTATTTATCGTCCAAGCAATTGCAATTATTTGGTGCCGATATTTTTATTATCAACATCCTTGGCATCAGTATCATCCGAGAACTTGGGCCCATGCTCGCAGCAATCCTCGTAGCCGGCCGCTCCGGATCATCGATGACCGCACAGCTTGGGGTCATGCGCGTCACTCAGGAACTCGATGCGTTGACGGTCATGGGAATCTCCCATAGCCAGCGCTTGATCCTGCCCAAAATTCTGGGTCTTGGCATCGCCATGCCATTGCTGGTGATATGGACGAGCGCAATCGCCTTAATGGGCGGCATGGTTGCCGCAGAATTGCAATTGGGATTGAGTTATCAGTATTTCATTACTGCACTGCCGGATTCAGTTCCAATCGCCAATTTATGGCTTGGATTAGGCAAAGGCGTCGTCTGCGGCATGATCATTGCGTTGATTGCGTGTCATTTTGGCTTGCGCATCAAGCCCAATACCGAGAGCCTGGGAGAAGGCACCACTACGTCCGTGGTGACCGCCATTACGATGGTGATCATCATTGATGCGATTTTCGCTATATTATTTTCCGATGTAGGATTGACATAAACCCATGACAAAAACTGATGACATCGTTGAAATTAAGGATCTTCAGACGCGTTTTGGCGATCATGTCGTTCATCAAGATATCAATCTATCTGTCTATCGCGGGGAAATTCTGACGCTCATCGGCGGCTCAGGCAGTGGTAAAACGACGCTGCTGCGCCAGATGCTCGGCCTGGAAAAACCCTCTCATGGCAGTGTCAGAGTTTTTGGTAAGCCTGCGCGCGGCGCTAGCCTCAATCCCCAGCGCAAACATATTCGCAATCGCTCTGGCGTACTGTTTCAACAGGGTGCATTATTCAGCGCACTGACCGTGTTCGATAATGTCGCGTTGCCTCTGCGCGAATTGCATACGCTCAGTGAACCCGTCATTCATGATTTGGTGATGATCAAACTCGATATGGTGGCGATAGCACCAGAGCATGCCTATAAAATGCCCGCTACGCTTTCCGGCGGAATGATCAAGCGTGTCGCTCTGGCGCGCGCCCTTGCGTTGGATCCAGAACTATTGTTTCTGGATGAGCCGACAGCCGGGTTGGATCCTGAACTCAGCGAGAGCTTCGTGGATTTGATACTGACTCTACGCAGCGAAATGGACTTAACGATTGTCATGGTAACTCATGACCTCGATACGTTGGTCGCCTTATCGGATCGCATTGCGGTCCTGGCAGATCAACATGTGATCATCGCCGGCACATTGAGCGAGGTCTGCCAGCATCATCATCCCTTCATCAGCAGTTATTTCAAAAGCATACGGCATAAATTCGATCAACGAAATCCTTCGGAGTCCACATGGAAAACCGCGCCCATGCCCTCGTAGCCGGATTGTTTGTCATTTTTCTCAGTATCACGATCGCATTGGTCGCGATGTGGTTCAGTGGAAACAACGTCAAACGCAACAGCTACTGGGTCGTTACGAAAGAATCTGTCAGTGGGCTGAATCCGCAATCGGCTGTGCTTTATCGCGGCGTGAATATCGGCAAAGTCGAAAGCATCCAATTTGATCCTGAAAACCCGCAACAAATACTCATCCATGTATTAATCGACGAAAATGTATCCTTGAGCAAGACCGTCTACGCGCAATTGGGTTATCAGGGCGTCACCGGCTTGGCCTATATTCAATTGAATGACAACGAAGTGGGTAACGAAAAATTGTCGAGTGATGAGCGCATTCCGATGCGGCGCTCGTTGCTCGAGGAAGTTGCAGGATCGGGTCAGGACTTGCTCAGCAATGTCAATCAACTGATCCTGAAATTGCATCAATTACTTGACGATCAGAATCGCACCCATGTCTCGCAAATTCTCAAGAATGTTGAAAAAGCCACCAACAATATCGATAAGATTACCGGAAACGCCCAACCCGTGATGTCATCCTTCACCGATCTCACCATTGAATCGGCGACCCTGGTCAAGCGCCTGGATCAGTTATTGGCTGAAATCAATCTCGCAGTCGCAAAAGCCAATCAAAAAGAAGGCATTTTTGAGAATTTGTCGCTGAGTGTGCAGGAATTGGCGTCAACCCTACCTGAAATTCAGCGGGCAAGCACCAGTGTGACCAGGACATCCACCAAGCTGGAGCGCGTGTTGCAATCGCTGGAAGAAAACCCGCAAAGCTTGTTGTTTGGTCGTTCTCCGCCCGCCCCAGGGCCGGGGGAGACGGGTTTCGTATCGCCGATGGAGAATCGCCCATGAAAAAAATAGTAATGACCGTCTGCGCAGTTTGCTTTTTTTCAGGCTGCGCCGCGATTCAAAAAGCGCCCGTTGCTATTGCAACCTATGATTTCAGTCAGCAATCTGCATCTCATCAGAACCCAAAAACATTTCAGACTCAGAAAAAAAGTCTGTTGATTACCGATGCCACGGTGCCCACGTGGCTCGATAGCACCGCTATTCATTATCGACTGCGCTATCACAATCCAGCGCAATCCTATAGTTATGCCAGCAGCCGTTGGATTGCCCCCCCCGCTGCAATGCTCACTTCCAAAATCCGTGACCGCATCATCACGGATACTCAAGGACAAGTGATCAAAAGCAACACGATCGCCAACGCCGATTACACCCTGCATATTGATTTGGATGAGCTCGTTCAAGTATTTGATACGCCTGATGACAGTCATGGAATGATTGCGATACGCGTCAGTTTGATCGAACGCAGCACTCGGCGGATCCTTGCTCAGAGTGATTTCAAGGCTCAGCAAGAATCATCGTCTGCCAACGCGGAAGGCGCAGTGTTTGCGTTGAGCGCGGCCAGCGATCAATTAATCGATGAATTGATCGAATGGCTCGCCTTGCAATTACCGCCCAATGCCGCTCCGGCCAAAAGACATCATTGAAGAAGTTTTGCAAAAATTTCGTTCAACCAATGCTGCACATCAGGTTTTTCGGCATCGAGGCCAAAATGCTCATGTGCACTTCGTGAATTGCACGTGTTGAACCATTTCACCGAGCATGACCTTCACCCTGCCTTTTTTCAAGACCTGCTCCATTGCAAGTTTGATTAAATTTGTGTCCTGTTATGTTAGTATCCCGCACATGACCGTTAGATGAGACCTTCGTTGTGCGTTTATTCATTACTCTATTGCTTGCAACTTATTTATTCAGTGGCTGTGGTCTGAAAGGCCCTTTGTATCTGCCTCAAACTGACGAACCCAATCGTGCTTCGACCAATGAAACTGAAAAAAAATGAGTGGATTCCCTGAATTTATCTATCGAAATGATGAGCTTTTCATTGAATCCGTTCCTTTAAAACAGATTGCCGAGAAGTTTGGAACACCGTGCTATGTCTATTCTCGCAATGCCCTGACTCAAGCTTATCAAGAATTCGACTCCGCATTTGCGGACCGCAACCACCTGATCTGTTATGCGGTTAAAGCCAATTCCAATATTGCGATACTCAACCTTCTGGCACGCTTGGGCAGCGGATTCGATATCGTCTCCGGAGGAGAATTACAGCGCGTCATCAGAGCCGGCGGCGATCCGCACAAGACTGTTTTTTCCGGCGTAGGAAAAACCATCGATGAAATGAAAATGGCGCTGGATATCGGCATCCTGTGCTTCAATGTCGAATCCGAGGCAGAATTGGTGGCACTCAATCACGTTGCAAACAGCATGGGCAAGATTGCCCCTGTCAGTCTGCGCGTCAATCCGGATGTGGATGCTAAAACCCACCCATACATATCGACAGGTCTCAAAGAGAATAAATTTGGCGTTCCTTCTGATGAAGCGATGAGGATTTATCAGTCTGCGCATGCATATCCTCATGTTCGCTTTAGCGGTCTGGATTGTCATATCGGTTCACAATTAACTGAACTGACGCCGTTCATGCAGGCCAGCAACAAGCTACTCGACTTGTTGAATACCGTTCAATCAGCAGGCCTGACCATTACTCATCTGGATCTGGGAGGCGGCTTGGGTATTCGCTATCGCAACGAATCACCTCCCTCCATCAAGGAATATGTCTCTGCACTATGCGCAAGTACTCAATCTGTCAGTCAGCGTCTATTGATCGAACCCGGCCGTTCCCTCATCGGGAATGCCGGCATCCTGCTCACCCGAGTCGGGTATCTCAAGCATACGCCGGCGCGTAATTTTGCCATCGTCGATGCCGCGATGAACGATCTGATGCGTCCGGCGCTGTACGATGCCTACCATGACATTCTTCCCGTTATCAAAGATATGCAGGCAACGACGAATTATCAGATTGTCGGGCCGGTGTGCGAAACCGGCGATTTTCTTGGGCATGATCGCAATTTGCATCTCGCGCAAGGCGATTTGCTGGCAGTCATGTCGGCGGGAGCGTATGGCATGAGCATGAGCTCAAATTACAATACTCGACCGCGTGCTGCTGAAGTCATGGTCGATGGATCGATCACCCACCTGATCCGCCGGCGTGAAACAACAGAGCAATTGATAGGCTCCGAGTGCTTATTGCCGTGATGAAGAGGACAAACATGCTTAAACCGGCAGCGCCCGAACACTCGATGATGAATTCGTAATGACCAACCTTCCTAGCACTGAAGATGAGCGATATCAGGATTTCATCCTGCAAGGTGTATCCCGCACCTTCGCATTGACCATTCCGCAGTTACCGGAAGCGCTTCGCCGTGTCATTGGGAACGCCTATTTACTGTGCCGCATTACCGACACCATAGAAGATGACAATGCACTCACATCAGAACAAACCCGGCAATTATCCGAAATGTTTTCTGAAGTCGTCAGCGGAAACACTTGCGCAGAAGAATTTTCCCAAACTTTATATCCGCTTCTTTCGGATCACACCATTCCAGCAGAGCACGATTTAATCAAGAATACCGCTGCTGTCATCCGGATCACGCACAGTTTCAATCCGACGCAGCGCGCCGCACTGGAACGTTGTGTCCGGATCATGGCAAAAGGAATGGCCGACTATCAGGAAACTGAATCCCTGGCTGGCCTAAAGGACTTATCCGCCATGAATCAGTACTGCTATTTTGTCGCTGGCGTGGTGGGTGAGATGCTAACCGAGCTATTTTGTGATTATTCCCCGACAATCAATCATCACAAACCCGTACTGATGAAGCTCTCAGTATCCTTTGGGCAAGGATTACAAATGACCAATATTCTCAAAGATATCTGGGAAGATCGTCAGCGCGGCGCCTGTTGGCTGCCTCAGGATATCTTCGATAAGCATGGTTTTGATCTCAAGAATTTAACACCGGGAATGACCGATGAGAAATTTCAGGCAGGATTGGCAGAACTGCTGGGCATCGCCAAAAGCCATTTACGTAATGCGCTGATATATACCCACCTGATTCCTCCCGAGGAAAAAGGAATTCGACGCTTTTGTCTCTGGGCTATCGGTATGGCCATTTTAACCCTCAATAACATCAACAAGAATCGAAGCTTCTCAGAAGCCAATCAGGTTAAAATCAACCGCCGCAGCGTCAAGGCAACCATCATTGCAACGAGTTTATTTGCCCGCTATAACTGGGCCTTGAATCTATTATTCGAAATCACGTCAAAAAACCTTCCCGATGCCGGATCATTCACCGACGTGATTCTCAGCGATCACATCAAAAATCCATAACTTTTGCAAGTATGATCAATTGATTCCACACATTGTTTCCCTATGAAATCATTAGTTACCGGTGCTACAGGGTTTCTCGGCTCGGCTGTGATGCGATGTCTGGTTGCTGCGAATCACGATGTGCGCGTACTGGTACGACCGGACAGTAATCGAAAAAATCTTGAAAACTTCCCGGTAGAAATTGTCGAAGGTGACCTACTGGATCACACTTCTCTCCACCGGGCAGTTGATGGCTGCGATTATTTATTTCACGTTGCCGCTGACTACCGTTTGTGGGTGCCTGATCCGGAAATCATGCACAAAATCAATGTCACGGGTACTGAGGCATTGATTTTGGCAGCAGCCGAAGCAAACCTGAAGCGTATCGTTTATACCAGCAGTGTTGCGGCATTGGGGCTCCTTTCGGATGGATCACCGGCTAACGAAGAAACCCCTTCCGATTACTCCGCCATCCGGGGAAACTACAAACGATCAAAATACCAAGCCGAACAAACAGTGAAACAACTGACGATGAAACATCAATTACCGTTGATCATCGTCAATCCCTCGACCCCGATTGGCCCGGGAGATATCCGTCCCACTCCGACTGGACGCATTGTATTGGATACGCTGATGGGACGCATGCCCGCCTATGTCGATACCGGCCTCAACATTGCCCATGTCGATGATATCGCAGAAGGACATTTGCTCGCGCTGCGACAGGGACAGTTTGGACAGCAATACATCTTGGGCGGCGATAACTTGACCTTATTTCAAATCCTTCAATATATCGATGAAATCTCAGGAACCTCTCAAAACCGTATCAATATACCTACCAACATCATGCTTCCATTAGCCTGGTGTATGGAAAAAATCGCAGTGCTCACTCACCGCGAACCACGGGCGACTGTCGATAGTATCCATATGGCAAAGAAACTGATGTTCTTCTCCAGCTTAAAAGCCGAGCGTGAGCTCGGTTACCGCCATCGACCCGCTATCGAAGCACTCAGGGACGCGGTCAAATGGTTCAGAGATAACGAATATTGCCAATAACGATTCAAAAACCCATTCAGGAATTTCAAGAAAACCACTGCGCTAACTCAACGTTCTACTCTTCGTAGAACCACTGAAAATGAGGCATTACACTCGAATATTTTTTTCTCTACCTCAATAAGAATTTTCGAGAATCCGTCTAAACTTTCACCTCGAACTGTCGATAAAAAAAGCACACATAAAACCCTATAAACCAGTTAATTAATTTGCAAATTGAATTCAGTTTGATTAATTCTGGTTATTCATAAAATGGCGCTTGTTTACGGAGAGAAATATGCCTGATAAAAATTTAAAATTCTTGGTGGTGGATGATTTTTCTACGATGCGTAGAATCGTCCGCAATCTTTTGAAAGAACTCGGATTCGTCAATGTCGATGAGGCTGAGGATGGCGCAATAGCGTTACGCAAATTACAGGAAGGAAATTTTGATTTTGTGGTATCGGACTGGAATATGCCCAATATGGATGGGTTAACCATGCTGCAAAATGTCCGTGCCAATGAAGCACTCAAAAATATTCCGGTACTCATGGTCACTGCTGAAGCCAAAAAAGAAAATATCGTTGCAGCCGCACAAGCCGGGGCCAGCGGTTACATAGTAAAACCTTTTACGGCAGCCGTTCTCGAAGAAAAATTGAATAAGATTTTCCAAAATATGGAAGCCAAGATAGCAGTAAAAGCCTAACAACCCTTTTCATCTCTTCATTACATCACGACGAGTCCGAAATGAATACAAAACGTCTTATAAAAGCAAAAATCACTGATATTCCTCTAGAAACTACCGCTACAAAATCAAAAAAATCCGTCAAATCAACCAAAACAGCAAAGATTACTGCCATTCACGAACTAGATCACCCAATAGCCGTTACTAACAAGAAAGTGATTGATCAGATCGGGCAACTCACCCGGAACTTGCATGATAGTCTGCGAGAATTGGGATATGACAAGCGTTTGGAAATGATCGCTGCGGAAGTGCCCGAAGCGCAGGACAAGCTTTCATATGTTGCCAGCAAAACCGAACAGGCTGCTGAACGCACATTGAATGCGACGGAACTCGCCATGCCCATTCAAGAAAAGCTATCCGCAGATGCAATCAACTTGTCAGAACAGTGGAAGCACGCACTTGAAACACAGCAAGCTCATCCAGATACAGAAACATTCAAGACACTACTGATCAATACGCTTCATTATCTCGACACAGTCCCGGAACACGCAAACGCAACCAATGCTCAATTAATGGAAATAATGATGGCTCAGGATTTTCAGGATCTCACAGGTCAAGTGATCAAAAAAATCACGCATATGGTGCAAAGTCTGGAAAAAGATTTAATCGATCTATTATTGGCCAATGTACCCAATAAAAAACCGGCTGCTGTCACAAATGAAGGACTTTTGAATGGGCCGGTCACCAATCCTGAGAAACAAACCGACGTCGTATGCAATCAAGATCAGGTCGATGACCTTTTAGCGAGTCTCGGATTTTGATGTTAGCGTGATTTAAAGCAAGACGCAGTTTTTGAAACCACCGGAAACGGTGGTTTTTCACATCCACACTCCTAATATCACGTATCGTCCGGATTCTGAATATCCAAATTTTTCCAGATGCACTGCTGATTACTTTCACGAGCTATTTTCTCCAGAACCGTAGCATGCTGTGCACATTCTTCAACAGTTGCCTGAATGATTCTGAAATTGAAATGACTGAGATCAGTCATTGAAGTATGAATGAATTCGGTATGCTCGAAATCCATCAGCAGACTTTCCTGGCCTCGCGTCATCGCCAAATAAACTTCGGCCAGTAACTCGGCATCCAATAACGCGCCGTGAAGTGTACGCCGTGAATTATCGATGCTGTACCGTTCGCATAAGGCATCCAGATTGTTTCGTTTGCCCGGATGAAGCTCTTTGGCTAATTTCAAGGTGTCGGTGATCTGCCGGCAATGACTTTCCAAGGATTGAAGATTGACCAGATTCAATTCATGGTTGAGAAAGCCGACATCAAAGGGCGCATTGTGAATGATGAGTTCGGCATCATGAATGAAACTCAGAAATTCTTTCGATATCTCGATAAACTTTGGTTTATCTTGTAGAAACTCTGTGGTTAGGCCGTGAACTTGCAAGGCGCCTTCATCGCTGTCACGCCCTGGATTGAGGTAATAATGAAAATGATGCCCGGTCAGCATCCGGTTGCTTACCTCGACTGCGGCTATTTCAACGATCCGATGACCCTGCTTATGCTCAAGTCCGGTCGTTTCAGTATCCAATATGATCTGCCGCATATCAACGAGAAGCAGCGGTGTCTTCCACTGCCACTAATTCGATCCCGCGATTTGCCAATTGATCCGCCCGTTCATTGTCATCATGCCCAGAGTGACCCCGCACCCAAAACCATTCGATGTCATGCTGTTGAGCCAGTTGATCCAATAATTTCCATAAGTCTTCATTTTTAACCGGTTTTTTTCCTGCAGTATACCAATTGCGTATTTTCCATGCTTCGATCCACTCACTGATGCCTTTTTGCACATATCGTGAATCGGTATGTAATTGCACCTTGCACGGCTGTTTCAATGCTTCCAGAGCTCGAATTGCGGCCAGTAATTCCATACGATTATTGGTCGTTAATTTTTCTCCACCGAAGATTTCACGCTCGTGACCGCCATAACGCAATAGCGCGCCCCACCCTCCGATGCCAGGGTTGCCCTTGCAAGCTCCATCAGTATAAATTTCAACGACTTTCATAGCGGTTAGCTTGGTTCATCATCAATCCGACGTAAATTTTCAATACCTGGCCTCATAGTGGATGTTCTATTAAGTTTCTGAGTCGCGGGTGCCATCCGTTCTTTCGTATCCAGGCAATGCTTCCAGCCGGGTTTGATAATGCGCATGCCATGCGTGCGTTTAATGGCGTGCAAAAAAAAGACACCGCCCGAGATCGGCCACCAACGATCTCCCGCTGCTTCCATGAATTTAAAGCGCTGACGCCATTTCTCTTGCTTAAATGGCGGTACATAGCAGCATAACCGCCCTCCCGCCATTTCAAAATCCAGCAGTTTCAACCAATCTTTCAGACGTGACAAGGAAATAAAACGCCCATTCCACGGAAACTCATGTCGTGAGGATTGAAGATAGTGACAACTTCCCCACAGGCTGAATGGGTTGAACCCGGATATCACGATGTGTCCTTCGGGAATCAAGATCCGATGAACTTCGCGCAGAATCTGATGTGGATTGGTATTAAACTCCAATACATGCGGCAGGATGGCCAGATCCATACTATTATTCTGGATCGGCAGAAAATCCACCAATGCCCGTAATGAGACCTGATGCTCAAGTCCGATTGAGAAATGTAGCGGCATTCTGTTCAAGCGAAGAAAATTGAACTGAGGAAGCCCGATCTGGACCGCATTATAGCCAAAGATATTGGCTACGGCTTGATCAAAATAGCGATACTCATGATCGATCAAATATTGACCCAATGAGGACTCAAACCATTGCTGAGTATTTTGCATTATCATCATGAATTTGCATGTTTATTGAATCAAAAGCAAGGCGAGACTAAGTAACTGAAGCATATCAAATTTTTGAGTGATTCTTGCATGGAGACCTGATGTTAACCGTTGATCCCATACCTGCTTTTACCGACAATTATATCTGGATTATCCATGACCAGACGCATGCGGTTATTGTAGACCCAGGCACTGCTTCTCCCGTTATTGAGTACCTGCGTTCCAGAAAATTGCAACTCATCGCAATTCTGGTCACTCATCACCATGCCGATCATACCCAGGGTATCAGTGATTTATTGCAGTCATTTGATGTTCCCGTCTATGGTCCGCGCAATGAAAACATCCTGCATGTGTCCCATCCCCTGCAAGAGAACGATCACATTCATTTAAATGAACTATCTCTCAGCCTCACCGTGCTGGATACCCCAGGGCATACCAAGGGCCATGTTGCCTATTATGTCCGTCACCCGGCGGACATGGTATTTTGCGGGGATACATTATTCTCATGTGGATGCGGTAAAATGTTTGAGGGAACCGCACAGCAGTTCTTTCATTCCCTGCAGAGGCTATCTCAATTGCCTGATGATACATTGGTTTATTGTACTCACGAATACACGCTCAATAATATTCGCTTTGCCAAAGAAGTCGATCCCGGCAATCCAGCGCTGCTTGACTTTGAAAAGAAAGCCCAGGAGTTACGAAATCGCAAAGTTCCAACCATTCCGACGACCATTGCATTGGAAAAGAAAGTCAATCCTTTCCTGCGGTGTAACCAATCCGCCATCATCCAAAGCGTACAGAATCACTTCTCACGCGTCGTCTTAGATCCCGTAGAAAGATTCAGGCTATTACGAGAATGGAAAAATAATTTTTAAAAAGTAAATAGCTGGCTCAAATGCAAAAGGCAATTCGACCCAATATTTCGGCTCCAGGGTCAAATTGCCTTATTTCAATGTCTTAGAAGGCAAAAATTGCCTTGCATTTATTTATTTTTTGGGTTTAGCAGCTCGTAATACTGGATAGTGCTGGATGAAAACCATATCCTGCGCGGCATTGGCCTTATGGCAGGCGGCACAAGCGTCATCGGCCTGGATTGCACCTTGTTTGGCGTCATAGGATTCAAAGCCGAAGAATGCCCAGTTACCTGGTTTATCAGGGTAACGTTTCGAATCTTTTACCATCGCGGCAATACCGTTGAATTCGCCTGGGAAATAACCATTTCCGCTCGCAGATTGCTTAGTACCGACACTGACTAATTCTTTAACGATAACTGTCCCATCGCGAAACTCGCCAGTTTTTTTCCAGTGATTCCAGCTGGCTGGATCGATATAGGTATTGTGAAACTCGGGAAATGCAGGTTTGCCATCATTCATATCATTGGGAGTAACGGGTCCGCCGACAAAAATCCATTCACGGTAATCTTTTGGAGTAAGTAATACGTTGTCTTTTGTAAAGGCACCAAAATTGTGATCTTTGTGATGCGCGTGATGAGCATCCGAGGCTACCACTGGACTTGCCAGTACAATGGATAATAATGCTGGAGCGATACCACCGAATAACGTCTTTCTAAACTGTAACATAATTAGCCCTTAAAATAATTAGTCGCACCTGAGAAACCATC
>NZ_QRCB01000003.1 GCF_009833095.1 Nitrosomonas sp. JL21
GTTTTTTTATCAGCAGAAAAAATAGTAAGTTTCTAGACTAGCAGATACACTCTGTTAGTCTAGTAAAATGTTAAGAAACAGCAAATTAAGAAATTATTACATTAGAAAAATAATTCAATGCTTTTGCATTGATATTCCTGCCAGCAAATCAACTGTACTGTTAGGAAATAATCGTAACATTATTAATCGTTGGTATGGCATTTTCAGGCAAGTAATATATCTCCATCAGATACTCTTAAAGACAAGTTGTTAGGTAGAATAGAAGTTGATGAGAGTTATTTTGGTAGTAAACAGTAGCGTGGTTATCACGGCAAACTCAAGCGCGGTCGCAGTACATTAAAGCAACCTGTATGGTGTGTTTGAGCGAGATGGCAGGATATATACCGAAATAGTGCCAGATTGTAAGCGCTTGAGACGCTACAAGCCGCGATACGGGGTAAGGTATCCATTGAAAAGTGTTATTTTATAGTGATGGTTGGCGTGGCTACAATGGCTTAATTGATAATGAGTTTACTCGGGATGGGCATTGCCATATCAACGGTATCGAATCGTTCTGGAGCTTTACTAAACGGCAGCTGGGAAAGTTTAATGGTGTATCAGTTAACTTTGAGCTGCATTTAAAAGAATCTGAGGGGCGCTGGAAGAAACAGCCGACCGAGCTTGCCAAGGAACCTATGGCAGCTCATTAGATATTATTATTAATCCTGCTAGTCTAGAGCCATGGCAAAAAGTTAAGAAATAAGTGCGTATGCTACTCAACCTAGAAAAAAGAGTTACTCTGAATCTGTTTTATTCCCTATTGATGATCAATATCGTTGTCAATATCTCTAATATAGTTTCCGACAATCGTGCTGCCTGCTGTTGAAATCGAAACAGGTGCTTACCCAGCATATACTGTGATATGGTTGCATGGCTTGGGGGCGGATGGAAATGATTTTGTGCCAATTATCGATGAGTTTGAATTTGCTTCAAGATCACCTATTCGCTTCATTTTCCCGCATGCTCCAGAACGACCAGTCAGCATAAATAATGGATATGTAATGCGTGCATGGTATGACATCTATCACTCTGATTTTGCTCATTCCCAAGACGAAATAAGTATTCATGATTCTAAAAAAGCAATAGAGGCTTTAATTGAAAGGGAGATTGAGCGTGGTATTGCTTCGCAGCATATTTTGCTCGCAGGCTTCTCTCAGGGTGGGGCCATGGCATTGCATGTGGGGTTGCAGCAAACCCGTCCATTCGGGGGAATAATTGCCTTATCTTGTTATTTGCCTTTTGTTGAAGTGCTTTCTTGTACGGCTACTGCGCGTGAGGAACTGCCCATTTTCATGGCGCACGGCATTTTCGATACGGTAATTCCTTTATCGTATGCTCGGTTTTCAAAAGAAAAATTGCTAGCTGCTCACTATTCAGTCGAATGGCATGAATATCCCATAGCTCATACGGTCAGTTCGTCGGAAATTGCCGATATTGATCGTTGGGTACAGTATATTGTATTGGGACACCACCGAAGATAGTAACGCTATTGCAATAGTAGCGATAACTGTTCTTTTTTAATTTAAAAATAATATCATGAAGTTAGCTACATGGAATGTTAATTCGCTAAAAGTACGATTACCGCAGGTCATTGAATGGTTGAAGATGAATCAGCCAGATATTTTATGTTTGCAGGAAACAAAATTAACTGATGAAAATTTCCCTGAACAAGAAATAGCAGCAATTGGTTATCATTCTGTTTTCGTAGGACAAAAGACCTATAATGGAGTGGCCATCATCAGCAAACAAAAAGGCGCTGATGTTTTAGTCGCTTTACCTGATTTTCTTGATGAACAAAAAAGGGTGGTTGCAGCAACATACGGTGATATGCGTATTATTAATGTTTATGTGCCGAATGGAGAAACTGTTGAATCAGAAAAATATAGTTATAAGCTCAAATGGCTTCCCGCTTTGAACAGATGGGTGAAATCAGAACTAAAAAACTATTCCAAGATGGCATTGCTCGGAGATTTTAATATCGCTCCAGAAGACCGAGATGTGTATGATCCAGAAATTTGGCTAGGCAAAGTATTATGTACTCTTCCCGAGCGAGATGCTTTCAACAATTTACTCAATGTGGGACTTATAGATAGCTTCCGGTTATTTGAGCAACCTGATAAGTCATACACTTGGTGGGATTATCGGATGATGGCATTCCGCTTGAACCGAGGATTACGTATCGATCATATTTTACTGAGCGATGCACTTGCGAGCACATGCGTGAAATGCAGTATTGACAAGGCGGTGCGTAAACAAGAGCGTCCCTCCGATCATGCTCCTCTGGTGGTAGAGTTATCGAATTATTGAAGAATAAAGCAGAAAAGCTGATTTAAAGCTGTTATTTAGCTGCTATTTATTTTTTGAGGGAATTTTCCGAAGCTCCTCTCTCAGGAGATTCAGATTTCTTTCTCTTACATTGATCTCTTCTCGTAACCGCTCCACACGATTGAGATACCTTTGATAGTTACGTTCGCTGCCTAAGCGATCGGGCTCCCCATCTTTATATTCGTTTTTGATTTCGTTGAGACGACTTTCTTCTTCAGCTATTTTTTTTTGAATCTCTTCACGTTGCTCATCAATCTTTGCGGATTCTCTTCTTTTTGTGATCCGCTCGTCTATTTCATTCGAATTAACAGCGGGAACCACGACAATTGCCGGAAGATCAACTTTCTTTGCGCTATCTGAAGGTACATTTGAGTAAGTAACGCTGCCATCTCTATCGACCTGCTTATAAATGCCGGCTAGAGCTGGATATGCAAAAGAGAGGGTAATGAAAAAAAGAAGATTTTTTATCATGACATGAGGTATACATTTAGATCATTTCCAGAATATCCTAGAGCTTACTGAGTTCTTTTCGCAGAGCTGCTATATTTCTTTGATGCAAGAATAGCTTGTTTTTGAGCTGTACGGATTTTTCAGGCAGTATGCCGGTATTTTCATTGTCTTTGATTTGAGTGAGTGAGGTTTGAGTTTCGGTAAATAACTTCTCTTCCGTCGCTAATTCCTTTTCCAGAATTTGCCGACGCGTGATGTCACGCTCATTGTTTGAAGTGATTTTGGACGGAGAATGCTTTGATCGTGAGAGCGATTGTCCAGCATTTCTAGAGAACGATGCAAGAGAGATTTTTTGTCCATTACTGATGCGTCGATTGGTAAATGTGATATTGCCATCCTTATCAACATATTTGTAGATGTCTGCTCCAGCAACCGCATGGGATGGCTTCAGCAAAATAAAAAACAATGAGATAAAAAGTAGCGTTCCGATCTTCATATGAGTGAGGGTAATAAACAAATGAGAATCACAACTATATGATCAGTTTACCAATTATTTATATGAAGGCAACTAAAATAAAAACCTATTAAATCCTTTTAATTGAGAATATTCAAATTTATCAACCATTCGCTCAGTAGCAGCCTGAATCCAAAGTTGATTGCAGACAGAGCAGAAGGCGACTGAGACGTGAGCATGAAAGATTTCTTAGGAGTAATTCGAATCAATGTGCTCATCAGAATTCTCACTGACGTTCTGCTATCGCGGATATGGCGCGAAATTCCTGCGCTGCGATTGTGAACGCTCTTCCCATGCTCGAGCAGTTTTTTCCGATTTATAGACTATAGTACATGTCAAATTCAACCGGATGAGTCGTTGTGCGCAATAAGGTGACTTCATCCATTTTCAGATGAATAAAAGCGTCAATCATGTCATTGGAAAAAACCCCTCCGCGGATCAGGAAATCTCGGTCTTTATCCAGGCAGTCCAGAGCTTCATCCAACGAAGCGCAAGCATTGGGCACTTTGGCGGCTTCTTCGGGGGGTAAGTCATACAAATTTTTATCCATCGGATCGCCGGGATGAATCTTGTTTTGAATCCCATCTAGACCCGCCATCATCAATGCAGTAAAGGCCAAATATGGATTGGCCGTTGGGTCTGGAAAGCGCACCTCGATACGACGTCCTTTGGGATTGCTGGTAAAAGGGATGCGGATTGCGGCTGATCGGTTGCTAGCAGAATAGGCCAGATTGACGGGCGCCTCGAATCCTGCCACTAAGCGTTTGTACGAATTGGTGCTCGGGTTGGTAATGGCATTCAGTGCTTTTGCGTGCTTGAGGATACCGCCGATATAGTAAAGTGCCATTTCGGAGAGGCCGGCATAGCCATTCCCGGAAAATAAGTTCTTGCCATCTTTCCAGATGGATTGATGAACATGCATGCCTGAGCCATTATCGCCCACTATGGGTTTAGGCATGAACGTCGCCGTCTTTCCATACGAGTGAGCCACATTGTGAATGACATACTTCAAGATCTGATTCCAGTCGGCGCGCTTTACCAAGCTATTGAAACGGGTACCGATTTCGCACTGACCTGCTGTTGCTACTTCATGGTGATGTACTTCCACTCCTATACCCATTTCTTCCAATGTAATACACATCGCAGAGCGGATATCTTGCAGTGAATCGACAGGAGGGACAGGAAAGTAACCGCCTTTGATCGCAGGGCGATGACCGATATTACCGCTTTCATATTTTATGGCCGAACTCCAGGCTGCTTCTTCGGATGCAATTTTTACTGAGCAACCTGACATATCGGTATGCCAACGCACCGAGTCGAAGATGAAAAATTCTGGTTCCGGACCAAAATACGCGACATCGCCAATCCCGGTTGATTTCAAATAAATCTCACCCCGTTTGGCGAGAGAGCGCGGATCTCTGCTGTAGCCTTTTCCGTCCGCTGGTTCTACCACATCGCAAGTCATCAATAATGTTGGCTCATCCATGAATGGATCCATGTTGGCTGTATCCGGATCAGGGATCAATAGCATGTCGGATGCTTGGATGCTTTTCCAACCGCCGATTGACGAGCCATCAAATGGATGGCCATCTTCAAATTTGTCTGCATCAAACGTATGTGCAGGCATGGTTACATGATGTTCTTTCCCATTAGTATCTGTAAATCGTAAGTCAACAAATTTAACTTCATTGTCTTGAATCAATTTCAAAACATCAGCTACCGCCATTTCTCTCTCTCCGGATTAACGTCATTAATTTTTAATAAAAACAAAGACACCTATGCATGAATTATACCAGCACATCACCATGAATAATTTGTAATAATGCGGCTGACTGTGATCCGCTCAGCATTGACCTGTAGAAAAAAGCTCGGAATGGCATGCTGTACTATCATGGCATAAAACTTTATGATTGCTGACAACGGCATAATTGCCAAAAAATAATGCTCGCTGACCACTTCAAGATCAAAAAAATCGAAGAAACCCGCCGCAATTGTCATTTGAATGTCCAAAGCTCTCAACATCCTTAATGAAATATTCGGCTATCCAGCCTTTCGTGGGCAACAGGCTGAGATCGTTTCGCACTTGACCAATGGCGGTGATTGCCTGGTGCTGATGCCGACCGGCGGCGGCAAGTCGTTATGCTACCAAATCCCTGCTCTATTGCGTGAAGGAGTTGCGATCATAGTATCTCCTCTGATTGCGCTGATGCAGAATCAGGCAACAGCATTGAATGAAATTGGTGTCCGCGCGGCAGTACTGAACTCATCATTGTCGACTGAAGAAGCTGGCTTAGTTGAGCAACAATTGTTAGCTGGTGACCATGATTTGCTGTATGTGGCTCCTGAGCGCTTATTAACCGGCCGGTTTCTGCATCTGATAACGCGTATTCCTATTGCTTTATTTGCGATTGACGAAGCACATTGTGTGTCTCAATGGGGACATGACTTCCGGCCTGAATATAGCCAATTATCGATATTGCATGAGCGTTTTCCCACTGTCCCGCGCATAGCACTGACTGCCACGGCCGATACTGATACGCGTCAAGAAATTATCGAACGCCTGGGTCTGGATAAGGCGCGAGTATTTATCTCGAGCTTTGACCGTCCAAATATTCGTTATCATATCATCGACAAAGCCAATAGCCGTTCACAGTTGCTGGCATTTATTCTGGCAGAGCACCGGAATGACTCGGGCATCGTCTATTGCTTATCGCGCAAGAAAGTCGAGGAAACCGCCGCCTGGTTGGTTAGTCATGGTATGCGTGCACTTGCTTATCATGCTGGCATGAGCACGCAAGTGCGGAGCATGAATCAAGAACGATTTTTGCGGGAAGAGGGAATCATCATGGTGGCCACCATTGCATTTGGCATGGGAATTGATAAACCTGATGTGCGCTTTGTTGCGCACTTGGATCTTCCCAGAAGCATTGAAAGCTATTACCAGGAGACTGGCCGCGCAGGTCGCGATGGTCAACCTGCCAATGCATGGATGGTATATGGGCTCAGCGATGTCATCCAGCAACGGCGCATGATCGAAGAATCCGAAGCGCACATCAAATTCAAACAAGTTGCTGCCCGAAAACTGGAAGCGATGTTGTCGTTGTGTGAAACAACGACGTGCCGACGTGCACACATCATGAATTATTTTGGTGAGACAACGGAAATGGCAGCCTGTGGTAACTGTGATGTATGTTTAAATCCGCCGCAAGTATGGGATGCTACACTTGAGGTACAGAAGGCTTTGTCCTGTGTATATCGCACCAGCCAGAATTTTGGGGCCGGTCACTTGATCGATATCCTACGCGGTAATTTGACTGAACGTGTAAAGAAATGGCATCACGATAAAATCAGTACATTCGGTATAGGCAAGGATTTATCGGAAAAGACATGGCGCGCAATTTTCCGCCAGATGATCGCGTTGGGGTTTTTGACGACCGCTAACGATAATTATGGCGCTCTGCAGTTAGCCGATGCGTGTCGTCCTGTCCTGAAAGGAAAGCAAACCGTAGTGTTAAGGCAGCTAACGAAATCTGCACATTCCTCTGAAAAGGAGAAAGCGCATGATATGCTTCCGTCGAGTGCTGCGGAACGGTATTTGTGGGAACGGCTGCGAACCTGGCGAGCCAGGACTGCCCAGGAGCATGGGGTTCCTGCCTATGTCATTTTTCATGATGCTACGCTGCGCGAATTGGTGCGTCTATGTCCCCAAACAGAAGATGAGTTGCGTCAGATTACCGGCATCGGAACGCGTAAATTAGATAAATATGGGAATCACCTGATCGAGATCCTTCGTGGCAGCTAGCGCTGAATATGGCTGGCCATGCAGCCGCTCTTGCAATGCGAGTGCTTGGAAGTTTCATTAATTCTGTTATACTCAATTTTCATTGACAATATGGAAAATTTGAAAGGAATATAAACAATGAAATTATCAATTTTTGCAGTAACATTATTGGTTTCTTTAGCGGCTTGTTCAAATGCCAATATGGGCGATCCAAATGCAAGCACAGATGATTGTAAATTTGGGATTGGCGGCAACGGTGAGTGTCTCAAAGAAGGACAAGATCCACGGCCTTATGGAGGCACCAGCAAACCAGGTCATTGATTTTCTGAGTTTTTGTATGGTGACAATAAAAATAAAACCGCCTTGCATAGGCGGTTTTATTTTTAGGAAAGCATAAAAAATAAAACTGCTGTATCCATAGTAATCAAATAAAAGATAATTCAGATTTTCTGCAGATACGATGTTACCGTTTTACTGAGGGGTTGGTTATAGTTGCAATAAGGCATCAAAACAAACCAATATCTTTTTCCCTTCTCTTTTTTCTCTCTTTTTTGCTGCTTCAATTTTTGACCTATAACCAAGTATCGGGATCCACTCGGAAGGAAATATCCTCTCAGTATGGTTTTAGATTGAACTAAAACAAACAACAGCACCCGGTATACTTAGTTAAATTACCTCCGGCAAAGCCGGAGGTAATTTAACTTCTGGAAGTCGGCTCAAGTCGAGTGACTCACACTGACGACGAGGTTGATCGCAAGGATTCAAATATTCATCGTTGTTTGGCGCGTTTAATTTTTTCCAGAATCTTCATGAGAGTATCGCGGGGAGCACCTATATTCAGCCGCATGAAGCCACTGCCTTCGTGGCCGAATTGCGTGCCTGGGTTTAGACCGACGCCGGCTTCATGAATGAAAAAATGTTTTAACTGTGCATCGGTCATGTCCCAGGAACGACAGTCGAGCCACAGTAAATAGGTGCCTTCCGCGGGGATGACCTTGATTTCCGGCAAATATTGCGCCAAATAAGCACAGACCTCATCACGAGAATCACGTAGATAACAGAGCAATGCTTCCAGCCAAGCTTCGCCTTCGCGGTAGGCGGCCTCGAAGGCAACGATACTGAAGGGATTGGAAGCACTGACATGCAGGGTGTTGAATGCATGGGTGATGGCGCTGCGGATAGAATGATCGGGCACGATCAACGCCGAAAGATTCAGACCGGGAATATTGAAGGTTTTACTGGGTGCGACTGCGGTGATGATATTGGTTGTGTGTGTTGTGAGTGATCCTAGCGTTTGGTGCCGGTTACCGGGATAGATCAAATCGGCATGAATTTCGTCGGAAAAAATGATCAGCTTGTGTTTTTCAGCAATTTCCAGCAAACGCGCCAGCTCTTCAGGCTGCCATACGCGCCCAACCGGATTGTGCGGTGAGCACAATAACAGCAGATGCGCGTTCTGAGCGCATTGCTCGAGATGCGCAAAATCGATGAGATAGCGGTCGTTTTCCAGTCGCAGCGGGTTTCGTATCAGCGTTCTGCCAGTTTGGGTGGCCGCGGAAAAAAAAGGGAAATATACGGGTGGTTGAACGATGATGGATCCACCTGGCTGCGTAAGCGCCATCACCGCAGCGTTCAACGATGGCACGACGCCGGGGCACATCAGGATCCAGTCGCGCTCGATGCGCCATCCATGACGTCGCTGCATCCAATCGATCAGCGCTTCATACAGGCTGTCGGGAAATAGAGTATAACCATAGATTGGATGCGCCGCGCGTTCGGCCAATGCCCGGGTCACTGCCGGCGGTGCTGCAAAATCCATGTCAGCAACCCATGCAGGAATAACGTCACTTTTGCCGAACATGGCTTGGCATCCGTCATATTTGACACTGTTGCTACCTTCTCGGTTGATGTCGTGGTCAAAATCGAAACCACGCGTCAAGAAATCTTCTCCCAAATAGTGATTTCTGAGACGGTGTGTTGGAATTTACGCTTGGTTTCACGAATCACGAACGGCAAAGGTTGCGGCCCTTGAATCAAACGGAAATGCTTGCCGAGAATTTCCTTCAGTCCATCCAATGTCGTGAAGTTTTCACCATCTCGTTTGAATCCTCCAATCCACGCTTCTTTTTTGGTATGTTCTGTCAGCCATGTATACGGCGACGTGATCATCAGCAAGCCGCCGAGCTTGACGCGTGTGTGAATGCTATTGAGCAATTTGGCTGGATCGTATAAACGGTCAATTAAGTTAGCGGCCAGTATCAAATCATAATCGGTAAAGATAGGCTTCAGATTGCACGCATCGCCCTGATAGAACTCAACCTTATGCTTGACGTGATCCAAATCGAGATTTTTCAATGAGCGTTCTTTATACGAAACCAAATCACCTTCATCCGTTAATGTGTACCGTAAAATTCCATACTGAGCCAACTGTACGCCTTGACCGATGAAACGGGCCGAGAAATCGACACCGGTGACATGATCAAACTCACGCGCCAGCTCAAATGTCGAGCGGCCCGAGGCACACCCCAGATCGAGTGCCGTTCGTCTGGGGCGATCGCCCATGGCGGCGATGGCGATCTCCGCCAGCGATTTGGAGAAATTCGGAACATTGAAATAGATGTCGCCATAGTGAAACTCGGCGTATTCGGACAACAACTTATCCGTTTCATAGTTCGAGCCGGACTGCGTCGCAGGCGCATCGGAAACGACATAGCGAAAGCCGGCATGCTGAAAAAAATGCCGGCGGAACGCATAGCGCGAACTGTGCAATGATTCATTGCCACATGCAATCCAAGAACCACCTTTGATCAGGTTATGCTGATTATCGAACGTCGGCGTGGTAAAGTCATCGTATAACGGATGCACATCAAAGCCAGGAAATGGATAAGTGGGCGTTTCAGTCCATTGCCATACATTACCGGTAATATCGAAAAATTCACCTTGCGGAAATTCGGTGACCGGGCAACTTGAAGCGTAATAATCCAAATGTAAATTACCTGCAGCGGCGGTATTCAGTGGCACGTCCGCTAATTGTGCCACGTCATACAAGCGATACCATTCGTCTTCGGTCGGTAACCGAACCGGTTGACCCGTCGATTCAGCTTTCCAATTACAGAATGCTTTAGCTTCATGATAATTGACTTCCACCGGCCAATCCCATGGCATCGGGACTTCATCGGTCATAATACGCAAGTGCCAGCCCGTCTCTTTTTTTATCCAGAACGTCGGGTGAGCAGCATGAGTGAATGTTTGCCACGAACGGCCTTCTTCCTGCCAATATTTCTCCAGTTGGTAGCCATTGGCTTCGACGAATGGCAGAAATTCGGAATTGCTTACCAAAAATTTACTTGCCTGAAATGCAGCAATATCGGACGTGTGTGATCCATATTCATTATCCCAACCATAATGTGATTGATTGGATTTGCTTTTGCCGACTGTAACAGTCCCGCTTGGAACCTGAATCAATGAGTTATCGGGAGCGGTTCCGGATTTACGGCAGGGTTGCCAGGCGGGGTGGGGTTGAACAAATTCGAGTGCATGCTGACGAATCAATACCGAAGAGGTTTCGAGGTGGATACGCTCATGCTCGATACCCATCAAAACTGGCCACCAAGCGCTTTCCCAGGTAATCGGCAGCGATAATGGCAGGGTCTCGATGAGTTTATCAACCAAGGCTCGCACGGCTCTACGATAAACATGCACTTCCTCGACGGTAGGCCAGTCGTAATGAGTGCTGTCGAGATCATCCCAGCTCATTTCATCAACACCGACAGCGAAGATCGATTCAAGTCGGGGATTGATACGGTCGGTGATGATTCCGGCAAGTATCAATTTATTGACAAAGAATGTGGCGGTATGACCGAGATAAAAAATCAGCGGATGACGCAATGTGATGGGTTTTTTATAATAAGCTTGTTCATTGCGCAGCGTCTCAAATAACTGCTCATAGCGATCCAACGTGGTGTGGAAATAAGTTCGTATTTCTTCTCGTTTAGCGCTGATATCGGGGCCGTCAAGTAGAGGTGTTCGTTGAAATAATGACTGTGGCATATCCTAATAATTATTTGATGATATATTCTTCGTTTGATGGGTATTATAGCGCCTCGATCTTGATAGATCATAGGCAATCCGTACGAATGCATTTTGTGGTTGATTAGTAACGATAAACTAGAATAAGTTCAGTGCAGGCAGTCCACTATGCTGCTAGGGATATCAGAGAGTTAGTTTAGTGATAGTTATAAAAACATGTTCAACGATGGTGGATTTCACAGTATTACATGGGTAAGTTGATTGACTCGGCATTGATATAAGGAGGGAATACATGATAACGAGAAAAGGTCGAATACCACGGTTTGACGTCTGCTTGATGACTGTTTTTTTGGCGATTTCGGTATTAGCGGGCTGTACCGTGAAGCTGGTCAGCGATTATGATGAAACGACCGATCGTGCAGTCAGCGCTTTGCAGAGAAAAACTGAATCGCATCTGGTTACGCTGGAAAATGTGGAAAATTTGCCCGACTGCGGATACGACAAGCATAAGCAATTCTATGATGAAGCGAAGATAGATGTGAGTGCCATTACTGTGCGTGCAGCGGCAATTCCTAGAAATGACATTACGACGAAAGAAACCCAATTACTATTAAGTAGCTTGGAGAATCTCGAAAAATTGCACAAGATTTCGTGTTTGTCGAGGGATCAAATTGCGCTGCTGCGTGCACATTTCAATACCAGTTTTACTGCCATTCTGAAGCTAGAACTTGCCAAACGCCGCGGTGGATAATTTTGACGCAACAATTGATCGCTGAATCTTAAGGAGAATATGATGAGCCTTGATGTAGCTCAACTTGGAAAGGACATACTCGCGGCATTCAATGGCACGCTGATTGAAAAGTGGCCTGAGATTAGGGAGTATGGCGAGGCCGAAGCAAAAAAACTGGCTCAGACGCTGGTGATGATAGAAAAACTGAAAATTTCTGGAAAGATCACCAAAGAACAAGCGGCTTTGCATCTCGAGATCCAAAAAAATGCTACTCGCATGGTGTTCATGACCATTGAAGGTCTCGGTATTCTAGCCGCTGAGGCGGCTATCACTGCAGCATTGAACGTGGTAAAAGATAGCGTTAATACCGCAGTCGGTTTTTCATTGTTATAGCCGATTGCCAAGCTATTGCTGCAATAAACTGAACAGCATTCTGATTGCCAGTCCATATAACAACACGACAAAGATCGTCCGCAAAATAATGGTTTTAGTTGAATGGGTCAGTTTTGCACCCAACGCGGCTGTCAGCATGCTGGCTGATACCAGCCAGACAAGAGCCGGTAGATACACATACCCTAAGCTGTGCTCAGGAAGCATTTCTTTTTGCGCCCATCCAGTAGCGATATAACCCATCGTCCCAGCTAATGCGATGGGAAAACCGATAGCGGCAGCGGTGCCGATGGCGTGTTGAAGCTTGACATTACACAGCGTCAGAAAAGGCACCGACAACAGTCCACCGCCTATGGCAACCAGGCTGGATAATGCACCGATCACGCTACCTGCAAGAAGCAAGCCGATTTTCCCTGGTAATTGAAAGAGCGGATTGGGGCGGAATTGCAGTAACATTTGAGTAGCGGCATAAAAGATGAAAACGACGAAAATGATGCTTAAGAGCTGACCGGTCATGGAACTGACCAATGCTGCACCGCCGAATGTACCGAGAAAAATACCCGGCGTGATATGCCGCACTATGGGCCAGTTTACGGCACCGTGCAGATGATGCGTGCGCAAGCTGGCGGCAGACGTGAATATGATGGTCGCCATCGTGGTGCCGAGCGCCAAATGGACGATGCGATCAGCAGGAAAATCCTGCGCGGAAAACAGATTGATCAGCACCGGAACGATGATGAGCCCGCCGCCTATGCCCAACAAACCGGCAAAGAAACCTACTATTGCGCCCGTCAATAAGTAAATGAGCCACCATTCCATGATGAATTTCCGATCAAATTAAACCCGTTTAGCCCATTACAGAATGCCGAGTATGAATTGCCATTCGAACGGGTCGACGGGTGTAATCGATAAGCGGTTGCCGGTCTGCAACGCTCGCATGCGCTGCAATTCGGGATATTGCCTCAGCTCTTTGATAGCAACGAGACGGGTTTTCTTCTGCAAAGTGATATCGACATTAAACCAGCGTGGGCTATCCCTCGTGGCTTTGGCATCAAAATACTTGCTCGACGGATCAAATTGCGTAGCGTCCGGATAAGCGAGCTTGCTGATGATCGCAATGCCTCGAATGCCAGGATCTTTGCAACAGGAGTGATAGAAAAATGCCTGATCACCGACACTCATTTGATGATGCATGAAATTGCGCGATTGATAATTGCGAACACCTTGCCATGCCACAGTCTGCTGGGGAAGGGCGGCAAAATCGTCAATACTGAATTCATAGGGTTCGGATTTCATTAACCAGTAACGCATCGAAGATTCACAAAAAAGTGTGTCTAAAAGCCAGCGGCTGACAGAGAATATTTTGCCCATTCCTCATGCTCTGGGATTTTAGGTTATGATTCAACGTCAAACACTTTATTTTTAAGTCAGTCATCATCATTTAAATTTTTTAAATCTTTGGATAGCTATTCTAACTATTTTAACTATGAAAAATCTCTCACTTTCTGATATTACCGTTGATTATTGGGTACAGGGCAGTCCTGCTTCGCTGAATGATTGGGTTGGTTCTGTTATCCTGATCGAAGTATTTCAGGTCAATTGCCCGGGTTGCTTTATTTACGCTTTGCCCAGAGCTGTTGATTTGCATCAGCGTTATCATGATCAGGGCTTGGTCGTCCTGGGCTTAGCCACTGCATTCGAAGATTATGATAAAAATACCCTGGAGAATTTGCAAAAACTGGTGACAACTGGCGAAGTAATTGGGGAAACGTATAAGGCGCTCAATCAGTATGGTAAATTATCGGATGGTAAATTATCTTGGAAAATACCATTTCCGGTTGGCATGGATCGTGTTATCGAAGAAACCGAGCCAGTTACCGATGAGCGGGTTCAGCGCTATGCGCATGAGTTTCTTCCCGAGTTCGAGAAATATAGCGATGAACAAAAATCAGCAGTATTGCAGCAGGTAAAACATTATTTACAGCAGAAATCCCGGAAAGCGGTCACCTTCGAGTGTTTTGCCTTACAGGGGACGCCATCGTGCATTGTGTTCGATCGTAACGCTCAATTAAGAGATGTTTCATTTGGGCAGATAGATTATAAGCAAGCAATGATCGAACATTTGTTGGCTGAGAAGTAAATTTCCTGGATGTGTTCTCATCGGTAATAAAATGGCACGTCATCTTTTGGGCCTGACTCAATTGCGTGGACGAACGCTGTAGTTTTTCGAGGTGCTTGTAAATTCAGAGCTTTCCTTTCATGTATGTGTTAACTGCTCATGTCTCGGCAAGGACTTCATCGAGCCATTGCTCAAATGCCCGGTGATTGGTTAATTCGTATTGCCAACATTTGAAACCGAAATTTTTTCCGGCTTCAATATTTTGAGGCTGATCGTCTATATAGAAGGTAGTCGATGGATCAAGCCGATAAGCATCGATCGCATGTTGATAAATGCCAAGTTCCGGTTTCAGAACGCCGACTTCATAAGACAGCACGCTGTGCTTGAAGTAACGAAATTCAGGGTATGCTTTGAATATCCATGGGCAATGTATCGCATTAATGTTGGATATCAACACCAGTCGATGATGTTTCTCAAGTTGGCGAATACGACTCCACATGGGCTCATTCAGCGTAAAAATGTGTCGCCAAGCCTGATAAAACTCTTGCTCGGTCGCATCGCTTCTTAAAATTTTGAGGGCCCAACTGGCATAACTCACCGGATCAACCAATCCGGTTTCCAGGGCGTCTTTCCGTTCAAGTACCTCGTCGATCAATTGCAAAGGCTGATGGATGTGTTTGGGGATCAGCTGGATCAAGGAAGAATGAAAATCGAAATCCAGCAGAACGCGGCCAATGTCGAATAAGAACGTTCTGGGCGAAGATGGCATTAGGATTTGATAAGTGAATGAGTCGGCAGAAAAGCTCAAGTGCAAATTAAAAGGACAAGAGATTGTATGAAATCCCTTGTCCATAGAAGCTCCCCACATATGCCGTCAGGCCATCATCTTGAACCATAAGGTCCAAGGCGGTTGTTTCACGGATGCATCAGGCATATCCAATATAGGAACGCACAACAGCATCACTAAAGTCCACAACCATTTTCCAACAATTGGTTCAAAGAATATAAGCCTTAACAAACATCGCAGGGATTAACTCTACATCACATCATTCTATGAAAGACTTAAGAAATTTGAGAACTTTCCTAATCTTCTTTTTTGATCATGACCTCATCAACTTTCTTTTTTAGTGACACAATTCTACGCTTAAATTCATCGATGTCAAAACCGCTCCCATTGCGAAGCATGAGCAGTTCATGAGTAATACTCAAGGCAGCCGCAATGGCGATGCGGTCTGAATCGATGACTTTTCCTTCTGATTTAACGTCTTGAATCTTTTTGTCCAGATACGCAGCCGCTAACTGAAGTTCTTCTTGTTCACTTTCGGGGCAGGTAATGCAAAATTCCCGGCCCATGATGGTAAGGTTCAACGTTTTATTAGTCATTATCGGGCAATTTCAGGAGAAGCGTTTCAAGTCGATCAGCTGCAATATGAATTTTTTCGTTCAGCTTTTCATTTTGAGCATGCGTATCGGCAAGCTCTTTGCGCAATTTGTTATTTTCGATGCAAGTATCCTGATATAAACGTAGTAGCAAAAAAATTTTTTCTTCGAGAGATTTCAGTTCTGGTTCCATGGATAAACTATCACAAGTTTTAGTGAGAGAATAACTGCATTCTCGTAATTCTAGCTCTGCTGTACGATTCAATAGCATCCCTGGCTAGCAGAAAAATTAATAACTACATGATATTACAATTTTCTATGAGTACCATCACAATAAGGAGAATTACTGGTTCGTTTGCATGTGCATAACCATGCGGTTTTATGTTCGGTGACATTGAATTTTTTGGGGGTAAATTGCGTATTTTTATGAGAGCCATCGCAAAAAGGTTGTGATTTGCTTCGACCGCAGGTGCACCAAAAATAATCTTTTCCGGCTTCTAACTTAACCTCAATCGGTGAGAATGGCTGCGCCGCGTCTGATGAGTGATCCATGTTTGCTATTTCCCCTTGACTGATTTCCGAGTTTCCCTTTATTTATTTTGGACTTAACCATTTATGATTTTAAGTATACTCAATTATGGTTTTTAAGAAAAAATAATTTGTTACAAATGTCAATCTCATTGGCAAGGCTTTGATATTTAATTTAATAATTACTTATTGATTTATATGATTTTATACGAATAATCGCAACGCGCTCTGACTACCGGCCTGGATATGATTTTTTTTCATAGCTGTTTGTATCTCAATCAATTGCTGTTTACTTTTTTGGATACCGCTTTCGCTCAAAGGAACACGATTATCATCTACTAAAATGCCACCGAGCGTGTTAGAGAAAATTTTGGCTAAATGAGTCATTTGGTCAAATACTCTTTCTCCGTGCGCAACCCTGGGTACATCCAGCAAGAAAGTGACTCCATGGGTGGTCAACGACTTCATGTTTTCAGGCAGAAAGTGGGATGATTCATAATTACTCAACGTAAACAACACATGATTATTCTCGTCGCGGTATTTGAAAATGCCATCCGATTCCAGTCGGAAACCCGAAGCCTCTGCTAATGCACGAATTTTAGTACCAACAAATGCGCCATCATCCTTGCTGATGATATTGATGCCGATCATTACATCGACGTCAGCACAGAATTTATCAAGCAATACCGCCTTATCATGCGTGCTTACGATATCCGGGCACTCGGCTATTGCATGTGCCTGTGAAGCGAAATCCTGCACCAAATCGCGAAATTTGGATAAATTCACTTCACTGATGGGGCCGGCCCTATCCGCAAGCTGCAAGCAACCTTTGAGAAGCACGTAACCATCGCTGTCGACATTGCTCTCAGTGGTGATTTCTTCCCACGGTTCGTTTTTTTGCCGTTGGCCAAGCCAGCAGACAGGTTTGTTGAAATCAAATTTTCGTTGCAGCAATTTTGCGATGTGCGTATTGGGTATGATCGACTCCGAACGTATGTTGACGATGTAATTGGTGATATTGTCATAATCCAATAACGGCGAAGCACTGGACGCATGAGCTGATAAATTGATCGAACTGTTCGGGTGGGAACTCGGGGGGACAAAAACCTTTTTGTTTTCCTGGTGAGGAATATAGGTGTCATCAGCCTGAAAAGCATCGGGTGATGATTCGGAAAACTCGGGTTTATTGAGCTTGGGCTCAACACGTTGCGGGATGTCGTCGGAATGCTTGGGATCCAACAGGATATCGTTGTGATCATAGTCAAACGCCGCTTGTATTTTTCGTCGATAACGCTGTTGTTGCAGCCAGTTAAAAATTGCCACACCAGCCACAACGATTGCGCCGATGATAATCAGACTGAGCTGCAAATCACTCATACTGTTCAGTATATCCATGTCCTCTCCTAAAAATCCTTGATGTAAGCCCCGCAAATTAGATCATGCCAGCTCTATGGGATCAACTGCCACGCTAGGTCACGGGTTGCTCAATGTGCTGTCGGATTTTGATTGCATCCGCTATGTCAACAGTAACTATCCTTGATACGCCCTGTTCTTGCATGGTGACGCCAACCAATTGCTGCGCCATTTCCATCGTAATTTTATTGTGACTGATGAACAAGAACTGAGTGTGTGCCGACATGTTTTTTACCAAATCGCAGAAGCGGTTGGTGTTGCTGTCATCGAGCGGTGCATCAACTTCATCCAGCAAACAAAAGGGGGCCGGGTTAAGGCGAAATAACGAAAAAATTAATGCCAATGCAGTGAGCGCTTTTTCACCTCCCGATAATAAATGAATGGAGCTGTTCTTTTTTCCCGGAGGCTGGGCCATCAATAGGAGTCCGGCATCAAGAATCCTGCCGTCGCTCAGCTCGAGCTTTGCATGGCCGCCGCCGAATATCACCGGAAAAATTTCATTTAAATACTGATTGACCGCATCAAATGTCTTTTGCAGCAGTAATTGTGTTTCCCGGTCAATTCGCTGGATGACGTTTTCCAATGTGGCAATCGCCGCAGTCAGGTCCTCCGTTTGTGCCAGCAGTTCGGATTGCCGTGACCGGGCATGGCTGAGCTCTTCAAGCGCGGCGAGATTGACCGGACCCAACGCCGAAATTTGCCCGCTGAAGCGATTAATTTCCGCTTGAAGACTCGTGATGCTTTTTTTTCCGATCAAAGCTGTCAGCGCTTCGGTATCTACTCCATTATTGCTGATCAGCTCATCAAACTGGGCGATTGTGATACTGGCAGCCTGTTCCTTAAGCCGGGCTTGGTTGATCGCATCCCGTAATGCGTAGGACTGCTGCTCGGATGTCATGCGGATGTTCTCAATGTCGCGTAAATTGCGCGCTGTTTCTTCAGCTTGTTCGCGTACCTCTCGAATGCTTGCTTCGATGGACGTGCGGTTTGTTCGGGCGGATTCCAATAACTGATCAAGGGGTTCCGGGTTTAATGTCTTTTTTTCATTGAGCAAATGATCGCGAGCTTCGGTTAATTGCTGCATTTCTTCATCAAGCGATAAGATCTTTGATTCTATTTCCTTGATTTTTATCATGCAGGCGTTGGTCTGGAGGAAAGCGTGCTGCAATTGCTGCGAGGACTCTCGCTGGCGTTGCCGTTGCGCGTTGACTGACTGATTTGCTGAGTTCCATGCCTGCTGGGCTTGCCGGATCAATTCCTGTCGAGCATCAGCCTGCTGTCGGCATTCCAAAGATTTCGCCATTGCAGCGTGTTGCAGGGACTGCTCGGTTTCCAAAGCCTGCTTGATTTCAGTTAATTCGGTGGTGATTTGATGGGTTCGGTGGCGTGTGCGTTCATTGATTTGAGTAAGCTTGACAATTTCAAGTTGCAGATTGTGACGGCGCTGCTGGACTTGTTGATGCTTTTCACGCGAGCGCGCGAGTGTTTCAGCGACGGTTTTGGTTTGTCGCGTTAGTGTTTCCAGGTCAGTGCGTTGTCCGTCAAGCGCGGATTCCAGCCGGTTTATTTCAATATGAAGATTTTTAAGTTCTTGCTGCCTTGATAAAACACCGTGCAGTTGAGATGTCGGCGCATAGAAGGTTACGCTTGCGCGCGTGATCATATGGCCTTGACGGGTTAAGAATACTTCGCCGGAGTGGAGCGTATGTCGTTTGCTCAGAGCATCCTGCACAGTGCCGATCACATAGATCCATCGTAACCAATCAGTCAGGACGGCGGCAATTTCCGGTTGAGTGACGGTGATAAAGTTAATTAGTGGTGTGCATTCGATGTTCGCAGGGGTAGGAGATTGATGATTTGCCTTAGCGATTGGATGTTTTTCAAAAATAGCCCATTTGCCTGATGGAAGATCATCAATCCAATCCTCCAAAACATTCAACTGATCTAGCTCGATGCTGTTGAGGCGTTCAAATAACACAGCCTCCAGTGCAGTTTCCCATTCGGGAAGAATCTCTATTTTTTGCCATAGGCGGGGTAGAGTATTTAATTGATGATTATTCAACCACGTGATCAAATTCTGGTTGTCATCCAATTTTTGCTGCAAATTATTTAATGCGGTGTAGCGCGCTGTTGCCTGTGACAGGGTATGCTGTACATCGTGGATCTGTTGTGAAACGGTTTTGTGGGATTGATTGGCAGCAGCCAATCGCTGTTCCAGCTCGTTGTGCTCGAGAGCAAGCGTCTCCAATGTGCGCGAGCCTTCATTCATTTCTGCCGTGAGTTTGTTCAATCTCTCTGATTCAATGGCGATCAATTCATCGCGTTCTTTTATCAAGCGCGCATGCCGTATTTCAAGCTGTTGAATATTTTTTTCGGCATGCGTTCGATGGCTGGCTTCAAGTTGGCCGCTTTGTTCAATCGAAAAAAGGTGATGTCGGTGCTCAGCGAGAATTTCCTGGCATCGCTGCAATTCGGTTTCTATACCTGGTAACTTATTATTTTCCTCCTCATTGAGCAGAATGCATTGGCTGTGAAATGCTTCGGCTTGAGCGTTTTCTTGCTGCCAATGCAGCAATTTCTCGACGGAATCATTCTTGAATTGCAAGTTGCCTGCCAATCGATTGGCAATTTCTTGAATTTGTTGAGTCAGACGTTCCATCGTTGTGCTAAGGAAGTTTCTTTCCTGCTCCAGCCGGCCGATTTCGGCATCGACGCTGTAGAGTTGCCCTTGTGTCTGCAATAACTGCTCAGTGATCGCATATTCACTGGCGCGGGCATTCTCGAAGTTTTGTTCAGCCTCGTGCTGGGTCGCAAGTGCAGTATCCAGTGCCGTCTCCAGACGGTGGATTTCTTGTTCAGCTTCGTTGCGTTGATTAAGAGCATCCGTCTTGCGCTGAAGCCAGAGCAGCGATTGAGTATGAAGTAATTTTTCCTGCAATGACTGGTAACGCGCTGCAATCTCTGCCTGAGTCGACAAATGATCGAGTTGGGTTTCGAGTTCTCTACAGATATCTTCCAGCCGAAGCAGGTTCTTGCGAGTTTCAACAAGTCGCGATGAGGTTTCCTGTCTTCGTTCCCGGTACTGGGTTATTCCAGCCGCTTCTTCCAAAAAACTTTTCAGTTCGTGCGGTTTGGCTTCAATGATGCGCGAGATCATGCCTTGCTCAATGATTGCATAGCCTCGACCGCCAATTCCAGTACCTAGGAATAGGTCTGAGATATCCCGCCGCCGTACCTGGAGGTTATTGATGTAATAGTTTGAGCCTTTATCGCGCTGGAGAACGCGCTTGATGGCAATCTCGGAATAGCTGGCCCATTGACCGGTGATAGTGCTGGCTTGATTGTCAAACACAATTTCAACGCTGGCGCGATTGACTGCCTTGCGTTGATCTGATCCGGCAAAAATGACATCCTCCATCGAATCGCCGCGCAGGGCTGAGGCTTTGGATTCGCCAAGCACCCATCGAACGGCATCAATAATGTTCGACTTTCCGCAACCGTTCGGGCCGACGATACCTACCAAATCTTGAGAAACGGGAATAACGGTTGGATCGACAAAGGATTTGAAGCCGGCGAGTTTGATATGGGCTAAGCGCAATTTTTTGTTTATCAGATAAGACGGTTATAATGAGTAATATCAGTGAGAAACCTGAATATCATTGATTGCGACGATTTAATTTTAACATGAGTATGAACAATGACGAGCAAGCCTAACAAGATACTTGAAACATTTCCGAATCCTTTTGCCGATCGGGATTACCATATCCATATGGAAATTCCTGAGTTCACGTGCTTGTGTCCAAAGACGGGGCAGCCGGATTTTGCAACGCTGATTTTCGATTATATCCCGGATAGAAAATGCGTCGAACTCAAGAGTCTAAAACTGTATATCTGGTCCTTTCGGAATGAAGGGGTATTTCATGAAGCGGTTACCAATACTATTCTGGATGAACTGACAAGCACTCTCAAGCCTCGATATGCGCGGTTGATCGCGAAATTTTATGTGCGCGGCGGAATTTTCACGAATGTAACAGTCGAATACCGGAAGAAAAATTGGAAACCAAAGCCGACTATTTCACTGCTGGATTTCAGAAGTCAGTCGAATATCCGGGAATGACAGATCAGGAAGTACATGAGCACTGAAAAATAATTATCTGATTACATTTGATATCTTATTGTTCACTGGGTACTTCATCGAAAAAAATTGTTTGCAAACGTCAGAATTTTGTATATCCTGTCAACCAGTGTAAAGACAAAATGTGAATTATGTGAATGATTTATAAAAGAAATGACCTGATTTCTTTACTGATGTCATTGCTTTTCGGTGCTTGCTTATTCATATCCATTACTGCATCTGCTACTAATTTACCGCAAGATGTTCATCAATATGAAGAAAATTTGTTGGATCGTGTTCGCAACGGATTTTCGATAGCACTACCGACAAACAGTAAAGCAATACGTAAAATCGAAACGCCCTACACCCGAAGACCAGAAACACTCAATCGCATCATACAAAATAGCGAACGCTATTTGTATTATATTGTGGAAGAAATTGAGCGTCGCGGTATGCCGATGGAAATTGCGCTGATTCCGGTAATCGAAAGCTCTTATGATCCTCTGATCAAGTCGAACAGCAACTCCACCGGTTTATGGTAATTTATTCCCGAAACTGGAAAAATCCTGGGGCTCGAACAAAATGTCTGGCATGACGACCGGCGCGACGTTATTGCGTCAACAGAAGCTGCATTGGATTACTTCCAGTATCTCCATAAACGTTTCAATAATTGGATGCTGGCCATAGCAGCTTACAACATTGGCGAAGGCACCGTCGGTAAAGCGCTTTCCAGAAGTGCTCACAAAGGCAGGACAGGTGATTTCGATCATTTGAATTTACCAACCGAAGCCAAGCATTATGTCTATAAGCTGTTGGCCATCAAGGACATCATTGCCAATTCGAATAAATATGGGGTGCGACTTCGACAGGTACCTAATCGACCGTATTTTGAGAAAGTCAAACTGCATGAACCCATTGATGTCCCCCTCGTAACCCGCCTAGCAAACATCTCTGAAGTCGAATTCGCCGCACTAAACCCCGCATACAACCGGTATGTCATCAAAGTGCAGAATGAATCCCGCACTTTGCTTCTCCCAAGGAATAAGAAAGAAACTTTTCTAAAAAATCTGGAGACCTATCAGGATCCGCGTGTTTCCTGGCAGATGTATCATGTCAAGAAAGATGAAAGTATTCGTGAAATTGCCGAACGCTACAATACAACAGTCAAGCAATTGAAAACCATCAATGGCATAGCCCGCCACAAGAACTTGACGTTAGGGCAGAAAATTCTCGTTCCCCAAGTCATTACCGATGATGTGGCAATCAATGACAAGAATAGCAATAGACTGCAGAATTACCATGCCAGTGTGCATATCGTCAGAAAAGGCGATACGTTATATGACATTGCCAAGAAGTACGGAACTACGGTAAAGAAAATCAAACGTTGGAATAGCAGTGATGAGAATTTATCGATTGGACAGAAGCTTGTAATTACCAAAAGCTAAGGAATTCGAATCGTTTTACCCTCTTATTATTGTTTTTGAGGGAGCCGTGATGGGCGAGGTCTTTCTGGTCAGATCTTTTTGAGAAATTCAATGGCCCAGTTGACTCCGAATCCAGTCACTTCACTGTCAACTGCGCCCAGACCTTCCGGATGGCGGCTGGCTGACAAATCCATGTGAAGCCATGGCGTCTCGTTTACAAATCTACGTAGAAAGCAGGCTGCCAGGATATGATCAATTTCTCCGTCCAGCTTACATTGCTTAATATCGGCAATGTGACTTTCCAACTCTTCGTCATAATCTGCGTCCATCGGGAAAGCACATACCCGCTCGCCACTTTCATTGCCTGCCGCAATGGCTTTGGGTATTAAATCGGGGCGATTGCAGAAAATTCCGCTATAGCGTGAGCCGATCGCAGTTTGCATACTGCCGGTCAGTGTTGCAAAGTCTATGATCAAGTCCGGTTTGAGCTTAACGGCAAGGGTGAGGGTATCTGCCAGAACCATGCGGCCTTCGGCATCGGTATGGACAATTTCGATCGATAATCCGTTCAGTGCTGAAATGATGTCATTCTGCTTGTAAGCGGTCGGACTGATATGGTTTTGCGCGATTGCGAGCCAACAATCCATATTGATGGGAAGTTCAGCCCGAGTCGCAGCCAATAGAATGCCCAGAGCAACAGCCGAACCATTCATATCTTCATGCATTCCCTGCATGTGTCGGGCGGGCTTCAAGTTATGCCCGCCGGTATCAAAACAAATGCCTTTACCAACGATGGCGATATTTTTTTGCTGAGTAGAATGTTTCTTGCATTGATACTGCAGATGCACAATGGCGGCATCCTCTGAATGACTGCCTTGGGCGACTGCGACAAAAGCGCCGGCACCGATATCCTTCAGCTTGGTCAAATCGAATTCCTCGTATTTCCAGCCCTCATTGTCCGCCAGCTTGCGGATTTGCTGACGATAGGTTCTGGGTGTTAATTCGTTTGCCGGAAGGACGGTAAGACCACGAGCCAACAGATTACCTTCCGCCAGCGCACGCTGTAATGCGAAGTTTTGCTCGTCTTGATGGCCATATAAAAATATTTTTGCCAGTGAAGTTCTGGTGGGTTTATTTTTTCTGACCGGTAATGCGGCGCCATTGATCCAGGTGACATACACAGCTAATTCTGAGAAGTTTTTTTTCTGATGCGTGGTGCCATATACAGCAATATGGATTTCCGAAGGGTTTTCAACCAATAGGTGCTTGAGTGCCTTGCGGATACAGGTCTGCTGATTGAATATCGATTTGTCGGTATCGATCATGACCCAACTGCATAGTTCGCCGTTTGCGAGATTTGCACTGACCGGCGTGCGATTCAAGTCGGCGAGTTTCATATTGCGCCGCTCAAGTAATTTTTCCAGTGAATCCTCTCCAGGAACGTTATATTTCTTGGGTATTTTATCTAATGTAGGAAGTACGACGAGAATGTATGGTAGCTTAATGGACTGATCGATAGGTGATGTATTCTGGAAAAGTGATGCCAGCATTGATAGCTTTCCTGTCTAGTAGTATTTTTTGAATGACAACGGGAGCCATTGCGTAAGAATGATATTGTCAGTTAACGTTGCTTGCTATTATATACGTCTTATTTGCTGTATGGCTGATATAGCTTCAATGGATGAGTTTATTCTGAATGTGACGAGGAGGTAAATAAGAAGGATGCGACAATATCTCGAGCTAATGCAGCAGGTTCTCGACCATGGGACTCAGAAGACAGACCGCACGGGTACTGGTACCCTTTCCATTTTTGGCTACCAGATGCGTTTTAGTTTGACTGACGGTTTTCCTCTGGTGACGACTAAAAAATGTCATCTGAGATCCATTATTCATGAGTTGCTCTGGTTCCTGCGCGGCGATACCAATATTGCGTATTTGCACCAGAATGGCGTTTCCATATGGGATGAATGGGCTGATGCGCAAGGAAATTTGGGTCCCATTTATGGTCATCAATGGCGCTCATGGACTGCTGCGGATGGAATATATATTGATCAGCTGCAGCAAGTGATCGGACAGATCAAGAAAACGCCTGATTCCAGGCGTATGGTGGTTTCTGCATGGAATGTGGGTGATTTGCCGAAAATGCGCTTGCCGCCCTGTCACGCGCTGTTTCAATTTTATGTCGCAGATAATCGACTGTCATGTCAGCTCTACCAGCGCAGCGCCGATATTTTCCTCGGCGTTCCATTCAATATCGCGTCTTACGCGTTGCTAACAGAATTGATCGCCCACGTTTGCAACCTTATTCCTGGGGATTTCGTGCATACCCTGGGCGATGCACATCTGTATTCGAATCATATCGAACAAGCCCGGGAGCAATTATCACGATCACCCAAGCCGTTACCCACCCTGAAAATAAATCCTCAAATTCAGGACATACTGGATTTCAAGTTTGAAGATTTCACGCTGGAAAATTATGACCCTCACCCGGCGATCAAAGCACCGGTGGCAGTATGACTCTCCCGCGCATATCCCTTCTGGTGGCGATGGCCAAGAATCGTATCATTGGCCAAAATAATAAATTGCCCTGGCACTTGCCGGCCGATCTGAAGCATTTTAAGTTTCTGACCATGGGGCATATCATCATCATGGGACGCAAGACCTATGAGTCCATCGGTAAATCGTTACCGGGTCGCACCAATATTGTGGTTACACATCAGCATCAGTTCAATGCACCCGACGCCATCGTCGTGCATTCCATTGAGAGTGCGCTCAAGGTCAGCGAGGCACAGTCTTCAACCCATGAAATCTTCGTAATAGGGGGAGAGCAATTGTATCGGCAGACATTGCCGATTTGTCAGCGCATCTATATCACCGAAATTCAGCGAGATTTTGCAGGAGATACCGTTTTCCCAACGTTTGATCTCACCGACTGGCAGGAGACAGAACGTGTCAAGCATGTCTCGGAAAATGGCGATTTGGAATATCACTTTGTGGTATTGGATCGGAGAAAGTCCTGTGATAGGTCTCCTGCCTCAACAGGCTTGGATTGATCGATTGCTGGCGATACTGACAATGGTGAGAAATTTGTTCACCATTGTCAGACGCAGTTGAAGGGTTGAACGTGATATAGATAAATGATTTTATATTATGCTGACATCCGGCAGTGGGAAGCCGTTAAAATTGCTGGCGTATGCTGTCGTATAGGCGCCAGCATTCGGGATATAGATAAAATCACCTTCCTGCAGGTCTTTTGGCAGCATGACATCGTGCATCAGAATATCGACCGAGTCACATGTGGGACCGGCAATCGACCAGGGAATGTCGGCGCCTTTCCGATCGGTCAGGATTTCATAACGCAGGCCTTCGGTCATTTCAATGATTCCGCCAAACATACCTGCATCCCAATACATCCAGCGTTTGCCATTTCGAGTTGCTGTGCCGACCACGCGACAGACGAAATAAGCGGAGTCCGATACCAGGTACCGGCCAGGTTCCGCCATGACATGCACATTATTCGGTAAATCTGCAATCGCTTCATTGATGACATCGGCGATGGTTTCAATCGAAGGAATCGGTTTGGTATGGCGTACAGGATAACCTCCACCAATATTCAATAATCGTGGGTCAAGTCCGGCATTCTGCATGTCTGCGAACACTTTTTTAGCTCGTTCGATGCCCACCCGCCAGTTTTGCGGGTTGCGGCATTGGGAACCGACATGGAAGGTAACCCCGGCTAGATCTGCATGCAGTTTGACCGCTTCGATGATGATTTCATTGATATCCGCCAGATGAGTGCCAAATTTTCCTGCTAGCGGCCAATCACTGCCAATATTGGGTGTATCAATGCGCAGATACATTTTTGCATCGGCTTTCACACTCACAATTTTTCTTAATTCTTCTATGCTGTCAATGACATACCATTCCACCCCATGAGCGGCGGCATATTCCAGATAAGCTCTGGATTTCATCGGATTGCTATAGAATATTTCGGCAGCAGGCACGCCCAGTTTCAACAGTACATCGAGCTCAGCAATCGAAGCAATTTCAAAGCCGACGCCTTCTTCGATCAGCGTTTTGAGTACGCGTTGATCAGGATTGGCTTTCACGGCGTAATGCGGATGAACTCGCGGCATCGCAGCTTTGAATCGTCGGGCTTTCTGGCGGATGATATTGCTATCGACCAATAAAAATGGGCGTTGATAGCCTTTTTTTAAGGCATTCTGAATATGCTTGAAATCCAGACTGACTTCTGGATGGGAATCGAATGAAACGTCAGGTTGATCGAATTTGGGGAGTGTAGAAGAAATTGTACGCATTTGAGTTTTCCTTTTAAATGACTACGTTTCAGGAATATGGGCGTTGACTGAATCAACCGAAGCAAAATAGTTCTTGGTGCCTTTCATGATGACCTCCTTCAAGTGATGAAGACTGCATAGTTCTGTTTGCTCGCATTATAGACTGCATTGCTGGCAAATCAAGTGTTTTTTCAAATTGCCATTAAATTTCTGCTTTGCACCTATAGTCCATTCAAAACAACGTGTTGAGTAACAATTTTTTCTGCTGGATTTGACGGTATTTTCTAGGAAAAGTTTATAGCTAGAAAAAAATTTTTGCGGATAAAAAGTTAACGATTAATGGAACTGTTTGATCAAAAGATCGATATTTCGATTTTTTTGAATTTCAATGCCATTGCAAACGAAGATAACCTTCTTTTTTTTCGTTGAAATTAAACTGGAATACATTCTCGCCGCGATGAATGGGGTGTTCGTGAGCAATGGGTTTGAAAGGGCCGGCAGCGGCAGCCGATTCTTCAATTTTCAAGATGCTGGCGTTGGGCGAGAAGATTTTGAGCTCAAATTGGTCGATATCGACTTTGCGCAGCAAGGGAGCGAACGGTTTGGCCAGAGGTTCGCCGATGAAAATGCCCTGTCCTGGCCAGGCGACGCTTTTCCAATACGCTTCTATAGCCGTAGCGCCGGTCGCGTAATGGAACATGGCAACTACTGCCGATGGAAATTTTTGCGGATAACTACAAGGCTCAACCACTGTGCCATAGCTTGCCGTGGCGCCTGCTTCCAGCCAGCGCAGGCTGCTCATCTGCCGGGAACTGGTCAGCACGCCGCCAGCCGAGGTCAGGTGATCCGCCAGCGCTCCCGGTAAAAAATTGAGCGACTGCAGCATATTGACTTCAGGCAAACCCGTAAAATAAAAAAGCACATCGCGCCGGTTGGCAATTACATCAGTATCCAGCAGCTGCACTGCAAAAACACCGAGGAATTCTTCCGCCGCCATTTTAAAGCCGCTGGAGCGACTATTACGCGCCTTGTCCGAAGTACTCAGCAAATAGGCGGTGCCGTCCGGAAAGCTGTGGTCGGATGCTACGCCCCGATCAATGAGTTTCTTGACCTGCTCGAATGATAAGCCTGCGAGCATCATTGCTGGGCGGATCTGGTGATCGTTCGCCGGGTAGCGGCTGGAGGAATTGAAATAAGGATTGGGAGCAGTCGGTGTACATTGCTTGGAGCAGAATTTTTTGTCAAACCCAAACGCAAGTGCCGATGTCAATGACATGCAGCCGACCCGATAAGGTTCTGTCCAGGCTACTGCATACGCTTGTATATGACTGCGTGTGCGTTCGTCGATGATGGTCTTGAGTTGCTTGAATTCCTTGATGGGAAGAACGCGGCGGTCGGACGGAAATCGCAGATGGATGACGTTCTCAGCAGGAATTTTTCGGGCTTTTTGATAATAATCGCCAATCTGCCGGGATAGAGGATCGGCGTCATTGACAATCAGCGCAATATCGTCCGGCGTGAAGCCGGTGTGTGGCAGCGAAATATGTTGTTGTGCTTCGGCCCGGAATGCGGTGAAAAAAACAAGAAAGCTTATCAGGACAACAAGCTTTTGCATTGTGAGGTTCATGTCGGGCATATCGGATTGCACAGTGTGCATTAAATTTTTGGTAACGTTACCCCATGTTGTCCTTGGTATTTT
Organism: Nitrosomonas sp. JL21; assembly: GCF_009833095.1. GTDB lineage: Bacteria > Pseudomonadota > Gammaproteobacteria > Burkholderiales > Nitrosomonadaceae > Nitrosomonas. The sequence goes on from NZ_QRCB01000003.1 coordinate 29,234, forward strand.
CCGCCGCGATCCTTATAAGACGTTTCGCAGACCTCGTCCGATTCGAAAAATATCACCTGAGCGACCCCTTCGTCAGCATAAATCTTGGCCGGGAGTGGGGTAGTGTTGGAAAATTCCAGCGTGACATAGCCTTCCCATTCCGGTTCGAACGGCGTGACATTGACGATGATTCCACAGCGCGCATAGGTCGATTTGCCCAGGCAGATCGTTAGTACATTCCGCGGAATGCGAAAATATTCGACCGTGCGCGCCAGCGCGAATGAATTCGGTGGAATGATGCAGACATCGCTTTTGACGTCGATAAATGAATTCGAATCAAAATTCTTTGGATCGACGATGGTGGAATTGATGTTGGTGAATAACTTGAATTCGTTCGAACAACGGATATCGTAGCCATAACTCGAAGTGCCGTATGAGACGATGCGGTTGCCGTCTTTAAAGCGGATCTGGTCGGGCTCGAAGGGCTCGATCATGCCATGCTCCAGAGCCATCCGCCGTATCCATTTATCTGATTTGATCGTCATCTTAATAAGCAATGACTTCTAGTCATTTTCCATAATGATCTTGGCGAACAATTCCGAGTGATCTTCGGCAGATTCAGCCACCTTGACAGCAATGCGCCGGGCAATCAACCGATATATTTCGGCAATGTGACTTTCGGGTTCGGCAACCACACTCGGTTTACCGGTGTCGGTATGTTCGCGAATACGGATATCCAACGGCAAGGCGCCGAGGAATTCCACCTGGTAGTCACGGCACATTTTTTCACCGCCGCCCGTTCCAAAAATAGGCTCGGTATGACCGCACTGAGAACAGGTATGAGTGCTCATGTTTTCCACGATACCGAGGATCGGTATGCCGACCTTTTCAAACATTTTCAGCCCCTTGCGAGCGTCGAGCAAAGCGATATCCTGCGGCGTAGTTACAATGACAGCGCCAGTCACCGGTATTTTCTGCGCGAGCGTCAATTGAATATCGCCCGTGCCTGGCGGCAGATCGACAATGAGATAATCCAGATCTTTCCAATTGGTATCATTCAATAATTGTTGCAAAGCCTGGGTGACCATCGGGCCGCGCCATACCATCGGCGTTTCGACATCGATCAGCAACCCGATCGACATCGCCTGAATGCCATGCGCTATCACCGGTTCCATGGTTTTGCCATCGAGTGATTCGGGATGATGGGTTATTCCCAACATCTGAGGTTGCGATGGGCCATAGATATCGGCATCCAGAATGCCGACCGATGCGCCTTCTGCTGCGAGTGCAAGCGCAAGGTTGACAGCGGTTGCGGATTTTCCGACACCGCCTTTGCCCGATGCGACGGCGATGATATTTTTAACGCCAGGGATCAATTTGACGCCTTTTTGCACGCTATGCGGAATAATTTTGCTGCTCACTGTCACCGTAATCTTGCCAATGCCGGGTATCGAGGCTAGCGCATCCGTAATCTGCTGCTGGATATTATTTTTGACGCTTTGGGCCGGATAACCCAACGCAATATCGATGGTTACGTTTGTCTGATCGATTTGGATGGCGCCAACCGCATTTGACGCCACATAGTCCTTGCCGGTCGTCGGATCGATGGTGTGCTGCAAGATTGACTGGATCTGTTGCTCGGAAATTGTCACTGCGAAACTCCTTTTTTACGGCCGCGTATTCTAATTTGGCGGTTAAGAATTTAATTCGGAGATGGTAACAAATATCAGGAATCGATACACAGTTTGTTACAATTGGGGTTATTTAATTCCGGCGCGTCAATCATTAATGAACAAGCGAAAAATTCTGGTCACCTCCGCATTGCCTTATGCCAATGGCAGTATTCATCTGGGGCATCTGGTCGAGTACATACAAACCGATATTTGGGTGCGATTCCAGAAAATGCGTGGCCATTCGGTGTATTACGTGTGTGCGGACGATACCCATGGTACGCCCATCATGCTGCGCGCGGAAAAAGAAGGGATTACGCCGGAAACGTTGATTGTGCGTGTGCATGAGGAACATCTGGGCGATTTCACGGGTTTTCATATTCAGTTCGATAATTACTACAGCACCCATTCACCGGAAACGCGTCAGTTTTCGGAAGAGATTTACTCCAAATTGAAAGATGCCGGATTGATTGCTGTGCGGGGAATCGAGCAGTTATACGATCCTGTCAAACAGATGTTCTTACCGGATCGTTTTGTCAAGGGTGAGTGCCCGAAATGCGGTGCCAAGGATCAGTACGGCGATTCCTGCGAAGTATGCGGTGCCGCATATGCACCCACTGAATTGAAGAATCCATATTCCGCAATATCCGGTGCAGAGCCCATCAAAAAATCCTCGGAACATTATTTCTTCAGCCTGTCTGATCCGCGCTGCAGTGATTTTCTGCGCAGTTGGACGCGGGAAGGCGATCATCTGCAGCCGGAAGCCGCCAATAAAATGCGGGAATGGCTCGGTGAAGCAGGAGAAAACAAATTATCGGATTGGGATATTTCCCGCGATGCGCCCTATTTTGGCTTTGAGATACCGGACGCGCCAGGTAAATATTTTTATGTCTGGCTCGATGCGCCGATTGGTTACATGGGTAGTTTCAAGAATTTATGCGACAGTGAACACATTCCGTTTGATGAGTTCTGGCAGCCGCAATTGCTATCCAATACCAAGACCGAGCTTTATCATTTCATCGGAAAGGATATTCTGTATTTTCATGCGTTGTTCTGGCCCGCAATGCTGCAGAATGCCGGCTATCGTACCCCGACAAAAATTTTTGCGCATGGTTTTCTGACCGTGAACGGTGAAAAGATGAGCAAATCGCGTGGTACTTTCATTACCGCAGCAAGCTATCTCACGCAAGGCTTGAACCCCGAATGGCTGCGCTATTACTATGCAGCCAAGCTTAACAGCACGCTGGAAGACATCGATCTGAACCTGGAGGACTTCGTGGCGCGCGTCAATTCTGACCTGGTCGGGAAATTCATCAATATCGCGAGCCGTTGTGCCGGCTTTATCAGCAAGCGATTCGATGGCCAACTGGTCGATGGCGCACGATATCAGCATCTGTGCTCAGTGGTGGACGAACGTTTCGCGGCGTGGCGACCTGATCAGATAGAACAGGCTTTCGAGCAGCGTGAATTTTCCGCTGCCGTTCGTCAAATCATGAAATTTGCCGATGAAGCGAATGAGACCATCCATGAATTGGCGCCTTGGGAAATCGCCAAGGATCCGCAACGGATTGACGAATTGCTGAGCGCCTGCAGCCTGGGGATACAGCTTTTTTATTTGCTGTCGTGCTATTTGAAGCCCATTCTGCCGGAAACGGCCCGGCGCATCGAGCACTTCTTAAATTGTGAAGTCCTGACCTGGCCGTCGCTGAAGGATGATCAACCGGTTTCGGATTTGCTGTTGCCGGCCGGGCATCGGATCAACGTTTATCAGCATCTGATGACGCGCGTGGATTCGAAGCAAGTCGATGCCTTGGTCGCCGCAAACATTCATAGCCTGGCGCCATCAGGTGCGCAAGCGGACTCTCCTGCGCGGCATGCGCAGAAACAGCAGCATAGCGTGACGCCGATTGCCGATATGATTTCGATTGCCGACTTCAGCAAGATCGACCTGCGCGTGGCCAGAATTGTCAGCGCCGAACAGGTAACGGGAGCGGAGAAATTATTGAAATTGACGCTCGATATCGGCAATGAGCAACGCACAGTATTTGCCGGCATCAAAGCTGCGTATGATCCGGAACAATTGCAGGGTCGGCTGACGGTGATGGTCGCAAACCTCGCGCCACGGCAAATGAAGTTCGGTTTATCGCAGGGTATGGTGCTGGCGGCAGGCGGCAGCAGTTCCGGAGAATTGTTCATACTTTCTCCTGATGCCGGCGCGCAACCCGGCATGCGCGTCAAGTAACCGGATGCATATTGCCGAGCTGATTGAGCAGCGAGAGCGGGCATTGCTGCAGACTGACTGGAACGCCAATCCAAAATTGATTGATGAATTCCTGGCGGTGGAATTTGAGGAAATCAGCGGCAACGGGCAGATCACTACCCGGCAGGATGTCGTGAGTTGGTTAATGCACAAGAAGAATGATGCGGAATGGTCATTGATGAATTTCAGAATTAAGATGCTGACTGATGAAATCGTATTGGCCAATTATTCGATACGCTCATCTGTGAAGCCGGGCAATGCTTGCAAAGGTTCGATGCGAACATCGATCTGGCAGCTACAGCAGGGACAGTGGAAAATGATATTTCATCAAGCGATACAATTTACCGATCCATAAAGAAGTCGAGCGGAGAACACAGTGGAACTCAACGAAGAACAGCAATTCAACGATATCAAGAATAATCTCGCAACCGTCCAGCAGCGTATCGCCGAGGCCTGTAAAAAAGCGGGTCGCAATCCGGCCAGCGTGCGGTTGTTGCCGGTTACCAAAACCGTATCGGCGGAACGTTTACGCATCGCATACGCTGCAGGTTGCATAGAAATGGGTGAAAACAAGATCCAGGAAGCACGCGAGAAATCCGAAGCACTGCAGGATCTGGGTATCAAATGGTCGATCATTGGTCATCTGCAAACCAACAAAGCCAAATATCTGGCGCGTTTTGCGAATGAATTTCAGGCACTGGATAGCCTCAAGGTAGCTGAGGAACTTGATAAGCGTTTGCAGAATGAGGGCAGGGCGATCGATGTGTACGTGCAAGTCAACAGCTCTGGAGAAGCCAGTAAATTCGGCCTGCCGCCCGAAGCCGTGCGTGATTTCGTACAACAATTGCCTAATTATTCATCGCTGCGGATCAAAGGCTTGATGACGTTGGCGATATTTTCATCCGATCATGACCGGGTGCGCGAATGCTTCGTCAAGATGCGGGACATCCAAGCCATGCTGCGCCAGGAAGCGCCGGTGGGACTCTCATTCGATGAGCTGTCAATGGGCATGTCGGGAGATTACGAATTGGCCATCGAAGAAGGTGCGACCGTGGTTCGCGTTGGCCAAGCCATTTTCGGTAAACGGCCGTTGCCTGACAGTTACTATTGGCCCGGTCTGGGTTAGTTTGAATTAGTCGAACAGACGGATGTGGGCATCGATGAGCGCGTATGTCGGTAATAATATTGCCCGTTCCAGGTAGCAACGCTAGCTGCCTGCGTTGATCATGTCGCCAAAAATTTCTGCAAATAATTTGAAGAAAATATTGAGAACGATAATGAACAAAATTAATTCTAGTATGATTTTCATAGTATCGACCGCGCATGATGCAGGATGACTGGAATTCTAGAATATTATGGTCATAATGTCACACTGAATACCCTGTAACCGCGACGTTGACCAGCCTTCTGACAGGCTTGTGAGGAACGTAGGCAATCTAGCACTGCTTGCTGATTTTTAGTGGAATGGCGCCATACTCCACCCCTTCTGTGCTTTAAGTTCTCCTCGGCAATCGACGGTTGTACTGATGAATTCCCGAATAAAAGCAGAATTACCACCTTTCTCCGCTTATCGAATCTTTTTCGTTGTGATCATAATGCAATGCAGCAACCTGATGTCAGCGGATTCCGACATAAATCGGCATGCTCCGACATCGGACGATACATTCTTTTTGAGGAGAGAAGTGAATGGCACAACTACTCGCAATTGCGTCATTGTTGATCAGTTTTCAAGCATCAGCATTATCAATCGAATGGATTCCTTTGGAAACCCCAGAGAGAAATGGGCATATTTCGAGTATTGATGGGAATTCAGTGCTTGATTACAACAATGCGGGACGAGGCGGGATCGAATGGCAGGTTTCGGGGATTGGTCCAACCGGTGGCCTGGGGCTGCGGGAATTATGGCTGTACGATGATTCAGCTGCCGGTATTCCTGGAACGAGCGAGGCAACGACGCTGTTCTCGGTCATCAGTAACAGTGTCGGCTTTGTGATGGCCGGTGATCATAATGATGGCCTGGCGCAGTTTTTTGTCGACGACGTTGATGTCGGCACCTACGATTTATTCCAGACGGGTCACCGAACGTTAGTGGTATCTGGTTTGGCACCCATCGCACACTCCTTACGAATCGTGCAACTAGGACAGCATAACCCGAACTCGGCCAAGGGAGATGTTGCGATCATTGGCGGAGCGGCTTTCAATGTTCCGATAGCTGCGATCCCGGAACCGGAAACGTATTTGATGTTAGTGGCCGGATTGGCATTGATCGGCATGCAGATTCGCTCCAAACAGCATGCTGTTATCCGCCGCTGAGCAAAGTGGTAAAGAAGATTACTGAGCTCGGTCATACTGCGTTACAATCGACCTAAAATATTAATTTCCTCTTGTTTTTTCAAAGTTTTTGAAAAAGCATTGCCTTGATGAAACGAGGAAGCATCAAGCATAATGGGGATTAGAGCTTCCCACCATTTTTAGCGAACTATTGGAGCGAATTACATGAAGTTCTCGATTAAATACTGGCTTGTTACCACCAGCGCATTTCTTGTGTTGGGTCATGCATCCATGGTTTCTGCTGATTTAAACAGCGATACCGAGAAATTATTGAACTGGGCTGAAACTACGTATCCCAATTATTTTCCTACTCATCAGATTACGCAAGGCATCGAGCCATGGCTATTCCGGTATTATCCTGATAGCAAAATATATGCAGGAGTCAATAAGACCAGTAATGATGTGTATGTAATGGGTGGGCCATGGGGCGATACTCCTGCGCGAATTGCATCGCTGGCAGAATTGATGGTGCAAATTCCTGCTGATCCTGGTAATAACACAGCTTGCGATACTACCAATGTGCCTCAAGGCATGACCTATAATCAAAACGGTAATGTTATCAACATTGCCACGAATGGATGTATCCCCTTGCCCGAAAATAGCAATCTCTGCGAAACACCTCAACAACCGACAGCGACGGGCATTTCCGTGCTGACGACCATGACTGCGAATGCGCCACCCGCCTTCGGAGGAATTACCATTTCCGATCCAAGCGTTGCACAGCTATTTCAACCGATGCTGAGCACATATACGAGCAGTAAGCACTGTGTGGTGCATGTGCCTGCTGAATCCGCTAATCTGGTGGTCAATACTAATGTTTGCTTTGATATGACGTCGGTATTCCAGGACTTTGGAAGTGTGCCGGGCGTAACGATTACTCCACCGGTTACAATGGCGCTAAACAACACTACTTCTAGCGTGATTGTACCCGACTGTTTTGCTACGGACGCGAGCTCAATCTATAACGCCGTGACGAATGAGGCGTGGATCAATCAGAACGGTACGTTTGTGAATGTCACAAGCAAACGCTAACAGCATGATGAGATAGCCTGCAGCGGCCAAAGCGAAATCAGGTCAGGATGTGCTTGTTTAGAAGGAATGAACAAGCACTTCGAGCCTGATTTCATGCCGCACGGTTACGGCTGCGAAGCAGACGGAGCAGCTTTTCAGGGCTTTCCTAGAATTTATATCCGCGATGTAATGCTACGATCCCGGCAGTCATATTGAAATATTCGACACGGTCGAATCCGACCTGCTGCATCAGCTCCTTCAATTCTTCCTGGGAAGGATGCATACGGATGGATTCCGCCAGATAGCGATAACTTTCCGCGTCACTGGCGAAGACTTTTCCCATGACGGGGAGTAATTTGAACGAATAGGTGTCATAGGCATGCCGCAGAGGTCCCCAGATTTTGGAGAATTCGAGCACGATGACGGTGCCGCCCGGTTTGATCACACGCAACATTTCCTTCAAAGCGGCATCTTTATGCGTCATGTTTCTGAGACCGAATGCCACGCTGACACAATTGAAATAGTTGTCAGGGTAAGGCAGTTTTTCCGCATCGCATTGCGCGGCAGGGGTTGGGGTGCCTTCGTCGATCAGTCGATCACGACCGATCGATAGCATAGAATTGTTGATGTCTGTCAGCCATACTTCGCCCGAGTTGCCTACTTTCTGAATGAATAAGGCGCTTAAATCGCCTGTTCCGCCGGCGATATCCAGGACCTTGTCACCTTTCTTGACGCCGCTGACTTCGATTGTGAACCGCTTCCACAGGCGATGCAAACCCACGGACATTAGGTCATTCATCAGATTGTAGCGTTCTGCCACCGAATGAAAGACATCAGCGACTTTGCCGGCTTTTTCTTCTTCCGCAACGGTATTAAAGCCAAAATGCGTGGTTTTTGTCATAGTTGAAATAAGTTGAAGTTGATGAGTAGTTTATTGGAAATTATGACTAATGGCTGCACGAATGCGTTTTGCCTGGCGAATTCGCTTCGTGTTCACGACTCGCACTGGCTTCTTGCATGCGTTGCAGGTAACGTTGCCACATGCTGTCTTGATCGAGGCCGTATTGATAGAGCAAATCCCATGAATAAAGTCCAGTATTATGGCCATCGGTAAAGTGAAGTTGTATGGCATAATGCCCGACAGGCTCAATTTTCATGATATTGACCATTTTTTTGCCGGTTTGCAGCACTTCTTGCCCTGGGCCATGACCACCCACCTCTGCGGATGGAGAATGCACGCGTAAAAATTCACAGGGAAAATGGAAGGTCTTGCCATCCGAAAATGAAATATCGAGGATTCGGGATTGTTGATGTAATTTGATTTCTGTCGGGTGCGGAGTGTTTTTGGTTAAACCGGCCATATCCTGTCACTCATAGATCAGTGGTTAAAATATAAAATATCGGTAGCCATTGTAGCAAAAACTGTACGGAAAATTTTTATCGATGCACGAACTCGCATGATTGCAAAAATTCTGATCGTCGAGGATGAGCCCGCCGTGCGGGAATTGATTGCATATAATCTGCAGCAGGCGGGTTATGATACCGTTCACGCTGAAGATGCTGAAAAGGCTATGGCGGTTATTGATGCGGCATTGCCTAACTTGATTCTGCTGGATTGGATGTTGCCTAAGATGAGCGGGGTCGAATTTGCACGTGCTTTGCGCCGCCAGGAAAGGACCCGCTCGATTCCGATCATCATGCTCACTGCGCGTATCCAGGAAGCCGATAAAGTGTCGGGTTTGGATGTTGCCGATGATTACATTACTAAGCCATTTTCGCCGCGAGAACTGATTGCACGGATCAATGCAGTGCTTCGCAGACTGACTCCGGAAGCTTCTGATGAAGTGGTGGAGCTGGATGGATTGAAGCTGGAACCGGCCCAGCATCGGGTAATGTCAGGCGATAAGAAAGTTGAGTTAGGGCCGACCGAGTACCGTTTGCTGCATTTCTTGATGACTCATACTGAACGCGTATATTCACGCAGCCAATTGCTTGATCGAGTATGGGGAGATCATGTCTTTGTCGAGGAGCGTACCATCGATGTGCATATCCGCCGGCTGCGCAAAGCACTGGAAGCCGTAGGGAAGGATGAATGGATACAAACTGTCAGAGGCGCTGGTTATCGATTTTCTGTGGTTATACCGCTGGTCGATGATGCCAACCCAAACATTTAATGTCCAGGAAATGTGATAATGAATGATCGCGATGCTGATACAGGCTGTGAATCAACCATGCTCTGAAAAAGATTTTGACCGGGTTTACATTCGATGAATTTCTTCGTGGAGAGTAATAGCAGTGGCTGATTTCTGGCAGCGTTCCACCAATGTGCTGTTCATTATCATTATTACAGCCATCCTGTGGTTGATTCTGGATGGTGTCAAGGCATTGATCTTTTGTAGTGTCTCGTTGTTGTGGATGGTGCTGCATCACCTCCATCATTTAGTCGCCTTAGAACGCTGGTTGCTGCGTTCGAATCATTTACCGTCTAGTATTCCGGCAGGAAGTGGCGCTTGGGATGACGTTTTTGCGCACCTGTCTCGTTATGTACGGCAGCATAGCAAGAGTCAGGAATTATTGAATCTGGCGCTGGAACGCATGCGCAGCGTAACAGCGGCCATGCCTGACGGGATCGTGCTGCTGGACAAGAACGATCGCATCGAGTGGTGTAATCCTATGGCGGAAAAGCACCTGGGCATCAATTTGTCGCTTGATTCGGGTCAGCAGATTACCTATCTGGTTCGGCAAATCCCATTTGTGGAATATTTGACAGCCCGCCGCTATAGTAATCCACTCATCCTGAAGCAGACGCGACAACCGAGTCTGATCATTTCCTTGCAGCTGGTGCCCTATGGATATAACCAGAAACTTCTCATTAGCCGCGATATTACCCGGTTTGAGAAAATTGAGACCATGCGGCGCGATTTCATCGCCAATGTCTCGCATGAATTGCGCACCCCGCTGACAGTCATTGCCGGATTTCTCGAAACACTCTCAGCTGATGAATCGGTGAGCGCCGATTTCAACAAGCGCGCTTTGACACTCATGACTGAGCAGACAACGCGTATGCAGCGCCTGATCGAGGATTTATTGATCTTGTCGCGATTGGAAAATGAGCACAATAAAATGACGGAAAAACCTGTGGATATTGTCGCTCTGCTGCATACGCTCCTGCATGACGCGGAATCCCTGAGTGCCGGACGCCATCAGATTAAGCTGAATATTGTCACTTCCGCCCAAGTACTGGGTAGTGAAGAAGAATTGCGCAGTGCGCTGGGTAATTTGATCAGCAATGCCATTCGCTATACCCCGGAACAAGGAGAAATCGCCATCAACTGGGAGCTTCGGGATGGGCAAGGATTATTTTTTGTGCAAGATAGCGGGATTGGAATAGAGCCGGAACATATTCCTCGTTTGACTGAACGTTTTTATCGCGTAGACAGCAGCCGTTCGCGCGAGACCGGAGGCACAGGGTTGGGGTTGGCAATAGTCAAGCATGTGCTGAGCCGGCATGAAGCGCGTTTGATCATTACGAGCCAGGTCGGCAAAGGGAGCTGCTTCAGTATATGGTTTCCCACTAAGCGACTGATTTTGAAAAATGAACAAGAGGTATTCATCGAAAAGGATGCGATTTCCTGAGAGAGTTCATTTCGTCGTAGCATAATTATGCGCAACGTTGTAGACTTAAAAATTGTATGTTATTTATTTATGTAGATTAATCGATGAAGGAGAATCATGATGAACATCAAAGCTGTTTTATTTTTTTTAGCGATTGTCTTGGTATTTTCTGCCCCGCTGTATGCTGATTCGAGAGGGCATAAAGACAGGGATAGAGATAACGACGAATGGCGCAAAATGCCGCATAAAGTTCAGCAAACCGTGGCTGGACATGTTGCCGGAGGGCGAGTATTTGAAGTCAAAACAGAAAACATGGTTTTAATGGACAATAACAAAAAAACGAGCGCGACGCTTTATTTGGTAGGAATTAAAAAACCAGACGGCGGAGAAACTTGGGTCATCGCTGATAAAGATGGAAAAGTGATTGACGTTGACCACGTCGATGGCGCAAGCGGGTTGGAAGAAGATATCGACAATGAGAGGAAAGAGCGGCGGAGAAGATAAGTGGGGACAATCAGATTCTAAAGGGAAAGTATTCCTAGAATGACTGTGCTTCGGTAAAGCTATGCCGGCATCCCGATTCAAAATGATCTTCATCATTCACAAACTGTGCTAGGTTTTGCCTCTTCGCTTTGCCTAGCCGGTTGGTTATCTTTTCAGAGCTTTCTCAACCGTATAACTGACGCCTTAATCCACATCGATTCAGTATGATTGCGCTGATTTCCTCAATGGAGATGCGCGTTGTATCCAAATAAGGAATATTCTCTGACTGGAAGAGTAACTCTTGCCATTGAATTTCCTGCTGACACTGGGTAAGTGATGCATATGGACTATTAGGGCGCCGTTCCTGTCGGATGAAATACAATTGGGCAGGACTCAACGTTAATCCGAACAATTTGCTCCTGACGGGTTCTAACAGTTTAGGCAATTGCATCGTCGGCATATCTTCCGGGGTCAGCGGGTAATTGGCGGCAGCGATGCCATATTGCAATCCCAAATAGAGGCAGGTTGGCGTTTTTCCGCAGCGTGAAACACCGATCAGAATGATGTCAGCTTCGTTGAAATTCTGCGGACTGACGCCGTCATCATGGGCCAGCACATAATTAATCGCCGCAATTCGCTTGAAATATGACAAATGATGTTGCAGGCCATGCGAGCGGCCGGCCATGCGCGCAAAAGGCTGATGAAGCTCTTCTTCAATGGAACGGATGAACGTTTCAAAGAAATCAAAAATACGGCAATTACCCTGCTTTATGACGTCGAGAATGTCTGGTTTCAACAAGGTACTGAAGACCAACGGCCGCTGACCGTCACATTCAACCGCATGATTGATTTGTGCCAGCACGGCGTGTGCTTTTTCAACGGTATCCAGAAAAGGGGCATTGATGATTTCCCATTCGATGCCGTCAAACTGGGTTAAAAGACTGTGTCCCAGCGTTTCGACCGTGATGCCGGTGCGGTCTGACAGATAGAAGACAGTTCGTTTCTGTGTGCTTATCATGTCTTGATGCTGGCCAGATTGTTCCAAGTCTGCAACACGGAATCAGAATTCAGCGATAAGCTGGTGACGCCTTGTTCGAACAACCAATGTGCAAAGTCGGGATAATCCGATGGACCTTGTCCGCAGATGCCTATGTATTTGTCGTGTTTGCGGCAAGCCTCGATGGCCATCGACAATAATTTCTTTACCGCCGGATTGCGCTCATCGAATAGATGGGAAACCAAACCTGAATCGCGATCGATACCGAGTGAAAGTTGCGTCATATCGTTGGAACCGATTGAAAAGCCATCAAAGAATTGTAGAAATTCCTCTGCCAGCAGAGCATTTGAAGGAATTTCGCACATCATGATGATACGCAGGCCATTTTTACCGCGCTCAAGACCATGTGATGCAAGCAGCGCAGTAACTTGCTCGGCTTCTTCGAGGGTGCGGCAAAAGGGAATCATGACCTCAACGTTGACGAGATTCATATCATTGCGCACGGCGAGCAGTGCCTTGCACTCCAGTTCGAAACACTCACGGAAGGCAGCCGATAAATAGCGTGAGGCGCCGCGAAAGCCAATCATGGGATTTTCTTCATGAGGTTCATAGCGATTGCCTGCAATCAAGTTGGCATACTCGTTCGATTTGAAATCAGAAGTCCGCACGATCACAGGATGCGGAAAGAACGCCGCCGCCAAGGTGGCGATCCCTTCCATCAATTTCTTGATGTAGAAGTCAACTGGCGAAGCGTATCCGGTGATCCGATGATCAATTTCTGCTTTCAGGTCGGCTGGTAGGCGATCATATTCCAGTAACGCCTTTGGGTGAATGCCGATCATGTTGTTGATGATGAATTCCAAGCGCGCAAGTCCTATGCCCTGATTGGGGATTCGAGAAAATGCGAAGGCATGGGATGGATTCCCGACATTCATCATGATCTTCACAGGTAAATCCGGCAATTTCCCGGTGTCTGTAGCAGTCTGATCAAAGGTCAACAAACCTTGATAGACATAGCCGGTATCACCTTCGGCGCAGGATACGGTGACGGCGGTTCCTTCATTGATTTTTTCCGTTGCATCGCCACAGCCCACTACCGCCGGGATTCCCATTTCCCGAGCGACGATGGCTGCGTGACAGGTGCGCCCGCCGCGGTTCGTCACAATAGCGGCCGCCCGTTTCATGATGGGTTCCCAGTCCGGATCCGTCATGTCGGTAACGAGCACGTCGCCGGGTTGAATTTCATGCATTTGATCGATATGCAGAATCAAGCGCGCCGTGCCTTGCCCGATTTTATTGCCAATCGCACGGCCTTCGACGAGGCGCACACCTTGATCATTCAAGGTGAAGCGTTCGACCACCGAACTGCTGCGGCTTTCCACTGTTTCCGGCCGGGCCTGAACGATATAAAGATTTCCATCGAATCCATCCAATGCCCATTCAATATCCATCGGACGGTTGTAATGCTGCTCGATGATCATGGCCTGGTGGGCCAGTGCTTCAACCTGAGCATCGGATAACGAAAAACGGCTCCGCCGCACAGCGTCGACATCGCGAGTCAACGTGAAAGTATCGGTTGCAGTACTTTGGTCGTTGTAAATCATTTCAATTGCCTTGGTGCCCAGCCTACGGGATAGAATCGCGGGATGTCCGGTGATTAAGTTGCGTTTGTAGACATAAAATTCATCCGGATTGACGGTGCCCTGCACAATGGTCTCGCCCAATCCGTAGGCAGTGGTGATGAAGATCGCATCCCGGAATCCCGATTCCGTGTCCAACGTGAACATGACGCCACTCGCACCGGCATCACTACGCACCATTTTCTGTATCCCGGCTGAGAGAAGAACCTTGTCATGCGGGAAGTTTTGATGAACCCGATAGGCGATGGCGCGATCATTGTAGAGGGAAGCAAATACGATTCTGATTGCGGCGATGATTTGATCCAAGCCGCGAACATTCAGCAGCGTTTCTTGCTGACCTGCAAATGAAGCATCGGCTAGATCTTCGGCGGTTGCGGACGAGCGTACCGCAAACGAGAGTTCTGTACGTTCGCCGCTCAGCGTGACTAGCTTACCATAGGCTTCTTCGATCGCTCCCAGAACAGGAGCCGGGAAGGGAGCTTCAAGCAGCCAGGCGCGGATGGTTTTGCCTGCTGCCGCTAATGCAGTGATGTCGTCCACATTCAGACTATCCAATAGAGGATGGATACGGTCGGGCAATTGATTGAATGTCAAGAATTCCTGATAAGCGAGGGTCGTAGTCGCAAAACCCATCGGGACATTGACGCCGGCACGCGAAAGGTGGCTGATCATTTCGCCCAACGAGGCATTTTTACCGCCCACACGACCGATGTCGTTCATCGTTAATTGATCGAACCATGCGATATATTCCGACATTGCTAGAACTCCTCATTTCTTTGTTCGTTTTTTCATTATAGCCCTGCGAGTCGCTAATTGCTGTGAAGATCGCGATAGCTGCGGTTCAGTCATGCAATCACAAGAACAATTTCTTCGGAGAGGGCTTCGATGTTTGTTTGATGGATTCAACTTCGACGAGGAAGGGGGAACGATGAACTCGAAAAAGCTGATACGGTATAGGATTGCTCAAAAAAAACCACCGCCAGAGCGGTGGTTAAGGTGCCCCTAATTTGAAGACAGGGTCGGAGATAAGGGAGGAATGGTTATCTCACCGTGCTGGCGGGATCCTCTATATTGATTTTTGCCTTATTGATAGGCATCTGTTGTTGGCTGAGTATTTTTCTATAAAGCTCAGCATGGCGTAAATTATCGTTTAATTGTTTTTTGTATTCATGAATATTGGCCAGTGTGTGGGAACGGAAGTCTTGGCCCTGCCTGCCATAGTAATATGGATGAGCTTCGTACTTTTCAAGCTGGGATTGATGCTCTTGCAAATGCATCGCTGCTTGATTTGCCCTGTCTTCATAATATTTGATCAGACTGGCATGATCATCATCATGAATTCCCTCAATCGAGAAGGCGGGAGAAATCGATAAGCAAAAAATGAAGGCGCATCCGGAGGCTCGGACGAAACGATTGAATGCGGTCATGATGAGTACTCTCCATCTATGATTTGATGGCAGTATCTTAACGAAGTCGATCGGGCCCTGTATATTGGGGAAACTATTGTTTCTCGCTAATAGTTTCTCATTGAGCTGAACTAATAGTTTCCATTAGAGATGAGGATCCTCGCTGAATCTGAACTGATTTTTAGGCATGCCTGAGTAATTCAGCACAGGGACGGGCTGTATCGGCTCAACGTTTTTTTCGTTGCTGCGGTTTGGCGCGCACAGCGGAAGTTTGTCGATTTGCCCAGATGATCACAATGATGCCTCCAAGAATCATGGGAATGGATAGCCATTGTCCCATTGTAATTCCCAATGTCAGAACGCCCATGAAACCATCTTCCGGTTCACGGAAAAATTCTGTGAACGAACGCACGACCCCATATCCGATCATAAACATACCGCTAACGGCGCCAGTGGCGCGAGGCTTGGAGGAGTAAATCCACAGGACGATAAATAAGACGATGCCTTCAAGCCCTGCTTGATAAAGCTGAGAGGGATGGCGCGGGAGTTCGTCGACATACGGAAAAACCATACCCCAAGGCACATCGGTAGGTCGTCCCCATAGTTCGGCATTGATGAAATTGCCGATGCGGCCCGCGCCAAGTCCGGGAGGAATGAGTGGAGCAATAAAATCGGTTACTGCCAACCACGGTAAATGATATTTGCGCGCCAGCATGATCATCGCAACTAATACACCGAGCAATCCGCCATGAAAGGACATGCCGCCTTCCCAGATGGCAAACACTTTCAATGGATGCTCCAGGTAATATCCGAGCTGATAGAACAGCACGTGGCCCAGGCGTCCTCCGATGATCACGCCGAGCATGCCATAGAACAGAGCATCATCAAGCATCTGATAAGTAAATGCAGACTGGGGATTATGCCTGATGCGATAACGTCCGAGCAGAATGAATAGTACAAAACCGAGCAGGTACATCAATCCATACCAATGGACGGACAAGGGGCCTACGGAAATGGCGACAGGGTCAATTTGTGGGTGAACTATCATAGTTTCAGCCTTCTTAGGGTAAAATATCGTTCATTATAGCAAGCGTGCTTATGCGCGCTTGGTCATCAGTCGTATATTTATCTCATTCAGGAGCAAGCATGTCAGACAATAGACGTAGTCAAGCCATTACTCAAGGTCACCAACATGCACCCAGCCGTGCGATGCTGCGTGCCGTCGGCTTTGGCGATGGGGATTTCAATAAGCCGATCGTAGGCGTTGCCAATGGCTATTCGACGATTACGCCGTGCAATAAGGGCTTGAACGATCTTTCGATGAAAGCCGAATCGGTCTTGCGGCAAGCGGGCGCCATGCCGCAGATGTTTGGTACCATCACGGTATCCGATGGCATTTCGATGGGTACGGAAGGCATGAAGTATTCGTTGGTTTCGCGGGAAGTCATTGCCGATTCGGTTGAAACCTGTGTGCAGAGTGGAAGTATGGATGGTGTAATCGCCATTGGGGGTTGCGACAAAAATATGCCCGGCGCGATGATCGCGATGGCGCGCATGAACGTGCCCGCGATTTTTGTGTATGGTGGCACGATCAAACCGGGACACTATAAAAATCAAGATTTGACGGTTGTCAGTGTATTTGAAGCGGTAGGAAAGCACAGCGCGCATAAGATCGACGACGAAGAGTTGTTGCAGATCGAACGGCATGCATGCCCCGGTGCTGGTTCGTGCGGCGGTATGTATACTGCAAACACGATGTCATCCGCCTTCGAGGCGATGGGCATGAGTTTGCCTTATTCGTCGACGATGTCTGCGGAAGATAATGAGAAATTGCTGAGCGCCGGCCAATCTGCGGAAGTATTGGTCAATGCCATCAAAAAACAAATTCTGCCGCGCGATATCATTACTCGCCAATCGATCGAAAATGCCATCGCCGTCATCATGGCTGTAGGTGGCTCAACCAATGCGATACTCCATTTCCTGGCCATTGCTCATGCCGCCGGGGTCGAATGGAATATTGATGATTTCGAGGAAATACGCGGCAAAGTGCCTGTGCTATGCGATCTCAAACCTTCCGGACGTTATGTCGCTGCCGATCTTCACCGCGCCGGTGGCATTCCACAAGTGATGAAAATGTTACTGACACGCGGTTTGTTGCATGGCGATTGCATTACGATCAGTGGACAAACGATAGCGGAAGTTCTGAAAGATATTCCCGATGCGCCGCGCACTGATCAGGACGTGATTCGCCCATGGGATAATCCGATGTATGCGCAAGGACATTTGGCGATTCTGAAAGGCAATCTCTCGACGGAAGGGTGTGTGGCGAAAATATCCGGAATCAAGAATCCGAAAATCACCGGGCCTGCACGGGTATTTGAGTCGGAAGAGACCTGCATGGCGGCAATTCTGGCGCGTAAAATTCAACCGGGTGATGTCGTTGTGATCCGCTATGAGGGACCTAAGGGGGGGCCTGGTATGAGAGAAATGCTATCACCAACTTCTGCCTTGATTGGAGAAGGGCTGGGAGATTCGGTCGGATTGATTACCGATGGGCGTTTTTCGGGTGGCACGTATGGAATGGTGGTCGGGCATGTGGCACCGGAAGCGTTTGTTGGCGGAAACATCGCGCTCGTTCAAGAGGGCGATTCGATTACCATCGATGCCGAGCAGCGTCTGTTGCAATTGAATGTCTCCGATTCCGAACTGGCAAAGCGCCGGGCAGCTTGGCAACCGCCCCAGCCGCGCTATTCGCGGGGTGTGCTGGCGAAATATGCCAAGCTGGTATCCAGCGCCAGTCAAGGAGCAATAACCGATTGATAGGAATTTTATCCGCTGTTACGTCCGAGTCTGATGTTGACTTCGAAAGGAACTCATTAATTTATGATGAACTCTGAGAAGAGCAACATCATCTGAAGTGGACAGTTGATCCCGAAGTTGATGAGCGAGGCAGGAAATAGCGTCATCGCATACAGAGAGAACAAATTTTCAGGATTTGCTGCATGCGTGTGAAGTTCAGGGTAGAATGGCAGTCCTTTTATAATTATTATTAAGGAAAAAAATATGAAAAAAGTTTTAATAGGAGTCGTTGCTGCATCAACCTTATTACTGACCGGTGTTGCACAAGCCAATGCAGATCTGGCGAAAAGTAGTGGCTGTCTGAATTGTCATAATGTCGATACCAAACTGGTTGGCCCAAGTTTGAAAGATGTTGCTGCTAAATACGCGGGTCAAGCCGATGCTGCAACATATTTAGCCGGTAAAATAAAAAACGGCAGTAAAGATGTTTGGGGTCCCATTCCAATGCCACCAAATACTACCGTTAGCGATGAAAATGCTAAAGTGTTAGCAGACTTTATTCTGACACTGAAGTAATTTCATTCTGAATTCGTAAAAGCCGACGTTATAAACGTCGGCTTTTTATTTGCTTCAATTCACATCGATTCGGAACAGAAACATTCTTCGGGAGAGAAATGAAAACTCGAATTACCTGGAAAGGAAATGTCAGTTTTTTAGCTGAATCAGGCAGTGGTCATTCAGTGTTGATGGATGGCGCACCAGAGGCGGGTGGGCAGAATGCCGGACCACGCCCAATGGAGATGGTATTGATGGGGCTTGGCGGCTGCACTGCATTTGATGTGATATTGATTTTGAAAAAAGGCCGTCATGACATTCGCGATTGTGTCGTTGAAATCGAGGCCGAGCGCGCTTCGGCGGATCCGAAAGTATTTACTCATATTCATCTTCATTTCATCGTTATGGCTAAGGATGTGAGTTCTCAGCATGTTCAACGGGCTATCGATTTATCTGCGGAGAAATACTGCTCGGCATCGATCATGCTAAGGAGCACTGCAAAAATAACCCATGATTTCGAACTTATTAATGTGTCATCGTAGTTGCGTTGATTAATGCAGAGGACGAGTTAAGCAATCAGCTTACCGAATCCCGGCATCCAAGATATATCAATATGATAGACGAGGAAATGAATGCCGCGCAGCGAAGTGATTTGCTGGTGCGATCAATGAGTCAGGGTTTCCATCGAGCAGTAATCCCTAACTATGCATCTGCGTTCAAAACCAATGTTTTGATTTAAGCCAATGCTTTTCGGATCGTATCGGCGAGTTCTCCGGCTTCAAATTTGGCGATGAAAGCATCAGCACCCACCGATTTAACGTGATTTTCATTGGCTTCTCCAGTTAGAGAAGAGTGAATCACCACAGGAACAGACTTAAAACGTTGATCGCTCTTGATGTTGCGTGTGAGTGTAAATCCATCCATTTCGGGCATTTCCAGGTCAGTTAGCACCAGTGCGATTTTATCTTGCAATGTTTTACCTTCCGCTGCTGCAGCATCTGAGATCGATTGAATCCGTTTCCATGCCTCCAGCCCCGTGTGGGTCATCACATACGGTACATCGAGGGTTTTAAGTTCTTTTTCGATCATGCTGCGCGCGAGGGGTGAATCATCTGCAGCTAGAATCATTTTCCCTGCGGGAAGCTTTATTTTGGGGCCAACTTTTTCGGGTGTAATGGCCTCAGTAGCAGAGGGCAGAACATCACGCAATATCTGCTCTACATCGAGTACCTGAGCCAAGCGGGAATCTTCGGTATTGCCGTCGATTCGAGCAATACTGGTCACCATATTGCCCCCTTTACCTTCCGCGGCGATAACTTGACTCCATTCTAGGCGTACGATTTCATTGACTTCTTCCACGGCGAACGCCTGCGTTGAGCGTGCATATTCAGTAACCAGGAGGATGGGTAGCTCTTTTTTGGGCGTGCAACCGATCACCTTGGGTAGATTGATGACAGTAATGACCTGGCCGCGAATATTGGCAACGCCCATGACATTTGCGGGTGCATTTGCAATGGCGGTGATAGTTGGCATGACAAGAATCTCTCGTATTTTGAAGACATTAATGCCGAATAATTCACGCTGATGTGTGCCGGGTGCGTCCCCCAGCTTGAAAAGTAATAGCTCGAACTTGTTGGTGGCAGTCAGGTTAGTGCGCTCGTCTATTTCATGCAGTGCTGTGTTCATACCGTGCTCTCCGCTATTTGCCAGTAATGATGTGAGTAAGCCAAAAAATTTCTCAGAAGCTATCGGTATGATCAGCCTTCGATTTGCAGATGCTGAAAATAATTCATGGATAGCTAATTTTGCCCATCGTAAATAATTGATAAGAGTGTATCGTATCGAATAAAGATGAAAAAACTTTAGGAGAGCCTTAAAAGTCGTGCATATTCAATTCTGATTGAACATAGAAGATGCGGTTTGCAAAGCGGGCTTGATGATGTGCTGATCAAAACAATGCCAGGGAGATTGAGCAAGAGTCGGAGCGATAAATACCGAAAATTGTCATGGATCATATCTTTATTCTGTTGGATTAGTGCCGTTCATAGAAGACTTTCATTCACTGGATAGTCTGGAGAAAAAATGGATTTATCTACAAGTATCTGTCGAGAATCGAGACAATCATTGCCCTCCAGTGAATCTCGGGCATTGATGCGAAATCTCTATGTGGGAATGCGATTGCTGGCGTTACGTCCTAATGCAGTTGACCAGGTGACTGTTTCGATTGATCAGTTGATGTGGCTGCTGGGTTTTTATGGCTTGACCGTACTGACCATTTCCTATGTGCTGACGCCTCTGCCCATATTCGATTGGTTTGGCTTGGGTTACTTGGGTGTGGAGTTATTGATTGCATTGTTCATGGGATTTATCGTAACGAAGTTGACGCATGATTCGAATGATCTTCTGAAATTCTTGGTATTGGTCTATTGCATTTTACCGTTTTTTTATCTGATTTCTTTCATCCTTTTACCTCATTTGCCAGAAGAATTTTCGATGATGGGTTATTTCGCTTATGGGATTTGGGTTTTCATGGTTTATTTTTGGAGTGTTTTGCAATTGCTTCGAGCCAAGCTCAAAGCTGCAGCAGTGGCGACCATCTGGTTGATTGTCGCTTATCCGCTGACCAATTGGTCATTGAGTTTCTGGTATGAAGGTTATGATTTCAGTCAGGAAATGGCAACCCATTCTGACGATGGGTCTGCGGAAGTTAATCAAGAACAGGTATATTACAGTCAGTATGCACTTCTGAATGATGCTCTGAATAATGTGAGACCGGGCGAGAACGGCGTTGCCGATCTTTTTTTTATAGGATTCGGTTCGGATGGTACTGAGAATGTCTTCATGAATGAAGTCGAACATGTGCAGCGTGCGGTGAATGAACGATTGGGTGCGACGGGTCGATCGCTGACCCTTATTAATAATCTAAAAACAATCGACACTACCCCCTTGGCTTCATCGAACAATCTGAAAATTTCCTTGAATTATCTCGGTAAGAAAATGAATGTCGATGAAGATATTGTATTTTTGTACCTGACAGGGCATGGATCTGCAGATCATTCCTTGCTGGTTCAAATGCAACCGTTGAGTTTGAATGATTTAAGTCCGCAGGATATTAAGAATTACCTTGACGACGCGGGCATACGCTGGCGTATTATCGTCATTTCGGCGTGCTATTCCGGCGGATTTATTGAAGCGCTTCAGAATGAACATAGTCTGATTTTTACTGCTGCCGCGCCTCATAAATCATCCTTTGGTTGCTCAAATGACAATGAATATACTTATTTTGGCGAGGCGCTTCGCAATTCTTTAGAGACTCAGCCATTCCAATATATTTCCAGTTTTAGCCAAGCGATGCAAAAGGTCGGCGAACGTGAGCAGTCTGAAAAGTTGATTCCATCAGAACCTCAGTTGTTTATCGGAAACCAGATGAAGGAGAAATTAAAATTATTGGAGCAGGATATGATTCGGTATGCACCGGAACGATTTGGTGCGATGTAACATGATCCGTCATTAAATTTCTGCTGGAAATTTGATTACTTAATTACCTCCATATTGAGGGCAATATTGCAACAGGTTGAGGCGCATCGAAATCAGGCTCAAAAATGCCTATTTGCTGCGTTTAAGTCGTACGTATATGAAGGATTTAGCATTGCCAGGCTGTGAAAGCCAATCTTCTCAACGCTTCATTGTCATGTTTCTGATCAGATCGAGAATACAGCATTATCATCGGCCATTGAAATCGAACGCCGATCAATAAGGAGCACATCAATGTGCTCCTTATTGGATTACAAGCATCTAAGATGATCGGTGATTAACCGCTCGTAATAATCTCCCTGGACTAGACCAAATCCGCTCGTGAGCGCAATGTTCGCCTGTTCTTTTTTATTGACGTGCTGCAATATGGTTTGCCCACCGATCAGGTGCTGCAACTCGATTAATCCTTTTAATGACGACAGCCAGATACTTGTGGAGTGCTGAATCATTTCCGGACTGGGCGAAGTAATGCGAAGATAATTGGGTGATAATTTATCAATCAATTCTCTTAATCCTTTTGCGGTATACAGCGAGCCTATGTTGAGGGCGATTTGATAACCGCGGTCACGATAGTTGTTCAAACCACTGAGCAATTGAGTATGGTATTGCGCATAGAAATTATTGATCGTTGCCGAGATAACAATATTTCTGGGTGCTAAACCGCATTTGATGATGATTTCCTCAAAATAAGCGCCATGATTTTGTTCAACACCTAGTATATGACGTGGATCGACATCTAGAATAAGGACACCGCCGTTGTGAGCATATGTTAAGTAGTTCAGCATGTGCACCGTTCGGCACAGCCTATCCAAATTAATGATGGACTGAAAGTCAGCGGGTTGAGTAATTGCATCTGTCAATAGATTGCCGATCTTTTCCGGTTGGTTATTATGCACATCGGTTTCATAAGTGGAAACAGATAATTGCGCGATATGTCCTCTCAGAATTTCGTAGTCATCCACTTGGCGTAACGGCGAAAAGGTGCTGCTGATTCGAATGGGTCCGAAAACGCCGCTAACCGAACCATTTTCCAGGATGAAAGGGCGAAAGCTTGATTGATGCTCACGCTCAAAGTGATCGTTAAAATAATATACTAATTGCTCTACTGGCATACTTCCTCCTTTGTTATGTCGCGATAGAACGAATCTTCAATTTCTCGGGTAGCCTTATGACTATGCTCAATCCTGATCGTAGCTTGTGTCGATTCTCAATGGACTACCTTGCCGATAGCATAAAGGAGCTAATATTTTTAATAAAACGATATAATTAGATATTCTTATCTGAAATTTAGATAACATGGCTGCCTTGAACACAACAGTATTCAAAATGAGGGTATGAATTTAAATCAGATCGAGTTGCTTCGGATTCTTCAAGAAACTCAATTGAACCTGTCTAAAGCAGCGGAGAAAATGCATATCGTGCAATCGGCCGTAAGTCGACAATTGCAATTGTTCGAGGAAGAGCTAGGTTCTCCATTGTTTGAAAGAAAGGGGAAAAAATTGATCGGGTTAACGCCATTAGGAAAAAATGTGATGGCGGAGATAGCAACGATCAATCAAGCCAAATTAAACATTCAATCCATGGCCAGTGATTACCTGGACAGTAATAAAGGCATCCTGCACGTTGCCACAACCCATACGCAAGCGAAATATTTTTTGCCCACTCCTATCCAGCGATTTAGAGAAAAATATCCAGGAATCAGAATTTACATCGTACAGGCATCACCAGAGCAATTGATTGATCAACTTCATTCCCATACAGCTGATATCGCGATTTGCACAGAAAAAGTTGATGATGACAATAAACTGATCACGCGTCACTGTTATGAATGGCATCATGCGGTTATTATGCCTCGAGGGCATCCGTTATGTACTGGGGAATTGACGCCCGAGCGCTTAACGACTTTTCCGATACTTACGTATAGTCATGGATTTACGGGACGCTCAACGATTGAGCATGCATTTCAGCAACGTGGTTTACAATTGGATATCATACTGGCGGCGGCGGATACCGATGTCATTAAAACATACGTGCATTTCGACATGGGCGTCGGTATCATTGCGCGCATGGCATATGATAGCCAAGCTGATGCGGATCTTGGTATCAGAGACTTGTCGCATATTATCCCTAAATCGATCACCAAAATTGCGTATTTAAAACAACACTATTTACCTCTGTATAGTCAGCATTTTATCGAAGAATTGCTGATAGCTGCGAAGGATATGAAAGCGTAAGCCTGTGCCGAAGAGACTGGACAGATGACTTGATCTTGTTAATCAACTATGGATGCTGGATTCATGTGACTAGGATTCATACAAGGATTCTCTTATGAAAGGTGCTAACTATGATCATAAGCTCGATCGTAATTCGGATAGAATCAGTGAAAGTTAGTAAATGGTTGACTCGTATAGTACCGTGTAACAATTGCTATGATTAATTGGATCAGGCGGTTATCCAAAGTCGGACTATGGTGGATATCGTGCAGAGCATGAGTACCGATTATTATCAGATTATTCCTATAGTCTTTTAAGAGTTGCGAAGATAGTATAAATAAAGAATGAGATGTGTATTTGAATTTATTGTCTTGTTTTTATATAAATTTTTGATCTATTTTGTTATCTTCTCAAAATCTTTCTCTTTACTATCAAGATTTCTGTTAAGTCGCCGTTTGATCAAAATCCAATTCAACCAGGATAAACCTCCTATCAAACTCCGGTTGCACTAGGCAATAAATGAGTGAAAAATGATAGATTACTCACAGTAATTATCTAAATTTATTGCTAAAATAATTTACACGAATATATAGTGACTATAACAATCTATGGCAGTAACGACACAACTGAAGTGGACATTTCTTGGTATTATCATAGGACTCGGTTTTCTCTGGCTGTCATTACGAGGAATTAACGTCCAATCAGTTTTGGATAGCCTTGCCACAATCAAGCCTGCACCTGCTCTGATGGTAGTGATCGCTGCGATGCTATTCATGTTGATTAAAGCATGGCGATGGTCAGTAATTTTGAAGCCTGCGGCATCTGTCGAACTGTCATTATTGCATTCCGCAGCCTATATAGGTACGGCAGCCAATTTAATTATCGTTCATTCGGGAGAAGTGATCAGGGCGGCTCTGATTGGGCGTAAATCGCAAATTGCATCGAGTGCAGTCCTGGCTTCCATAGGTGTTGAGCGGGTTTTTGATTTTATGGTGGTCGTGGCGTTGTTTGGTGTATTGTTGATGATCGATCCACAACTGCCTGAGTACGTTGCCGCGGCGGGATTGGTTGCTCTGCTATTGGTGGTGATCGGCTTATTAGTTATCATATCTTTGGTAATTCCCTCGAAAACGCGAGGTCAATTGGCAAAGCTCGTTACCCGTTTTTTGCCTGAGAAATTTTCTGAGCTCATCATCAAGCAACTCAAGCGAAGTTTAATTGGATTTTCCGCTCTCGGTAGTCCCAGTATCATCATACAAACTTTTCTGCTGTCGCTCATGCAGTGGAGTTGTATCATTGCTGCAATCTGGCTGAGTGGGGTTTCTGTGGATTACGTGGTAACGCTATCGATGGCTATTACAGTCTGGGTACTGATGGTGGTTGGACTCACGTTGCCATCCTCGCCGGCACAATTAGGTACTATTCAGCTCGCTTTTACATTAGGGCTTTCATTTACATTGGATGAAACTCAAGTTCCTTTTGCGGCCTCCGTTGTTTACACAGTTTGTGTGAATTTACCGTATATGATTATTGGTGCTGTATGTTGGTTACAATCAGGGGGAATCAGTATACAGTCAAAGAACGTACGATCATGACTACGTTCTGTAGAGGAATAAATTAGTAATGGAAATAATATCTATACCCAAGCGTAGTGATACCAAGACGATCCTCACGCTTTTTGGAACTCGACCAGAAATCATTAAATTGGCCCCTGTCATATGGGCTATTGAGCGGCACAGCGATAAATGGCGCAGTGTCACGGTTTCCTCATCGCAGCATACTGGGCTGTTGCGGCCATTTATTCGTGAATTCGGCATCAATATAGATCATGATTTGGGAGTCATGACGCCCGGTCAAACACCCAATGCGGTATTAGCCCGCGTGGTTGAAGCAATCGAGCCTCTTTTATTTGCGGAACGCCCTGATCTGGTTCTAGTGCAAGGTGATACCACCACTGCAATCGCCGGCGCACTGGCAGCCTTTTATGCTCGAATTCCCGTGGCTCATGTGGAAGCAGGACTGCGAACGGGGGATCGATACAGTCCATTTCCTGAAGAAATGAATCGTCGACTGATTACTCAACTGGCCGATCTTCATTTTGCTGCAACCGATAAAAACGTTGGAATATTACTGGCGGAAGGGGTGCAAAAAAAATGCATCGAACTCACCGGAAATCCTGTGGTGGATACTCTGAAACATATTCTTGCACACTCATCGATTTCAACGCCCTTGTCAAAACTGCTTGATAGTCTTTGGGATAAAAAGCTGATAGTGCTGACAACCCATCGACGAGAAAATTTTGGTCAGGTTATGTCCTCGCATTTAAGGGCGCTTCGTCGTTTCGTGGAGCGGCATGAAGAGATAGAATTGATATTTTCCGTGCATCCCAATCCTTCGGTGCGTGCAGTCGTCGATGCGGAGTTTACCGGAGTGGGACGGATTCATTGTATTGAGCCGCTCGAGTACGCAGATTTTATTCATCTGTTATCAAGAGCATGGTTGATCGTGTCAGATTCTGGCGGTATTCAGGAAGAAGCACCCTCATTAGGAAAACCCTTATTGATTCTGCGCGATACCACTGAACGGCCAGAAGTGCTGGAGTGCGGTGTGGGAAAACTGGTGGGACACTCTGGCG
Source organism: Nitrosomonas sp. JL21 (assembly GCF_009833095.1). Classification (GTDB taxonomy): domain Bacteria; phylum Pseudomonadota; class Gammaproteobacteria; order Burkholderiales; family Nitrosomonadaceae; genus Nitrosomonas. The sequence goes on from NZ_QRCB01000003.1 coordinate 56,362, forward strand.
AACATCTGGAAAAATTGCTTGAAGAGTCCCTGATCGATAGCACTTGGTTTGATGTGGTGAATGCCGTAGAAAACCCGTTTGGAAAAGGCGATGCCGGTGACCGAATAGCCTCGGCCATCGAAAAATTTCTGGAAGCTCGAGAGGAAGCATTATTATGACTCAATTGCAGCATGCGCAATCCGGAAAACCCTTGGCTAATTTATCCGTCGATTTGGACAATGAGTGGGCATATTTGAAGACTCATGGTGATCCGGCATGGGAATCGTATCCTTCGTATCTGGATGTTGTCGTTCCCCGGATACTTGATGTGCTAGCTTGCCGAAAGTTGCTCATCACCGTTTTTGTGGTTGGTCAAGATGCTGCACTTGAATATAACCACTCCGCACTTGCTAAAATTGCCGACGCCGGTCACGAAATCGGCAATCATTCTTTGCGTCACGAGCCATGGTTGCATTTATTTTCTGAGCATGATCTCGAGAATGAGTTGGCGGAAGCCGAAAAATATATTCAATTAGCGACGAATAAAAGACCGATTGGGTTTCGTGGCCCCGGGTATAGTCAATCACCGACTCTGCTGCAAGTTCTGGTTCGACGCGGATACGCCTATGATGCTAGTTCTTTGCCCAGTTTTATCGGCCCCCTTGCGCGAGCATATTATTTTGCGACGGGGAAATTTAATGACGAGCAGCGAGAACGCCTCAATCGTTTGTTTGGAAGTTGGAAAGATGGATTTCGACCGGTTAAACCTTATAATCTGCGTTTTGGCGACGTGTCATTGTTGGAAATGCCCGTCACCACATTTCCCGTTTTCCGGGTACCCATCCATTTGAGCTACGTCATGTATTTAGCGGGATTTTCTACGTTGCTGGCAAAAACCTATTTCAGTGCAGCCTTACAGGCTTGCAAGCTTTTTAACGTTGAACCTTCGATATTATTGCATCCTCTTGATTTTTTAGGCGGAGAAGATGTGCCGCGATTGCAGTTTTTCCCCTCGATGCAATTGAAGAAAGAGCAGAAAGTTGCATTAGTAGAATACTGCCTGGATTGTCTGATACGCAATTTCGATGTCAGAACAGTAGGCGAGCATGCCGCGATTGTCGCTACCCGGGAAAATTTGCCGGAAGTGGAACCGGGGAATTGATAGTTTACAGTCAGGAGAAAACATGAAAGATAAAAAAATAATTGTAATGTTGCCTGCGTATAATGAAGAAAAAGATCTTCCCGTATTATTGAATCGCATTCAACTTGCACTCGATCCATGGGCAAATTATCGTATTCTGGTCGTCGATGATGGTTCTCGAGATCAAACGGCGCAGATAGTACGCGATGCGGGCAGGAAAATGCCGGTCGAACTGATCCAGCATCCCCAGAATATGGGCCTTGGAGCGGCCATGCGCACTGGATTGAAAGCGGCGGCGCACGACAGTGATATCGTCATTACTTTAGATGCAGATAACTCCCAAGATCCCGAGTTGATAAAAACGATGGTGCAACGACTGAGTGAAGGTTTTGATGTCGTAATTGCATCTCGATTCCAACCCGGTGCACAAGAAATTGGTGTTCCACCGTTCCGGGTCATGTTGAGCCATGTTTCCAGCGCGGGAATCCGAACGATCGTGGGCTATCCAGGAGTGCGAGATTATACCTGCGGTTTCCGTGCTTACCGGGCTGAAACATTACGCAGCTTAATTGATCTGTTTGGCGACAATTTCATACGGGAAAATGGTTTCTCATGTATGTTTGAGTTGTTGCTTAACCTGCGGTCTATCCGTGCGCGTGTGTCCGAGGTGCCGCTTGTACTTCGATACGATCTCAAAGAAGGCGCCAGCAAAATGCGTATTCTGCGCACGATGTGGCGCTATGTGATTACTCTGACGCGAGGTTTGATGCCGCTTTCTTGGCGGGTTACATCACGACATAAAGAAATTCCCGATGACAAAAGACTCTGAGAATAGCGTTGCTGAACCAGCTTCACAGGTTAAGGTCATGAAAGGTGCACTGGATGTTGCGGTCATAGGCGGTGGAATAGGCGGCTTGGTCAGTGCTTATTGGCTTGCAAAAGCAGGTGCGCGCGTGACTGTGTACGAAGCTTCCGATCAACTGGGGGGATTGGGTACTTTTTTCAAGTATCGCGATATTTCTTTGGAACGTTTCTATCATTGCATGCTTCCCAGTGATCGCTATTTACTTGGTGTTCTTCATGAACTGGGGCTCGACGATCAGATTTATTGGAAAGAAACGAGCTTCGGTTTCATGCGGGGTGAACAATTGTATGGATTGAACACCCCGTTGGAGCTATTACGATTCAGCCCGTTGTCACTGATTGATCGGATCCGAGTCGGGCTCACGGGATTATGGGGAAAAATATGCTCACCCAGAGGCTTGGACGATATTACCTGTGTCGAATGGTTAAGTCGTATTTCTGGGCAGCGTGCTTTTGAGATATTCTGGAAACCGATGTTGCAGGCCAAATTTGGCGATCGCTACCACGAAGTTCCGGCGCTGTGGTTCTGGACTCGCTTTAATCGCGAAAAAGGCGGCAAGCGCGAATGCAAGGGCTACATTCACGGAGGATATCGGCGCATCATCGATACCTTGGCCGAATCGATCGAAGCGCTCGGTGGAACCATCAAGTTACAAGCACCGGTAGAAAAAATGGATCTTACCGATGACGGTGCACTCAGTGTGAGTGCAGTGAATGACGGGCCCAAGCGATTTGACCGTGTCGTCGTTACCGCACCTATTTCTTTTTTGCACAAAGCAATGGCAAATGGCCGATTAGCCGATGCGGCGAAGAAAGTGGACACCAAGATTGATATGCAAGGCGTGGTGAATGCCGTTCTGATGCTGCGCCGTGGCTTTACGAAGCACTATTGGGTGGCCACGATTGATGAAGACATTCCGTTTCAAGGCATTGTGGAAAGCACAACATTGCTTGAAAAGTCAGATACCGCAGGCGTGCATTTGTTTTACCTGATGAACTATGTGCACCGCACTGAAGCGCTATTCAATCAGAGCGATGATGAAATCCTTTCTGCATACATTGACGGATTGAAGCGTCTTTTTCCGGATTTCCAGGAAGCCGACGTGATCGATCGTTTTGTGTTTCGAGCGCCTTTTGTTGAACCTCTCTATACCACCGGATATCAGCAGCGCAAGCCGCCGTCGGTTCTGTTGCCAGGCAAGTTATATTTAGCGACGACGGCTCAAGTTTATCCCGATGTGACTTCATGGAACGGAACGGTTGGTTTGGTGCAAAAAGTCGTCGACGACATCCTGCAGGAAAAATAGCCATTCCCGAATTCAGGAGCATCAGAATATCGGGCATCCTCATGAATTCTGAAGAACAATTGTCTTAGAAAATCATCCTGCCTAACTCGGTGCTGCAATAATAACTCGACTCGAGTCGAGGTTTATTTATAAGTGGTGCTGAGGTTATAACACTGCTAAACTTCTCACGGGTCAAAAAATGGCTCTGTTTTCTATCAATTTTCTCGAACTGCTTTGTTGATCAGACCATTGCAATGATGCTGGTTTTATAACTATGTTTCTTAAGCACAAATGTTTGATTTTGTGATAACTATCAGAATTCATGAGGATTATATTTTATTAATCGAATAAGAAGAAATCGTTCGCTACGAGCAGGGAGAAGATTGCGTTGAATTTTAATTCGAGCAATACGGAAAAGTTACAAAAAATTGCGGCAGGGGAGTTCCGCAAAAAAATCCTGGTTTTACCCATCATCTTTCTCATTGCGTTGTTGTGTCATAGTAATCTGGTTCCTCTTGAAGAAACGCATTGGGATGCCCCCATTTATGTTTTGCTTTCCAAATTTGCTGCTGAGACCGATTTGCTGGCGCAGTATCACCAGCAGGCTCAGGATATTCAGCTTGGCCCCGGGGATAATGCGCACTGGTATTTTACTCGTATCGGTCATGTGTTGTTGCTGGGCGAAGTTGTCAAGCTATTCGGTAATGATGAGAATGCACTGATGGCCATGCAATGGCTATACCGGTTTTTGATGGCGCTCAGTGTTCCTCTGTGTATCGTTCTGGCTAAGCAGCTAGGCGTGTTATTGCGAGCCAAGCAGCCTGATTTCACGTGGTGGACCGCTTCATTGATCGCTGCACTGAGCTATGTCGCTTCAGATGGGTTCCGAGGACTTCAAGGTCACCTGACCAGTGAACCACCGGCCTTTCTGGCCATGGTGTTGTTTGCCTGGGTTTTATCTCGCGCGATTGAGAAAACTTCTCTAGCCTATGGCGCTTTTGCGGGCGTTCTATTGTTTTTATTATTTTTCATTCGCATCGATGCAGTTCTGCCAGGATTGATCTTTTTGCTGGTAATGTTCGTGATGGTCTGGAGAGCAAAAAAATTTGCTGCCATTCCCAGCATGCTACTGGCAGGCATGGTTTCATTGACGCTGTACTTGCTCTACGCCTGGTGGTTTTTCCCCTTGGTCAACCCGTCAACCTTGTTGAAGTTTTCTGCGGAAGCGAAAGAAATGTTTCCCGGTCTTATGACGAAGGGCTTATTCGCCATTATGATCGCAGGCGGTCTCTTATGGATAGGAGCAGGCGCTTGTTTAATGATGCCTAGATTGTGGCGCGATCCGCTCATCATTTTTGCAGTGAGCTGGCTTGTATTGTCATTATTGCCGATGTTGATCGATAGTGTTCATGGCCGCTCGATTCAGGCACGCATGGCTTTTTTCATTGCAGCGCCATTGTTGATTCTTGCCACAGAGGGCTGGCGTCAGATTTTGCGACAACTTGTAGAATATAGGAAGATCAATACCTTAGTGGTGGCTATAGTATTGCTGATTATACTGGCATTGATTCCACATGCTTTCTTCAGACAGGAATCCAGAGATTTCGTAGTCAACCATTTGCCATCTGAAATGCAGAAATATTTTTTTATTTCGCTACCAGAAAACGAGGTGAGCAAACTCTCTCAATACGCTGAAGATGCGAGGCTCGGTTTGATGGTTAGACCTTTATTTGAACGATGGACCCTGGAATATTCGAAAGCTCAACAATTGGCGGAATATCTGTATTCTCCAAGTCGATCGGTATATTTGATATGGCCTACAGAAAAATCGCCAGGTCAGCATTCATTGCAGAATTACATCAGACTCATACGATTTTTTGGGCGCCCTTATCCAGAAAATACCCATCTGTCACTCAACCAACTTCCCAATACCGTCGATGATGAACCATGTGCATATCAATGGCCTACTGAATTGGAACCGGTCGTCTTCTGTTCAAAAATTGATTCTTCTCATTTGAAAGAATTAAACAATGAAAAGATTGAGGTATTCGTTTTGAGTGCTGATGACTACCCAATGCCGGAAATTCCCGCAGCGGAGCTCAGCGCCGTATGGTCAGCTCGACCATTCATGCTCTATCGTGTTGCTGACAAATCAACGCATTTTTGAAGCTGCACATCGGATTTTTCTTTTGTAAATACTGCTCAATACTTTTGAAGCATCTTCAGAAATTGATCTGCGTTCGGAACGACAGCGCCGATAAATGATCCTTATGGGAAGGCGCACCTAACCCTGACGTTCCCAGCATGGCCTCAGAAATGTAATAGTTCAGCATGAAACGGACATTCGGAGTGGGATACCAATTGACGCCGAAGGTGATCACTTGGACTTGGCACTTCGATGTGCTTGTCCGGCACGGATCTGCAATCAGGCTTTGCTGTAAGTTTTCTGCAAAATCATAGCGTCCTGCAAGCTCAAGAGCACCCCACTTACGGGTAGGTTTGGGTTTGCCAAAAGCTCCTCGATCTTTCTTGTACACCACATGTTCGCCGGTAACGAACCAGCTGCCCTGCAGATAAAAAGCCTGAATCGTGGAATCCTTGGCTTCTTTACCGACTGAGTGCGTGTGATCCAGCCTTGAAAGCGCATATTCACTTTGTAAGGTAGCTGATCCGATCGAGTAGGCCAGTTCGGCAGAAATGGTCGATTGATTGGGGCTGCCCGATGCAGCTCCGGCGGTACCGAGTGATTGGCTGATACCCTGACGTCCGCCATAGACATCCACAGCCTTTGCGGAAATGGAGTCCTTATTGGCAGTGTCCCTGCTCAGAGACAAACCGAGATGCAGAATATGGCCAGCTTGATCGATCGGTAACCAGACGGCACGGCCACCATAAGAAATTCCTTCAATCGGTAAGCCAAAATGCGAAAGACTCATGACATAGATGCCCAATCCAATGTTGTCCTTGATCAGCGCCCGATAGCCTAAGCCGGTAAGAAATTGCCGTCCACTATAAATTCCAGTGGATGAAGTCGAAGGCCGCTCCATCAGCGTGAGTTCATTGGAACTGGTGATTTCTTCCATACCCCGGTAGGGCTTGAATTGTCCGACTGTAAGTTGACCAGGTCCTAGTTTTGTCGAGACCCAGGCTTCACGCAGACTATGCGGAAACTCGGTGGTGGCGTTGACGGCAAAGTCATTCTCAAATTTGAAATTGACGCCATAGATTTTTCCTGTGAGTGTGGCATAGGTTCTGCGCCAATTAAATCCATCTCGATCGTTGCTACTGAGTAATTGGCTGCCGAATGCAGGATAATCCGCACTGGCTGTATCCGGATACAACGAATGCACATCGAAGTGTCCCCGGCCATTAAGCGCAAATTCGACATTGCCGTCCGTGGATTTTAACTTCAGGCCGCTAAAATTTGCTGCGTAGCACGAGGCAATCGAAAAATAGGCCAGGATGACAGAACTGGAAAATTTGAGACAATATCTCATGCGTCATATATACGTGATGATTTTCTTTGCACGGGTCTCAGTATATGTCAGGCCGCTATCGAAAAAGCTCGATCACTTCACTGTGACGGAATGACCGCGGTGCAATGCTCACCAATCCAATGTCCTTGCACGGTTGCGTGAACAGGAACTGGAGTGCCCTCGATGATGCTGTCCAACTCAGTGCTTCCTTCAAAACGATGGGGATTGATAAAGGTGCCTTCTGCAACGCCATTTCCTTTGAAACGCTTGTTGTTGCAGACCAGATCCAGTTTGTAGCGATTGCCCGTCCGGGTGGCATTTTGAACGGTGCAGCCGGAGTGATTCTCGTAAAAATAGGTGGGTATCTCCTGCTGCGCCATTTCTTCGGTGATGCACAACTTGGATACGACCGCGCCATTTTCGACCTTCGGCAGTTTAACGCCGTAGCGCTTGGCCAGCGCATTCAATTGCTGCATCTGGTCAGAAGGAATATGTGGCACGAAAGCCAGCAGTTCGGATTGCGTGGAGATTTCCCATAACCCGGAGCGGATATGATGATCTGCAACGCTTGCGGTCGTGATTGCCAAACCGATCAGTATGGAAATAAAGCGTATGAACATGAGGCTCCTGTCGTCAATCTTGCAAACGGTTCGTGAGAACCGCTAAATGTGAGCCAGTTTAACGAATGACAGGCAAAATTCCCAACAATTTTGGAATGTGCCGTTCTGATGCTTTACAGCAAAGGCATGAGTGCCTTGTAGAGGTTATATCCGCTGATCGTGGTAATCAGAACACCCACCAGTATCAGCAAGGTGCGGGCATGGAATTTCTGGCATAAGTAGGCCGCAAACGGTGCTGCAAATAGGCCGCCGAATACCAGCCCGAGAATCAACGGCCAAGTATCGGTTTCCATCAATAACGCAAATACCGCCGCGCTGGTCAGGGTCAGGAAGAATTCTGCAAAGTTGACCGAACCGATCGTGGTGCGTGGATCATTTCCGGTGCCCACCAGCGTAGTGGTCACGATCGGCCCCCAGCCACCACCGCCGGCTGCATCCATGAATCCGCCAAAACAAGCGAGCTTGCCGACATGCCTGGGTGCATTTTTGCGGATGTTCAACTGGCGGAATGCCTTGCTGAGGATGTAAATGCCCAGCAAAATCAGATAACCGGAAATGAACGGCTTGAATGCGGCGCTATCGATATGTGTAACGAGAATCGCCCCCAAAATGCCGCCCAGCATGCCTGGAACCAATAGGCGCGTGAATAGCTGTTTGTCGACATTGCCGAATTTTGCATGGGCAATGCCTGAAACGCCGGTCGTGAAAATTTCGGCGATATGTACGCTGGCGCTGGCTGCGGCTGGTGTTGCGCCGGAAGCCAATAGGAATGTCGTGGCTGTTACGCCGTACGCCATGCCCAGCGCACCGTCGACCACTTGAGCCAGAAAACCGACCGCTACTGCACTCCAGAATATTCTGCTATCGAGGGTGTCATTGATGATTTGCCAACTATCGTTCAAATCCTGTGCCAGGAAAAAACGGGCAACCAAGAAACCTACCAGCAGAATCAACACGATGACAGCGAACCATACTGCTGCTTTCAGAAACGGATGCGCATCGAGATGAGAAACCGTATCTTCGACCGGCGGCAGTCCAAGTTGTTGATGTTCTTCATTGACGGAATTGGTGGTCAGATCGAGATTGCGCAGTTTCATGGTCTATGCTGGAGCTATTCAAAATTCCCGAAATATAATCGAACTAAGGTCCGATGGGAAATAATATTTGACGATAAGCTTATATGTTTTTGTGAATAACAGGGTTATCTCCATAGGTAAGTCTATTTCTGTTGGCAAACTAAGCATGGCAATGGCTGGATCAATGATTCGCTTAATCCGAAGTTTTGCGAAAAATCAAATCCCAGACACCATGCCCAAGTTTCAGCCCGCGCTGCTCGAACTTAGTGAGCGGCCGATAGTCGGGGCGTGATGCATAATCTGCCGCAGTATTGGTCAATCCGGACTCCTGGCTGAGCACCTGCAATATTTGAATGGCATAATCTTCCCAGTCAGTCGCAGCATGAAGATAGCCCCCCGTTTTCAAGCGCTGGCACAAGCTCGCGATCAGCGCAGGCTGGATCAAGCGGCGTTTATGGTGCCGGGCTTTCGGCCAGGGATCCGGAAAAAAGATGTGAATGCCGCTAAGGCTCTCCACAGCCAGCATGTGCTGAATCACCGCCACGGCATCATGCTGAATGATACGCAGATTCGTCAACCCAAGCGAGTCGATGCGGTTGAGCAGACTGCCAACGCCAGGCGTATGCACTTCGATGCCCAGATAATCGATGTCGGGATGCGCCTGAGCAATAGCTGCGGTGCTTTCTCCCATGCCGAATCCGATTTCGAGGATTTTGGGTGCCTGGCGTCCGAATACTTGATCGAGATCGAGCAGATGTTCACTGAAAGGTATGCCATAGCGCGGCAGCAAGGTTTCGCAGGCGCGTTGCTGCGCGTTGGACAAGCGTCCTTGGCGAAGCACGAAACTGCGGATGGCCTGATGCATGGGAAAAGTTGCCGAAGCGCGGCTTCCTATGCGGAACGGGGTGCGCCGGTTTGCGCGGGAGTGATGATGCCTTCGGTCGGAGAACTCGGGCTGGCGCTGTACAGTTTCTTCGCCATGCGTCCTGCCAGATAAGCTTCGCGCCCGGCCTCGACCGCTTTGCGCATCGCGGAGGCCATCAGCACCGGATTGGTTGCCGCGGCAATCGCGGTGTTCATGAGCACGCCGTCGCAGCCCAATTCCATCGCGATAGTCGCATCCGATGCCGTTCCCACGCCGGCATCGACCAGCACCGGAATACTGGCGTTATCGATGATGATCTGCAGATTCCATGGATTCAAAATACCCATGCCGGAACCGATCAACGACGCCAGCGGCATCACGGCGACGCAGCCCATATCTTCGAGCTGCTTCGCGATGATCGGATCATCCGAGGTGTACACCATCACCTGGAAATCTTCCTTGATCAGGATTTCCGCCGCTTTCAGGGTTTCCACCATGTTCGGATACAACGTTTTCGGATCGCCCAGCACTTCCAGCTTGACCAGGCTGTGGCCGTCGAGCAATTCCCGCGCCAGGCGCAATGTGCGCACCGCATCGTCGACGGTATAGCAACCGGCGGTATTCGGTAATAGCGTGTATTTGGAAGGCGGCAATACATCCAGTAGATTCGGTTCACCGGCATTCTGGCCGATATTGGTGCGCCGGATCGCCACCGTGATAATTTCCGCGCCGCTCATTTCCACGGCCGCGCGCGTTTCGTCAAAATCCTTGTATTTACCTGTGCCGACCAATAAGCGCGACGTATAGGTTTTACCGGCAATGACTAAGTTGTCCATGAGATTGTGTTACGTTAAGGGTTATTGAATGAATTCGCGGGAATCAGCCGCCGCCAACCGCGACGACCACTTCCAATTGATCGCCATGCGCCAGCATTTGTTCCGAAAATAGGCTGCGCGGAACGATCTCGCCGTTGCGTTCAATCGCGATGCGCTTGCCGTGCAAATCAAGGAGATCGATGAGCTGCGCAACATTGATCGCTGATTCGAATTGCTGCGGTTGTCCGTTGATGGTGAGTTGTATCATGTGTGAAGCTGGGGGTGAAATATGAGATTAATTTGATGAGCCATCAAAATTTGGCGTAAATTTTAGCATGAGGTGAGTTGGGTGATTAGAATAATTTATTAATCGTATAGTTATTGAGAAAGCGGTGTGAATTGTTCGTTGAGCAAGTCAAGCCCAAGGTGGTCGAAACGCAGAAAACAAAATCTTTCTAGCAATAGAAGGGTTTCCAAATATTAATTAACACAGCAATCTGGAGGTAACAAATCAGCGCTTTCTTTGTTTAAGTTTATAGTAAACAATAACAATAGAATAAGATGCGAAATAAAAATGTACGATTTTCTGAAAATTTATATGGCATGTCATATCAATTAATTACGTTAAATTTCGTAGTCATCAAATAATTCTGTTCCATGTCAATTCAAGGATTGATTAAAAATATTAATCAGCTTATTAAGTCGGTGCGAAACCATATCAATACGCATCGATACCAAGCTATTTTATTAGAAAATTCAAATAACTGGAATCAAATATGCAGTTCCCTTGATGTTGTGGGCGACTCACTATTAGCTATTCAGTCATATCATGAGAGAACGTACCCTGAAGATTTTGGATTAAAATATATCTACACATATGGCGTGCTACAAGCGCTATTCCTAATGCAAGATGCGACACGCCATCTGTCAGAGGCTTTTGCGATTACATATCGACCGTCGCAAGCACTTTTAGAAATTCGTAATATGAGAAACGCGGCGATCGGGCATCCGACAAAGCAAGATCACAAGGGGCAAAGGTATTATAATTATATTTCCCGAATTTCTATGACTAAAAATGGTTTTGATCTACTTCGCCATTCTCGCCCGGGGCAATATGACGTTGTGAAAGTAGAGTTGATAGTAGCTATTACTGATCAATTGAAAGAATTAATCGATTCATTTCAGAAAATTGTTTCTAAGCTTGAAGAAACAGATCAAATGCACAAAGAAAAATTCCAGAACAGTTCACTCGAGAGTATCTTTCATTCTGCAATGGGGTATTTATTCGAAAAGATCGGTCAGGGTATTCACTCATATTCTTATGGAGACCGTGAATTTGGTCATAGGAATGTTCTATCGGTACGAGACACTTATGAAAAATTTAAGGTTGCCCTTAAGAATCGCAATGAACTCAACAGCTACACTGAATATGATCTTAATGAGTTTTTTCATGCGTTAAATAAATTAGATGGCTATTTGAGTGGTGTAGATCACTCCATGGAGGAAGCTGATGCGCGCATTTATCTTTCATACCTTCGGCATGAGCACGATCATTTCGTTCAGATTGCCAAAGAAATTGATGAAGACTATCGAGCAATCATGCGTGATTCGAGTTAATCTAAATTTCTTACGTGTTTTTTGCATTCTCCAAACACCCATCCCAATAAGGCCCTCCCTCAAACCGCTTCACCAAAAACTCCACAAACGCTCTGACGCGTTGCGAGAGGTGCCGGGTTTGGGGGTAGATGGCATATGCTGCCAACGGTGAATAGCGGTAGCTCGTCAGTAGCGGCAGCAGTGCACCGCTTTCAATGTCCCGATAGACGATGAAGGTCGGCAGCAGCACGATGCCTTGGCCGTCGGCGGCGGCGTCGCGCAGGAATTCGCCGTTGCTGGCTTTCAGGTAGGGCGTGATGCGGGTTTTGATGAGCTGGCCGGTGGCATCGAATATATTCCAGTTTTCCAAATTGCTGATCAGGTTATACACCAGGCAGCGATGATGGATCAGTTCGTCCGGCGATTGCGGAGTGCCCATGCGCTCGAGGTAAGCCGGGCTGGCGCACAGGACGGTCTGGATCGGCGCGAGGCGGCGTGCGATCAAGCTGGAATCCGGCAAACTGGCGATACGGATCGCGAGATCGAACCCTTCCGCCAGCAAATCGACCTGGCGGTCGTTGAAGTCCAGATCGAATGCGATATCCGGGTTAGCTTGCAGAAACTCATTGATCGCGGGCCCGAGATGCATCAAGCCAAAACTCAGCGGCAATGCCACTTTTAAATTGCCTTTGAGTGCGCCATGAAATTGTGACGTCGCATGCTCGGCTTCGAGTATGTCGGCAAGAATTCGTGCGGCTTGCTGATAAAACGCGCGTCCGCTATCGGTCAGGTTCATTTGCCGGGTCGTGCGGTGAAATAATTCAACGCCGAGATGTTGCTCCAACTCCTTCAAGCGCCGGCTGATTACTGATTTTGCAATGTTCATGCGATCGGCTGCGGCGCTGATGCCGCCTGCTTCGACAACGCGCACGAAGGCGTTCATATTCTCAAAACGATCCATCAGATGTCTTCCATTGTTGTTTTTATCAGAACAATCATTTCTTATTATCAGTGTTTATTCTTATTCCAGCAACGATGATAATACTGTCACGCAACTGAACAATCATTCAACAACAAGGAGACGACAATGGATACCGTAGCGAATTCTGTCCGGATCATTCCGGCAATCGCCGTGCCGGAAGGCGCCGGCGTGACCGTGCATCGCACGATCGGCACGCCTGTTCTGCGCGAGTACGACCCGTTTTTATTATTGGATCATATCAGCAGCGATAAACCGGAAGATTATTTGGCGGGTTTTCCGTCTCATCCGCACCGTGGCTTCAGCACGTTTACCTACATGATCGACGGTCATATGGAACATCAGGACAGCATGGGCAATCGCGGCGATTTGGGGCCTGGTTCCGCGCAATGGATGAAAGCGGCGAGCGGCGTCATCCATTCTGAAATGCCGAAACAGAAAAACGGCTTGATGCGTGGATTCCAGCTTTGGATCAATCTGTCGGCAGCGCATAAGATGGATCAGCCGGAATATCAGGAATATTCGGCGGAAGCTTTTCCAGTGATCCGCACTGAGGATTATGCGCTTAAAGTATTAATCGGTCGCTTTAGCAATACGGCCGCGCCGATCGTGGATGATCTGACCAATGTTTGCTACTACGATGTGCAAGTAAATCCCGGCAGACATTTCCGGCACCGCATTCCGGCGGGGCACCACGGTGTCATCTATGTGTTTGAAGGTTCCGGACAATTGGATCGACAACGATTGCCGCAACATTCGCTAGCGATCGTGGATGCGGATAACGGTGAGCTTGATGTTGTCGCTGGACAACAAGGAGTGCGCATGCTGGTCATCAGCGGCAAGCCATTGCATGAAGCCGTCGTACGCTATGGCCCGTTTGTAATGAATACCCGGGAACAAATCGATCAGGCGATGCGCGATTTTCAATCCAACAATTTTGTGCGCGATCGCGCCTGGATTAAGCGCAGTGAGTAAGTCAACACATCAATAACAGTTATAGGAGATTCTCATGGGAAAAATCAGTCAATTCATGGCACGGGTATTTTTGGGGCAGATTTTCTTGCTGTCCGGTTTTTTCAAAATGGTTGGTTACGAAGCAATACAAGGGTATATGGAGGCGATGGGTGTGCCGGGCATGCTGTTGCCGCTGGTGATTGCGATCGAGATCGGCGGCGGCGTGGCGATCGTGGTCGGCTGGCATGCCCGCTTGACCGCCATCGCGCTGGCAGTATTCACGGTTGTGGCCGGGGTAATCTTTCACAGCAATTTTGCCGATCAAATGCAGATGATCATGTTCATGAAAAATATTGCGATCACCGGCGGACTCATGCTGCTGGCGGTTCATAGCCCTGGCAATTACAGTCTGGATGGCTTTCGCAGTCAACCTTAGCGGATTGAAGAACTTGTCCCGCATAACATCCTGTTCCTGACGCCGGGATTTATGCGGGATCGAGTTTTGGCTTGTGTCATGCGGCATAACAGACTACACTTGGTTTCGATATTTAGCGTTTAAGCTGAGTTTTGTTGCTGAATTTTCTGTTTAGAATCTCCCGCATGGAAACAAAATTGCATAATCAACGCCCCAAACATCTGAATTTATTCAAAATCAAACAGCCATTGCCGGCTGTGGTTTCAATCTTGCACCGGATCAGCGGTGTATTGCTGTTTTTCCCCGGTATTCCCTTGTTGCTATACAGTTTGCAGATGGCGCTGCAATCACAGCAGAGTTTTGAAGCTTTGCAAACCTGCTTGAGCGAACCTATGATCAAGGTAATGCTGCTAATTTCGCTGTGGTTCTTTCTGCATCATGTGTGTGCCGGAATCCGCCATGTGTTGCTGGATTTGCAGATAGGAATAGCCTTGCCGCAGGCGCGATTGGGCAGCCGATTGGTATTGATCGGCGGAGTTATGTTAACCCTGTTGGCTGCGGCAGTGATATGGTAAGACGATCAGGGCTGGCGGTAACAGGCGCTCATTACGGCTTGAAAGACTGGCTGGCGCAGCGGGTGACCGCTGTGCTGATGGTGATCTACCTGGTCATGCTGGCTTGTGCGATCTATTTTGCTGCTCCGCAGGATTTCTCCGACTGGAAAACCCTCTTCAGTCATCAATGGTTCCGGATTGCGACGTTTGTATTCCTCATTTGTTTGCTCTGGCACGCGTGGGTCGGCATGCGCAATGTGCTGATGGATTACATGCACGCTATTCAACTTCGTTTGCTGGCACAGATTACGGTAATTGTTGCTTTAGTGGGCTATCTCGTATGGACTGCTGACATTTTGTGGGGTTGACGTGGCCATAACCAAAAGAAAATTTGATGTTGTCATCGTGGGAGCGGGCGGCGCCGGCATGCGCGCGGCGCTGCAATTATCCGAGGCAGGATTGAAAGTCGCAGTATTATCCAAAGTTTTTCCGACCCGTTCACATACGGTTTCCGCACAGGGCGGGATCGCTGCGGCCTTAGGCAACGTGACTGAAGATAATTGGCACTGGCACATGTATGACACGGTCAAGGGATCGGATTACCTGGGTGATCAGGACGCCATCGAATTCATGTGCCGTCATGCCAACGAAGTCGTGTACGAGCTGGAGCATTTCGGCATGCCATTTGACCGGTTGGAGAATGGCAAAATTTATCAGCGTCCGTTTGGCGGACAATCGCAAAATTTCGGCGGCGCCCAGGCCACCCGCTCCTGCGCTGCGGCGGACCGTACCGGTCATGCTTTGCTGCATACGCTTTATCAACGGAACGTGAGCGCCAACACGCAATTCTTTGTTGAGTGGATGGCGCTGGATCTCATCCGCGATGAGCAAGGCGATGTGCTGGGCATCACGGCTTTGGAAATGGAAACGGGCGAAGTTCTGATTCTGCAGGCGCGAGCAACGCTGTTTGCCACTGGCGGCGGTGGTAGGATTTTTCAGGCCAGCACCAACGCGCTGATCAATACGGGAGATGGGTTGGGGATCGCTGCGCGCGCCGGAATTCCGCTGGAAGATATGGAGTTCTGGCAATTTCATCCGACCGGCGTGTATGGCGTAGGGGTTTTGATCAGTGAAGCGGTGCGCGGAGAAGGCGGCTATCTGTTGAACAAGGATGGCGAACGCTTCATGGAACGCTATGCGCCGAATGCGAAGGATTTGGCCAGCCGCGATGTGGTTGCCCGCGCGATGACGACGGAAGTGAAGGAAGGACGAGGCTGTGGCTCAGAAAACGACCATTTGCTGCTGAAATTGGATCATCTGGGGGCGGAAATCATCAAAACGCGCTTGCCGGGCATACGCGAACTGGCCATCAAGTTTGCGCACGTCGATCCCATCAATGAGCCCATTCCGGTGGTGCCGACCGCGCACTACATGATGGGCGGCATTCCTACCAATTATTTTGGCCAGGTGGTGGCGCCGTATAAAACCGGCCCGGAAGAGATCGTGTCGGGTTTTTATGCGGTGGGCGAGTGCGCGTGCGTATCGGTGCACGGCGCTAACCGTCTCGGCACCAATTCTCTGCTGGATCTGGTGGTATTCGGCCGTGCCGCCGCCAATCAGATCATCGAAGACTTAAAAACAAAACCGCATCATAAATTATTGCCTGACGATGCGGCCGACAAGACCATGAGTCGGCTTGAACGGTTGGAACAGCAGAAGGATGGGGAAAATGTCGCCGAAGTGGGCGCTGCTTTGGCCAAGACCATGCAGACTTACTGTGGTGTTTTTCGTTTCGAGGATATGCTGCTCCAGGGAGTAGAAAAAATACTGGAGATCGGTCAGCGCATCGGTCAAACGGAAATCAAGGATAAGAGCAAGGTATTCAATACCGCCAGAATTGAAGCGTTGGAGCTGGACAATCTCAAGGAAGTTGCCACCGCCACGATGATTTCTGCCGAAGCCAGGCGCGAGAGCCGCGGTGCGCATGCGCGCAACGATTTCCCGGAACGCGATGATGTCAAATGGTTAAAGCATACTTTATTCTTTAGTGAAAATAATCGATTGGACTATAAGCCGGTACGCTTGAAACCGATTACGGTAGAGTCCTTTCCGCCCAAAGCCAGAACATATTAACACCACATCATTTTTCTGGTTTTCTAAGGTAATGCGTGAAAAACGCAATCTGATTAAGTGCGAGCTTAGCCGCTTTTCCTAAGCGTTCCTGAGTCATTTCTTAGTTAATACTGAATCGTGAGTTGATGAAAACTATGAAAAAATGCAGTTACTGTAGGTTATTGGTGTGGCTTGTCGTCGGAATGTCGTTTTCTACGCTGATTCAAGCCGAGACACGTTATGTATCCGATGAAATTGAAGCCACACTACGCACGGGTCCCAGTCTCAGTCATGCCATTCAACGCATGCTGAAAAGTGGAGCAGCATTGGAAATTCTGGAAGTGAACGCTGAGAATGGTTATTCGCGTGTGAAAACTTCAGGCGGTACGGAAGGCTGGATATTGAGCAGATACCTGATGCCAGAACCGCCTGCTCGATCACAGGTTGAGAAAATTGCCAAACAGATCACCGATGCTGCGCCTGATGGCTCGGTTCGGGCGCAATTAACGGCCATCAAAGATCAATTCGAGAAAACCAGCAAACGAGTGGCTTTTCTGGAAAGTGAAAACAAGCGTCTCGAAGAACAGCTTGGGTCCATCAAAAAAACGTCTGCCAATATTCTGCAAATTGATGATGAGAATAAAAAATTGCACCAAAAACTGGCTGCGACTGAGGAACGCCTGACAACTCTGCAGCTAGAAAATCATGAGCTTGGAGATAAGAGCCAGAAAGACTGGTTTATCATGGGTGCCCTGGTGTTGTCCGGAGGCATACTGCTCGGTTTGATCCTTCCGCTATTCACCCGCAAGAGGCGCTCCCGATACGATAGCTTTTGAGACGTCGCCCCGAACCGAAACAATCTGCTGGAAATACTTGTAGATCTTCGGTCAGAACCGTCTACTTGATGATATTGTGATTGATGGCCAGGCGTATCAGTTGGGTGGTATTCTGTAAATCCAGCTTTTTCATGAGATTGAGATAATGGACGCTCACTGTTTTGGGACTGATGGATATTTTTTCGGCAATTTCAGTGTTTGAGTTTCCTTCCACGATTAACTTGACGATCTGGAATTCCCGTTTCGTCAATTGATCAAAAGGGTTTTCGTAAGCGTCCTTGCGCGAAATATACACGGCGAGTTCCTGTGCCAGATCTGATTCAATGTACGTTTTTCCGATGCTGACCTGGCGCACTGCATTGATCATTTCTCCGATGCCGCTTTGCTTGCTGATGAAACCCATCGCGCCTGCTTTTAGCGCATGATGAACCATCGTGACATTGTTGAGCATGCTGAAAACGAGGATGCGCGCGGTCGGATCGTGGCCGATGATGCGATGGATGGTTTCGAATCCGCAAATGCCGGGCATATTGAGATCGAGAATGATGACGTTCGGCGTATGCTGCTGCCATAGTTGAAATCCGATTTCACCGTTCTCGGCTTCGCCGACCACTTGCATGTCGGAATTACTTTCAAGCAAACGGCGATAACCGGTACGCACAACAGGATGGTCATCAATCAGGAGGATAGTAATGGATTGTTTCATTATTTAAGCTTTCATTGGTAGTCGTATATCGATTTCTGTTCCTTCATTCGGCGCGCTTCTTACGGTCATACGTCCATCCATGGCAATGACCCGTTCGCGCATTCCAACCAAACCGAGGCCGGTGAATTGCTGATTGGTGTCATACCCTTTACCGTTGTCTTCAATTTTGAGATGCAAGAAATCGGTGCTTGGATTGTCGATCGTCTCTCGGCTTAGGCTGATCTGCGCCCACGTGGCTTCGGCATGCTTGTAAATATTGTTCAGCGCTTCCTGGATGAGGCGGAATAACGTAATGTTATATTGCTCGCCCAGTATTGCAAGCTCCCCTTGTAATTTTAACTCGAGCGTGATTTGAGAATGACGTGAGCACCATTGTTTTTTCAATTCAGATAATGCATCGGGTAATCCCAATGTATCCAGCAGCAAGGGTCGCAACCGGTGCAACATGGTGCGAATGACATGATGCATTTTCTCGGTGCTGCCTTTGATCGCTTCTGCACTGGGGAAAACATTCGAATCTTTGTCCACGATATTGAGAATCACCTCGCTTTCCGCACGAATACCGGTGAGTAACTGACCCATCTCGTCATGTAATTCACGCGCCAGCCTGCGTCGTTCCTTTTCCTGGATACGGAACAGTTCTTTCATCAATTGTCTGTTTTCATTCAAGAGATCTCGATTGAGATTGATCATTTTTCGCAGTTGACTGATGTCGGACATCATCATCCGGCACATATTCTTATCGCTGGAGACCGTACTTTCCAAACGAATGAAACACAATGGGTCGCTGGTGTCTCCAATTTTTAAATCAATCGTGGTTTTACTTGAAGAGTTGAAAACTTCTTGGAGATATTGATTAAAGATTTGGTGATCGATATCCAGGAAACAATCGGTAAATGCCTTGCCGATAAGGAAAGGGCGGGCTTTTCTCAGTAATGCAGCACCCGTCAAGTTGATCGATAGGATATTACCTGAACTGTCCAGCGTCAAATATCCAACGGGAGCGTGATCATAAAGATCTGCATAACGATTGCGCGATTCTTCCAACTCCAATTGCTGATGGTGAAGCTGGCCCGCGAGCAGTTCCACCTTATTATGCATTTCATAGTCGTCCAATCGTCTGTATTTATTGCGTTGATTCATTTTGTCTCCTTTTGCTATTTCAGTAACGACAGGATAATGCAGAGATTTAATATGAATCGGATAATGTCGTTTTGAAATAAAACTCATGTCAGGGTGTGAGGCATGTGTCGAGGTGTGCAGCTCAGGATTTCTTCATTCTCTGTTGGGGGAATTAATCGGGTTTTAGAAAGAATTTTTTCCCCTCTTGATCATTGATTATAAATTGAAGTGTGCTGTCGTGATAATCAAGATCATGCAGGAATTGTCTGATAAGGAAAGTAAAAACTTTGCGTCTTCGGATTAATATCATTGCTTTTGTCATTGGAACCGGCGTGTTGCAATGGCAAGCCGACTTACCCGACATGATGTGGGCATGGAGCTTAGTAGGGTTGGTGATTGGAGTTAAGCTATTGATGCGATTCCAGTCTCTAATTCTGTCGATGCTGAATGATCTGCTGATTGCAGTGCTATGTGCCGGGCTGGGATTTTTCTGGGCAGCGACCGTTGCTCACTGGCGGTTGAGTGATTCGTTGCCGCCACAATGGGAACAGCGGGATATTCAAATAATCGGTGTTGTTGCGAATTTGCCACATCGACATGATCTGAGCGCGCGCTTTTTATTGGATGTCGAGCATGTCATTACCGAAAGTGCGATTGTTCCAAGGCGTATTGTTCTCTCCTGGTATCCTCATAATTCATCCAATCACGATGAAACTATCCCGTCGATGGTCAAAGCGGGTCAACGTTGGCAATTCACGGTACGTCTGAAGCAGCCGCATGGCAATGCTAATCCCCATGGCTTTGACTATGAGGCATGGGCGCTCGAGCGTGATATCCGAGCGACCGGCTACATCCGTTCTTCTGTCGAAAATGAGTTATTGGATACTCTGGTGAATCATCCCCGTTATTGGATTGAACATCTGCGCGAAGCAATCCAGCGGCGATTCGATGAAAAGTTACCTAATCACACCTACGCCGGTGTCTTGAAGGCGTTGGCGGTGGGCGATCAGAATGCAATTCCACGCGATCAGTGGGAAGTATTCATGCGAACGGGAACGATCCATCTAATGGCGATTTCTGGATTGCATATTACGTTGGTTTCAAGTCTGATTTTTATCGCGGTGTATGCGGTATGGCGTTGTTATCCAGGGCTAGTCATGCGCGTGCCCGCCCGCCGGGCGGCGGTGGTTGCCGGATTCATTGCAGCATTCGGGTATGCGGTGTTGTCGGGCCTGGCAATACCTGCGCAAAGGACCTTGTATATGCTGACGGTAGTCGTCATCGCAGTGTGGAGAGGAAAATCGACTTCTCCTGTGACCGTGTTGAGCTGGGCGTTGCTGTGGGTGGTGTTGGTCGATCCGTGGGCAACCTTGGCACCGGGATTCTGGCTCTCATTCGGGGCCATCGCGATCATTATGTGGGTAACTGTCGGAAGAATCGGAAGTTTGCACTGGCTTGTCAATTGGGTGCGGATTCAATGGGCGATTAGCCTGGGATTAATTCCTTTGCTACTGATCATGTTCCAGCAACTTTCCCTGATATCGCCAGTCGCAAATGCCATCGCCATACCCTTGGTCAGTTTCTTGGTCGTTCCCTTGACGTTGCTGGCCACAGTACCGGTATTTGATTTTATGCTGCCGTTTGCTCATGCCGCGATGAGCCTGTTGATGCTCCTAATGCATTGGCTGAGCAGCCTGCCGCAAGCTGTCTGGGAACAACCCGCACCTCCGGCCTGGACGATTCTGATCGCATTAGTGGGCATCGGCTGGATGTTGCTTCCTGGAAGTTTTGGATGGGGATTTTTCTCCGGATTTCCGGCTCGCTGGATTGGGATTACTGCGTTAATTCCGATGCTTCTGGTGCAGTCGCCTCGACCACAAACTGGTGAATTCTGGCTCACGGTGTTGGATGTGGGGCAAGGTTTGGCAGTAGTTGTGCGGACTCGGCATCATACTTTATTGTTTGATACCGGCCCTCGTTTCGGTACGACGGACAGCGGCAAGCAAATCATAGTTCCTTTTCTGCGTGGAGAAGGGATACGGAAGTTGGATGCGCTGATTGTATCGCATGCTGATATGGATCACAGTGGCGGGGCTTTGTCGGTCATGTCAGCCATGCCGGTGCGTACCCTGATTTCATCATTGAATCAGGATCACCCAATCACGTTGGCTACAGGTAAGGATGGAGGAAATTATCCCTGTCGACTCGGCCACACATGGCTTTGGGATGAGGTGCAATTTGAATTGTTGCATTCTTCGGATGTGAAGAGAACACGGAAAACAACGAATGCCAGCAGTTGTGTATTGAAAATTACCTCAGCTCATGGCAGCGCATTGCTACCTTCGGATATTGGCAGCGCTGATGAATCCATGCTCCTGGCAGAAGTAAATGATAAGCTTCCCGCAACAGTTTTGATTGCCCCGCATCATGGCAGCCATACCTCATCGACAAAAGCATTTGTGGAGAAGGTGAATCCTGCGCTGACGGTATTTCCCGTGGGTTATCACAATCGCTATCGACATCCGCGCGATGCGGTACTTTCGCGCTATCACGACATTGGCAGCCAAATACTGCGTACGGATGCAGATGGGGCCATACTGCTGCGCTTCGAAAATAAAGCGTGGTTCGTAGAGAGTTGGAGAAAATCACACCGGCGCTACTGGCACCCTGAAATCAGGCATCGATGAGATCAGGAAATATGCTTTCGTTCGCTTGAGATTGAATCGCTGGAAATTTGTCGTGTCAACGGTTTGGCGCAACAGGCACCTCACTGGTAGCAAAGATGATAGTGAATGCAGTTCCTACGGCGGGCTCACTGGCTACTTTTATTTTTAACTTGTTATTTTCGGCCGCGGTTTTAACAATCGACAAACCTATGCCGCTGGAAGCTTTGTTGTGGAGCGCAGCTCTGGGGGAATAAAAATATTCATTGAAAATATTGGGTAGATCTTTGTTTTCTATCCCAATTCCATGATCGGTAATGGTGATGCTGGCCTTTTTATGAAAACGATCGACTTCAGTGACAATTTCAACGGTTGCGTTGTTGTGCGAATAATTGATCGCATTTGAAATGATATTTTCCAACAGGATTTCCAACTGATCGGGGATGACCTTGCAGGTGAAATTATCAATGGAAACGTTCAGTGTCACATGTTTTGAATTGGCGACCGGGGTGAGTTTATCGATACATTTTTGTAACGTTGCTTGGATATCCATCGATTTGAATACAGCAGTATCCAGGCAGGTATCTTTCAATCGCTCCAATCGCAGCAAATCCAAGATCAATCCCGCCATACTTTGAGCGCGAGTGTCGATTTTATCGAGTGCTTCATTGACGCCTGGCGAAGCTTCGCCGCAGTAGCCTCCCTTGATTAAATTTATTTTGCTGCGGATGGCGTCGAGCGGAGATTTGAGCTGATGCGTCATCAGAACCGCATATTGGTCTTTTTCAACCTGTGCCTGATTGATTTGCCGGTAAGCATCCAGAAGGTGTCGTTCATGCGCCCGAACAATGAGCGAAAGCCGGGACACAACGTACCAAACGACAAAAAACAGGATATCAAGAAAAAACATCCATAGTATGGCGACATCTCTTCGCACGCTTTCAGGAGAGAGATGATTGCTGATGAGCGTGGAGAGCGGAGTCTGGGTAATGATAAAATTTTCAACAATAATGACGATTGAATCCATCACACAGACGAGTATCGTGACATAAAGACTTTCCCGAGTTGAAAAAAAGATACAGGCAAGCGCAATATGGAGCACATAAAAGAAGGAAATCGGCGTGGATGTGCTGCCAATATAATGAACGACGACTGATAAACAGATCAGATCGATGATGATCTGTACCCACAGATTGATCGAAGGAGAATTGTATTTGCCGGGCTTACTGTGATCGAGGCTATAAATATAGGTAATATTTGCGATCACTAGAATGATGATAATGGCTATGGGCCATTTTTGCTGTTCACTGAGACCCAGTTGCGTAAGCGTATCCGACGTGGATAACAGTAGAATTTCAAAGAAAGTCAGGGTGGCGATCAATATCCACCGAAAAGCGATGAACCAACGAATATTACTGATGAGGACATCGTCACTCAGCTTTAGCCGATCTCCTTTGATTTCCAACAAAATACTCTGATTTTCGGACTTGTCCCAGGAGAACTCAGTTGTCGCCATGTCAGTCAATCCAATTAAGCGGCTTCTCCGGTTTTATTCAAGCGATCGTTGATGGTGGCCAATAAACTGATCGGTTCAACCGGTTTTTCCATGATACATACCCATTCATTCGAACCGTCGTCGAAATAAGGTCTGATCATATCACCGAGAGAGGTGAGGAAAATTGTCTGTATCTGGGGGAATCGTTTATGAATCTGAGCATAGGTTGTGAGTCCCGAGTCCATGGATTCGACCATGACATCCAGAATGGCCAAGTCAGGCCGGTTGGTATCGTCTTGTAGCGAGTCGATGAAATCCTGCATCGTCAGATAGCTATCAACTTCATATCCATTCTTGCGCAGGATGCGCTCAACTGCTTCCCGGATATCAGAGTCGTCATCAACGTGTGCGATTCGTGGTGCCATTATTTTGCCTCCTATATGAGTTAACCCCCTAAAGACGATGCTAGAAACCGTTCACATAATGGGGATATTCGGGGATCATAGCGCAGCATATGTGAAAAATATGTGAAGCGTAATTTATTATTGTCAGAACTTTCTTATAACCTGTCGTGAATTTATATTTTGTGAAAGTAGGACATGCAAAATAACTATACGCACTTTTCGAGGAGAAATTTACCGTTTTTTTAAGAACTCTGAAAAGCTAGAGTGTGCAATTCCTCGGCATTGAGACCAAGCCCGGTATGTGAATGATCACTGATCAGCAACGCTTCAGTCTTAGTCGACGCCCGCTCAGAAATCAGAAGGTTCAATGAAGTGCCGATTCAATGAATTGTGGAACCGGCTTTGCGGAAGATGGCATCCACCGCCAATGCATCCAAACGATATTCACGGTCGCAGATTTCATCATTGACAACAATTTCTCCAAATTCTCTCAAAATCGAATCGACTTCCTCGCGCCCGAGTAGATGCAACAAGGTATAAATTTTTGCTGGGTCTTCATGGCATCCATAATGCACTGTCTGTGCATCAAAAATGCGTATGATTTCTTCACTGAATAGACGGGTCAGTATCTCCTGCGCAGTTAAGCCGACGATACTGTAATGGTCTTGGATGGTTGAGGCCAAGGCTTCGATGCGGTTCCAGCCATCGGGATCTTGTTGATCAGTGGTAGGGAGTTTCTGTAGCAGCAAACCAAGAATGGCTTCGTTTGTAGCCACCAAAAATAAACGCGAGGACAATTGCTCCGACTGTTTGAAATAATGTTCAAAAATTTCGGCAGTGGTATTGCCATCCAATGGCACGATACTTTGATACGATTCATGCATCGAAGGCATGTCCAGCGTTAATAGCAATTGGCCATGTCCAAGCAAGTCTGCAAGCGGTTGCGATTCTATTTGCTGTTCATATTTAGCCATACCTCGTATATGCAGGCTTTCGGTGCAGTCTATCACTAACATGGAAACCGGGCCGTCACCATTCAATTGTATGGTAAGACGTCCACCGTGCTTCAAATTATTGCCGAGGAGTAACGTGGTCGCGCTCATTTCTCCCAGTAACTGAGTGACGGGCTGCGGATAATTCCGTCCAGCCAGCATTTGCAACCACACTGAATCAAGGCGCACCAACGCGCCGCGAATATCCAAATTTTCCAATAAGAAACGTTGTACGTAATTGCTCATTTAAACTATGTGTTGAAAAAGAATGGGTAATTTCAAGCCTATTATAAAGCATTGTGCTGTAGCGCCACCCATGCCTGGCCAAGGGCAATGGCACTGTCGTCGGGTAATAATCGCCGGGCTCTGGATATTTGTAAGGATGAGGAAAGCAATTGATCGCTTAGACCGTGAGTCAATATCGCATTGTGAAAGCATCCGCCGCCGAGGGCCAGGCGTGAAATTTGATACTGATCGGCGGCTTTTTTCACCCAACTGGCTAATCCTTCGATGACTGTCGCATGGAAAAGCGATGCGGCGTATGCAATGTCACCATTAGCATCGCGGCAGTCGATCAATGCCGATAACAAGGGCGAAAAATCCAATTGATTGTCATGAGTGATTTGATACCCATCGGCAAGCGCCTTTGCCGCGCCATGTTGCTGTGCCAATTGCTGCAATGTCATCGCGGCCTCGGCTTCATGAGACTGAATCAAATGAACATTCAACAAACCAGCCGCCGCATCGAACAATCTCCCCATGCTGGAAATGGGAGGGCAGTTCAGATTTTTCTTCAGCATGAAAGCCACCATGTCTGCGGCGGGTTGATCGCTGTATCGCTGGGTGATTTCATCATGACGGTTGAGTTTTGCCAAAACAGCAGCGGCCATCCGCCAAGGCTCCCGGGCAGCGCGATCGCCTCCGGGTAATGCGAGCGGAGCCAGATGTCCCAGGCGAGAGCATTGCGCGCCATCGACGAGTAACAATTCTCCGCCCCAGAATGAGTGATCCTCTCCCATTCCGACGCCATCCAAAGCCAATCCCAGCACCGGCTGGTTGATATGATGCTCCGCACAGATTGCGCCGATATGCGCGTGATGGTGCTGCACGGCGACGATCGGAAGATCGTGTTGCTCTGCAAGGGCTTGGGCAAACTGGGTGCTGTAAAAGTCGGGATGGAGATCATGCGCAACGATTTCGGGAGATATCGAATAGTCGCGGCACATGCGCCGAACGGTGTTATCGAAGCGATAGCGATTGTCTGCTGCGGAAAGATCGCCGATGATCGGAGAAACATAGGCGTTATTGTCGCGTGTCAGACAGATAGTGTTTTTTAGCCAAGCGCCACACGCCAGCACAGTGGGGCCGCAAGTCGCTAACGAAATGGAAATATCGGCAGAATGGCTCAAGCGCGTGGTTAATACATGATCATTGTCGCAGAGCGCCTGCGGTTGCCCGGCGGCAGGCTTCGATCCACTCCAACCAGGCGGTCATCCCGCTGCCGTGGGTTGCTGAAATCTGTATGACAGGTAATGAAGGATTGATCCGATGCGCATATTCAATGGCCAAGCCGGTGTCAAATGTGAGATGCGGCAGTAGATCGCATTTGTTGAGCAACAATAAATCAGCAGCCTGAAACATATCGGGATATTTAAGAGGCTTGTCTTCTCCCTCGGTTACCGACAGGATGATGACCTTATGGGCTTCTCCCAAATCAAAACTGGCCGGACAGACGAGATTGCCAACGTTTTCAATGAACAACACGCTATTATTTTCTATATGCATTTGCTGCAGGGCACGATCGATCATCGCAGCGTCCAGATGGCATCCCTTGCCGGTGTTGATTTGTACCGCTGGAGCACCGGTAGCTCGAATTCGGGTGGCATCGTGATCCGTTTGCTGATCGCCTTCGATGACGGCGATGGGATATAAGTTGCGCAGCATCTGTATGGTTTGAACGAGTAACGTCGTTTTGCCGGAACCCGGGCTTGATAACAGATTGAGTGCAAAAATTCGGTGCGCGGAGAAATAATGCCGATTTTGAGTAGCATAGCGGTTATTCTCCGCCAGAATGTCACGCTCTATTTTAATCATCCTGGTTTCTGAGGTTTGATGATCGCGCCTGCCGGGATTTTTTGCTTTGAGTGGATTGGATGCAGGATCCTTGATCGGCTCATGATTTTGAGCGGGGGAGGGCCTGAGGGGGCGATAAGTCAGCGATTGGTGGGACTGACGTTGTATCCTCATCGGCTTGTTATTGATTCGTATTTGGCTGAGACCGCATCCGCAAGTGGTACACATTGATTCCTCGCTATTTTACTTCCAACGCATTCATCCGCATTTCCTCGCCCTGGGTGATGGTCACGGCGTAACCGCCGCAGCGAGGGCATGCCATATCATAGGAATTTACCGCAATAGTCTGATGGCATCGATCGCAGATTCCTTGGCCAGTAATCGTTATGATTTCGAGCTTGGCTTCTTGAGCAATGGTATCCTTTTTGACACTATTAAAAAAGAAACGCAGCGATTCGTGTTCGACGCAGGCTAATTGTCCAATTTCCAACCATACTGCTTCAACCTGCGTGAAATGCTGTTGCTGCGCGGCATCTTCGATTAATTGCAGAATATTTTCTGCCAGCGATAATTCATGCATTGATTGTTACGTTGATGAATGATGAGGATTTAAATAGCGATTGTGCACATAGCGGAGCGCGGCGTGCAGGTTTTTATGGGCCTGCTTGCTTAGACCATGGCCCAGTTCAAAGTGATAGCCGCGAATACGCAATAAGTAACTGGGTGGTGGGTTGCAGCGATAAATGTGCTCATAAATAAATAGCAGTGCTGCCGGCGTCAGGGTATGACTGGTATAACTGCTATCTTTTTCTGCAGTGATTGCTGCGAATTCAAACGGTACTCTGCATGACATATCCGCATCCACAAATAAAATCTGATCGAATCCCAGTAAATCGGTTACATGCTCAATCAACAATTGCATGTCCACCAACTTGACGATATGTCTACCGTTGATCTGGTTGATCGATTCCACGAAAAGAGGGCCCAGTGAATCATCGCCTCGTCCAGGATTCCCGTAACCAAATAGCAATAATTTAGGCATGCATTCAAAGTGAGTTTAGTAACTTTTGATATAAAAATAATACAGTATTGTGTGGGCGAGAAATCGCAGAAATGTAACTTTGGCATTTCCTATTGATGTCATCTCGGCATTGCGAGCTAAGCTATCGTTATGGTTCTACTATTGAAAAAACCAGTTAAATCCAAATGAATGAAGTAGAGAACGATTGCGTCAATGTGAACGCAAAATTACTTTTGTTAGATGGTATGCTCAACATTAAAAGAGAATGGATATGCAACAACTGTTAATTGCATTGGGGGTTTTGCTCATAATAGCGGGAATCGCCTGGCCTTGGCTGTCGCAATTGCCGTTGGGCCGATTGCCGGGGGATATTCATATCGAACGGGAAAATTTCAGCTTTCATTTTCCGTTGATGACGGGGTTGTTGATTTCGATTGCGGTGTCATTGATCGTATGGTGGATACGTAAATAAGCGTTACTCAGTTTCATCGATGAATTTCCCCAGTTGTTCCTTTGGTCAGTCGACTGATTGTTTTGCCGGTACTATCCTGAAGCTCCACTTGCAAGGGCATTTTGCCCAGTGCATGAGTGGCGCAGGAGAGACAGGGGTCGTACGCGCGCACCGCGACTTCCAGATGATTCAATAGCGCTTCGGTAATTTCTTTTCCGTCGAGATATTGACTGGCCACAACGCGTATCGATTCATTCATGGCCTGATTATTGCTGGTGGTTGAAACGATGAGATTGGCTTTGGTGATCAACCCTTCTTCATTGATTTGGTAGTGATGGAATAGGGTACCCCGTGGCGCTTCAATGACGCCGATGCCCTCCGATCGGAGTTCACTTTTCTCGACCATCAATTCCGTACTGGTGATTTCTGCATCCTGCAGCAATTGTTGAATGGATTCCGCGCAGTGCAGCAGCTCGATCATGCGTGCCCAGTGATAAGCGAGTGTGTTATGGACTAAACCATTGTGCCCGAATGCTTTGAAGCGCTGCCGCGCAGCTTCAGCCAATGAGGTTGAAATACGGTCGCAATTATTGATGCGAGCCAATGGCCCGACCCGGTACCAGCCTTGTTCGGTTCCTAGGGCGGAGAGATAAGGAAATTTCATATAACTCCAGGAACGCACTTCTTCCTGCAGAATTTTCTGATAATCGCAGTAATCAAATCGATCAAAGATCATCGTGCCATCCGCATAACGCGCGCGCAGTCCGCCATGATAAAACTCCAATTCACCAGCCGTGCCAATCATGTTGAGATAATTGCTATGTAACGTACCAAAATCGTGATGTGCCGGATGTGCGAGATGAAGTTGCTCATTCAGCGCCAGAGCTTCCTGGCTCCATTCAAGAACATCAGGGATTTCTGCTAGCAGGGTGTCACGTTCCATGATCGAGAGCGGCTTATTCATGCCACCGGGCACTGTGCCTGTGCCGTGGATCCGTTTGCCGGTAATGGCTTGAATGATTTGCTGGCCAAATTTACGCAGCTTGATGCCTTTCAGCGCAATTTCTGGATACTGTTCCAGCACCTTGATAATGCTGCGTTGCAATGGATCGCTGCCGAAACCAAACAAAAAATCCGGAGAAGAAAGATGGAAAAAATGTAAGGCGTGGGATTGCAGAATTTGGCCGAAATGAAGTAGTCGGCGCAGTTGGGTTGCGGTCGGTGTGAGGTCACGGATGCCCACCAATTGATCGACAGCCTTGGCGGCAGCTAACTGATGGCTGACCGGGCAGATTCCGCACAAGCGTTGTACCAGAAACGGTACTTCCCAGTAGGGGCGGCCCTGAATGAACTTTTCGAAACCACGAAATTCAACGATATGGAACCGGGCTTCGTGGATATGATTCTCCGCATCCAATAGCAAGGTGATCTTGCCGTGTCCTTCGACCCGGGTGACCGGATCGATAGCGATGCGACGCGTGGCGGAGGGGGATGAGCGATCGGATGCCATGATTTAATCGTAACGCAAATGGGATTTCGAGAGCATGGGTGTTTGCCCGATCAATAACGGTTCCAATAGCTGTAAAAAATCTTCTGCTGAAGGCGGGCAACCGGGCAAAAAATAATCGATGAATACCACTTCACTGACTGCATACACTTTGTCCAGCAATAATGGCAGCTCTGGATCACTGGGGATTTGCGGATCGCTGACCCCGATTCCGGAAAGATAGACTTCGTTCAAACAGTCTTGCACATCGAAATAATTGCGCAACGCAGGAACACCGCCATTGATCGCGCATGCGCCTACTGCAACCAGTGTGGTGCATTGTGCACGGAACTCACGCAATACCTGCACATTTTCCGCATTGCATACGCCACCCTCGATCAGACCGATATCGCAGGGGCCGCATTGTTTGATGTCGGTAAAGGGCGATCGATCGAATTCGACCTGTTCAAATAGTTCTTCCAAGCGTTCGTCCATATCGAGAAAAGACATATGGCAGCCAAAACAGCCGGCTAATGAAGTGGTGGCAATTTTGAGTTTGGGTTTAATCGCCATCGTTTTTCGCTCTCGTGCCGATGCTTTCCTGCAGCGCAGTCTCACGGATGGTGCGTTGATCGTAGATTCGCTGGCCGATCGGAACTTGGTAGCCCTGTTCTTTGATGAGAATGGCGCCTACCGGACAGATCGTGGCTGCGGCATCGGTGATCGCTATTGCGCTATCAACCAGTTTTCCACTTGGAGAATTGACAATCAAATGAGCTTGGGTGCCACGTCCTGCAATGGCGAAAACATTCTTTCCGTCTATTTCCCGGCTGGCGCGAACGCATAAATCACATACGATGCAGCGGCTGCGGTCGAGCAAAATCCGCGGATGCGAGGCATCGAGGTCACGATGGGGGTAAAACTGTGAAAAGTGATCATCCAGCATGCCCAAAAAATAAGCCATCGCCTGCAACTTGCAGTTACCGGTTTTTTCGCAACTGGGACAGATATGATTGCCTTCGATGAACAACATTTGCGTAATGACTTTGCGAGCCTCATTCAATTCCGCTGTGTTATTGCGGATTTCCTGACCGGCGGAAGCAAGGGTGATGCAAGCTGCGACGCTGCGATTACCGATTTCTATAATACATAGCCGGCAATTGCCGCTCGGCGGCAAGCCAGGGTAATGACACAGGTGCGGGATATAAACGTTGGCAGCCAATGCGGCGTCCATGATGGTTTGTCCGGGAACGAACGGGATTTCCTGTTCATCGATGCGAAGGGTAGTGGAAGGTGCAGACATGATATTAATCCAGATGTATCGCCGCATTGTCACCCGGTGCGATGTGCTCGGCATTTGCGAGTGCCTGGTCGAGATCAAATTGCGCAGTGAAATCTTGCTGCAGGTTCTGTTCGAACACTTGCGGAAAAAGCTGCAGGCCATCGATAATATGGTTAGCTGCGGTATGTCCCAAGCCGCAATGGGAGTTGTGTTGAATCAAGCTGCTCAGTTGTTTTATTTCCTCAATATCACGAATTGTGCTGCGGCCATTCGCAATGTTATCCAGCTGTTTTTTTAAAAGCTGAGTTCCGACACGGCAAGGCGTGCAGAATCCGCAACTTTCATGTGCGAAAAAATGCGCGAAGTTGCGATGAATTGCCAATAAGTTATGTCGTGCTCCAAAAATGAGCATGGATCCACCCGTAGAGATATCTTCAAAGCTGATCACACGATCAAAATCCCGCGCATTGATGAGCTTGCCACTGGGACCGCCCATCTGAACAGCTTGGACATTTTGTGCATGACAATCTTCTAAAATATGCTGAATGCGGGTGCCGAATGGATATTCATATATACCCGGAAACTCGCAATCGCCACTGATACTGAGAATTTTGGTGCCACTCGACTGCTTAGTTCCTACCGATTTGAACCATGAGTTGCCTTTTAGCGCGATCCAGGCTGCGGCGATAAATGTTTCGACATTATTGACGACAGTGGGTTGACCCAAATAACCATGCGTTACCGGAAAAGGCGGGCGAATGCGCGGAATTCCCGGCTTGCCCTCAAGTGATTCGATCAATGCCGATTCCTCGCCACAAATATAAGCGCCTGCGCCAACGACGATGTCGATATCAAATTGGAAGGCCGTCTGGCCCAGAATCCGTTGTCCCAGTAAATTCAGCTTGCGGCGCCGTTCAAGAACCTCGACGAGATGAGGATACATATAGCGATACTCACCTCGCAAATAAAGAATTCCCTTGGATGCGCCAATCACCGCGGCACAGATCGTCATGCCTTCAAATAGCGCATCTGCATACCGCTGCAATAAAAACCGATCTTTGAAGGTGCCGGGTTCGCCTTCATCGGCGTTACACACCACGTAGCGTGTATTGCCTGGTGCAGTGCGGCAGGATTGCCATTTTTGTGCAGTATTGAATCCGGCGCCGCCGCGTCCGCGCAATCCGGATTGCAGGATTTTTCTCAATGTCGCTTCTGTGCCTTGCATCAACGCCATCTGCACTGCGCTGCCCGGCATGAGTTGTTCAGTCAATAGCAAGCTTCGCTGATAGAGGTTATCACTGATTGCAAACCAGTTTTGTGGCCACTCCGAAACGGGTACTTCTGAAGCAATATGATGCGCAATCTGATTGATTCTTTCCGGATTCAGGCGAGGGAGCGGAATGCCATTGATCAATAAGGATGGACCTTGATCGCACATGCCGATACACGAGGTTTCTCCGATGCTGACCGCGCCGTCTTGACGTGTTTTGCCCGGAATGACCTGCAATTGCTCGCAGAGCATCTGCATCAGATTGTGTTCCGGCGTCAAATAACCGCAACTGGTGCAGTTACTGAACAAAATATGATAGCGGCCGCATGGTTTCGTATGGAAAAAGGAATAGAACGCAACCACGGAAGCCACTTGGCTGACCGGTAAATGGTATTCAACCGCAATCTGTTGCATTGCCTGCGGCGAAATATGCAGAAATTGACATTGCTCTGCATATAATCGATGCAATAAATGCTCAGGTGAATCCGAAGGATAGTCGGATAGGATATTCATTTGAATGAGTATAACGAGAATCAAGCTAAAGTGACAAAAATGACGTCAATAGGGTGTCGAGCTTGGGCAAAAGTTCACCTCGATACTCGTTGACCGGATTCTTAACTGATTAGCGATATATGCACTCCAGTTCGCGCTTCTTGGCGTTCACCTAACCAGAGGATGAGGACGTCATTAGCTTCATCCTCAATCCAAGCTTGATATGAATCAAGGAATATTTATTTTATGAAATCTTCCACTGCAATTTCCCTACACCTGGCGGTGGTTTCTGCTATTCTAACCAAGCAAAAATAATTTTTTGCTTACAAAAACGACAAGGAGAGGAAGATGTTCAAAAAAATTATAAGCTCACTCGCGTTGGTTCTTGCGATTGTTTTCGCCTCAAGTTCTGCTTTCGCAGCTTGCAGTGCCGAAACAGAAAAAGATGGCAAGACTGCTTGTGGGGCTAATCAAGCGTGTTATCTGGTTGAAGGAGCGTGTATCGATAAAAAAAGCCTTCCAGCCGGCAAAGCCTGTAAAAAATCGGGCGTTTGTCAGAACTCATGCGTGAAAGATGATGGGAAAGAAACCAAAGAGGATGGTTCTGAAACTGGTAAATGTAGTTAGTATTAATTAGTTGTAGTAGTTCATGTATCTCGGTCGGTAAATGGCTGAGATACATATTCTCTGGTTTTTTGATGTAACAATTCTAAATAGTGTAGTTCCACGGTATTTGCCCAGGAATAGTTCTTCTGAACTTCTGCTATACAAAATCAATCGCCAAATTTGCACCTACTAGTAGCACCGCGTCATCATTCGTGTAGATGTGATAAAAACCCTTTACCTCATTGTCAATCCAACCGTCATCCAGCACTGTCACGAGATCTCCGGCATTGCCGTGAAGTTTCAAGGTGTTGGAAGTATCGGAGAGATTGAGCATGCTGTCCGCAGTCAGTGTCAGCGTATTGTCGCCGCGGCCGTAGATGCAGATGGTTTCGATGCCTTGGATTTTGTCACCCATACTCGCTAAATCCAGATGCAGATCCTTGCCGTCCAGGTGCAGGATGTCGGTGCCGGTTCCGCCGTCGATCGATGCAAAATTGAGGTCAGGCACTTTGATCTGATCAACGCCAGCGCCGCCATGAAACACGTCCGCGCCACCGCGGCCGATCAGCGTGTCATTGCCATCGCCGGCTTCAAAGATTTCTGCGACTGAGGTGCCGCGCAGGACATCGTCATCGGGTGTGCCTGGAATTGTAGGTAATTGGTTACCGCCAAAGTCACTGCGACCGAAAATAATATAACTAGAGCCAGCCTCTCTGTCCCCATTTGGACTAGCAAAAGGTGCACCGATAATCAAATCATCAAAACCATCTCCGTTGGCGTCCCCCGCATCACTGACCGACATGCTCGAAGAATCGGCTCCATCCAGACGGAAACCACTATTGCTGTCGAGGCTGGACAAATCAATTGTGGCAGCAAAGCCAGAAGCCTTGCCAAATATCACATAACTGGAACCAGAGTTGTCACTAGCACCCGGTGCACCCACAATCACATCGTCAAAACCGTCGCCGTTGACATCTCCTGCATTGCTCACCGAGGTGCCTAGCTTATCAAACGCTGCCGCCCCCTCCAGACGAAAACCGTTACTGCCATCTAGGGTGGATAGATCCAAAGCGGCATCAAAACCCGATGCCTTACCAAACACTACATAGCTGACACCGCCGTAATTAAAGCTTCTGCTGTCCGAAGGAGACCCTATGATCAAATCGTCAAATCCATCGCTATTGATATCCCCTGCGCTGCTGACTACAATACCTTTGTAATCATATGGTTCAATTCTTTCTCCATCCAAACTGAAGCCATCGTTGCCATCAAGGTTGGATAGATTCAACGCGGCATCAAAACCAGATGCCTTGCCGAACACCACATAACTCTTAGCATCATCAAAAATAGGCTCATCGTTAGCAGGAAAGACGATACCGACAATTAAATCGTCATACCCATCGCCGTTAATGTCCCCTGCGCTACTCACAGATTTTGATTGAGCTCCGCCCGACGAGATGTCATAAGCACCAAAATATAAGTAAAAACCGTTGTTGCCATCAAGGCTGGATAGATTCCACGTAGGACCGAATCCCGTAGCTTTACCAAACACTACATAATCGACAATAGAAGATTCATAGGTATAGGCGGAATTGAATTCTTCGGAACTGATAATGATATCGTCAAAACCGTCGCCGTTGATGTCTCCTGCACTGCTAATTGATCGGCCCGAAAGATCGTTAGTAGACGTTCCCTCCAGAGAAAAACCGTTACTGCCATCCAGGCTGGATAAAACCAGTGCAGCACTGAACCCCGAAGCCTTGCCAAACACCACGTAGCTGCTGCCGGAACGAGAGCCATTTGAGCTGGCATACGGAGCGCCAACGAACAAATCAGCAAAGCCGTCGCCATTGACATCTCCTGCACTGCTAACTGATTGCCCCGAATGATCATTTGCCGTAGCCCCTCCCAGAGAGAAACCGTTACTGCCATCGAGTTGGGATAAGTCCAGTACAGCACTGAATCCTGAAGTGCGCCCAAATATAATATAACTGGTGCCGGCGTTACCGTCATTCGGCTCAGCTCCAGGGGCACCGACAATTACATCAGCATAACCATCACCATTGACATCCCCCGCATTGCTGACCGAGCTGCCCAAGAAATCACCTACTGCTCCATTCAGACGGAAACCGTTATTGCCATCAAGACTGGACAAATAATTGCTGACGTCGCCATAATTAAGACTCCTAAAAAAGTTTTATCTATTTGTCTATGTAATGGATAACTACCTGATCGATCGTTAAATTCGCAACCACTAGCAGCACCGTAGCGTCATTCGTATAGGTTAGAAAAACCTTTGTATTAAATAGATTGAACAAACAGCCCATGGTCAATATTTGGTCTTCTGTATTGTCCTTTCCTGCTGCGAGTGCATGATTATTTTCCCTAAGCGGAAATACGCTAATGCAGAATATGCATACTAGAAGTCGAGTATTTCTCATAAGCATTTGGTATTTTTTCCTCGTTAGGCAGTTAAAAATTCGAAGGCTTATGCTATTGTGAAGAACGCGTAATAATATACGCATAAGCACGTACGTATAATCTTGTCGTGATGAAGTTCGCGATTCCTTGATAACCGCTATGCGAGCTATAGTTATTTCTGGTGTATGTCAGGAGAGGATCAGGTGCACCGGTTGTCATCTACTACCATCGGACGTTTAAAGCAGGAATGGGAGCTGGATTATCAAAACTGGAGCCGCCGCAATCTGGGCAAAAAGCGGTACGTTTATGTCTGGGTTGATGGCGTCTATAGTAACGTGCGAATGTATGACTGGCTATGTTTGCTGGTGATTATTGGTGCGGATAAATCGAGGCTAAGGAATTGCAGGCATTGTCGGACGGTTGTCGTGAGTCTGAAGTAAGCTGGATAGAAGTGTTAATGGACTTGAAGCAGCGCGGCCTTGAATGTGCACCCAAATTGGCTGTCAGTGACGGTGTCCTAGGATTGTGGAAAGCTGTTGCCAAATGCTGTCCTCAAACCGATCAACAGCGTTGCTGGGTGCATAAAACTGCCAATGTATTGGAGAAACTTCCTAGAGCGAATTATTGAACTAAAGTACGGACTAATATGAAGTAAATAAAAGCCCGTACTAAGAACTGCCTTTTTTGAAGCTTTGCGAATTACTGGACGCAGGAAGAATAAACGCTAGGGCAGACTGACTTTAAGCCACCAGAAGGATTGGCTTTTTGTGATTTGAAGTTCAGAAGTTCAAGCACTTTAGGATAGTAATTAGGAGTTCTAGTCCAGAATACATAGTTCACCTGAAGCTCATCCCGTGCAAAATTAAGTAATTGAGTAACGGAAGGTTTGTGCCCAGTATTGTCGTGCCGCGTATTGAGATAATTTGCTTTCTCTATTTGAACCACCAGCGGTATTTTTCCCGTTAATTTAGGATAATAGGTATAAACGCCAGGGAAAGAATATTTTGTTCCAGGAAAATGTAAACCCGGGTCTTCAAGGAAAACATCTGGATTGCCTAAAGCAGATCCATTTTGTTTGAACGTATTGATAAAACCTGGGAGAAGATCACGCGGGTAGTTTAAAAATTGGAACGATAATGTATTGGGAAAGCTAGCTTTGAGAGCTTTATTGACAGCTAAAAGATTTTTATAGAAATTATCTGCCTGAGCGCTGGTTAAGGGTTTATTGGGTCTTCCCATTGCACTTTCTGAAAAACCAATACCTTCAAAGTAGGGTTCATTGTTAAACCGTTTTCCGAAAGCCTGTAAAAATGCAATCATCCGATCGCGTACTTGCGGATCCCAAAGTTTGGTTCCGTATCCTGTTCCTTGTCCTGAGTTAAATTGATAAATACCCCCTTCATATTCTGCTGTTTTTACATAGGCTGGCACAAGCGTTTGCTTTGTGTCAGGAGTAGTCGATTTTGTTTCTATCAAGACGATCAATCTTTTCTTCTTTGCGGCAACCTCAGAAAGCCGTTTGGCTATTACCGTAAAGTTGTAGTCTCCTTTTGCTTTCTCAATCTCACCCCATTGATATCGAATGACAACTCCACGGAGAGTGGGGTGAGATTGAAGTTCACTGTATACTTGATTCAAATATCTCGGATCACTTTTGCTTCCTTGTCCAACTAATTCATAATAATGCCCTGGATGCCATTTAACCGCAGCTGCTATGGCTTGTCCAAACGGAATGATAACCATACTAAAAGCAACTAATAAAATAATCCAAATACCTTGTAGAGACTTTTGGGGGGCATTTGATTTATTAGCAGTTTTGGACTTTATGGTATGAGTAGCTTTCATAAATTATTTCCTCTTTAAAAGATAAGTTTCTTACTTTCGAATTTCTGCGAATGATAATTAATAGGCAGTCTTGTTGAAACAAGATGCATATTTCTCATTGGATAAGACTTACTTATTGATTCGGCAGGATAAATTAAGAACAATATGAATTGTTTACTGATAAGCCTGAGAAAAATTCCCGGCAGCTGCTACCGAATCAGTAGTATTCGTTACTTTGAGAAATTTAAAGCGACAAAAACAGTGGTAAAAATGTACCTTTTAGTACAATTTCAAAGAAACTAGATACAGTTATGGTTATATAACAACCGGTTGCGGTAATTATAGTTATCGGTAAATTATTACCAAAGTTTTTGAATCAGATTATTTGATTCAAAACCTATTAATTCGCTTATTTTGATCAATTTTTAGGCACTAAAGCATTAGATAGATGCTTCGTCATCATTTGAACCAGCCTGGGGTGCTGAAGATTTATTCGAAAATTCTGATTGAGAATTTTGCTGAAACATAAGCATATTAACCTCCTGTTTGCTTTTGGCACTTCAAGTTCATGTGCCATGGTAATTAGGATCACACAAGAGAATAAATCAATAGAACTAATTACCTGTTAATTAAAGTGAAAATATAAATTTCTTGTGTGATTATTTCCCTCAGCAAGGGAAATATACGTTGGGAAAATCGCCATGTCAACATTAAGTATAAGAATTTACGTTTATGTAGAGTATAAATGTTTTCTCTCTTAGACGATTTAATTATTAATTATCAATATCTTGAATTCGTAATTTATCGTTAAAAAATTTATTCATAAATTTGTTTCTCATCCGAAATGTTATGAATTGCAGTGAATTGCTGAGAATTACCAGATTAAATAGCCATAAATCCCGGTTGCTGAAACGGACAAATTTAGAGGAATTAAGATTTGCTGTATTAATCTCTGTGGGTACAATTCCCGCCCCTTCGGGGTGAAAGCTGGTTGAAAACCAGCAAGTTGAAGGGCGCAGTTAATACTCCGCTGCTTGCGGCGGGG
>NZ_QRCB01000004.1 GCF_009833095.1 Nitrosomonas sp. JL21
CCGGCTTATCTTTTATCCGGAATTAGTTGACCACTACATACTTCACAAAAGTTCTTTAATTATTCGGCAGATTTCATCTGATGGCACAGCTGTCGTTTGATGGCTCCATGAAACCCTTATGGAACCATCAATTTGTTCTTGACTTAGTCCCATAGCTGATAGAACGTGCGATGGCGAATAGCTGCTAGAAGTGCAAGCCGAACCGTTAGACACTGCAACAATACCTTTTAACATAACCATTGCAGCTTCAGAGTTCACTCCTGGCACTGAAAAGTTCAACACATAAGGAGAGGTGTTGTTACCATTAAACTCAGCCTCTAAAGCTCTTAAGGAATCCATTAGTTTGGCTTTCAAACCTGCCACATGCTCACACCACTTTTGTGCATTATTTTGGGCTAACTCACAAGCCAATCCAAAACCGGCAATCAATGGAACCGCCAGTGTTCCAGGCCGGAGTCCTTTCTCTTGTCCTCCACCAAAATAAATTGGCTTCAACGGTGGCTTAATAAAACCACGTCTACGCATTATTAGCGCACCTATACCTTTGGGGGCAAACAGCTTATGTCCGCTAGCACTAATGAAGTCAATTCTTTGATTGTCGAGGTCAAAAGGATACTTACCGAAACTCTGAGCAGCATCTACATGCAAGTAAGCTTCATGCGAGGACAGGATCTGGCATATTTCCGTAATTGGTTGGATCGATCCAGTTTCATTATTGATGTGCATAATGGATACAAGACAGGTTTCATCCCGTAATGCAGCTTTAAGCTCATTAACATTTACCTGACCATCTTTACCAATATTCAAGTAGGTAACATCAAAGCCTTGTGTTTGAAGATGCTTTATCGGTTCAAGAACCGATTTATGCTCTATTTTTGTTGTGATGATATGTTTTTTATCATTTGCTTCAGCGAATTCACATAATCCCAAAATTGCAATGTTATTGCTCTCTGTTGCTCCGCTAGTAAAAATAACTTCTGCCTTGTCTACTTGAACCACATTAGCAACTTGGGTTCTTGCAAACTCAACCGCTTGTTTAGCGGCAATACCAAATTCATGGGTTCTACTACTCGAATTGCCAAAGTCATCAACCATCATTCTATAAACCAAATCAGCAACCTCCGGAAGGGCTGGTGTTGTTGCGTTGTAATCCAAGTAAATAGTCATAAAGAAGGTCAACTGTTTTTAAGGGGAGAACAAGACAAATTGGAATTTTATTGCTAGTATACTAGACATGTTTGTACATACAAGCATAAAATTCGTACGTACATAGTAGAATTCTATATTTCGGGACATAAACGTGAGCTCTATAACTTCAGGGATTTCATTTCCAGCAATTCGAGGTATTCAGGCTGGCAACGAATATTACATTGGTATGTGCCCGTTAAAAAGACTCAAAAAAGTTTTTACTTTTGACGAAAGTGCGCTACCTGTTGAAGCTAGAGCCCAGCGAACATTAAACCCCGAACGTATTCCTGAAATTACCAATTATATCCTGTCGCAACGAGAAGATTATGTTTTCTCAGCTATAACAGCGTGTATCGAAGGTTTTAGTCAATTCGCTGCGATTGGTGAAGACCAGCACGAAAGCAATATTGGTACTTTAATAATTGACTCTAATGCAGAGGTGTATATAACGGACGGGCAGCATAGAAATGCTGCAATTCTTGAAGCTTTGACCCAAGATCCAACTTTAGCAGACGAGGCTATATCAGTCGTATTTTTTGCAGATAAAACGCTCGAAGCACGCCAGAAGATTTTTAAAGATTTAAACTTATATCCAGTTAAAACAGATCGTTCTTTGGGTATTACTTACGACAACAAACCATCGGCTCTATTATCAAAAGAATTGATCTACGCTAACCCTGTGCTGCTAAAGCTTATCGATCTTGAGAAGAATAATCTAGGTCAGCGATCAAAAAAGCTTCTCACTCACAGTGCTTTCAATCGGGCAACAAAAGAGCTGTTCGATAAGGTAAACGCAGATAATTATAAAAAATTGATTCCTATCGCAGCGAGATACTGGGAAAGTGTATACGAAAATCTGGCAGAGTGGCAATTTGTATTTGAGAACAAACTATCTGCTAGCGATGCGCGCAAACACTCCATAAATGTTCATTCAGTAACAGTACAAGCATTAGGTATAGTTGGTAAGCATCTTTTACAAATAGATGATTGGGAATTTAAGCTACAGAAGCTTAAAGATATAAATTGGGATCGAAGCAACCGAGTTGACTGGGAAGGTAGATGTTTAGTAAATGGCGAAATGAGCAACAATTCAAGCAGAGCAAAGCTTACAGCCATCAAAATTAAGATCCTCTTAGGATTACCATTAAGTCAAAAAGAACAGCAAGACGAAGCAAAGTTATCAGGAGCTCGCGGTGGGAAGTGAGCAATCAGTTAAAACCTATTCCGCATTTAGTGATAAAGGCCTGAAAAGCACAATAGAAGTAGTTAAAGCTCACGTGAAGCAGCTATATCTATCGGATCAAATTCCTTGGGTAATTGGTTATAGTGGCGGAAAAGACTCAACCGCGATCTTACAGCTTATCTGGTACGCGCTACTCGATCTTAAGAAAGAAAATAAATGCCATAAAGATGTGCATGTCATTAGTACAGATACGTTAGTAGAAAACCCTATTGTTGCCATGTGGGTAGAGAAGTCGCTTGAGCGTATGAAAGAAGCTATGGAGCAGCAAAGTATACCGATTATTCCTCATCGCTTAACACCTGCGGTAAAAGATCGTTTCTGGGTCAACTTGATAGGAAAAGGTTATCCTGCTCCACGTTATAAATTTCGCTGGTGTACTGACAGGTTAAAAATATCACCTTCAAATACTTTCATTAATGGCCTTGTAGAGCAACGAGGCGAAGCTATCTTAGTGTTGGGTACTCGTAAAGCAGAGAGCGCGGCACGAGCTGCATCAATGGAGCATTACGAAAGTATCGAAACCAATACTCGCAGAGCTGATGGTTTGACCGCGAATGGTAGTTTAGATCGAGTATGGGTTTATACACCGATTGCAGAATGGACCAATGATGATGTGTGGGTGTATCTGAATTCAGTACCAAACCCTTGGAACTTCCCAAATCAAGATTTAATGGGGATGTATCAAGGCGCTACGGAGGGAGGCGAATGTCCATTGGTTATAGATAAAAGCACTCAAAGTTGTGGCGATAGCCGTTTTGGCTGTTATGTGTGCACTATGGTTTCCGAAGACAAATCAATGTCGGCCATGATCGCAAACGATGAAGAAAAAGAATGGATGTTACCTTTACTCGCCCTGAGAAACGAAATTGATGTTAACGATGCAAATAGAGACAAAAAGCTAGACAAGCTTAGACGTGATAAAAGCCGTCGCGATTTCCGGCGCATGAACGGCTCATTGACTGTCCATATATCAAAGTATGGTGCAGACATTGTACCAGGACCCTATATACAGCAATTTCGTGAAGAACTGTTAGAAAAGGTATTAAAAGCTCAACAAGCTGTGCAGCAGATTGGGCCTAAAGAGGTGAAGAATCTTGAATTACTTCCTTTGGAGGAATTAGAAGAAATTCGCCGTAATTGGTTGGAAGAAAAACTTGAAATTGAAGATAATTTGCCAGGAATATATGAGCGGATACTTGGTAAAGTCTATCCTGGGAAAAAACGGGCTCACCATCCTATTCTTAATAAGCAAGTATTGAATAAGTTAAAAAAAAGATGTGTGGAGCATGGTGATTTAGATGGTTTGATGTATCAACAAATTCGCTCAGTAATAGCCATTGCCAACAAACACAAAAATCAATTGCGTCGAGCTAACCTTGCCAATGAACTGAACGATAGCTTAGAAAAAGGGGCATTCTCTTCGCTAGAAGAGGCAAAAACATTCGCTTTAGAACGCAAGCGCCACGAACTACAAATTCAGCTAGATAACTTCCCGAATCTTTCACAGCAAGAAAAAGATAATTTTGCAGAACAAATAGCCATCATTACACGTTCGATTAAAGAACAAGGATACAGCTCATTGCTGATTGAAACAGAGGAAATCAGCGATGATTTTTAAAGAGCTCACCATTGAGAACTTCGGTATTTACCAAGGTGAACATGTTATTGATCTTCGAGTTAAAGATGGAAAACCAGTTGTTTTGTTTGGCGCGCTGAACGGTGGAGGTAAAACTACGTTTCTGGATGCCCTTCAGCTCGTATTGTATGGAAAGCATGCCAAGTGTTCGAATCGTACAGATATTGCTTATGGAACTTTTTTGGCAGGTTGCAAAAATCGTTACGCCGACAATGATGCTCCTGTTCGCCTATCATTATCCTTTAACCACCATATAGATAATCGCATCCGTGAATTTGAGGTGGAGCGCAGTTGGACGGTTAAAGGCCATACCGACCCCAAAGACAAGGTGAAAGTATGGTGTGACTATCAGTATGATGAACACCTTAGTGAATATTGGGATGAATTTGTAAATGAGTTTATTCCCCTTACTTTGTCAGATTTATTCTTTTTCGATGGCGAAAAAATTGAAAATCTCGCCCATCCTCAACGCTCTTCTGAACTGGTTAAAACCGGCATCGAGAATCTATTGGGGTTAGACTTGCTCGGTCAATTACAACTTGATCTAGGGCAACTAGAGAAGAAGCGTAGAAGCGGAAATGTTGACCAACGTGTAATGGCCAAGGTATCAATCTGCGAGGATGAAATGGGTCAGCACAATGTGGTTATCTCTGATCTAAAAAAAGATATTGCTGAATTAGAGCAACAGGCCAGTGATACCAACATTGCGATAAATAAGGCACGTCAGGCTGTTCGCAACGCTGGTGCGCATCTAATTGAAAAGCGAGATGAAATTAAGTTTGAATCGGGAGCTGTCGAGGCAAAGCTTAAACTGAACAAAGCTGAACAAGTTAAACTCGCTGCAGGTGTTGGTCCATTAGGGTTGATTACAGAACTCATCGAACAAACAAAAATGCAGATCAAACTGGAAACTGAAGCGCATCAAGCGAAAGTGCTGGATAAGGCAATTTCTGAATATGAAGAAAAAATTCTAGCAAGTCTTAAGGCTGCTAGCACGCCAATGGATGCGATCACAAAGGTTAATGGCACCATGACGGAGCTGGCGATAGAGCGTAAGAAGCTTGCCGGTATTGAATGTTATCTTAATGCTGACCTAAGTATTTTTAATGGACTAGATGAACGTATAGCAGAGGAGTCAAAGCAGAATAAGCAACTTAAGAAAGTGGAAGCTAATTTGCTTGAAAAACAGGCTTTTTTACAG
This sequence comes from Nitrosomonas sp. JL21, assembly GCF_009833095.1. Classification (GTDB taxonomy): domain Bacteria; phylum Pseudomonadota; class Gammaproteobacteria; order Burkholderiales; family Nitrosomonadaceae; genus Nitrosomonas. The sequence continues at coordinate 5,269 of NZ_QRCB01000004.1, forward strand.
AAGCAGCTAGATACCATTCCAGATTACGACTCCGTTCGGCATTTGCTAGCTGAACTGGCCGAATGTGAGGCCACTTTCAAGAACATACATGTGCGTTTGAAGCATAAACAGCAGTTATTAGAACAAGCTCAAACCAGGAGTAGTGTCCTGTCGCAACGATATACCAATTTATTGGCGCAGCAGAATAATGATACATTCGAACAAAAACGCGCTATCCAGGTCAGTGAGCATATTAAACAGCTCAAAGCCATGCTACAAGGCTTTTCTGAGCAATTAATTGCAGAAAATATAGAACGACTAGAAAAACTTGTGAAACAGAAATTCGATGCACTGGAACGCAAAGAGCAGTTAATAAGTGCATTGAGTATATCGCCTGTAAGCTTTGAAATAACGCTGTTTGACACTAAAAACCAATCACTCGAACCGAGTAAACTTTCCGCAGGTGAGCGTCAGTTACTGGCAATAGCTATTTTGTGGGGTCTCGCAGAAGCATCAGGCAAAGAGCTGCCGACAGTAATCGATACCCCGCTGGGACGTTTAGACGGCAAACACCGTACCAAACTGGTAAATAACTACTTCCCAAAAGCCGGACGACAAGTGATTTTGCTATCGACAGATGAAGAGATTATTGGCGACTATTATGAGCAATTAAAACCCACAATTAGTAGCGAATATAATATTAGTTACGACGAGCAAGCTAAGACATCCAGCTTTACCAAGGGATATTTCTAATTATGCAAGGCATCGATATTATCCGTTTATCAGAAAAACAGAAGCAGCAGCTAATTATCCTGAAACGTAAAACCGGGATCGAGAACTGGAATGTACTTTGCCGTTGGGCACTATGTATGTCGTTGGCAGACCCAACAGTACCACCGAAGGAGGACATTCCATCGGATAGCAATGTAGAGATGACTTGGAAAACTTTTGCAGGAGAATATTCCGATGTCTACCTCACGATTCTTGAACAACTTTACCAAAAGCAAAAAATAAATTTAGATAGCTTGGGCTTTTCTGACTTTATAAGAATCCACTTAAATCGTGGCATTTCTTTTCACATTAAATATACAAATTTGGATTTTATCTGCCAAAATTCAGAATAAAGCTCTCATTGTTCTTCCTGGCTAGATATCAAAGAGACTGAAATTAAGATGCTTCTGGGTAAAAAAGTATCAATCGCAAAGATTATGGATGTGTCACGCTCAGCTTTGCTGTATTTATCAGTTCACGTGAATTGAACTGACATTCGCAGTTTTTTATGTGGTAGCGTCGATAAATCCCGTGGAACTTTAGAGCCTTTTGTTTATTAGCACCCTTAGTATGCCTCATTGATCTTTAAAAGAGTCAGTATCGATTGTATAAATTTCATAATTGGCAGTTACTGTAACTCCTAAGTGGTTATTAATAAGTAACTTACTGAGTTTTCAGAATCAATGAGCACAACTTTCATTAACTGAGCCTTTGATGCTTCATCAACGGCTGTTTTTGTGAATGAGGAAGAAGTAATAAAAACACCTTTCCCTGCGCCCTTGGTATTCATGGCTCCAATGAATTTTTGCATTTCACTCTGGCTCACTGGAGAGTCTTTTTTATATCGCTTTGCCTGAAGGTATACTTTATCAAGTCCAAGCTGGTCGAGGAAAATAACCCATCAATACCTCTATCGTTTGGACCCCCCGTATGGAATCCTGATTTTTTATTATCCCAACCATAACCCATTTTTTGTAGCAATCTAATTACTAGTTTTTCGAAGAAACCATAATCAGAGTTATAAATAAAATCCATCATTTGGTTTTTTATTTGTAATAAATGCTCGCTATGGGAAGAATCAATAACTTCCTCTGGAAGCCGGTCATACTTCTCTGGTTCTTTATTACGGGTAGGTTTGGATTTGCCGTCCCAAAGAAAATACTTTGCAGCCTTTCCTTTTTCACCATCGGTGTAAAAATACTTAGTTGGACTAGCAGATGGGAAATCAACACCTACGGAGTGTTGGCGTAGCTTACTTCTCACTACTGATTGCGGATCTATAGCACCGAAGTCATATAAGTTATTCTTGACAATTTCATCATATATTTTTACAAAACCAAGGCCAGCTGGGTGCTGCTCCAATACCTTTTTGATTGCCTCAACTATAGTCACGAGCAATCTCCCAAAACGCTATATCACGCATCTTCGTTAGTTTTTTTTCACCATCGATATACAAGCTGTAGTGCTTATCAAGCTTACGGATGGTTTCCATCAAGTTCTCTTGATCGCCTTTATCATCAATATTGAAAATAGCTTTGATATCAGTATTTCGTATTTCTGCTACCCGATGAATTGCCCAAGTTAACACGTAGGCTGCATAATTATTTTCGCCCGTTTTGAAATGTGTGATGTCTTGAGTAGAAAGTACTATCCCTACACCATACTCGCGGCCTTCTTTGAGAATTTTTCGAAGGTTTGTGAAATTCTGCGACATAAAATTGTCCGCCTCATCTACCAAAATCAACTTTGTGATTTGTCGGTAGTCACCCTGAACGACTGGTTTGCCACGCTTCTGCATTTGAGAGTAGAAAAGGTCTAATGTCAGTGCAACAACCAAATTTTGTATCTCTGAAGGATAACCAGCTAATTCAATGACTGTGATTCCTTCAGTAAGCTCATAAAGACTTGTCATTTTCTCCGGCGTAGATTCAAAAATCTTAAATCGGGCTAATTTTGACAAAGCCGCATATAGAGAATCCTCTTCAACTTTTTCTTGAGCAATAAATAAAGCCCAAATGTCATCGATCGTAGGTGCAGGTCTGCTCCATGTGGATGAGTTTTCGGGTGAAATACCAGCCATTGAATAGGCTTCTAGAATCAAATTCTCGAGTTTAAGCTGCTGTTTCGGCCCCAAACCGTATGCTTTTGCCATGGTTTCAGAAAAGCCTGCTGCGGTGTGAATTGGCAGCATTGGAGTATCACCGAATAGACTAAGCGGGTTATACGGCAACTGGAATAGCTTGAATTTTTTTGCATTCGTTGCGTTGATGAAAGCATTATCAACGTAGTCTGACTTGTAATCAAAAATCAACATGCCAATCGAAGCAGCATTAACGTTATCGTGCTGGTTGCGATAAAGCTGAGTTACCATCGCCTTGGTAAACTGTGTTTTACCCGTCCCCATAGTACCGATGATACCTGTATTAGTGTTCATGAACTTAGCAGTGTTGGTGGGTTCCCAATACAGTGGCATTTCATTACGTGCATCGTGGCCTAACAGAACTCGCAAGGGTTCATTTGCATAAGGTTTCATGTTCGCCTTTGGTAGCTCATCTTGTGGTCGCAATAAGTACTCATTAGGAATATGAAAAAGCGTTTCACTTTTGGCATCCGCAAGCATGCTTTTTAAGGGGATTCTTATCAGCTCTCCAAGAACAGCTATTGGTAACTCGATTTTTAAGATTTCTTCCTCTTGAGTGAAATTCGCATCAAAGAAGGTTGGATCTTCAACATTAACGAATAAAAACCCTTCAGGATAATCTTGAAGAGTTCCTATTTGATACTCGCCTTTTAACCACCATTCGCGATTTTCTGTCAGCTCATCGAAATAATCGTGGGTGTAAAGATTATAAAGCTTGTATTTTTCAACCTGCATTAATACCTGTCGCGCAAACAAACCACGATAAAGCATTCCAGCCAAGTCATCCTTGCCGAGTAAGTCATCTGTAAGATAACGTTTCAGCTCTTTTGCTTGTTGGAATCCTTTACTATATATTTGACGTTTACCTGTTTTTACCTCAGCTGGCAGCAGATAAAGCTTATGGCCTTTAAAACCGGCAAAAAGCACATCATCAGAAATAGCGCCTTGCCTATAGCCTTGTACAGCTCTTGAGAAATCGGATTCGCTAATTTTTAAACCAATATTTCCGGCAACACGGATCATTTCAGCTATCGAAAGTGGAACCCAAGTAATATCAGAACCAGCAAGAAGACAATTCACATATTTATAAGCACCAATAATACCGCGTTTAGCTTTGCGTTCTGTATCCCGGTCAGTGATCATCTTCAATAGCCACTCGCCATTAAAAGCATTAAACTCTTCAATATGACCACCTTTTTCGTCACGCTCAAGGACTTTACGATAAAGATCCGTTTGTTTGGTTACGGTTATCGCATCATAATTTGTCGAATTGGTGTAATTATCAGAATAGTGAATCAAGACAACATCTTTCGAGGTCTCGAAGAAATCGAGTGTGACTTTAGGGTCAATAATACAGGTCCAAATAGAGCTGTCGTAGGAACGTTCTAATAATGACCTAAAGTTATCATTTACGGCCAAAGCTGTCGATTTAGCATGACCATGTTGTTCGTTTGTTTTTAATGCTGGTTTTAATAACCGGTTATATTGTTGTGCCAACCGCAGATGCGGTAAATTTATGATATCAATACCTTTTAAGCCAAAAGCTGTGAAATAACAGTCTTGCTTATTGGCTGCAGCTTCACCAGAAATTAGGCCATTGCATACTATGCCACTTAACTCTTGATCTGGATCAACATCGGTGCGCTCTACTCGTTGGTTATTTCGGAAGAAGCTGATATGAGCGTATTGTTGCGAACTTACCTTGCCGTTTTCATATTTGCTGTATGTCAGTCGAGTCCGCAGTAGATCAACTACCAGATCGGCATATTCTCTTGCTTTTCCTTTATCTAATTCGTAACGCTGCTTGATCTCTTCATGTTTTCCAAGCTCAGCAAAGCGATCAAACTCGTTATACTCTAGCTTATCGTCATATAGGCACACATGGATGTATGGCACCGTATCTTTTAGCTGTTTAACTAGATCAACTAGTCCCATGAATAAGTTATAGTTGTCGTGATTATTAACTGAGTTAATCAGCAGCTTTGCTTTAGGTCCACAACTAAATAACATGTTAAAGGCAGTTTGAAATTCTCCGATCTTTTCAGCAACTAACTTGCGAACAAAACTCAAGCTTGTTAGTTGTTGGGGCACCAATTGCAACCAGAAGTTATTATCTCTTTCAACCTGAACATAACTAAAGCCATGCCTTGGGTGATATATATAAGGCAACAAGCCTTGAGGATTGAGACGTTCCTTTGTGATTTTGGGTAATTCGGAAAAGCTTTGTTTGACTTCTTTATCTGCAGAAATCTGCTCAGCTAAATATAGATAGTATCCAAGTACAATAGGATGCAGTGACGTAATAAACTCTTTTGAATCAAATACTGCAAACCCTAACAACATTAGCTGCTTCTGTTTTTTTGTCAGTAGGTCATTGTATTTAATAACAGCTATAGCATCATTAAAAGCCGTTACTACATCCTTTACACACTGTTGATACTCGATATCCCAACCACTTATTGAAGGTAGTGTTTTGCGTTGCTGTAACTCGGAAAAGAAACGGCAATAGGCGGTTTGAAGCATCGGAAAAGCTGATAAGTGCGATGTTGAGATATTACGCTCAGGATCATCATGACGGTATAATAATTGCTCGCAAACAAGCTCATGCTCCCATTGCAGAATAGTTAGCCTACGAGCTTTTGGCGCAATCTCCTGGTTATCAAGTATTATCTTGTTTCTGGCTCGATTAAAAACGCCAAAATAGGATTTCTCAAATAAGCGGTTATAGCGTTCAGCATCCAAAAGAAGGGGTAGTGTAAGCGCGTCTGACGCAACAGCGCCCTCAACTTCAAAGTCCAATGTAAGGTTGTGAGTTTTAACTATAAAACTCAATTCAGAAGATTCATTGGCCAGAGTTTCGAAATTAACTATACCAATAATAGCTGTTTCGAACGTTTGTCCAATCTGTTCGAGTTCAGCTTCAGCGGTTTGCTCTGATATTTTTAGTATGTTCTCATCAGTTTGAAGCAAAAGACGTTTGCGCTTCGGAATCACCAAAAAGTTATTAGAAATTTCCGACACTAAAAAGTCACAGGCTGGAAGTACTAATACTTTAAAGCTGTAACACTCTACAGTTTTTTCTCGTCTTAATCTTATGCTGAAGTAAAGTGGGGATGAGACTTGTACGCATTTAAATTTTACTCTGCTTCGCTTACCACCCGAGTTATTAATACCGGATAGACAAACCTTCTGTTCTGACGTGTCTTTTATCTCAACTTCGCTTTTTTCTACTGTAGCACCGATAAATACCAGTTCAAACTCAGCATCTATCATTCCGGAGTCGAGATTCAGGATTAAATGTCGCTCTCGCTTGCCTGCTTTTGTAGCAGCTTTATCTCTGGATATTAGATTTATATTTGGTGGGCACTCTTCTGACTCGAGCTTTAAACCTGCGACACGATTTTTTGCCTGTTCCTGATAGCAAGCCGTAAACTCTAAATTGTTCTTCCACGATGTAAGATCCGCAAAATTGTTTTCAACAAAGCTCTGACCAAAATCGAGTTCTGCAAGTTTTTCGACAAGTTCATTTGGAAAACGCTCTGTGATCTCTGCGATACGGTCATGTAGTTGTTTATTCTCCTCTAGCCGTATTTGTATTTGTGCTTCATTATCGAATCTGATTAATTCAGAATCGAGTAAAAGTCCCAATTCACAAAACTTCAAATCACCATCAAGTAATGCTTTGTAAAGGCTATTAAAGCCAAAAACTGTACCTCCATTTTCTATAATTTGCTGATAGACTAAGCTCAGCAAGTGAGCTGAGATGTGACATTGTGTATTAAAAGGATTAATGAGTTTTTCTAACTCGATTCTAAGATTTGATGGATGCCAGATATAACCGTTTTGTGCAAGATCGTCCGCGGAATTAATAATGGTATCTAGCATGCTGTTATGTATGATTAACAACGCGGAATTCTGGAAATCATACTGCTGTGACGATACTTTATCTCGCAATCGTGATATGTAGTTTTCGGTATACCCATACAAAGAATTGCCGTGCAATACGCAGATCAACTTCACACCATTGAGCTCAACGAAAGGTAACTCTGTAGCCCCGTCCTGAATCTTACCCGCCTGTTGCCTTAACAAAGCCGAAAGTAACGATTCACTATTTTTGTTATCGGGTGATTTAAACTGATAACGAAATCCAGGTTTAAGATCCTTGCTACCCCATTTTTCGAGTTGCTCAACAAGAAAATCCTCAAACTGTTTTTCTGACATATACAGCATCTCCGCTATCACTCATGCGCTCAACATTTCCAATGCGCTCATAAAACTGTACAACTTCAGTTTGACTCTGCTTATCAAAAAATACTCCGCGACGCTCAAAGGCTTTAACTAATTCATTAAGCCGAAGCTTTTCATTCTCACCAATGACTAGATTTGTAAGTAGCAATAAATAATCCTGATTGAGTACCAGCGTAGCGCCTGCTGCCCCTCGATGTTGAATAAAATCAGAACACAGTAACTTTAATGTCGCTTTGGCAAAGTTCGCATTAATGTCGTCTTTGTCTTTGTTTCCAGTATCAAATTGATTTCTCGATAATCTTAATACCTGAGCCAATGCTTCACTGGCAGTCGCCTGATTTTGAACATTGTTGCTTGTTAACTGCCGTTCTTTAACAAAGCGGTATGAGAAATCATTCAATTGGTAAGTTGCTTCGTCCAACCCTTTTATACTTTCTGCTAATGCCCACAATGGCTTTACCACGTCGACCTTACCTTGCAACATCTCCGACATTGATAAATAAGGAAATAAGTAGTACACATGTTTCTGGAGCTGTTTATAGCCTTTGTCGTGAATTTCACGTCTTTCCTGACTAGCTTTTTCAATATCTAAAATCAAATAATTGGGAAGGTGCACTGGCTCTCCCTGATTCCACCTCAACAAATTATGTGCAAGCTGACTGGTATAAAGAAACCCGTAAAGTTTTAAGAAGGATTTGAAGTTTTCGAGTAAATAGCGTGGTTTGGTACTGAGAAATTTAAAGTCTTGTTTGAAGCAATCGGCCATAAATGGCAAAAAGATCTCTTCTCTCAGGTCATGACGTTTAATTTCACGCTCTGGCTTTAGAGCCTTGTTTAGAAATACGTCATATATTATTTGGTCGATAAAATTTAGTGTAATCGGTCTTAAATTAACAAAATTAGTGTCATCCAACATATTGGAGAACATTTTACCAACTCGTTGGTTATGTTTATTTTCTTCAGTCTGTTCACATTTAAACAATAAAAATTCTGGAGCAATATTTAATGTATTTGGATTATCAAAATACATCTTTTTTAAAACAAGCCAAAAAGCAGGATCATCTAATCGTTGTTTAAACTCGAATTCACACAGCTCAGTGAACTTGTCAAAGTCTTTATCTAATAGCTTCTTCCGATATACGTCAGAAATAACTATTCCCAGAATATTGTCCCAATCAAACTCTTTTCGTTCATCCTTTGTTCTGATGGGAAAATAGGTTGTGAGTTTGTTATTAGTAATTTGCAAATCTTTATTTAAATACACTTTTGTTCACCACTCACTTCTAACTCGGTACCATTACTTTCAGCATCATAAAGCTTGAAACGTTGCTGATCGTTTGTGATGAATAGTATTTTTGATTTTGATGCAATTTCATATAACTTATCTAATAACTCATCTAATAACACTACAGCATTTTTATCATGCTTATTGGGTTGATAACCTTCCACAATTCTAAGGAGCAGTTCTAACAAATTAATATTAATTGGGATCGGCTTCAAAGATTTTTCATCAACCTTTAAAAAAGCTAAGAAATGACTTACATTTTCTATTTCATTTGATGATTCACACTTTATGGCAACGTTATCTTGTTTAATGTCCAAATGCGCAGTTACCATATAACCACCACGCGACGCCAGCAAAAATTCATCTCTTCCTAAGTATGGGGTATTTTTATTGATGTATTTGCTGATTGCTGTCATCAGAACATCTCGGTAGAAGGGTCTTAGCTCTGCTTTGCTGTCAGTTTCTTTTGGCATTTTGTGTAGTCGCCATATGGTGGCATATGTATCCAACAAATTGTCTGAGAAATCAATCTTGAATTTTTTATGATAATTGTTACTAAGTTCCTCATTCTGGAGTAAGAAAAAAAAACGAATGTTGCTTTCAGGTGAGCTTAACTTGTGTAGATCCAAATTTCCCAAATTTAAAGTCAACTTGAATTTCTCAAACTCGGGCTCATTGATTCTGAGTTTTTGACTTAATACAAATTGATCAATTAATTTTGTTCTCTTTAAGGCAGGATCAAAATCAGCTATTTTTGCTACGATTTCATTGTCTTGGCATGTAAATATATTATCAAATAGATAGCCTGGGCCAGTAAAAAGATGATATACAAAATCGAGAAGTGCCCTTGCTGTTAAGAACTGGTCTTTCATCAATCGGGCTTTGAAAAGTAGTTCTACAACAATTTTTTGTATAGAAGACAATGAGAGTAAGTAATAATTTACACACAAACTCAAATCCACATCTGGATGCTGAAGTTCTTTGTCATAGTACTGGCGAATAATATTGTCATCATTTGCAGTAATACGTTTCAGTATTATTTCTGTAAAATCAGATGTGTAGCGATGAGATTCTAACTTGAATTTTGGATATTTTTCAAAATCAAAAAATACATATCCTTCAGCTTCTGTGGAATTTTCAAGATAATTACTAATTGCAGTTTTGGCTTTCTCATAATTACCTTCTTCAGCATAATTAGCAAGCATCCCAATATTTATTCCAATGACAAGCGCTTTATAACCGCTCTCATAGTCAGCGAATAACATATTTAAACGATCAATCGCAGTTTCTTTAGGACTTAAACTATGTGTGGCATCCAGATGGAAAAGGGCGATATTATCGAATTTCTTACTATATCTAGTTAGAATTTCAGATTTACCATCACCACTACTTCCACATAAAAAAATTATCTTCTTCTCGCCAACAGCTAAAGATTGCAGCTGTATTCGAAAATCAGATTCGATATCAGTTTCGACATAAAGATAGTCTTTAACCTTGTCGAGTTCGCTCGACAAGATTTTCTCACGATCAGTTTTTACTGCATATGGTGAGGATTTTGAGAGAACACTTAAGACATCACGAAGTCTCATATACAATCCTTTGTTATTAAGTAGTTTTGACTACTTCTTGGCGAATGGCAATTAAGTACTCATTCAAAATTTAATTTTGGTCCAAATGAATATATACATACACTTTTCATTCATAAGCAACGAACAACTTAATAACGCCATAGTCACTACTCTTACTGGGTTATGTCGTATTCATCATCAAGCAGCAAATTTGCTTATTCTAAGCATCTTTTAACAAGAAGGTAAAACTCACTATTGCTCAATACCAAAAGAATGTGCTCTCAAGTAAGCATAATATTGACCGGTAATGAGACAAGCAGAGTAATTGTAGCTACAAAACGTGGCTTCATAGTCCAATCTATATAGGAAATGCAATGTATTTAGCGGTCCTAAAAGCAATTCGTTGAGGATTTAAATCCTCCTGTGTCTTATAGTGAGTTTTTAGGCGACAAACACATAAAATGCTTAAAAGCTATTGATTCTTCATCTTATACCCTGCTAGATTACCACCCACTTCTTAAACTATTAATAGGGCATCCCGAGCTATGATCATTTCTGGTGTATGTCGGTATAAGAAAGCGGTGTAACCTGTTGGTAAAGATCTCGCCAGATCAACCAATAAAAAGGAAACACCGCAATGACAGATAATAATGTTTTAAAGCTGAATACACCAGATCATCCGTTACAGGAAGTACTACGGGAAGGAGCGCGTAAGATGCTGGCTAATGCCATTGAAGCGGAAGTGGCTGATTTCCTTAAGCAGCATAGCAGTTTAAAAACTGACGAAGGAAAACCGGCAGTGGTCAGGAATGGTTATCTGCCCGAACGAGCCATTCAAACGGGGCTTGGTGATATTGAAGTCAAAGTACCCAAGGTCCGTGATCGTTCAGGCTCTGGCATTAAATTTAACAGCAGCTTGATACCACCCTGAATCCCCCCGGGTTTGCAGGAGACTCTATTTCTTGAGAGGATAGAGTAATGAAAAAACAGATGAGATATTCGCCGGAAGTTCGTGAACGAGCAGTCCGGCTATTGCACGAACACCAGAAGGACTACGAATCGCAGTGGGCAGCGATATTATCCATAGCATCGAAGATTGGTTGTTCGCCGGAAACACTGCGTAGCTGGGTGCGCCAGTCAGAAACAGATCAAGGTATTCGAGGGGGATTATCCACAACTGACCGTGAGCGGCTCAAGGAATTGGAACGCGAGAATCGGGAATTAAAGCGTGCCAATGAGATATTACGAAAAGCATCAGCTTATTTTGCCCAGGCGGAACTCGACCGCCGGCAGAAATAAAGATGATGTTTATTGATCAGCACAGGAAACATTTTGGGGTCGAGTCGATCTGCAGACAAATACAGATTGCCCCGTCGAGTTATTATGAACACAAAGCACGAGAACGAGATTCTGACCGATCGCCCAATCGTATCAAGCGAGACAGAATACTCGAACGAGATATACAGCGGGTATGGGAAAGCAATTTTAGAGTCTATGGAGTCAACAAAGTATGGCGGCAGTTGATGCGCGAAGGTATTGAGGTTGCCCGTTGCACCGTTGAGCGGCTGATGAAGAGGCTTGGAATACGAGGCGTCAGGCGCGGCAAGAAGTGTTGGACTACGATTGCTGATGACTTGCTTGATCGACCAACAGATAAGGTGAATAGGCAATTTGTAGCCACGCGTCCCAACCAGCTTTGGGTTGCGGATATTACATTCGTAACAACCTGGACTGGATTTGTTTATGTAGCCTTCATAATCGATGTTTTTGCACGATTTATAGTTGGCTGGCGAGTCAGTCGATCACTACAAACCGAGTTGGTACTTGATGCCCTGGAACAAGCATTGTGGGCACGCCAAGATGTCAAAGGACTGATTCATCATAGTGATAGAGGAGGTCAATATCTGTCGATTCGCTACACCGAGCGCTTGATAGAGGCCAATATTGAAGCTTCTGTTGGAAGCGTCGGTGACTCTTATGATAATGCAATGGCTGAAAGTATTAACGGTTTATATAAGACAGAGGTCATTCGACGTCGCGGCCCATGGCGCAACATTGATGAGGTGGAATTTGCCACCCTGGAATGGGTTGACTGGTTCAATAATCGTCGACTGCTGGAGCCGATCGGCCATTGCCCAGAACCTGATCTGCGTATTGTTTCATAAACTCTGATAATTCCGCTTCAACGGCTTGCTCGATCAATTGCCGAGCCCCAGTTCTTAATAATTCAGTCAATGAAT
>NZ_QRCB01000005.1 GCF_009833095.1 Nitrosomonas sp. JL21
GGGCGCTCAAACCCGCTGAAGATGGCATCGAGAACGGCATAATCGCCCGCGTCTGGAATCAGGCCAATGCCGCCAAGAACTATACGCTGTCGCTCGCTCCAGGTATTGTTTCAGGCAAGAAAGCCACCCACATCGAAACCGACATTACCGACGCCAGCATTGTGAACGGACGTTTGGCAGCTACGCTCTCCGCCAATCAGATCCAGACGCATCGCCTGCTGACGGATTGATAGGGTGAATAAGCGAATGAAACAACGTGACGTACTACCAATAACGGGGATTTCATAGTAGTAGTCATTGTGGCTTTCGAAAATAGCGACAAAGAAATCCTTCGTGGCAGAGGCACTGCAAAATACACTCGGCCTCTGCCAGATTTCAGGTCAAACTGGGCATGCTGTTTTCCACAATTTCTGTGGATAAAGCAGTCAATAAACAATATAACGTTATAAAAATAAACATATTTCTTAGATCGCATGAAATTGAGGCAAGTAACAATCACCTGTAGAGAGCATGCTCCCGTCAGTATTCAAGCAAACCAGATTCATATGAGCGCCCAAGGCACATACTGCCTGGCTGCGACGTCATAAACCATCTTCACAAGTTTATCTCTGCCTGCGTCTAGCAATTCTCTGCTAGACGGCATTAGCTTACCCATATGCTTTATTTCAACGGCGTAGGCAAATAATCCCAGTCGAGCACCATTTTTTCCGTCAACGCTTTTTTGAGCTCGAGCAAGACTTGAGCATACTGCGGATTCTCGCTGAGATTGGTTAACTCATTGGGATCCGTATCCAGTTTGTACAGTTCGTAGGTTGGTCGAGGTTTCGTAAAATAAGCCTTTACAAACTTCTGTTGTAAGGTCCCGGCTGCAAAGGCAGCCTTCACCTCCAGCCAACTTGGGTCGAGGTTGCTATCTGGCGGTCCCACCGGTTGGTGAGGCGTCGTATTATAAATAAGCTTGAAATTGGCTGAACGCACGGCTCGAGCCAAATCAAAATTAATAGTCGAAATATTTGGACTCATGCTGCCATCTCCGCCATGAGTCAATCGTGACAGGAAGACATATTTCCGGCCGGTGAATCCAGGGCTTCCTTTCAGCAGATTGAGAAAACTAATGCCACTCATTTCTTCAGGCGGCGTTACTCCGGCAATTTCTAGCATAGTCGGTGCAAAATCTTCCCCGGAAATAAGTTGTTTGTTCGCCCTTCCCGGTTGCACCACACCGGGCCACCGGACTAACAATGGCACGTTGGTACCCGGATCATATAAAGTACCTTTGCCATGAGGCAACGCCAAGCCATTATCTCCCATGAATACGACAACTGTATTGTTACTTAGACCACGCTGCGATAAAACGGTAAGTACATCTCGAATTGAGACATCGAGATATTCTATCTCGGCAATATATTTTGCTAAGTCCCCGCGCACCCCCGGTAGATCCGGCAAATAACCTGGCACGGTCAATTTAGAAGCGTCCGGCATTCCCAAAGGTCCAACGCGGTTCCAAGGATGATGCGGAGAATCAAAATTAAGCCAGAAAAACCAGGGTTTCCCAGCCGGCACCGCATCCAGAAAAGCGGCCAAAGTCGCACTTGGACCAAGTTTGGATGCCTGTACATAATTCATCCGGTCGGCGAAGGTTCGCAGGTTATGTTGATCCAAAAATCCTCCGACTTCCGGTGCTGAGGAAGTCGGAGGACCATCCAAATGAAACCCGCGCCCGCCAACACCTACAAAATACCCTCCCCGATCACGTAACAAGTCCGGCAACGCCACAACATCGGCCGGCAATGGAGAGGTAAAACGTCCCATGCGCACCGCCACCGGCGAACGGCCCGTCATCAATCCAGCACGGGCCGGAACACATGAGGGGGAAGTTGCAAACATGCGATCGAAACGTATCCCTTCAGACGCCAATTTGTCGAGATTGGGCGTCCGAACATCCTTATTTCCATATGCACCCAAAAAAGGAGTACTGTGATCATCGGAAAGCAAGAATAAGATGTTCGGCTTCGCAGCCCACGCGGGATTCAAGAACAAACAAATCAGTATTATCCATATTCCCATTTTCATATTTTTCATCTGCCTGACTCCTTCTCGTTTTAAGGGTAAAAATCAGCTATCACCATTGCTTGGCTTTATAACAAGCCTTCATAGCCCGTCAAATAAGATTGACCAAGATAGTCTCGCAAACACTAGCTTCTCTTGAGTGCAGAAGCTCAGGTTATTTACTAACAGGTTGATTGAAATAAATAATCAGTATTTCCCGAGAACAACGTCATTCAACCTCGCAGGCGATTTCTTGGTATTTTGGGATGAAAAAAACAAAATTGAATGTCCTGATCGGCAATGTTTTTAAAGCAAATCCGACCGTACCGAGAAGAATCTCGACATACCATTCTATAGATAATTTATTGATATATATCAATAAATTAGATGTGAAAGCAAGCGAACTCAAAGAAGTAAGATTTGCTATCGTTTTTCGCTGCGCGCTTGAGAAGCTCCGGAGTGGTCGTGTGACCTTGGCTGGTTGACTAAGACCGTGCCACAAAGTTTTGATCTCCGATGGGACTGTTGGACGAGATAAATTTGCTGAAGTCGGATACATTTCAGCGCGGCATAACTCATTAATCTGTTGATGACGTTGAAGCATTCAGCCAGTTACCTCTCTTTCACAGCCGGATTGTTAAAACTACCAGATTCCCTGGCGATCCAATAAGATCAAATGGGTCGTTTATGCATGTTCATCTAATGCATTCTACTGAATACATTTAAAATTCTCACGACCCATGTAAATCTCCATTCATTCGCTCAATACGAGCCAACCGGCTAAACTCCCTACATACCGAAGAACCATTTTACTATACTGAGCAGATCCCAATGTTCTCGTTAGAGCCCCATTAATGAGCTTACCATTGCCGTCAATGATCACTTCATTGCCGCTATTATCAATTCTGACAATGACTTGCTCGGCTCCCATCACCTGACTAGCCCCGGGAGCAGACAGCTTCACAAGCATACCACTCTGATTCTCGCTAGCATCGATGAGTTTAATGCCATCGTCATTATATTGTGGTGTATAAATCGCATCCGTAATCATGCGAACACCTGCACCATTCGATGAATAACTATTACCTAACAGAGATTTATAACGAGTAGTTTGAACCTCGAGTCTCCCATTGCCGGTATTTTGCAGATCGAACTCGTGCCTATTGGGATCTTCTGCTTGAAAATAGCCGCTGTGAATTCTAGCCCATGAGCTGGGCAAAACAACATCTACACATGTCACTTTTACGCCGAGATTTGTGCCGGAATTATTCCGTACGATACACCAAATGTTATTTAGTTCGACTCTGGAACTGGCATTTCCTCCCACATAGAACATCACAATATCCGCTCCGGGTTCCCCGTTAATCTGAGGTGATCCATATCCGGTTGCCCAGGTTCCGCCATCGATTCATATCCTCGACCATGATGCTTGCACCTGTTTTACGCCATAATGGGGATTCGCATTTCCTGCGATATTGCCGACCAAGCGACAGTGCGTACCGGAAATAAAGATATGCCCACTAAATACTTCCAATCCTATGCCGCTGGTTTGAATGAAACTATTACGAATGTAGCAGCGGTCCAAGGCTTGTATCGACAACGCGCACCTTGATGATGAATATACCTCGATATCGACTCCATCGATCTCGAGAATTCCTTTCATCTCAGGGGTTACGGAATCTTGTGGTCGAATGGCTCCTGACCTGCTACCTCCTCCGGTATACCGTATCGTACAGTTTGAAATTTTGTTATGCGCATTGATACGGATGTTTTTATTCCCATTGCCTAATATGATACATCCCTGCCGGCTGACACCCGTTAATTCCGCAAAATCCGGCAACGCCAGCTCATGGCTCTCCAACGTTAAGTCATAACTGCCCGGCATCATGGTGATGACAACCCAGCTTGAATTCGTCGGGGCTAACAATTTCGCAGCAGCAACTGCTTCATGCAATGTGGCAAAATCCCCGCCAACCCCGGCAGTAATATAATGATTATTTGATAAAGCAGCAGCGGATGCAGCATGGGAAGTCATTAAACCGGCAGCACCGGCTCCAAGTGCCATACTTCCCATAATAAAATTACGCCGATCATTACCACTAAAATTTGCATCCATGGGTCTTTCATGATTCTTCACGTCTACTCCGATTCATCAAAACAAACGATTGTTGGTATAGATAGGACGAATATTAAAAATATCCATCAATAAGCTTTGAAAAAATAGCAAATGGCGACTAGTCAAAGCCCAGCCGAGAAAGCAAGCACTGTTTGTGTGTCAAATGAGCATTTTGAGGTTGGTTTCAACGCTGCCTGACCGGAATCCATACAAAACTCCTACCCCACGAAGCGCTCGCGAGGAAATCAAATTCAGATTCAAAGATAGATTTCTTCTGTAAACCTATTGATTACGATCTGTAGATATTCAGGTCCAATGCAACAATACGATTCAATTTTCTCTCGCTAGTTGAGCTCTCAATGCATTCAATACAGAATCGTTCGGTGCTTTCATCAAAGCAGACGCAATCACTGCTTTGGCCAAATCCGATTGCCCGGCACTGTGCAGCGCCACAGCATAAATATAACTATAGCGGATGACTTCGGGTTCAAGCTCCACCGCTTGCTTCAGAAAAACCAGTGCGGCTGAGATATCTTTTTTCCGCACCAGCAATAACCCCAGGCCATGCTGAAGAACGCCTGCCTCAGGGTGATGGGCCAACCCCTCCCGCAACACAGCCTCACCCTCTTCGTCCCGATCCATCCGGCGCAGCAGGTCCGCGTAATTCAGGTAGGCTGACACCCAGTTTTTATCCAGAAACAAGGCTTCACGATAAGCTTGTTCGGCCTCAGCGTACTCGCCGCGTGCCGTATGGAAATCCCCCAGGCTGACTTGCGCGCCGGGGTCATCGGCATTGTATCGCAAGGAATGCACATACTCCCGGGCGGCTTCCTGAAAATTGGCGTGTTGGCTGACAGACATTTCTTCAGAGGGAATTTCTGCCAGCATTGCCGCTGCCAAAATACGCACACTACGGACGGGATCGTGCAAGCGTTCTTCGGCAAGCAACCAACGCTGCTTTGACGGCAATTGCCCCAACGCATTAAGGCCGGCGCTGCGCAGCAAGGGATCGGCATCATGCAATGCATCAACCAAGGTTGTGAGTAGTCGAGGATTTAATCCCAAATCCAATTCTTCAATTGCCGTAGCTCTGGCAATGACCGGTTGATTCTTGTCTTCGAGCAACCCCATCAGGCGATCATAGGCATTGCCCGCACCGTTGCGAATTGCATGCAAGGCTTCTGCATAGTTCTGATACCCCTTGGGATCGTGACCATACCATTCACGGATTGTATCGGCAGCCCATTGCGGATTACGATCCGCATGGCATGTGGTGCAGGCATCGGGTACACCCAGTTGCGCGGCGACATGCGGACGGGGAATACTGAACTGATGATCGCGCCGGGAATCCACGCCCATGTAAGTTCTTGCTGGCATGTGACAATCGACACAACTGGAGCCTGCACTCTGGGGATGGAAATGGTGAGTCTCGGTATCGTATTTATTTCCCGAGTGACATTGCATGCAAACGCCATTTCCCGCAACGCGCAATTTCAGGCTGTGCGGTTCATGGCAGTGGCTACAGGTTACGCCAGCCTGATACATCTTGCTTTGCACGAATGAGCCATATTCATAGACTTCATCCTTAATCTGGCCATCGACATAATAGAACGACGGTTGCAGCAACGATACCGCATGGCTATCCAGCCATTTTCCAGGATGAAAATCGTCGGATAACGGCGTGCGCCGAGAGTGGCAACGCGCGCACATTTGAATTTCTTTGTCGGATCGCCGGGAAAAATCGCTGCGCACGGTGTCGGATGCGGAGCCGATGTTCTGATTTACATTCTTGCGCTCATCCGCTTGAATGGCCAGACCTTTCGTTGCCACATCGATCTGCTCAAAACCTGCATCACGGCGCGCCCAGATCACATGGTGCGATGCAGGGCCATGACAGGCTTCACACGATACATTGATTTCCGACCAACGTGTATCGTACGTCCGGTCGAGTGGATCGTAATTTTTTTGCACTTGGGTCGAATGGCACTCGGCACACATGAAATTCCAATTCTGCAACCGCTGCGTCCAGTGCAATTCATGTTGAGCATTTATCGGCTCATCCGGATACAAATGAAACCAGCGCTGCCCTCCTTGTTCCTTCGCACGGCTATCCCAGGCAATCGCAAATGCCTGCAACCGTCCTCCGGGAAATTCTATGAGATACTGCTGCAGCGGTGTTACGCCAAAAGTGTACTTAATCTCAAAATCAGCAAGCTGCCCATCCGGGCCATCCGTATTCACAAAAAAACGATCATTCCGGCGGAAAAACCGCGTGAAAACACCATGGGCGGTCAATTCAGCATTGTTGAAGTCACCCAGCACTGTTCGCTCGTTCGCTTCCTGCATTGCCAGATCATGATGCGATCCCTGCCATAGGCGATTTTGTTCGACATGACAATCGACACATGCCTGGCGTCCGACATAGCTCATCACCGGCAAGTTCGACTGCTGTTCGCTGATATGTGCAATGATTGGGTTCTCTTGGACTAGCATCAAACTTGCGACTGCGACAATCACTAACAAAACTGCAATGATTGACAAATATTTATGCAGATTTGATTCCACAAAAATTCCTTATTGCTGGGCCGTTGCTGAAAAATATTGATAAATATTCATTGATTCACCGCAGGATCAACGCTCAGAACGATTCCTGCCAGCGGTGGCAAAGTGATTGCGATCGAATGAGGAAAGCCCATCCAGGGTTGCGATGTGCTGGCGATATTGCCCAGATTACCGACATTACTGCCGCCGTAATAGGCGGAATCACTGTTGAACAGCTCATGATAGGCTCCGCCGCGTGGAACCCCGATACGGTAATCCGTACGGGGTACCGGCGTGAAGTTCAGGATGATCAGGACAAAACTGCCGTCCCGTGCGCTTCGCACGTAGCTGATAATGGATTGATCGGCGTCCTGGCAATCGATCCACTGGAAACCTTCGGCGACGAAATCCTGTTGATGCAGGGCCGGTGTATTTTTGTAGCAGTGATTCAAATCCCGCAAGGCCGCGCGGATGCCCGCATGCTGCGACTGTTGCAATAAAAACCAGTCCAGCTCATGGTTGACGCGCCATTCCTGTTTCTGAGCGAATTCATTACCCATGAAATTGAGTTTCTTGCCCGGCCATGTCATTTGGTACGTCAGCAGCAGTCGCACATTGGCAAATTTTTGCCATGAATCGCCGGGCATTTTGTTCCATAACGAACCTTTTCCATGCACCACTTCATCATGCGAAAAAGGCAACACGAAATTTTCGGTATAGGCATAAAGCTGACTGAACGTGAGTTGATCATGATGATAGCGGCGATGAACCGGATCCTGGCGCATGTAGGACAGCGTATCGTGCATCCAACCCATGTTCCATTTCATCGAAAATCCCAGCCCGCCGACATAGGTCGGACGCGAAACGGCGGGCCAGGCGGTCGATTCTTCAGCCAATGTCAATGCACCCGGGAATTCCACATGCACCATCACATTCAGGTCACGCAAGAAATCAATGGCCTCCAAATTTTCCCGACCGCCATATTTATTCGGCAACCACTCACCTTCGTTGCGCGAGTAGTCGAGATACAGCATCGACGCGACCGCATCGACCCGCAATCCATCCAGATGAAATTCGGATAGCCAGTAGTGAGCACTCGACAATAAAAACGATTTCACTTCATTGCGCCCATAATTGAAGATGTACGTTCCCCAATCCTGATGGAATCCCAGACGGGGATCTTCATGTTCATACAGGGCAGTACCGTCGAAACGCGCCAGTGCAAACGTATCCTGCGGAAAATGCGCCGGAACCCAATCCAAAATCACACCAATGCCGGCTTGATGGCAGGCATCGACGAAAAACTTGAAATCATCCGCTGAACCATACCGGCTCGTCACGGCGAAATAACCGGTCGTTTGATAACCCCATGATTCATCCAATGGGTGTTCCGAAATAGGCATCAGCTCGATATGCGTGTAACCCATTTCTACCGCATACGGCACTAAATGCTGAGCCAACTCGCGGTACTGATAGAAACGCCCGTCCGGATGACGTTTCCACGAACCGGCATGAATCTCCAGGATATTCAACGGCGCATGCAGCCAGTCCCAATGCAGCCGCTGCGCCATCCACGCCTGATCCTGCCAATCATATTCACTGCCGACCGGTGTCAGTGCCGCAGTATGCGGACGCAATTCGAAGTGCTGCGCATATGGATCGGTCTTGATCAGAATCTCGCCGCTGTGGCGGTTGCGAATCTCAAACTTATACACACTATTGGGCAGCAATTCGGGAATGAACAGCTCCCAGACGCCGCTGGCGTGATGAACCGTCATCGGATGCATACGACCATCCCATCGATTGAAATCCCCAATGACGCTGACCCGCTCCGCATTCGGCGCCCAGACGGCAAAACGCACGCCTTCGGTACTGCCATGTCTGACAGTTTGAGCACCGAGCATGCGATACGACTGCCACAGCCTGCCTTCATTGAATAAATACACATCGTGATCGGAAATTTGCGGCGCGAATGCATAGGCATCATAGACCTCATACATACTATGCCGCGCATGGGCTTCGATACGCAAACGATACGGCACGTCGGGCATCACCTCACCGCGCCATTCGAAAATTCCCTGCGGATGTATGCGCGTCATCGGTTCAAAACCGGCAGCCGTTCTGATCCACACATGTTCATCATGCGGACGAAACACGCGCACCAGGTAGCCGCGCTGTTCACGGTGCATACCCAGATAAACGAAGGGATCGTGAAGCCGTGCGTTCAACAAGGCGTCCTGGAGCGAAGGGCTGTTATGTGCGGTCATCACGAATTTAAGGCAGCAGAATGGTTGAAGGCCGAATTATAACCTCCTAATGGTTGGTTAACGATAATTAAACCAACGGCAATATGTGAGAAAGTGCAAGAATGCGATACCATTAGCGTAGGAGCATGTTCACATGAATGATGAGGATATGGATCGCCATGAAAAATGACCACGCATTTATGCAAGCCAATGAATTGGGAACTGAAAATTACGCCGACTCACGTTTTCACAGCAATATCACGCATACTACGCTGGCGTTGATCCTGGCGGGCGGACGAGGCAGTCGTCTGCATCAATTGACGGATTGGCGCGCCAAGCCCGCCGTTCCCTTTGGCGGCAAATTCCGCATCATCGATTTTCCGCTGTCCAACTGCGTCAATTCGGGCGTGCGGCGTATTGGCGTCGTTACGCAATACAAGGCACAGAGCTTGATTCGCCACATTCAGCACGGCTGGAGCTTTCTGGATGGACGTTTCAAGGAATTCGTCGAATTGTTGCCCGCGCAACAGCGAACCGCTGAAGAAACCTGGTACCAAGGAACGGCAGATGCGGTGTTTCAAAATGTCGACATATTGCAGCGCCATGATGCGAAATATGTACTGATCCTGGGCGGCGATCACATTTACAAAATGGATTACAGCAAATTACTCGCCGACCATATCCAGAAAGGCGCCGATATGACGGTGGCATGCCTTGAAGCGCCGCTTGAAGAAGCCAGCGCCTTTGGCGTCATGGGGGTCAACGATGAATGGCGGGTAACCAGTTTTGCCGAAAAGCCGGCTCACCCGGCGCCGATCCCGGGCCAACCCGACAAAGCGCTGGTCAGCATGGGCATTTATGTATTTAACTCGGCATTTCTCTATGAACAACTGATACGCGATCATCAGGTCGATGACTCATCCCATGACTTCGGCAAGGATTTGATTCCCTACATGGTGCCGCGTTATCGCGTTTTTGCGCATCGGTTCTTCGATAGCTGCGTTAATATGGCCTCGGGCGTTCCTTACTGGCGCGACGTCGGAACGGTGGATGCATACTGGGAAGCCAATATCGATCTGACCACAGTAACGCCGCAGCTCAATTTGTACGATGCCGACTGGCCCATTTGGACGCATCAGGAACAATTGCCTCCTGCGAAATTCGTTTTCGATGATAACGACCGCCGTGGCCAAGCCCTGGATTCTTCAGTATCGGGCGGATGCATCATCAGCGGCGCGACAGTGCGGCGCTCGCTGCTGTTTTCCAACGTCAAGGTCAACAGTTACAGCAATGTGGAGGATTCGGTCATATTGCCCAATGTGGTGATCGGCAGGCATGCTCGCTTGCGCCGGGTCGTGGTTGAAAAACAGTGCATGATCCCGGAAGGATTGACGGTGGGATATGATCCTATCTCAGACCGGAAACGATTTTACGTCACCGATACCGGCATCACGCTTATTACCCCGGAAATGCTGGGACAGCGGATCCATAAGGTCCGCTGACAACATCTATTTCAGAACTTTTCGCTGTGAATGAAACAACTTAATCTTATTTTACTGTGGCATATGCATCAACCCGACTATCGCGATTATGTCACGAAGGAATTTGTGCTGCCGTGGGTGTATCTGCATGCCATCAAGGACTATACCGACATGGCCTATCATTTGGAAATGCACCCGCAAACCAAGGCTGTGGTCAATTTTGTGCCAATCCTGCTGGATCAACTGGAAGACTTCACCGAGCAATTTGCCAGCGGAGAAATTCGTACACCATTGCTGCGCCTGCTCGCCACACCGGAACTCGAGCATATCTCAGTGCAGGATCGTTTGTATATTTTTGATAGCTGTTTTCTGAGCAACCATGAGACGATGCTGCAACCGTATCCTACCTATAAGCGCCTGCATGAGCTTTACCAGATTTTCAACAAACGAAGTGAAAGTGAACTGGCGTATGTGTCCGGACAGTATCTGGCCGACCTGCTGGTATGGTATCACTTGGCATGGATGGGCGAGAGCGTGCGCCGCAATAATGAATTCATCATGCGATTGATGGCACAGAGCAAAGGATTCAGCTATGACGACCGGTTGCAGTTATTCAATCTCGTCGGCGAACTGATCCAGAATCTGATCCCGCGTTACCGCACCTTGGTTGAATCCGGCCAGATCGAACTTTCGACCACGCCGCACTATCATCCGCTGGCGCCATTGCTGATCGATTTCTCTTCTGCGCGCGACAGTCAGCCTGATGTCACCCTGCCGGAACATGACCAATATCCCGGCGGACGCAGTCGCGTAGCGTTTCATTTGTCATCGGCGATCGCCAGTCATACCGAGCGTTTCACCGAACAACCCTTCGGTGTCTGGCCGGCTGAAGGCGCTCTGTCTACACCACTATTGAAAATTCTTGCCGAACACGGCTGTCAATGGAGCGCCAGCGGCGAAGGCGTTCTGGTCAATAGCCTGCGGGCTTCTCATCCAGAAATGCCGCTGCCCGACCGCAATGAGTATCTATATCGTCCGTATCGGATCGCCGGTGAGGCCGAGCGAGTGACTTGCTTTTTCCGTGACGACCAATTATCCGATTTGATCGGCTTTGAATATTCACGCTGGTTTGGCCGCGATGCCGCGGAAAATTTCGTGCAGTCTCTGGAACGCATTTATCACAGCACGCCGGAAGCGGTCAACCCGGTGGTGAGTGTCATTCTTGACGGGGAAAATGCGTGGGAATCCTATCCGTACAATGGATTCTATTTCCTGAACGATCTATACAGCCTGCTCGACGAACATCCGTATATCCGCACGACCACATATCGCGACTATATCGCCGATACCGGCAATCTCGGCAATATCGTCACCCTGCCTGCATTGACGGCCGGCAGCTGGGTTTATGGCACATTTTCGACCTGGGTCGGCGACCGTGAAAAAAATTATGCCTGGGACTTGCTCTGTGCCGCAAAGCAGAGTTTCGATCTGGTGATGCAGAGCGACCGGTTGACGGAAGAAGAAAAAGCCGAGGCCAGCCGACAATTGGCGTCATGCGAAAGCTCTGATTGGTTCTGGTGGTTTGGCGACTACAACCCTGCTCATTCCGTGGCGAGTTTTGATCAACTTTACCGGCAAAATCTAATGAACCTGTATCGCATGCTCAAATTGCCGATACCGACCGAGATTTTCGAATCCATCAGCAAAGGCAGCGCCAATAATGAAACGAACAGCACCATGCGGCGATCGTCATGAATCACCAGTAATTTCACGCTATACTGATCAGGCGTAGCAGTGGAATCGTTGGTTGCTGAGCTTTTTAACCAATTACCGGGAAAATTGAATGTCTCAACGTGTATCGCTCCTTTTTGGTGTTCATGCCCACCAGCCTGTTGGAAATTTCTCGAACGTACTGATGGACGCGCATATCCGTTGCTACCGTCCTTTTCTGCAGGTACTGCACCGCTATCCTGATTTCCGCTTTGCTGTCCATTTTTCCGGCTGGCTGCTCGATTATCTGATGCAGGAATTCCCTGAGGATATGGCCTTGCTGCAGGAAATGGTCGCCAGGAAACAAGTGGAACTATTCGGTGCGGGCGATACCGAGCCGGTACTGGCCGTGATTCCCAACAGTGACCGCATCGGACAGATCGAGGCATTTTCGAAGAAACTTGCCAGCCGATTGGGACAACGGCCGCAAGGGGCGTGGCTGACGGAGCGCGTCTGGGAATCCACCGTCATTCCTGCGCTCGCGGACTGCGGCATACGCTATGTCATCGTCGACGATTATCACTTTCTGTGCGCCGGTAAAACGCATGCTGAATTGAATGGTTATTTCACCACCGAGGAAGACAGCCGGAAACTCGACTTGTTTCCGATATCCGAATCACTGCGCTACAAAATCCCGTTCGCCCCGGCCGACGAAACCATCGCCTACCTGGAATCCTTGGCCGATCAGTGGACGCCGGACACCTGTGCCGCGGCGGTTTATTTCGATGATATCGAAAAATTCGGTATCTGGCCGGAAACTTATCAATGGGTGTATGAAAAAGGCTGGCTGGAACGATTCATTCAAGGCGTACTCGCATCCGACAAAATTTGCACCCAGCATTACAGCGAATATCACGCCAGCGAGAAAACCCGCGGCATCGTCTATTTACCTACTGTTTCATATATCGAGATGAACGAGTGGACATTACCCGCCGAGTCCGCCAATACCTATGCGGATCTGGTGCAACAGGCCAAATCGAGCGGCTGGTATGAACAAAAAAAAGCTTATCTGCGCGGCGGGATCTGGAAAAATTTCTTCTCCCGCTACCCGGAATCCAATTGGATGCATAAACGCATGCTCGGCCTTTCCGCTCGTTTCCACCAGCTCCAGAAAACACGGCGCACCCGACTGATGCAGCAAAAATTATATGAATCGCAAGCCAACGATGCGTACTGGCACGGCCTGTTCGGCGGCTTGTACCTGCCCCACTTGCGGCGCGCCATCTACAATAGCCTCGTTGAGCTGGAAACACTGCTGGATGCACGTTTGCCACGACCAGACTATTTTACCGAAGATACCGATCTGGACGGTGTCGCAGAAGCCTATCTGCAAAATGGCATTTTACAGGCTGTCATCAAATTGGATTCGTTTGCAAGCATATGCGAATTGGATGCCTATCGATTACACCATAATTTTGGCGATACTTTGCGTTGCCAGGCCGAGCATTATTACCAGAAGATCCAGCCCGGCCAGAATCACGCCGCCAGCCATAGCGCCAGCGGCATTGCTTCCGCCCATGACCGGGTCAGTTATAAGCACGAAATCAATGCCGAAGACATCATTCCCGACGATCATCCGCGGAGCCTATTCGTCGATCGGCTCGACGGCATGTTCATCAGCTATCACTCCAAGGCGGCTGCGCTGGAAAATAATCACTTCCAATCAGCCAATACCGAGTACCCGATCCATAAGCAATTCGTACTCGATGGCAACCGATTGCAGGTCATCTATCACTTCTCTGCGAAAATGGCACACGTATTCATCACTGAAATCAATCTGGCGATGCCTAGTTGCGACGGCGTGGGCGCGCGTTATCGCCACCACGGAGAAATCCTCGGCGGACTGGGGCAGTTATTGCAACTGAAGGACATCAATGAGATCGCGCTGGATGACGATACGCTGGGCGGCAATGTGGTGCTGGCAACGTCGTCTCCAGTGACATTGCGCGCACACCCGCATTTTACGGTTTCCCAATCGGAAAGCGGATTTGAGAAAATCATGCAGGCGGTAACAGTGCAGTTGGAATGGCCCATCATTACGCAGGAACTGATCATTACGTTGGAAATCAATGCCTGGAACCGTTGACCCCATACGGAGCATGATTGCTTCAGCATTGATGTTCCAATCCGAACAAGTCATTGACAATTTTGAGCATACATAACATGCAGCCACACCAATTCCTTCTATGTCATCACTAACCCAATCATCTGCCTGGCTTGCTTTACAAGAACATCAATCACGGATGGCGCAACAGCCCATGCGCGACTTGTTTCAGCAGGACCCACAGCGCTTCAGCGAATTTTCACTCACTTTCAATGATATTTTGATGGATTACGCGAAGCAACGCATCGATCGTCAGACGGTCGATTTATTGCTGGCGCTGGCGCATCAGCAGAAATTGGGCGATTGGATTGCCCGCATGTTTTCGGGCGATAAAATCAATGCCACCGAGCATCGCGCGGCATTGCACATTGCGCTGCGCAGCGAAGGTCCCGTTCTGCTCGATGGCGTTGATGTGATGCCGGACGTCAAGCGCGTGCTCAAACAAATGGAGCGTTTCGCGATCGCCGTTCAGAGCGGTGCGCACCGTGGATATAACAATAAGATCTTTACCGATATCGTCAATATCGGCATTGGCGGATCGGATTTGGGGCCGGTGATGGTGACTGAAGCGCTCAGGCCCTATCACTTGAACGGTCTCAAACCGCACTTTGTCTCAAACATCGACGGCGCACAGATGTCCGAAACCTTACGCCATCTGGATCCCGCAACCACCTTGTTCATCGTTGCGTCAAAAACCTTCACCACGCAGGAAACGCTCACCAACGCGCATTCCGCACGACGCTGGTTTTTATCGCACGGCGGTAGCGAGAAAGATATTGCGCAGCACTTCGTCGCTGTTTCCACCAATCGTTCGGCAGTGCAAAAATTCGGCATCGATCCCGACAATATGTTCGAATTCTGGGATTGGGTCGGCGGACGGTATTCGCTGTGGTCGGCCATCGGCCTGCCGATCGCGCTGACCATCGGCATGGATAACTTTTATTCGTTGCTACACGGCGCACACGATATGGATCAGCATTTCGCGACGGCGCCGTTCGATCAAAACCTGCCCGTCGTACTCGGTTTGATCGGTATCTGGAACATCAATTTTTTCGGCGCCACGTCGCATGCGGTGCTGCCGTATGATCAATCGATGCAGCGCTTTCCGGCTTATCTGCAGCAACTCGACATGGAAAGCAATGGAAAACGCGTGACCCGCGACGGCGGCATCGTCGATTACGCCACCGGCGCAGTCGTCTGGGGAGAGCCCGGAACCAACGGCCAGCATGCGTTCTATCAATTATTGCACCAAGGCACGCAAATAATCCCGGCCGATTTCCTGGCGCCCTGTCAGAGCCATCATTTGATCGGCGATCATCACCGCCTGTTACTGGCCAATTTTTTCGCCCAAACAGAAGCATTGATGATGGGTAAGAATGAACAGGAGGTTTCTTCCGAACTCAAGTCGCAAGGTTTGAGCGCCGCCGCGATCAAGCAGTTGCTGCCGCATAAGATCTTTCCCGGCGACCGCCCGACCACATCCATTTTGTTCAAGAAGCTCGACCCGCGGACACTGGGTGCGCTGATTGCGCTGTATGAGCATAAAGTTTTCGTTCAGAGCGTCATCTGGAACATCAACCCGTTTGATCAGTGGGGCGTGGAGCTGGGCAAACAATTGGCCGGAAAGATCCTGACCGAGTGGGCGCATCATCAGACTGGCGCGCACGACTCATCCACCAGCGGCTTGATTCATTATTTCAAAACCCATCAATAAACTTTCACACCATGCGTTCTTCCCAAGAACAGCGCGTTCTGTTCATCACGCCTGAAGTATTTCCATTTTGCAAAACCGGTGGGTTGGGCGATGTCAGTGCAGCGCTGCCGGCGGCATTACGCATGCTCAACACCGATGTGCGGCTGTTACTGCCGGGCTATCCTCAGGTGCTCGCCGGTGCTAAATATCAATACCAGGTTTTCGAATTCAAAGAATTAGCGCATTTTCCTCCGGCGGTGCTGCTGTCGGCGCGGATATCGTTGAACAAGGCTGAACACATTCCTGCCTTCATCATCGATTGCCCGGGGCTTTACCGCCGCGACGGCGGGCCTTATATGGATGAATACGGGCGCGATTGGCCGGATAACGCGCTGCGCTTCGGATTGTTAGCCAAAATTGGCGCCATCCTGTCCAGCGATGCCAGTCCGATTGCGTGGCGGCCGCATATTGCGCATTGCAATGACTGGCAGAGCGGCCTCACTCCCGCTTATCTGCATTTTCATTCCGGCAAGAAAGCCGCTACGGTCATGACGATCCATAATCTTGCCTTTCAGGGTGTCTTTCCGCCGGGCAGCGCGGTGCAATTGGGATTGCCGCCTGCGAGCTTCGATATCAATGGCGTCGAATATTATGGCAATATGTCTTTTCTCAAGGCCGGACTTTATTACGCCGACCATATCACCACGGTGAGCCCCAGTTATGCCGAAGAAATCCAAACAGAACCTCTGGGTTTCGGCCTGCAGGGGTTATTAGCCGGTCGCCGCCAATCGATCACCGGCATTATCAACGGTATTTCCTTGAACGAATGGGATCCTGCCACCGACCGCAATGTGATCAAAAATTATTCGAGCAAGAAATTACCTGACAAATCGGTCAATAAATTGGCCGTGCAGCATGAACTGGGATTGACCGAAAGCCCGGGTGTTCCGTTGCTGGGCGTCGTCAGTCGGTTGAATCATCAGAAAGGCACGGATCTGTTGATCGATATCGCCCCTCAGCTCGCAGCATTGCCAGCGCAACTGGCCATCCTCGGCAACGGCCCGGCGGAATTGGAACATCGACTTGCCATGCTGGCCCTGACATATCCCGGTGTAATTGCGGTGCGCATGGGTTTCAATGAACGCTTGTCACACCTGATCGAAGCCGGCGCAGATTGTTTTCTGATGCCGTCCCGCTTTGAACCGTGCGGCTTGAATCAAATGTACAGTCAGCGCTACGGCACGCCGCCAGTGGTGCATGCGACCGGTGGGCTGAAGGATACCGTGGTCGACTGCACGCCACAAACATTGGCAAACGGCAGCGCCAGTGGCTTCGTATTCGCGCCATCGACGGCAGACGAACTGATGGGTGCGATCAAACGAGCCATCGAAACATATCACGATAAAAAAACCTGGCAGCGCCTGCAAAAAAATGGCATGGCCAAAGACTTCAGCTGGAATGCCAGTGCAACAGCTTATCGGGAGCTTTATTTGACGTTGCGAGGCTAAGAATGGGTCACGGCTGCATCACCGCCGCTGCCTCAGTCTATTGCATCATCACGGGCGATCGGTCAAGCTATATGAAGTATGGATAGAACAGTATATTGACTGCCCGGACGGGCAATCCGATGATGCAGCAATAACTCCATCAAAGTTGATAAATTGGAACCGTTTAAATGAGTAAGTATGCAAAACTCATAATGAAAATTCTGACGGGAACTGCTGATGCCGACATTACATTCTCCGAACTTTGTCAATTATTGATCCGATTAGGCTTCACGGAGAGAATAAAAGGAAGTCATCATCTATTTACACGTGAGAACATTGAAGAAATTATTAATTTGCAAGCCAGAAATAGTAAAGCAAAGCCGTATCAAGTCAAACAAGTTAGAATTTTATTGACCAAGTATCGCATGGGAGAAAACAACATTGATTAAGTACGAGTTAATTATTTACTGGAGCGATGAAGATCACGCTTTCATCGTTGAGGTTCCAGAATTGCCCGGCTGTATGGCGGATGGAGACACCTACGAGTTAGCTGTTGCGAATGTGAAAATTGTCATTGAACAATGGATAGAAACCGCGCGCGAACTGGGAAAACCTATTCCGGAACCTAAAGGGAGGTTGGTTTATGCGTGACATGTTAGGTTATTTCTTCACTTCGATATAACGAAGTCCAGTAATTACACTCACAGCAACCGTAAAATCAGGAAAAGTCAACTATCTGAATGCTCCAGGTGGTCGCTGAAACTCTTGAAGCTGATGCGGAAAAATGACTGTATCAAAAAGCCATTGAAACTGAACCTTTAATCGAAGTTTTTTACCAGAATCTCATCACCCTATACCTGCAGCTCGGCCGGCAAAGCGAAGCGTTGGCAATGTACCACTTTTGCCATCAATTATTCCTGACCCGCCTAGGTATCAAACCTTCATCAGCCACCGAATTTCTTTATCAGAAGATCATTTCACCTCATTAGCAAGAATTTAAGTATTGGTTTCTCGGCTATTTTCTTACGAGTGATGGCTTTCGATTAATCTGTAACCAATCTGTAAGGTATCCCGGCATACACTTCATGTAATGGCACCCGCCGAAAGGTCTCAGTAGAAAGCTATCGATGAGTCATCATCGTTAAACTATTTTGATCACTGGACGGCACTAACGGCTTCCGCCTGAATCCGACAACCCAGATGACTAATTTTCGGACTCCAATCAGCAGTGCAGGAGATGTCAATGGCGATGGTTTTGCTGATCTGCTTATCGGTGTCGTGGGAAGTGATCCGAGCGGCGGTTATTCCGGTTCCAGTTATGTGGTATTTGGTAAGACTAGTGGTTTTAGCGCGACATTTGATTTATCCAGTCTCGATGGTAATAACGGTTTTCGCCTGGATGGAGTGGCGACATATGACAAATCAGGTACTTCTGTAAGCAATGCAGGGGATGTCAACGGTGACGGGCTTGATGATGTGATTGTCAGTGCTCCGTATGCTGACCCGAATGGCGATAATTCTGGATCCAGTTATATTGTGTTTGGCAAGGCTGCTGGTTTTGCTCCTGCATTGAGCCTATCCAGTCTCGATGGTAATAATGGCTTTCGCCTGAATGGAGAGAAAGGGAGCGATTATTCCGGCACTTCGGTAAGCAACGCGGGCGATGTCAATGACGATGGTTTTTCAGATTTAATAATCGGTTCTTTTAGAACGAATGGTGTGGATTCCACTTCCAGTTATGTCGTTTTCGGCAAAGCCACTGGATTTGACGCTACATTGAATCTGCCCAGTCTCAATGGCAATAACGGTTTTCGTCTAGAAGGAGTGTCAGCGTTTGATGCTTCTGGTTATTCAGTGAGTAGTGCGGGAGACATCAATGGTGACGGGTTTGCTGATGTGCTTGTTGGTGCGTTCAATGCCGATACTAGCGATAAGTATACGGGAGCCAGTTATGTGGTATTCGGCAAGGCTACCGGATTTGATGCTGCGCTGAACTTATCCGATCTTGACGGTAGCAATGGTTTTCGCGTGGATGGCGCGGCATCGCTTGATTCTGCAGGTATTTCGGTTAGCGATGCAGGTGACGTCAATGGTGACGGGTTTGCAGATTTACTGATCGGTGCGATTGGAGCCGGTCCGAACGGCCCTATTTCCGGCTCCAGTTACGTGGTATTTGGCAAGGCTTCCGGCTTTGATGCGACGCTGAGCTTATCGAACCTCGGCAGCAAAGACGGCTTCCGTCTCGATGGCGCAGCCGCGGAAGATATTTCGGGCGCTAGGGTCAGCAGAGCAGGCGATGTTAACGGTGATGGTTTTGACGATGTGCTTGTCGGTGCTTTTGGCGCTGATCCGAACGGAAGTTTCTCTGGTTCTAGCTACGTAGTATTTGGCCGCAATTTCAATGGCAAGGTAACCGCAATGGGCACGGCAAAAGCGGACAAGCTCAAGGGTAATCAAGGCGTGGACCGCATGGTGGCTGGCGATGGCGATGACACCTTGATTGGTCGAGGCGGGAAGGATGTGTTTCATGCCGGTGCTGGCGATGATACCATTGAAATCTGTGATTTGAAGTTTCAATTGGCGGATGGTGGTGCCGGTTGGGATACGCTCAAATTGGATGACAGTTACTTGAATCTGAATCTGATCAAAGAGCGCGGGCATATCAGCGATATCGAAGCCATCGACCTGAAAGGCAACGGTGCTAATAAGCTGACCGTGACCGCACTGGATATACTCAATCTATCGACTACCACCAATACTTTGAAAGTGGACGGTAACAGCAACGACCGTGTCGCCGGGCTGAGCGAAGGCTGGACGGATGGCGGCGTTGATGACGGTTATCACACGTTTACCAATGGCGAAGCGGTGCTGTTGGTCGGTGTTCATGTGGCAACTGATTTCTTTTAATGCATTATTGGCAACGAGCACGTCACCGTTTTTTTTAATTCGACAGAAAAGGAGAGCATGATGAAATTAGCCGCCCATATGATCACTGGCATAATCCTGGTTGGGATGATCCATACTACAAAAGCGCAAACCATACTGATCGACAATTTCGATACCGGACCTCAAGTCATATCTCCCCGAGACCCAAGTTCTGGTACTGGTACCCGTGTCCAGACTGGCTCCATGCTCGGCGGCTTCCGCCAAGTCAAGCATATCGTCCAGCAACTGCCATCACCACCTACGTCTCTCGGTAGAAAAGGAGTCTATAACATCATTGGCGGTCATTTGATTGTCGAAGACGGTGTCAGAGTCGCGAGCCGACTTGAAGTTTCGTATGGTTTTGACAAAGAAGATAATCTCATACCTCTCAATCTCGATTTAAGCAATGCGCTGGCTAACGGAAAAATGAAGCTGCATTTTCATTCGCTGGACATGATCAATCAGGTGGATGCCATCATTCAGTTAGTGACGCCGTCGAGGGAGATTTTTCAGTTAAGCAAACCCATCACGCCACCGGTTGCCGGTTCATTCACGATAGCTTTCCCGTTGTCGGCATTTCGTTCAGGCTCGCAAGGAAAACCACCCACCAAAAACGACTTGAAATCGATTGATTACATCACGCTCATTCTTCAGGACGGTGGCAATGGCGGGAATGATTTTGCAATAGATGTGTTTGATATTTCTTTTAACTGACGCAACACGGCGGAAGGGTTATGGCGGACCTTCCGCCGCAATCACAGTATCGGTAGGTCCTGATTCTCCTGCTCTATTTAGTCAGCACATAATAATAGACCTTGCCGCACCTGGCCAGCGTTGCAATTATCGCGGCGGGCAGCGACCAGTAAATTTAGTCCACTTGATCGAGCGCAACGGCGCCGCCGAAATCTCCGCCCAGATCGGTACCGCCTGATCCGGCTGCAGGACTGGTGACGCGCTCCCGCTGTACCCAGGATACGCCGATCCGGTCAAACAGATACGCGGCGCCACAATTGCCATTGACGCAATCTGCGCTCGATATGCCGACCCTACTGTGAATTATCGCTCGTACGCCAGCACCGGCGCCAACCAGCGCTCGGCTTCTTCCAGAGTCCAGCCCTTGCGTTTGGCATAATCTTCGACTTGATCCTTGCCAATTTTCCCCACGGCGAAGAAAGACGAGTCCGGATGCGAGAAATAAAAGCCGGACACTGCGGCTGTCGGCACCATGGCGAACGATTCGGTAATGACGATGTCGGCATTCTCGGTGGCGTTCAGCGTCGCAAACAATGGGCCTTTCTCGGTGTGATCCGGGCACGCGGGATAACCTGGCGCAGGACGGATACCAAGGTATTCCTCGTTGATCAACTGCTCGTTGCTCAGAGTCTCATCCTTGGCATAACCCCAGAATTCACGGCGCACGCGCATGTGCATGTGTTCGGCGAAAGCTTCCGCCAGGCGGTCGGCCAGCGCTTTCAGCACGATTGCGCTGTAATCGTCGTTGACTGCTTCGAATGCCTTGATGCGATCGTCGATACCGAAACCGGCGCCGACCGCGAACAGGCCGATGGTATCGGCAATGCCGGTGTCCTTCGGCGCAATGTAATCTGCCAGGCAGCGGTTGGGCTTGCCAGTCGGCTTCTGATCCTGCTGCCGCAGGCAGTGGTACACCATGGCGATCTTGCTGCGCGTGGCATCGGTATAGATTTCGATGTCGTCGCCGACCGCATTCGCCGGAAAAAGACCGATCACGGCATTGGCGCTGAGCCATTTCTGCTCGACGATTTTCTTCATCATGGCTTGTGCATCCTTGAACAACTGGCTGGCGGTCTCCCCGACCACTTCATCGGTCAGGATGTCGGGATAGCGACCTGCCAGTTCCCAGGCCTGGAAGAACGGTGTCCAGTCGATGAACGGCACGATCTTGTCGAGCGGATAATTGTTCAGCGTACGCACACCGATCAATTGCGGCTGATGCGGTTTGTAGCTGGCCCAGTCGGTCTTGAATGCATTGGCGCGCGCTTCTTCCAGCGCCAGCAATTTGGCCGGACCTTTCTTGTTTTTGTGCTGGGTGCGGACTTTCTCGTATTCTTCCTTGATACCCTGCACGTAATTGGCACGCAGGTCTTCCGACAGCAAATTGCTGCACACGCCCACGGCACGGCTGGCATCGGGAACCCACACGGTCGGGCCTTCGTAATGTGGCGCGATCTTGACGGCGGTATGCACCCGTGATGTCGTGGCGCCACCGATCAGCAACGGGATGGTGAAACCCTCGCGCTGCATCTCCTTGGCCACATGCGCCATTTCCTCGAGCGACGGCGTGATCAATCCGGACAGACCGATGATGTCGGCATTTTCACGCCGCGCCATGTCGAGGATCTGCGCACTCGGTACCATGACGCCCATGTTGATCACTTCGTAGTTGTTGCACTGCAATACCACAGCCACGATATTCTTGCCGATGTCGTGCACGTCACCCTTGACCGTGGCAACGACAATTTTTCCTTTCGGCTTGTCGTCGCCCAGCAGTTTCTTTTCGGCTTCGATATAGGGCAACAGATAGGCCACCGCCTGTTTCATCACACGCGCCGATTTGACCACTTGCGGCAAAAACATTTTTCCGGCACCGAACAGATCGCCGACCACGCTCATGCCGTCCATCAACGGCCCTTCGATCACCTGAATCGGGCGACCCCCCTTCTTCTCGATCTCGGCGCGCGCTTCCTCGGTATCGACTTCGATGAACGAGGCGATGCCTCTGACCAGCGCATGCGTCAGTCGCTGTTGCAACGGCTCGTCACGCCATGCCAGATCTTCCACCTGTTCCTTTTTCTGTCCCTTGTACTGTTCTGCAAACTCGACCAAACGTTCGGTTGCATCCGGGTGGCGGTTCAGCAGCACATCCTCGACCTTCTCCAGCAGTTCGGGTGGAATATCGGAATACACGCCAAGCTGCCCGGCGTTGACGATCCCCATCGTCATGCCGGCCCTGATCGCGTGATACAGGAAAGCGGTATGGATAGCTTCGCGGATCGGCTCATTGCCGCGGAACGAGAACGACACATTCGACACCCCGCCGCTTATCTTGGCATACGGCAAAGTCTGCTTGATCGCACGGGTGGCTTCGATGAAATCGACGCCATAGTTGTTGTGCTCTTCGATCCCGGTGGCAATTGCAAAGATGTTCGGATCGAAAATGATGTCTTCCGGCGGAAAACCAACCTTGTCCACCAGAATTCGGTAACTGCGCGTGCAAATCTCGACCTTGCGCTGCAACGTATCCGCCTGCCCCTGCTCGTCGAACGCCATGACGATTACTGCGGCACCATAACGGCGCGCCAGTTTAGCGTGGTGGATGAATTCCTCCTCGCCTTCCTTCATGCTGATCGAATTGATGATCGACTTGCCCTGGATGCACTTCAAACCGGCCTGGATCACCGTCCACTTGCTCGAGTCGAGCATGATCGGCACCTTGCAGATATCCGGTTCCGCCGCCACCAGATTGAGAAACGTCACCATGGCCTTGTGCGAATCGAGCATCGCTTCGTCCATATTGATGTCGATGATCTGCGCGCCGTTTTCCACCTGGCTGCGCGCCACATCCAACGCTTCCGCGTAACTGTCGTTCAGGATCAAACGGGCAAAAGCACGTGAACCGGTCACGTTGGTGCGTTCACCGACATTCACGAACAGCGAATCGTCACCGATGTTCAACGGTTCCAGGCCCGACAGTCGCAATTTTTTCGGAATATCGGGTATCTTGCGCGGTGCAATCTCGGCCACCGACTGCGCGATGGCCTTGATATGCGCGGGTGTGGTACCGCAGCAACCACCGACGATATTGACGAAGCCATCCTCGGCGAAGCCCTTGATCTGGCTTGCAGTATATTCCGGCGATTCGTCATAGCCGGTTTCGGACAATGGATTCGGCAGCCCCGCATTGGGGTGCACGCTGATGTACACATCGGCCACCCCGGCCAGTTCCTCGATATAGGGGCGCATCAACTCGGCGCCAAGCGCGCAGTTGATGCCCACCGACAACGGTCGGGTGTGGC
This sequence comes from Nitrosomonas sp. JL21, assembly GCF_009833095.1. Taxonomy (GTDB): domain Bacteria; phylum Pseudomonadota; class Gammaproteobacteria; order Burkholderiales; family Nitrosomonadaceae; genus Nitrosomonas. The sequence goes on from NZ_QRCB01000005.1 coordinate 24,468, forward strand.
TGACTGAATTCCAGAAGGCTTCCGGCGTCTGCCCCGACAGCGTGCGACCCGACGCATCGGTGATCGTGACCGAAATCATAATCGGCAAGCGTATGCCCTGATCCTCAAAAAACTGGTCAATCGCAAACAGCGCCGCCTTGGCATTCAACGAATCGAAAATGGTTTCCACCAGCAGAATGTCGGCACCGCCATCGATTAGCCCGCGGATCGACTCGGTGTAATCGATTACCAGCTGATCGAACGAAATATTGCGGAAACCAGGGTCGTTGACATCCGGTGAAATGGATGCGGTTTTGGTGGTCGGACCGATCACGCCGGCGACAAAACGTGGCTTGTCGGGCGTTCTGGCTTCATGTTCCTGTGCCGCTTCGCGTGCCAGCTTAGCCGCAGCAACGTTCAGTTCGTACACCAGATCCTGCATGTGATAATCCGCCATCGACGCCGCGTTGGAATTGAATGTGTTGGTCTCGATGATATCCGCGCCCGCTTCCAGATAACCCGAGTGAATCGAGCGGATGATGTCGGGTTGCGTCAGTGTCAGCAGATCGTTGTTGCCCCTCAGATCATGTGCAAAGTCCGCAAAACGCTGTCCGCGGAAATCCGCCTCGGTGAGCTTGAAAGTTTGGATCATGGTGCCCATCGCGCCATCCAGAATCAGGATGCGTTGTGCAAACAGGCTTTCCAGTAAAGTAGTACGGGAGTGATTAGTCATTGATGAACCAGCGTGGATAAAATCAGTCGTGCATTATACCTTACCTGAATTCGCTTCTATCGGGTGTCCCGAAGTATGCGTCAAGGATAAAGCAGATGCAGGCGATAGCCGAGCGCCTGCAATTGACTGCTGTCAAAATCCAGACGGATCTCGATTTCCTGCTGAGGTTCGATGAATTGCGGTGCTCTATCGTGCTCGGAAAAATAATCCTGAGCGGTAAAAATCCGGCTGGCAATGATCTGATCTTGCGCATCCAGAAGCACAAGCTGCAAAGCCGGCAATGCCTGCGGGAAGGACGCATAATTGCGTATTACTGCGGAAACGCTGGTGACTTCCGGCTGACGCGAAAGATTTTTTTCCAGATCGGAAGTTTCGATGCCCAACTGTTTAATCGATTGCGGATAAGGAACCTCACATCCTAGCAACAGACAATAGTGTTCCAGATGAGGTCTCAACACCGGCATCAAGATCGTTAACTCGGTGCGATGAGTATAGGCAATTTGCCCGAGCAGCAACAGCAAGGCGAACACATTCGCCACCGCCCATCTTCCCCATGACTCGCCCACAGAAGATGCTTCATCGAGAAACTGCCCGCCAGGCTCTGTCGCAGTTGAATCGGAGATTGTCGCCGAACTCTCTGAGACATCGCTGGAGTGATCAATTACCCTACGATCCGTCTCGGTAGCTTCCGATTCATTTCCAACATGTGCTCGAAATTCGGCAGGATGTTCCAATACGGATTCGCTGATCGTAATCAATGTCGTAAATCCATTGAATACGCGTAGACACTGACCACAGCGCACATCGCCGCCATGCGCCTGCAATTGCATTGCATTTACGCGGAAGGCCGTTGCGCAGTCAGGACAAATCGTCACCAGCGCCATGAACTACTCATCGTATTTAATCGCATTGGCCGTCAATGTGTTGAGAAGTGAATCGAATATACCAGAAATGGCTTTGCTTACTCGCCAATGTGTGAAGAATCCATTATTTCATCTTTTGATTCCCGTTAATAGCACCCAGCCTTCCATGTCAGCGGCGATGCTCATATCGAACCATGATTGGTATGCCGAGTTAACATCATCGGCCTGTTCACTTAAAATTCCGGATAACGCAATCCGGCCTCCTGATCGCACAAGATTGGAAAGAAGCGGCGCCAGGAGAATCAGCGGATTGGCGAGAATATTCGCGACCACGATGTCAGCTGATCCGGGCAGTTGAAGCGCCCGTTCTGTGTCCGCTGTTATAAACTCAAAATCTGAGGAATTGCAGTGATTGCGCAACGCATTTTCTTCACTTGCGTTGATGGCCTGCGGGTCGATATCGATACCGGTCACATGCTGCGCGCCCAGTTTCAATGCCGCGATCGCCAATATTCCGGAACCACAGCCATAATCGATGAGCACATCACCGTTGCGGATATGCTGATCGAGCCAATTCAGGCAAAGCTTGGTGGTCGGATGGCTGCCCGTTCCAAACGCCATGCCGGGATCCAGAATCAAATTGATGGCGGCCGGATCGGGAGATTGGTGCCAGGTGGGCACGATCCATAATCGCGATGAGATTTGAATCGGATCAAACTGTGATTGAGTCAACTGCACCCAGTCTTGTTCTTCTACTCGTTCGACACGATAGCTGGGCGGACGATCAAACTGCGCGGCTTTGGTCAAATCACGCACAATCTCCTCGATATCAACATTCTGGTCAAACAATGCGGAAACTTCGGCATTCTGCCAAATTTCTCCGCAAATTTCTCCCGGTTCCCCGAACAGCATTTGTTCATCGTCAGTGTCGGCGGCGGCATCGTGTATGTCCGCCGACAATGCGCCCTGCTCGATCAGGATATCGCTGAGCAATTCAGCGTGCGCCGCATCGGTTTTGATGATCAATGTAACCCAGAACATATTTTCGCAGGCAACGCTCGGCAGTCGGGTGAAAATGACAGACCGCAATCCGTCAGTCTGATTTATTATGCAACGCGAGTTTTTGTTCGAGATAGTGAATCGATGCACCGCCGCGAAGGAAGGAGGCATCCGTCAACAAATCCCGATGCAACGGAATATTGGTTTTGATGCCGGAAACCACCATTTCGGACAAGGCGATGCGCATGCGCGCAATAGCCTGTTCACGCGTGTCTCCATATGCGATGATCTTACCGATCATGGAATCATAAAAAGGCGGCACCATATAATTATGATAAACATGCGAATCCACCCGGATGCCCGGACCGCCCGGTGCGTGATATTGCGTAATGCGGCCGGCGGAGGGCGTTAATTTGTAGGCATCCTCGGCATTGATGCGGCACTCGATCGCATGGCCCTTGAACACCACATCCTTCTGGCCAAGCGGCAGTATGCCGCCCGCAGCCACATTGATCTGCGCCTGAACAAGATCAATACCGGTGATGGCTTCGGTCACCGGATGTTCAACCTGCAAACGGGTATTCATTTCGATGAAGTAGAATTCATTGTTTTCGAACAGAAATTCGAAGGTACCGACACCGCGGTATTTGATGCGGCGGCACGCTTCCGCGCAGCGCTCGCCGATTTTGTTGCGTAATTTCTCGGAGATGCCCGGCGCGGGTGCTTCTTCGAGAATCTTTTGGTGGCGGCGCTGCATCGAACAGTCTCTTTCCCCCAAATGAATCACATGGCCATGCTCATCGATCAATAATTGGAATTCGATATGGCGTGGGTTCTCCAAGTACTTCTCGGCATATACCGTCGGATTACCGAACGCGGTTTGCGCTTCATTGCGCGTCACGATCACGGCATTCGACAACGCCGCTTCGGTGTGCACCACGCGCATGCCACGTCCGCCCCCGCCCCCAGCGGCTTTAATAATGATGGGATAACCAATTTCACGCACCACTTTCTTGATGTCATCGATATTGTCTGGCAATGCGCCATCCGAGCCGGGAACACAAGGAACACCCGCTTTTTTCATGGCATTCTTGGCGCTAACTTTATCGCCCATCAGGCGGATCGTTTCCGGCCTCGGCCCGATGAATACGAAGCCACTTTTTTCGACCCGCTCGGCAAAATCGGCATTTTCAGACAGGAAACCGTAGCCCGGATGAATCGCTTCAGAATCGGTCACTTCGGCAGCACTGATGATCGCCGGAACGTTCAGGTAGCTTTGCGCCACGGGCGCGGGCCCAATGCAGACCGATTCATCGGCCAGCTTGACGTATTTGGCTTCGGCATCCGCTTCCGAATGCACAGCCACGGTTTTGATACCCATTGCGCGGCATGCGCGTTGTATCCGCAACGCAATTTCGCCGCGATTTGCTATAAGAATTTTTTCAAACATGACTATGGATTTCTACTCAGCGCTTCATTCAATGACGAACAGCGGCTCGCCGTATTCCACGGGCTGCCCATTCTCTAGCAAGATGGCCTTGATGACTCCGCTTTTATCCGCTTCGATCTCGTTGAGTAATTTCATCGCTTCGATAATACACAGGGTATCGCCCTCTTTGACCCGTTGACCCACTTCGACGAACGCGCTCGCGCCGGGAGACGGCGACCGATAAAATGTGCCGACCATCGGAGATTTGACAATATGGCCGTCAGGAATGGAGTTGGTCTCTCCGGCCGCTGATTCGGCAGGTTTCTCCAGCTCCACTGACGCAGCGCCGGGTATCTGCTGTTGCGCAGGCGCGATGACCGGGGGCATGAAGGCATAGTTCTGCACTCCGGCGCCGGATTTACTGATGCGGACTTTTTCTTCGCCCTCGGTAATCTCCAATTCAGCAATACTCGATTCCTCAACCAATTCAATGAGCTTTTTGAGCTTTCTTAAATCCATATTCCATCTCCCGAGACAACGCCTCGCGTATTAGTAGTTAATAAAAAAACGATTAAGGAAACTCTAAAAACTGCTGCGCTCATTCTCGTCTGTGAGGTTGCGCCTAAAAGGGAGAGGCTCAATACCCTCACTCCCTCAATAAACTGTGCGCGTTGAACTGACTTTCCTTTGCCAAATCACCTTCACTAACCTTTCGAGAGCTTCCTTGATATATCTTCCTTCCTGCAATCGATCCTCTGTATGGGTTCATATTAATGAGAATCGATGGCATATTTCAATGCCAATTCATAGCCTTTGGCACCCAACCCGCTGATGACTCCGACTGCGAGATCCGAAAAATAAGAGTGATGGCGAAAAGACTCTCGCGAAAAAATATTCGATAAATGCACTTCGATGAAGGGAAGATTCACAGCAGCGAGTGCATCGCGCAATGCTATGCTGGTATGCGTATACGCTGCTGGATTGATGATAATAAAATCTGTCCCGTCCTGGGCGGCTTGGTGAATTCTATCGATGAGAGCCGATTCGGCATTGTGTTGAAAGAAGTTCACTTTGATATGCGAATCTTCGGCTAATTGAGATAAATTTCTGTTAATATGCTGCAAAGTTTCATGACCATAAATTCCCGGTTCACGCATCCCTAACATATTCAAATTAGGACCGTGAAGAATCAGAATATTTTTTACGCTGAATTTGGGAGAGTTCATAGGCGAATTATGAACTCTTGCAATAAAAATGTATAGATTTTTGACGAAATTGACCGAACTTAACCGAAGTTATTCCGAAAATTTTGTGTCTTTAAAACCACACGATCTCCTCACTTTCATTTGCTTGTGTAAAAAAGATCCCAAAATCCCGATTTTTCATCACTGATTTTAATATTTGCCGGTTATTACTCAACCCACTATAATGGCGAGCCTGATTTTCATTCCATATGCTGTTGTAGCTCAGTTGGTAGAGCAACTGATTCGTAATCAGTAGGTCGGAGGTTCGACTCCTCTCAACAGCACCAAAAAACAAAGACTTATATTAGATACAAAAAGCCTTTTACTTCGATTGTGTCAAATTTGTGACATTTAGCATGCCATCCAAGACCCGGGCATGCTGAGCAAATTGCTCAGGCGCAAGGTGAGCATACCGCCTCACCATCTCAGCAGATTCCCATGCGCCCATTTCCTGAATGACATTCAACGGCACGCCGTTCTGAGTCAGCCAGCTTGCCCAGGTATGGCGCAAATCATGCCAGCGAAAATCCTTAATACCCGCACGTTTTAACGCCTTATACCAAGCTTTTGTATTCACTTGCGTGATTGGCTTGCCCTTGTAACTGAATACTGATCTTGGATGTTTGCCAATCTGCCTAGTCAATACCGCTATTGCCGTCGCATTCAGGGTCACATGAATCGGTTTTCCTGCTTTGGCCTGATCGCCATGTATCCATGCGACATTGCGTTGCATATCCACTTGCGACCATTCCAGCTTCGTAACGTTTGATCGTCTTAAGCCTGTAGCCAGTGAAAACGTCACCATATCCGCCAAATGCTGCGGCAATTCTTGAATGAGCATACTTGCTTGTGTTGCACTCAGGTAACGCACGCGCCGCTTTGCTTCACGATATAGCTTGATTACAGGAGGTTTATCAATCCACTCCCAATCTAAAGCGGATCGCCGCAAAATCGCACGAATTAGCGCCAGTAAGCGATTCGCTGTTGCTGGAGTTGATTGCTGACGCTTTAACTCACCAATCTTTGCGATCAGATCCCGAGTCAACTCATCCAGATATTTGCCCCTAAAGAACTGTTGGAGCCAGTTTATTTTAGCCACATCTTCATGATGTGACTTTTTATGTTGTGTCTCCATTAGCCATTTATAAGCGGCCTCATCCCAAGTTCGCTTTGGCTTATCTCCCAGCCTTGCAACACGCCAGGATTCCGCTTTCAGCTTATCGTGGAATTCTTGCGCTTGGGTTTTATCTTCAGTTGCAGCAGAGCATCTAACTCGCTCGCCGCTTGGTGTGGTGAAACTAATCCACCACGTCTTACCACGTTTACAGAGTGACATAATTGTTTCTCCTCATGTCCCACTTGCAACGCTTGCCGGGTACAAGCATATAACGAGCGAATGTGGTCAGCAAGATCATCTTCAATAAATGCCCACCGTTTACCTAATTTTGCACCCGGAATAATTCCCGCTTTAGCGCGACGGCGCACTTCTTCGGGGTGCAATTTCAAGAATTGGGCAGCTTCACTTAAATTTAGTGTTCTCATGAACTATCCTGCTTATTTATAGAAAAATCTTGCTATAACAAAATCAAAAATACCGATACAACCGAAATCAGTATCAAGATTGAAACCAGCAAATTAATGATGGCCGCTTGCCCTGGAAATTCTGACTAGCTCATAAGTTTCATGATCCATACCGCTTTTAATCCTTTCATCGATCAGCTGAAAACAGTTCAGCATGCTCATTTTCATTCTGTTCCAGCAAGACTTCATTGAACGTATGCATCCTCAATACCGGATCATCCTGTGACAGAACAATGCCGTGCTCTGATGAGTATCTAACTTGTCGGCACTCATGTTAAAACCGCAGCCACATTTTCGATGTTGGTAAAAAGCTGTCTGCGAATAATCGCCAACCTTTGGCAACTTCATGTTGTAGCTAACGTGAATGATATAAACGACTTTTCTACCTCACCCCTTCCTTGCAGAATCATATGTATTTTAGCCATCAGATCAGATCCTCTTTTTTAATTGCAGAATTAAAACGAAATCCTTCATGACCATTCCCAGCTGATTTTCTTTGATGAATGCACGGATGTCGCTTTCTGTCCTCACCAATATGTCGATTGACCAGTGTTCTGAACCATTGATATGAACATTTGATTTTTCCTTCCTGATGCAAAATGTTCCAGATTTGCCGCATCGTCCAACCATCCTGTAATGCCTGCTCAATTTCCGGTTTCAACGCAATGAACGCCGGCAAAAATTGCTTACCGATACTTTTGTTTTTATCCGCGTAAAGTGCGATTCGTTCTGATAAAGATTTAGTCATCACAAAAATAGTTATCTTGGCGTCCAAATAGATTTCTGCTTTTTTGCTTTACTTTCGGTTTCTTTTTGTTATTTTCAGTTTATTTGAATTTTTTATATTTTCTAATTTGTTACCAAGTAATTGTTATTTTTATTGAATAAAGCTTCTTTCAAGTGCTTTTAACCTATTTGATATTTATCATATAACGAAAATAATATATTTGCAAACATCGATTATAATGATAATATCCTTCTTGAAACTCACACAACCGGGCAAGATATGTGGAGATGGCCATCTCCACTGCAACTTATTCGCACAATGTGCTCAACGTTAATCTTGCTCTTCGAGGAAAACTGAAATGAATGTCAAAAAAAGCTCTAAAACAATTTGTAAAGAGAGAAGAGGTAAGAAGCTCAGGGTTCCTGTTTTGCCAATCGAGGAAGCTGAAATAAAGACTAAGGCGCAGGATGTTGGGTTAACCGTTGCCCAATACCTGCGCAACCTGGGTCTGGGCTATCAAGTACCCAGTGTTATAGATAACCGGCAAGTGGATGCGTTGTTAAAAATCAATGGGGATCTTGGCAGACTGGGTGGATTGATCAAGCTTTGGCTTACCAATGACAAGCGCACTAAATTGATTGGTAAGTCAGAATTGCATTTAACTTTAAACAACATCCGAAATACCCAAAACACGATGTTGGATGTCATTATGAAGCTTAAAAAATAGCTTTCGGAATAGTCATTTTTACTTAAGCAGCTTAAATACGATGATCGCCAAAATCATACCCATCAAATCAATACGCAAAAGCAGTTTCTCTGCCTTGGTGCAGTATCTGACCAATCCACAAGGTAAAAGCGAGCGCGTCGGCCAGATTTCGGTTGCAAACTGCTATACAGACGAGTTACCTGCTGCCGTGCTTGAAATCCAGAACACACAAGAAATGAATAAGCGCGCCAGATCAGATAAAATCTGCCATCTGGTACTGAGTTTCCCGCAAGGGGAACGTTTGTCCCTTGAGAGTCTTAATACCATTGAAGCGCGATTTTGTGATGCGTTGGGATTTCAAGATCATCAGCGCGTGAGCGTCATCCATGACGATACCGATTATCTACACGTGCATATTGCCATCAACAAGATACATCCCAGGCGTCTTACCATACACAATCCCTATTATGACTATAAGATCGTCGCCCGAGTCTGTGAACAGATCGAACAGGAATATGGTTTAACCATTGTCAATCATGAAACCGTGAAGGATGAAGCATCCAGAATAGCGCAGGACATTGAAGCCAGAACAGGAGTGGAAAGTCTGCTTGGCTGGATCAAGCGTGAGGTACTCGGTGAAATCATACAAGCTGATAATTGGCAGGCGCTGCATGGGATACTTAAAGATCATGGCCTTGAACTTAAAGAACGAGGCAATGGCTTTATCATAGTTGCCAACAATGGCCTAGCTGTTAAAGCAAGCTCAGTTGATCGATCTTTGTCGAAAGGGAATCTGACTCAGAGACTGGGTGCTTTTGTACCTAATGAATTTACTTCAGTACGACGCAATGTGAGGAAGGTTAATCGGCAATTCCAACCACGGCCATTACAAACCCGTATTGATACTTCCAAGCTGTATGCGCGATACCAGGAAGAGCAGAAAAATCTATCTCAGCAACGCTCAACGCAATGGGCTAGGTTGCGACATACGCGCGATCAACTCATCGAGCGTGCAAAACGAGAAGCAGCACTCAAACGCGGCATTATCAAGAATATTCAGGCAGGGAGATTAGCCAAAAAAGCGCTGTACGCCACCGCGCATCAGCAATTCAAAACCTCGATAGAAGTTATCAACAATGATTATCGGAACGCTTATCAGCAGTCTAAGACCCGCCATTGCCGGAGGGCATGGCTGGACTGGCTGACCTTTGAAGCCAAGCTTGGTAACGCTGAAGCCCTGGCCGTGTTGCGATCCAGAAGAACCAGTCAATTCAAGGGCAATCAGGTGTCGGCCAAGCAAAGCAATAATGGCTCCGGTGCTAATAGCCACTTTAGGGGTGGTTTCATAAAAGACAGTTCTGTTGAATCAATCACCAAAATCGGCACAGTCAATTGTCGAGCAGGATCAACCACTATTCGCGATGACGGTGAGCGATTAATCGTGTTGCCGGATACATCACCTGATGCCTTGAGAGATATTTTGATCGTTGCCATGAAGAAATACGGCAGCCACTTGGCAATCAATGGAACCGAGTCGTTTCGCGTTCAGATCGCAGAAGTGGCCGCGCAAAACCACATGCGCGTGACTTTTAATGACGAGCGGCTTGAACAGTACCGACAGCAGTTAATGAAGCATCACAGGATCAATAGCGCGCAATCAATAGGTCGGCAACGATCCATTTCAACACCCAGAAGGAGCCTTTAATGAATAAGAATAGCTTCTTATCTCAAAACAATAGGAATGCTAAGAAGGATAGGTTCATTGTCGACTATTATTATCCGTTGTGTATCTGATCGGAGGATTGTAGGTAGCTACCCAGTATTTCGCGTACAAATTCGATTATCAGCCGCAATTAGGTACACATCTTTTTCATATTTATGAACCCTGGGCAATTCTGCTATGGGCCAATAAATGGTATGGCCTGTATCCGGGGATCATCGATCTGTCAGGGGGTTTTGGGGTTTTGGGGTTTTGGGGTTTTGGGGTTTTGGGGTTTTGGGGTTTTGGGGTTTTGGGGTT
>NZ_QRCB01000006.1 GCF_009833095.1 Nitrosomonas sp. JL21
CCGAGATTATTAGACCACTACACATCAGTCGACTTCCTCAATTGGCAATAATATGCCTTTTCAAATTCAACCGGTGGGATATTGCCGATCGACTCCAGCAGTCGGCTGCCAAATTAAGCAGACCAGTCTTGTGCTTGAAACATTCTGGTGAAAGTATAAAAATAAGCTCTTCAATAAGAAAAAACCAGTGTGCTCAAAGGCGAGCACACTGGTTAAAGTCGAAGAAACTTATCTTACTTTAACAATAAAGTATTTTCCTCCATTGTTCTGTGCGAAAACTCACAAAGCGGAAGTTTCTTTCTTATTTTTTGGAATTTAAGCAGCTTACCCGTCGCTCTTTCGACGACATCGCTCGTTTCCTGCTTGTTATCATTCGTGCGAATAATTCTGCCAAAGGTTAGAATTCCGCTGATATTGTTGCCATCATCTTTGACTACTAGTCTACCTACCTGGTTCTCGCTCGTCATTCAAGCCTAGGTGAGCTTTTAAAAGAGATAGCGAATGACGATGAGGTGATGTGAAATCAAGCAAAAGGCCAGTTTATGAGTAATCTGGAGCTTTTCATTCACAGCCTATGACAGCACATCATTTTCCAAAAAATTGAAAAACTCACGAGAAACTATTTCTGCGCCATGACAAAGGCAGCAAATACCTCTGCTACCCTTGGATTGATATGAATTGTCAGGAAATCAGCGGGAAGTTAAAACGGATTGAAGCATATCAGCGGATGCTTTCCCACTAGATTGACGTACATAGTTGGTTACGACAGGAATAAACTTACCCACCATATCGGGAGAAAGATCGAGTTGTTTAAATGACGAAGCCAACGCTGCCGCACCACCTAATGTACCTCCCGCGCCGCCTGCCATGGATGTCAAATTCGCTCCCGATGACGCCGGCGCTGCAGCCAGCATCGTACTCATACCGGGAATGGATTGCGACATGGATGTAAAAGCTTGTGGATTCATTTTTCCCTGGGCCAATTGAAAAATTGCACCAGCCCCACCTAAAGCTTGTTGTGGCGATACACCCAATCGATGCACCAGAATATCAACCAAACCGATCTGGCTTACACCTGACGAACCTGCAACCGCTGACGCAGCACTGGCGCCGGTACCGGCGCTCAATAGTTGCTGACCGCCCTGTGCTACGCTCCCTGATGATAGTCCCTGATTTGCAGTATCTACGGGATTATTTGTTCCGCCAGTCCCTGCACATCCAGCTAGGCCGATCAGTATCATCAAAGATCCAAATTGCTGGAAACTTTCTTTTTTCATGATAACTCCTTATAAAAACGGGAAGATAACTTAATGTTAATGCGTATTGTGGGTATTTCGCATATAGCATGCCACCAATCAACGTTCATTTCCACATAATGTAAACACTGTCATCTATTTTTCATTGTATTGTCATTCATTTTTCATATTGATTGGGTAGGCTATGCAGCGTACTAAAATAAAAACATAAAGGAGAAAAAAATGTATTGCCTAATAAAAGAATGGCCCAACAAAATGGCGACATTAATGACTGAAGATGGTGTAGTACTTTGGACATTCAGCAACAAAGAAGAAGCACGTCAAGTTTGGCAGGAGTGGTGTTCCCTTCAAGAAAAAAAGATGTTACATCAGGTTGATTTCATTAAAAAATATGAGTGAACTTGAATGAGAGCTTAGGGCATAGCGTATCAGCTCAGTGTATTGGCGCATTGCCTCGTCATTCCTTAACCATTGCATATTTTATTTTGCGTCATTCTCTACGTCTTAGTTGATTTTCTTGGCTTACAATGGATGCTCCAACGAGCGCCTTTTCAAGCATCATGAATTTCAATGCACCTTCAAAACCTCAACAGATTGAGAAAACTGATCTGAGCACCGCAGCGGATAAATCCGGCCTTCCAGCAGGTATCCCCATTCAGCATTCCAAGTTGGAAGAATATGCCAATTTTCTTTATTTGGTCATTAAAGGCATCAACATGAATCCAAAAAATGGATTTTAAGTTGCATTATGAACAAATCAGTATTTTATTATTGGCTCATTACGTAATCACCTTCAATTCATACCTCAGAGTCGTCAATCGCTGGAGTTATTTACCTGATATCCCTATAATTTGAGAGTCGCGCGCGCAACATTTATGCAAGGAGATCAGTTTGTTCTTAACACGTGATGATCGAAAGATCAGCATCATCGGCGGCATTTTATTACTTGGATTGACGCTGACAACCGGCGTTACGGTTTATAGTGCAATGCGCCAGGAAATTGAATCCGTATTAGGCCGAGGGCTTGCTGTCGCTTTACAAGGAAAATCACAACTGCTTGAATCTCAAATTGAAAAAGGATTGGCAGATACTCGTGCTTTGGCGCTGCGTCCTTTTATCGTTCAATTCATGCAACAACTTAAAGCGGAGCCGGATAACCATAATGCACTGCATGATCTTACCCGCAATGTAAATTCACTTCCCGAAGCAGGTTTTTCAGCAGCCGTCGTTCATGATATGCAGGGTAAAACATTATCACAGGTAGGTCAGTTTTCCAGAAGCAAAGAAGCGCTGCGATTAAATAAAGATACTTTTTTAGTGTGGGATGAACAGTTAATTCTTCATACCACGACAGATGTATTTTATGAAGATAAACAACGAATTGGTAGCATTACAACGCAAGTTCATTTACCACAATTAACGAGCCGATTTAGAGCAATAACATCTATCGGGGAAACCGGTGAGTTCATTTTGTGTGCAGCCCCAGAAAAGGGAAAGCATGAAATGGCTTGTTTAATCAGCCAAGTGGATGGCGTTAAATTCAGGCACTTGGTTCCTGATGAAAGCGTTCCTTCCAGAACACTGGATAGGAAAAGTGGCGTTGCTGCTACGATTGACTATCGTCATGTACCGGTAATTGAAGCTTACGCTTCCTTAAATTCCATTGGCCTCAGTATGATTCTGAAACTAGACGAGGATGAATTATTTAAGCCAGTGACTGAGAAACTAAAAGATATCATTATTTATCTTGCAGCTTTAATTATTGCAGAGATATTGTTACTAAACTGGTTTGTGCGAAAACTTATCCAATCCGAAAGAGAGGCCCGTGAAGCCAAAGAAACAGCCGAACAGTTTTCTATTGAACTAAGTCGTAAAGAAAGTGAGTTACGCGAACGCCTGAAGGAAATCACTTGCCTCTATGAAATCCGCCGCAGCCTAGGATTGGAATTATCAGTAGAGGCCGTTTGCCGTAATATTATGAAGTTTTTGATACCGGCAATGCAACATCCAGAATCTGCTTCGATCACAATCGAGCTTGATGGAAAGCGCATTGTTTCTGTACCTCAAACTCATAATTTAACTCATGAATTAACTTCTGAGATTTGCGTCAATGGAGAAACATGTGGTCAATTAAGCGTTTATTATCCAGAGGATAAGCCCTTCTTGGTCGTGGAAGAACAAAGGCTGATCAATGCCGTTACGAGTGATTTGGCCCGATGGCTGGAACGTAAAGATGTGGATGAACAATTACACGCACGCTTAAATGAAATTAGTTGCCTCTACGAGATTCGACGCAGTATGGGGATGGAACTTTCGTTAGAAGATGTTTGTTTGAGTATATTCAAGTATCTAATACCAGCCATGCAGTTTCCAGAAATTGCCACAGCGGTTATCGAAATTAACGACAGGCGGTTTATCTCTAAAGATTCTGATCAAAATCAGCTTCCCACGCTGCAATCAACTAATCATATGGGTGCAGACTTTACTCACTTCAAAAATGATTATCAGCTTCATACAAATAAGTCGATTTTACGCTCAAAAATTAGCGTCAACGGCATAGAATGTGGTCATTTAAGTATTTTCTATTTTGAAAACAGACCATTTCGTCTCCCCGAAGAACAAAAATTGGTAAATGCTATAGCCAGTGACTTGGAAAGCTGGTTGGAATTGAGACGATTGGAGCAAGCATTAGTATCTGTTGCAGAAGAACAGGCGCATACAATCGGCCAGGAGTTACATGACAATGTTGGGCAGCAAATCGCTGCCATCGGTTATCAAGCCCGAGTATTAGAAAAAAAGATTTCCACGACGACTAAAGGAAATGAGAATCTTGCCACTTTGGCCGCTTCCATTGCTACTCAAACACAAACTGCGGTGATTCATATTAAGCAGCTTGCTCAAGGACTGCTTCCCTTTGAACTGGAAACCAATGGCTTGATTCAGGCATTGCAAACGTTAGCCACAAGAATTTCCACGACCTACAATATTAATTGCAAATTTTCATACAATAACATCAATGTCATTAATAATAACAACAGCATGGCGCTGAATTTGTACCGAATTGCCCAGGAAGCCGCTAATAATGGCATTCGACATGGCAAAGCCCAAAATCTTACTATTTCTATAGTGTCTGATGAAAAAATGCTTTGCTTGTCCATCTGTGATGATGGATGTGGATTCACAGGTATTGATATTAATCATCCATCAACCGCAGGCATGGGGATTAAAATCATGCAATACCGAGCAAAACAATTAGGAGCAAAGCTAGAGATTCTAGCTCGCAAGGAAGGTGGCACCGAAGTTCGTTTAAAAACTCAGATAACTAAAAATGTCGACTAAAAAATCAAAAGTAATGTTGGTAGATGACCATGCAATGCTTCGGCATGGCTTGGCCATGCTCATCAACATGGAACCCGATATGGAAGTATTTGCAGAAGCTGGTGATGGCACTGAAGCTCTGGAAATATTAAAGAAGAATAATTCGATCGATATTATCTTGCTGGATGTCACACTTAAAACAGTATCCGGACTTGAAGTAATCAAAAGTATCCATGCTCTGGTTCCAGATTTGCCGGTACTTTTCATCTCTATGCATGATGAATCAGTGTATGCCGAACGTGCTCTCCGAGCCGGGGCACTGGGTTACGTCATGAAGCAAGAGCCGGGGGAAGTATTATTGGATGCTATTCGTAAAGTATTGAAAGGGAATGTATTTCTAAGCAAACAAATGCATGAAAAACTATTGAAGCGTATGGTCATGAAAGGTGCGGAGCCCGAACACCTCATTAACACGCTCACACCCAGTGAATTTGAAGTATTGCATCTGATTGGGCAAGGACATAATAGTCATGAGATTTCTAAATTGCTTTGTCGGAGCGTTAAAACAATCGAAACTCATCGTTTTAATATCAGAACCAAGCTAAATTTAAAAGATGGTGCCGATTTAATTCGTTATGCAACTCGATGGATTTCCGAACAACAATAAGAAAATGTTCTCAGACGCTGGAAAGGATTATTAGCCTGGAATCGATGATAATTACGGGTGTTAAAATTTGTACCGTGAAATATAACAGATGAATGGGAGTATCCAATTGCCTTCTTCTCTTAGGATTGGCGTTGGGTTTCTTTTGAAATACCAGAAACATTGTGTTTTTATTTAGTGATGAATAATTTCCTGTTTAAATGGAAAAATAAAACCCGCTTGCGCGGGTTTTAGGTAACTTTTGAAGCTATCGTTTATTGTCTGCATGCTGTCGGGATGATCCGCTGCGAGAGTTAGAGGAAGAACGATCGTTATCATCATCTTCATCGTCGTTATCTCCATCGGCCTTTCCTCGCATGTTCGAGGAAGAGTGACGTTCCTGTGAGGCATGGCTTCCCCGCGCTTGGCCGCCTTTCCGCCCAGCTTCAGCAGCTTCTTCGGAATCAAACTCATGGGCTGTGCCTTTTTCATGGGCAGCTTTTCCACCTTTGCGTCCTGCTTCTCGTGCTTCGTCGGAATCAAACTCATGCGCTGTGCCCTGTTCATGAGCAGCTTTGCCGCCCTTGCTGGCAATTTCGCGCTGCTTATCTTCATCCATCGAAGCAAATCCTCGGTTGGAAGTGTTACTCGAATCATTTTGATTTCTACTGGTAGCCATCATCATTCTCCTTAATTAATCAGGTCAGTTTCGAACTGCTCCGGTAACGAGCAGGAGCACACTGTATTGAGATGGTCATGAAGCGTCTGTGCGATGGATAACCTTGGGTGGATTAATTTCAGCATTGATAACCACATCAATGCCGCGCAAATTTTTTTCCAGATCATTCGCAAAATTCTTGTCGGTATAATCCATTTGAAGATATTTGAATCCTTGCAACTCTCTAGGAAGCGGCTTGTGCCTTATGCCACACGTGATCGTGTGTCCTGCATCGGCCGGGGCTATTGCCAGATTTCTACCGATGAATCCACTGACTCCGAAAATCACTATATTTGACATTTTATCCGAACCATACTAAAAAAGTATTCACCATTATTTTTTGACATCATTCGTCATGTTTTGCGCGTTCTCAGCATCCAGAGCTTATCGAATAGTCAGCAGAGCGCTGATCTCGGGGAGTATTGCGAGTCTTGGTTCTGCGCTCGCATTAGCAGCGTTGGGGAAAAAGGAATTGAACCATTCAGCCGCTCCGATGAATGGCCCCAGCCAATGGATTTGGGGTAGGCATGCTTCCTACATCAATGCATTCAGTCTGCACTATACGGTTACAGGTTATTTGATTCATCACGCAGCATCTATTTTCTGGGCGCTCTGGCATCAAGCGTGGTGTGAAAAGAAACCCCATGGCGATCAAAAACTCCATGCCGCAGCCACTGCATTAACCATAACGGCATCAGCTTATGTGGTAGATTTTCATCTCATTCCCAAACGCTTGACTCCCGGCTTCGAGCATCGCATATCCCCGCGATCGCTCATTCTGGTCTATGGGGTTTTCGCTTTGGGCTTGGCTGCGCCTGCATTGCTTGGATCGCATTCAAAACCAAAGCGCCAACGCATTTAATAAGCCGGAGTTTCTAGCTTTGTCTTCTCCCTGCAGAGTATTCCCGGTTTCATCCGCTATTATTTTCGTGCGCGTTCGATTCCGTCCGACATCATACGTTGGATTTATTTTCACGCACTGAAGAACATAATCTTTTGGTAATTTCTGCGACATGGATACCTTGGAAACGGGCAATCTTTAATTCGTTTTCTGACGGTTGCCGACTACCGTCGCCGCCCGCCAACGCGCCTGCACCATATGGAGAGCCGCCGGTAATTTCATTCATCGTTGTGATTTCTTGGCATGAATAGGGAATACCAACGATGATCATGCCATGGTGCAATAAAGTCGTATGAAATGAAGTGATCGTGGTTTCCTGACCGCCATGCTGGGTTGCAGTGGATGTGAATACGCTGGCGATTTTATCGATCAAATCGCCATTCGCCCATAATTGACCGGTCTGATCGAGAAAATTGCGCATCTGAGCGCACATATTACCGAAGCGAGTAGGGGTGCCGAAAATAATGGCATCGAAATCCGGCAATTCATTGATGGTCGCTACCGGCGCTTCCTGATTAAGCTTAAAGCCTGCTTTCCGGGCTACCTCATTGGGTACGAGTTCCGGTACACGCTTGATGGAAACCTGGCTGTCTTGAACGCTATTTGCGCCGTCTGCCACGGCTTTTGCCATTGTTTCGATATGACCATACATGCTGTAATAAAGAACAAGGATTTTCGTCATGAGTTACTCCTTGCTTGTTGTGAATAATCCATTAAACCGCTTGAAATAAAAATTTTTGGCGGGGTATGTGTATTTTATTTTTTACGGCCAGGAATTTTATTCTTGTCTGGGTCTTTTTCTTATCATTGGTTTTGAAAATCGACGAGGTCATGATGATCTCCTGTCAGTGAATTGAGTTTTCACCATAATCTCAGTAGTCTGCAAACGTCTGTACGTTGAATGACACAGGGCGATTTTAGAACTGAACCGGATTGGACAGGAGAGATAAGAAGGTTCAGGTGTGGATGATGCCGCCAAATTCATTGCGAGATCAGCGCGCTCGGATGACTGATCAGAATTGTGTAATAGTCTTTGTTACGTGCTACCCAGCCGCGAACTTCGACTGCTTTTCCCAAATAGCTGGATAATTCTGGAAATAAATGCAGGTTTGCATTGGCAATGCGGATATCCGTTTTGTCGTTGATAATGAGCCGGGTATATTTCTTGCCTTTGCGAAGAGTAATCGGTGTGCCGATGAAGCGTTGCCAGCCTTTGGTATGGCTGGAAATCTGCGAAATTGGTCGCGACTGATATTCCGGCATCGCCCATATGCCAAGTTTCTTCTTTTCTGCGTGTTGTTGTGCCCGGCTCAATTCGTCAGCGTAGCGGCCGTTTGGCGGAATGATGCTGACGGCCCCCAGGCCATTTTCCAATAATGCGAGATTAAGATGCTTGCCATCCGGCAAATACACATAGGCCAGTAACCGCTTGTATTTGTCGTGTCTGACTTGATCGAATTCCAGATAAATTTTACTGTTGCTTGGCAATTGAGCTTGAAGCCACTGTTTGGCGGCTACACCGCCGGGTTCTTCAACCTGGTGGCGGCTTTCAATCTCGGGTGTGTTGATACCCAATAACCGCACATGCTTACCGTTTTCTAAAACAATCGTGTCGCCATCATATACCCGAACCACATGCTGCATCTGTCGATTGCTTGAGCCGGCAATTTGAACCTGCTGAGCGCCACGCGTTGCCTGATCCGAATAAGTGACTCGTCCTTTGTCATCGACGCTACGATAAATTTCGGTGGCAATCGCAGTGGATGTGACGACGCTAAGTATCAGGCAATGAATGAAGAAATGCCGCTGAGACATGACGGGTTATCAGGATGTGATTATCAAATCAAACATGGCAAGCATGATGCCATAGTTTTATTTGCTGCAGAAATAGGGAATGGAATAAAGCAGAAATACCAGACTATCAAGGCAAGGAATTTTTGAGAGGGTGGCGAACGGTGGTCAGGAAAGGTGACATCAGGCTCAACTCGCGTAATAGTTATATGCGATACATGAGCATTTTGAGCCTGATGAGTGTAGGAGCAATACGTTATTAAGCCAGTAAGATCGAATTAGGTAAAAGTTTTTTTCTACGATATCCCCAAAAGCCTATCAACCCTAATCCGCCCAACCACATCAGATAAGTTTCCGGTTCAGGGACGGGGGGTGGCATTTCTACGCCGCCTGTTATCGTGCCCCCGATGCCAAATCCTCCACCAATTGCATCGTTCAAATCAGATATTCCGTTAGAATTCAGAACCAGGGTGCGAGTTTGATCACTATCGGATGGATTGTACATAAAAGTTCCATACGATAGGCCACTCATTAAATCGTTATAAACGCTCACATTGGTTCCCGAAGTGCGTACATCAGTTAATGGGGAGGTGATATCGAATAATTGATATTCGATTGAACTGCCTATTACGTCATAACTGTATAACGTCAAAGAGGCTGAAATGACGTTACCACTCACAGCGGAAAGATCGAACGTGAAAAAGTTATTGTGATTGGCTATATCACAGCATTTTCCGGCAATGTAATTATCATTCTCGGCGTCATGGCCGGCTGAGCTAGCCCACCATCCACTATCAGAGTTGGATACAAAAAAATCTCCAGTGCTCGTGGTGATGTTCAGACCATTATCGCGACTAAAGCTGCTGTTACCAAAAATGTATAGATCAGCTATTGCAAATTCGGAAAAAGAAATCCCAATAATAGACAGTGCACAAGCTAGCTTAATTTTTAGATTCATTTTTTTCCTCAATTTGAAGGCTTTTCGAAAAACCATAATAATATGAAAACACAGCTGCTTGATTGCTTGTATCATGTTTGTACTTGAATCACATCATCAATATCAGAGAAACGCTGATTGATATGTTCCGGTTGTTGCGTTCCGGGCGCCTCGCCCTTCATTTTGTTCGTTTAATTGACCAGCGCAAAATTCGTTCAATCTTTCACCGGTTTCCAGCATGATTGAACCGTTATGATGGCGAGTTTTTGGTTAAAATCAGACCAAATGCCCTTATTGGTGATAATATCGAAAGCAGCGAGGGATCCACCGATAATTTTCTACTACTAAAAATGCTTTAATTCGTTACCTACACTACCAGGACTGCCGTTCATTCGTTTTTTCTCCAACTAGATTTTACCGTTTAGCATGCCATCTGAGACTTTAATTGAGGCCAAAGGCCTCAGCTTTTCCTATGACACGCGCCCGATTCTGAAGGGTGTCGACATGACCATGCAGCGTGGTCAAGTGGTCGCCATCATGGGCGGCAGCGGTTCGGGCAAAACGACGTTGCTCCGCCTGATCAGTGGGGCGATTCGACCAACAGCGGGATACGTGAAGTTTGGCGGCGAAGTAGTGCATGAGCTGGATCGCGATGCGCTGTTCAAGTTGCGGCGCAAAATGGGCATGTTGTTCCAATTCGGCGCGCTATTCACCGATCTGTCGGTATTTGACAATGTCGCGTTTCAAATGCGCGAGCATACCGATTTGCCGGAACCAATGATTCGGGATTTGGTATTGATGAAATTGCATGCCGTCGGTTTGCGCGGAGCCCACCATCTGATGCCGAACGAATTATCTGGCGGCATGGCGCGGCGTGTGGCATTGGCTCGCTCGATTGCATTGGATCCGATGTTGATCATGTACGATGAACCTTTCACCGGTCTGGATCCCATTTCATTGAGCGTGATCGGAAATCTGATTCGCCGCTTGACCGATGCGCTGGGAATGACGTCGATTGTCGTCACCCATGATGTCCAGAAATCCCTGAAAATCGTTGATTATGTGTATTTCATTGCCGATGGCGTCATTGCTGCGCACGGCACGCCGACAGAAGTGAAGGAATCCGTAGCGCCATTCGTGCATCAGTTCGTGCATGGCGAAGAGGATGGCCCGGTGCCATTCCATTATCCTGCTCAAACCTACCGGAAGGATCTGAATCTGGAGGATAGCGTTGTTTAGGCATCTGATCTCCTCGGTTCGCAGCATCGGGCATCGCACGATCGATGGTATCTGGCGATTGGGGTACGCCAGTCGTTTTTTTGTGCTGGTGTTATTGAAATCCGGCACCAGTCTGCGGCGTTTCAACCTGGTCATCCGCGAATTGTATTTCACCGGCGTATTGTCGCTGATCATTATCGTGGTATCGGGCTTGTTCGTGGGCATGGTGCTGGGGTTACAGGGTTTCGAGACGTTGCAGAAATACGGTTCGGAATCAGCCGTCGGCACTCTGGTGGCTCTGTCATTGGTGCGGGAATTAGGGCCGGTCGTGGCTGCATTGTTGTTTGCGAGCCGAGCAGGCTCAGCCATTACCGCCGAAATCGGCTTGATGAAGGCTACCGAACAGCTCGCAGCGATGGGCATGATGGCCGTCGACCCGATTGCCCGCGTGGTCGCACCGCGCTTTTGGTCGGGCGTCATTTCGATGCCTCTGCTGGCTGCCATTTTTTCGGTGATGGGCGTGTACGGAGGTTATCTGGTGACCGTGGTTTTCATTGGCGTGGACGAAGGTTCTTATTGGTCGCAAATGCAAAGCGCGGTCGATTTCAGATTTGATATTTTGAATGGATTCATCAAAAGTTGTTTTTTTGGCGTCGCGGTGACTGCGATTGCCGTATTTGAGGGCTACGATGCCACGCCCACGGCAGAAGGCGTCTCCGGTGCCACGACCCGCACCGTTGTGACGTCATCCCTGGTCATTCTGGGGCTGGATTTTATTTTGACCGCGTTTATGTTTAGAGGAGTCAGTTAATGCAGCGGACAACGATGGATTTATGGGTTGGGTTGTTTGTGGGGGTGGGGATCATCGCATTGATGATTCTGAGTCTCAAGGTGGGCAATCTGAATGCCTATAATCCTTCCCAAAGTTATGTGATTACCGGCAATTTCGAAAACATCGGTGGCTTGAAAGTCCGTGCTCCCGTGAAAAGTGCGGGCGTCGTCGTCGGCCGCGTCACCGATATTCAATTCAGCACGCAAACCTATGATGCGCTGGTGACCATGAGTGTGGACAGCCGTTTTACGTTTCCTAAAGATACCTTCGCCAGCATCCTGACATCCGGCTTGCTGGGTGAGCAATATGTCGGATTGGCTGCGGGGGGCGATGAGGCCGTCTTGAAAGATGGTGATAAAATCATGAAAACCAATTCTGCGATGGTGCTCGAAGAACTGATCGGGCGTTTCCTGTTTGATAAGGCGTCGGAGTCGGATTGAATAGAATGTGTTAATTTGACAATGTTTGGTTTAGTATTGCGTGATACTTAAATTTTTGGTGAGGAAATAATGAACAAATTGATTAGGTTAATGGCTTTCGTGTTGTCTGTCGCATTGGTGTTTCCGGCATGGGCGATGGATTTGCCGCCCGACCGGCTGGTCGATAAAACGGTGAGGGAAGTAATCGATATCATTCAAAAAGATGAAGAACTAAAAAATGGCAATAAAGAAAAAATGCTGGATTTGATCGAAACGAAAATCCTGCCACACTTCAACTTTACCCGTATGACTCAGTTGGCGATGGGACAACATTGGGCATCCGCGGTGCCGGAGCAGCAAACCAAGCTGGTGGATGAATTCCGCACGTTATTGGTGCGCACCTATTCGAATGCATTGACGACCTATCACGACGAAACGATCAAGGTCAATGCGGCGCATCCATCGGCGGATGGCAAGGAAGCGACCGTGCGCACGGTAGTCATTCAAGGAAACGGCAAACAGCCGGTGCCGATCGATTACAATATGGAAAAAAAGCCTGATGGCTGGAAAGTCTATGATGTCACCGTATCAGGCGTCAGTCTGGTGACCAATTATCGCAGCACCTTCAATAGTCAAGTGCGCAAGGGCGGTATCGAAGGTCTCTTGAAAACCTTAACCGATAAGAACAAATCCCTGGAAGGTAAAAAATAACCGATCTCCACTCCTGGATCTGAGGATAGGCAATGATTACTGGCCATGGTGAAAAAATGATCGTGCAAGGGCCCATCACGATTGATAATGTCGTTGATATCACCGAACGGGGCAAGGCATATCTTGATCGGCCTCGCCAGGTGGTTGATTTGCAACAGATCACCAGCGTTGATTCCAGCGTCATCAGCATGATGCTGGAATGGCTACGTACTGCGCGCCTGCAAGGATGCCAGTTACAGTTCATCAACTTGCCTCCCAATCTGGCAACCTTGATTCAGTTATACGGAATTGTAGAAATGATTCCTGCAAGTGAGCTACCGCACTGAATAAGTTGTTCCGATCGCTCTACATTTTCTTCCTCGTAACAATCCACAGTCATTTCATTTTACACGCTGATGTTGCCCGCCATTGAAGTCAAGCATGTGAGCAAACGCTATGGAGCTGTGCGTGCGCTCGATGATATCGATCTGGAAATTCACAGCGGTGAATTTTTCGCTTTGCTTGGCCCCAATGGCGCCGGTAAAACTACGTTGATCAGTATCATCGCCGGCCTTTCGCTTGTCGATAGCGGCGACGTGACCGTCATGGGACACCACGTCATCCGAAATTATCAGCAGGCTCGCCTGAATTTGGGTGTGGTGCCGCAAGAATTGGTATTTGATCCATTCTTCACGGTACGGGAAATATTGCGTATTCAATCGGGTTATTACGGCATTACCGGCAATAACCGCTGGATCGATGAAATCATCGAGCGCCTGGATCTTGCCGACAAAGCCGATACTAATTTGCGCGCTTTGTCGGGCGGCATGAAACGTCGGGTATTGGTGGCGCAGGCGCTGGTGCATAAGCCGCCGGTCATCATTCTGGATGAGCCGACCGCGGGGGTGGATGTCGAGCTGCGCCAGACGTTGTGGGATTTCATCAAACAACTGAATCAAGACGGCCACACCATCGTGCTGACGACGCATTATCTGGAAGAAGCGGAAACCTTGTGCAATCGGGTGGCGATGCTGAAACAGGGGAAGATCATCGCGTTGGATAGCACGAAAAATTTGATTGGCACCATGACGTCGGGCCAGACCGTAAAATTGAAAATTCTGCCGGATAAGCTGCCGCCCGTATTGCGCCCGTTGCTCATTGCGCAGGCATATGGATTGCATGAGTTGCGCATTGAAAATTATGCGCATATCGAAGTTATTTTGTCAGCGTTGCGCGCAGCGGATATTCAGATCGTGGAAATGCATCTGCAGCAACCGGATTTGGAGGATGTTTTTCTCAAGCTGATGCGCAAGAACAAGGAGTCTGCATGACCGGTTTTGTCACCCTTCTCTACAAGGAATTATTGCGTTTCTGGAAAGTCGGTTTTCAGACGATCATGGCGCCGATGGTGTCGACATTGTTGTATCTGCTGATTTTCTTTCATGTGCTGGAGGCGCATGTCGAAGTATATCCGCAGGTTCCATACCCAGTTTTCCTGATTCCAGGATTGGTGATGATGGCGGTCATTCAGAACGCGTTTGCCAATTCCTCATCCAGCATCATCCAGTCCAAGATCAGCGGCAATATCGTGTTCATTCTATTATCGCCTATTTCGTATCAGGCCATTTTTCTGGCCTATATACTGGCATCGATCGCGCGCGGATTACTGGTTGGGCTCGGTGTTTATGTCGTGACGCTCCTTTTCTTTGATATCCCTTTGGAATTGCCAGGGTGGGCATTGTTGTTCGTTATACTTGGCAGCGCGATTCTGGGCGCGCTGGGATTGATCGCTGGCATCTGGGCGGATAAATTCGATGAACTGGCGGCGTTCCAGAATTTCATCATTTTGCCTCTGACGTTCTTATCAGGTGTTTTTTACACCATCCATTCGTTGCCGGTCGGTTGGCAGTATTTATCGCACCTCAATCCCTTCTTTTATATGATCGATGGATTTCGCTACGGCTTTTTTGGCGTATCCGATATTTCGCCTTATATAAGTTTGGCGATTGTGGCAATATGCCTGGTAATGATTTCGATGCTAGCTATTCACCTGCTTAAAAAAGGCTATAAATTGCGGCACTAAA
Organism: Nitrosomonas sp. JL21; assembly: GCF_009833095.1. Lineage (GTDB taxonomy): Bacteria > Pseudomonadota > Gammaproteobacteria > Burkholderiales > Nitrosomonadaceae > Nitrosomonas. The sequence goes on from NZ_QRCB01000006.1 coordinate 14,808, forward strand.
AATAAACATATACTACATACAATAATACCTATAGGAGGAAGGAATGATTACAGCAGAAAACGTGAAAACTTACATCGAAGCGGCATTGCCGTGCGAGCACGTTCAAGTCGAGGGCGATGACGGGCGGCACTTCGAAGCGCTCATCGTCAGCGCACAGTTTGTCGGTAAAAATACCGTGCAACAACATCAAATGGTATATAAGTCATTGGGGGATCGCATGAAACAGGAAATCCATGCGTTATCGATGAGAACGCTGACACCGGAGCAGTGGGCTCACCGCTCGTAGAGACCCTTAAAAGAGGGAGAACGACAGGCAAGCAGGCGACGTCAATGTCAATGCGCGCAGTTTCAATGACCCATGAACATGTTTGAACCTTATTTCATCGTAACCACCTTTAACTTGGTTGAGCACATAAGTTTTTCAGGATGTCCCTCGCATTCATCAATCGCGGAACACAAACGGCAGGAAAAACTGAAAGTTTCATCGAACGCCCGGGCTCATTTTTACTTGATCTGGAATAGCAGTGTTTAGACTACTCGGCGCCATAGCAGGCTTCTATATTTTCGGTTTTCTCGGGATATTTCTCGGCTATTTCATTGGAAGTTTCATCGACCGGTTCCGGGCATTCGGCCCAGGTGGCATGAATCCATTCAATATCACCAAGCGACAAACTGTTTTCCTTGAAACCGTGTTCATTCTGATGGGTAAATTGGCGAAATCCGATGGCCGAGTATCAGAAACCGAAGTGTTGCATGTCGAGCAGTTCATGCAAAAACTCGGCATGACCCCCGATCACCGATTGAGAGCGATCGCATTGTTCAAGCAAGGTGCTTCGCCTGGCTATGATATCCACCCAACGATCACTGAATTCGTCACTATCTGTGGTTATTCGGCAAACTTGAAACAAATGCTGCTGATCTACCTCATTATCATGGGATTGTCCGATGGGCACTTGAATACGGCCGAAGAGGAGTTGCTGAGAGAAATCGCCGGTCGCTTGGGTTATCATCCCGCCGCATTTGCGCAGTTGCTCGACATGGTGTCGAATCAGACGCATTTTGCGGGGGGACGGAGTACGTCGGCGAGCGCGCTGGATGATGCCTATCGCGCCTTGGGTGTCAGCAAGGACAGCAGCGACCAGGAAATCAAGCGTGCTTATCGTAAGCTGATGAGCCAATATCACCCAGATAAACTGATGGGGCAGGGCGTACCTGAAGAAATGATCAAAGTTGCGACTGAGCAGGCCAAGGAAGTCCAAACTGCGTATGACTTGATCAAAAAACATCGGGAACAGAACCGCTCCGCCGCATAGTCCTCTCAGCGATTTAAATTTTCTGCCAACAATGAAACCGTTGCTCTACAGCTTCCGTCGTTGTCCGTTCGCCATTCGCGCACGGCTGGCGATCAAAGTCAGCGGCGTGGACGTGGATACGCAGGAAGTCAGCTTGCGCGCCAAACCCAAAGAAATGCTGGAATGCTCACCCAAAGGCACGGTGCCGGTACTGAAGTTTGCCGACGGGCAGGTGCTCGAGCAGAGCCTTGATATCATGCATTGGGCACTGAAACACAATGATCCTGAACATTGGTTGGATGACGATCGGATGATCACTGCTGACATGCTGACGCTGATTCAACGCAACGATGAATGGTTCAAGCCGAAACTCGATTTGTACAAATACGCCGTGCGCTATCCGCAGCATTCCGAAGCCTATTATCGTGAACAAACTGAGCTCTTTCTGGTCGATCTGGAGGAGCGTCTGAAAAACACCGGCCACTTGCTGGCAGGGCGGCATACATTGGCGGATATGGCGATTTTTCCATTCATCCGGCAATTCTGCAATGTCGATCCGGATTGGTTTTGCGCGTCGCGTTATCGAAATGTGGTGCGTTGGCTGGACGATCTGTTGCAGTCCGAATTGTTTCTCAGTGTGATGCGGAAAGAAGGCGAGTGACCGCATACTTGGTATTTTCTTTGAAAGCGTTTGATATTCTCAACATTCAAGTGACTGACAGCCGGGTAGTCAAAGACATCTCAAACCCGGCCCTAGCTCGTTGAATGTGCGGATACTCTTTGTTGGGTTTTTAAAGCCCAGCCTCTTTTTTCAATCGTGTGATGGCCACAGCTACTGCGCTGGAAGCGTTGGCGTAGCGCTTTCCCGTCGCGAGCAATGCTTCTGCTTCCGTGTACTTGCCCGCATTGATGGTCTTTGCGACTTTGCCGGCTTCGACATGAAAGGCTGCATGCTTGGCAACGCAATCGGCATGCGATTGAAATTTTGAAAATTTATATTTGGATTCGCCATGGAGCCATTTGCCCAATTCGCAGCAATTATCCTTGGAAATAGTGGCGTCATCCATTTTTTCCTGTTTTGAAATGGCACTGCGGAATTTAGTTTTCCACTCCGCATGTTTTTCGATTGCGCTATTCAGATCCATGTGTTCTCTCCAAAATGTGGTTTGTCTATGAAAGCAGAGCTATTGCAAGCAATGCGTAGTTGACTCGCATTCCACCATGAGGAGTTCCTGGTTCAGAAATGTCCGTCAGTAAAAAGTAACGTCACATTTCCTGAATTCTGAAAGAGTTGTGCTGATAGGCGTTATCGTTTGTACCGAATATAAATTTGCAAATAGACTGTTTTTAGGTGGAATTACTGCAAATTGTCGGCGTTGCTGGAGGCGCAGCGAGCCGTCGTCCTGGAGTCGCTGTTTGCTCCCTTTGGTTGTGAAGTCCTCTGATGTCATTCTGCAGCTTCTGCCTAGTAATCCCTTGGATTTGATCCGTAACGACCCTGGCGTTGCACACGTTGATTCGATAAAGATCAGGTTGATAATGAATATCTTCCTCCATCTCGAGCGGCGTTTTCGCGATTGAGAAGTCGGCATACACATCAAAAAGTATCGTAAAACGACATCAGATGCTGACTCGCGAGCAGTTGTACGACAAGCTTTTGGAGCTAGGTCTTGCGCGCTATTGCATGCGCTCCACTAGGGCGTTCGCAATATCGATCGCTGCCTCAGAGAGACCTTTCCGCATCACGCGATCCGCAACGGAGCCTGCCTGGCCACCAAAGCCGTTCTGCCATGTTACCCCGGCAAGCAGTTGACCGTTGTGCGTGCTGTTCATGCGAGAGCTCGCGCTCTGCGGTTGCTGGTCGTAGCCACCAGCCGCGCGAACGACGAGATATGCATCGATTCCCTGCTCCCTAAGCTTGGTTAGACCTTCCGGCTTAGCAATCTCGACTTCGTTGAGATTCAACCGGACGAGCATATTGGTCGTACTGGAAGGGTCGATAATCGTGAAGCCACGGTTCGCAAGCTCAATCCCAACAGCGTCTGCGAGCACGCCACCACCGGGTGCAAGAGCAATGACTTTGACGGCATGATGCACCGGCGGCGCGACAGGTGCAATTGATACTTTCGACGAAGCACAGCCTTGAAGTAGTATTGCGATGAGAATTGTCAACCATAGTCCGAAACTCATCCGAATCAAATTTCGCTTTCCTTTAGGTGGAGTTGAAAACGTCCAATGCAAAATATAAAAAATTTTGTCCAATATTCTTGTAGGTAATGTCATGGAATTACAGTGATGTTTTGTTATCATATTAATTGATTGACCAAAACAAATAGTATAAGCACATAATACCAATTACTCGATCAAGTCCGTGAAAAAATACAAACACTATAGCTTAGGTACAGAAGAAACTTATATTGCATGGATTAAACACTATGTTATTTTTACGGCACGCGTCGTCCGGCTGAAATCGGAGCGGTTGAAGTAAAACAGTTTTTTGTTTTATCTGGTTAATGAATCTCGAGTATTCAATAATTGGTATAAAATTAATCGATACACCCAGTGTACCTTTATCGCTATAAAAGATTTCAGCACGTTTTAAATTAACGTTGTAAAGTTACTGCTTGTCCTTCGGGTTATTTGTAAAAATCAATGACAATTGATCCGATTCTGAATTCAATGAAAAAACTTTCCCCTGAGATGATTGCCCGGCGGCTTGCGCATTTGCCTAAGCCTGTCTTTTCCGAAGAATTACCGGTCAACGCGCGCCGTGAAGAAATCAAGCGGGCGATTGAGCAACATCAGGTGGTGATCATTTGCGGTGAAACCGGTTCGGGCAAAACGACGCAGATTCCCAAGATTTGCCTGGAACTCGGGCGCGGCGTTCAAGGCTTGATCGGCCATACGCAGCCACGACGCATTGCCGCACGAACGGTCGCAGCGCGTATCGCCTCGGAATTGGATAGTCCGGTCGGCCAAGCGGTGGGCTATAAAGTGCGGTTTGCTGACAAAATCAATCCGGACAGCTATGTCAAGCTGATGACCGATGGCATTCTGCTGGCGGAAACGCAGAGTGATCCATTATTGCAGTCGTATGACACGCTGATCATCGACGAAGCGCACGAGCGCAGCCTGAACATCGATTTCCTGATCGGCTACATCAAGCAACTGCTGTCCCAGCGGTCGGATCTTAAATTGATCGTGACTTCTGCCACTATCGATGCGCAGCGCTTTTCCCGGCATTTCAACGATGCACCGGTCATTGAAGTGACTGGCCGGATGTATCCGGTTGAAGTGTTGTATCGTTCCATCGGTGTGGACGATGACGAAGAGGATGATGGACAGCGCGCCATTGCGAATGCCGTCGATGAACTGGTCGCGACCGGGCCGGGGGACATTCTGGTGTTTTTGCCGGGGGAACGGGAGATTCGGGAAACGGCAGAAACTCTGCGCAAGCACCATTTTGATCGAGCTCGGCCGGGTTTTCTCGGTGTCGAAATTCTGCCGTTATTTGCACGGCTGTCGTTTGCCGAGCAGGAGCGTGTGTTTCAGACCGGCAATACGCGCCGCATCGTACTGGCTACCAATGTGGCCGAGACTTCCTTGACAGTGCCCGGCATCCGCTATGTGATCGATACCGGGTTGGCGCGGATCAACCGCTATAGTTACCGCAACAAAGTCGAGCAACTGCTGGTGGAAAAAATATCGCGAGCCTCTGCCAATCAGCGCGCCGGGCGCTGTGGGCGCGTCGCGAATGGCGTGTGTATTCGTTTGTATTCCGAACTGGATTATCAGGGTCGCGCAGAATTTACCGATCCGGAAATTTTGCGCTCATCGCTGGCCGCCGTCATTTTGCGCATGCAATCGCTCAAAATCGGCGATGTCGAGAATTTTCCGTTTTTGCAACCGCCGCCGCCGCGCATGATCGCCGATGGCTATCAGTTACTGGCGGAATTGGGCGCAGTGGATGACAGTCGGCAACTGACTTCGATCGGTTGGCGTCTGGCAAAATTTCCATTGGATCCCAAAATTGCGCGCATGATTCTGGCGGCGAAACAGGAAAACTGCCTGCATGAGATCCTGATCATTGCGTCGGCGCTGAGTGTGCAAGATCCGCGCGACCGGCCCTTTGAACATCAGGCAGCGGCTGACGACGCGCATCGGCGTTTCCGGGATGAGCATTCTGACTTTCTCGCTTACCTGAAGCTGTGGAATTTTTTTGACGATCTGTTGAAACACAAGAAATCCACGCGAAAATTGATTGCGTACTGTCGCGAGCAGTTTTTGTCCTACCGTCGGCTGCGCGAATGGCGCGAGATTCATGGACAGTTGCAGGTCTTGATGAGCGAACTGGGTTTCAGAGCCAATGAAGTACCTGCCAAATATGAGGAGATCCATCGTGCGTTACTGACTGGGTTATTAGGCAATATTGGCTTCAAAACCGAAAAGGAAGGCGAATACCTGGGTGCACGCGGGATCAAGTTTGCTATTTTTCCCGGCTCAGTGCTGAAAAAAGCCAAAGTAAAGTGGGTGGTGGCTGCAGAATTGGTCGAAACCAGCAAATTGTATGCGCGCTGTGTGGCCAAGATCGAGCCATCCTGGCTGGAAAAAATGGCCGGCAATGTGTGCAAAAAACATTACTTTGAGCCGCATTGGGAAAAGAAACGGGCACAAGTGGTGGCGTATGAACGAGTCACATTGTATGGCTTGACGATCGTGCCGAAGCGACCGGTGCATTACGGACCGATCAATCCCCGGGAAGCACGGGAGATTTTTATCCGCTCGGCGCTGGTGTCAGGAGAATATCTCACTCAAGCGCCTTTCTTTGCGCATAACCAGCATCTTATCCATGACATCGAAGAACTCGAACATAAAGCGCGGCGCCAGGATGTATTGGTTGATGAGGAGGAAATTTTCGCTTTTTATGATGCGCTGATTCCTGAGAAGGTCATTAATGGTGCGGGTTTTGAGCAATGGCGCAAGCAGGCTGAGCAGAACAATCCTCATGTGCTGTATCTGAATCGCGAATCGCTGATGCGGCATCAGGCCGATCGCATTACTGATGTGCAATTTCCAGAAACGCTGGCATTACCGGACGGCAGCGTGTTAGCGCTCAAGTATCGCTTTGATCCCGGTCATCCGTTGGATGGCGTGACAGTCCGGGTGCCTCTGCCGCTATTGAATCGTCTTGATCCGAAACAGATCGATTATGTGGTCCCGGGTCTCATACGCGAAAAGATCACTTGGCTGCTCAAGGCACTGCCGAAGCAGATTCGGCGCATGCTGGTGCCCTTGCCGGACACGGTGACGGAATTTTTACAGGCGCATTTGGATGCCATGCCGGACACGTCATTGCTCGATGCGTTGGCTGCATTCGTGCTCAGTAAAACTACGCTGACTGTTCCGGCTGGAACGTGGCAAGTCAAGGAAATGCCTGCACATTTGCTGATGAATGTCCAAATCGTCGACGATACCGGTCAGGATATGGCGATGAGCCGTGATTTGTCTGAACTGCAGGCTCATCTGGGCAAAGCTGCGCAGATGACATTTGTGTCACGTGGCGAGACGAGCGAGAAAGTCAGCATCGAACGGGACCATATTACCCGTTGGGATTTTGGCGATTTGCCGTTAGACATCGCCTTTCAGCGTAATCATCAGCGGTTGACCGGTTATCCTGCGCTGGTGGATCAAACGGATAGCACTGCCATCCGCTTATTCGACACGCAAGTTGCAGCGAATGCGGCAATGCGCCTGGGCGTTCGGCGCTTGTTGTGCTTGGCGCTGAAGGAACAGCTCAGGCAATTCGAAAAAAATCTGCCTGGGCTCAGGCAAGCAAGCCTGCAATTGGCAGCTTGCATACAGCCGGGTGATCTGAAGCAGGACATGCTGAGCGTCATCATTGAACGGGCATTGTTGAACAATGATCCGCTGCCGCGCACAGAAGCCGAATTTGCCGCGCAGTGTCAGCGGGCAAGAAATCGCTTGCCGGAGGTGGCCGCTGCGCTCGCCCGGCTGTTACAGGAAATCGGCGCTGAATATCAAATTCTGGTCGGTAAAATGAGTAATGTCCGCGTGAGCAGAATCAAGAATGAATTGGCCGGGCAGATTGAATATTTGGTTTATCCGGGTTTCCTCAGTCAAACGCCCTGGCAGAATCTGCAGCAATTTCCTCGCTACATCAAAGGTATGTCAGTAAGAACCGAGAAATTTGTCAATAACCCTGGGCGCGATGAAACGAATGGCCGGGAAGTCAATGCGTTGTGGCAACAATATCTGCAGCGCCTGGAAAAGCATCGCGCCAGCGGCGTAAGCGATGAGCATCTGCTCGAATTTCGTTGGAACATCGAAGAATTGCGAGTGTCTCTCTTTGCGCAGGAATTAAAAACGCCTTACCCCATTTCCATTAAGCGTTTGCAAAAGCTCTGGGATAGCGTGCATGCTTGAAATGGGGCATATTCCCAAGTCTTTTCGAGGCATGGCAGTAGCTGTGCGTTCCTATAATGATTTTTTTGTCAGGTAAGATCGGAAATTTCAATGATGCGTTCATGCAGAGCGATGTATTGTGGCCTTTGGTGGCTGTTTGCTGGATCCATACTGTCGGCATGCGGTGTGGAAAACCATCTGCATCAGGCTATTCGCTACGCTGAAGCGGCGGTCATTGCGGATGATGGCGAAACCATTGTAAAACACTCTGAGACAGCAAAAAATCACGCACTCCTGGCGCAGAATCAACATAATATTTCATCAGCGGACCGAATTCATTTAGCGGTTGGCATTGTCAGCCTGGAGCAAGCCATCAGGAATGGAAAGTTCGAGGCGGATGATTCTGCAAGAAAAGCCGCACGAGGCGCAATGATTCATTTCAAGGAAGTTCGAAAATAAGCATCAGTCAATGAGCCGTTTGCTCATGCGAATTGAACGATTACGAAGGTAATCAGAATTCACTGAGCGTGCTGAAATTCTGAACGGATTCCCAGCAAGTGAAGGACGACTTTAATTGAGCGATCACGATGGCTTATGGACTGAACTTTGCCCATAGGTGAGAAGTATCAAGCTTTGCCGCATTTCGTTCAATGACATCTGATTCCTGCCCAACTGTCTATTTTTATATTCTCAATTGGAATAAGAAATGAAATTTTTCAGCAAAAAGAGAATTTATCTGATTGTCAGCACGATGTTTACCACGTAGTATTTGTCGCTTTTCTTACAAATGTAATGAGTAACCTTATCTCCTAGATGCATGCTGGTTTTGCGTTTTGATTTTAATGACTTATCTTTTACAAGGAACTCTTGATTATGACAACGATTAATTTATCCGATCTGAATGGCAGCAATGGTTATCGTGTGGATGGGGCATTACCGTATGATGCCGTGGGCAATTCAGTGAGCAATGCCGGGGATATCAATGGAGATGGCTTTGATGATGTCATCATCGGAACTTGGAAAAGCAATCTGAATGGTACCGAATCAGGCTCAAGCTATGTAGTGTTTGGCACGGCATCAGGTACGGTTGCAGAAGTGGATCTGACGAGTCTGGATGGCAGCAATGGTTTCCGTCTGGATGGCACCGGGCAGTTTGAACGGCTGGGCGCATCCGTCAGTACTGCAGGCGATGTCAATGGCGATGGCCTTGAGGATATCATCATCGGTGCGCGTTTGACCGACCGTAGCAGTACAAGTTATGGTTTTAGCATGGGAACCGGCGCGAGCTACGTGGTATTCGGACAGTCGACAGGATTCAATCCTGTCATGGATTTATCCCAACTCGACGGCAGCAATGGCTTCCGCCTCGATGGGCGATCAGCCATCAATGCATCCGGCCATATCGTCAGCAATGCAGGAGATGTGAACGGCGATGGATTTGGTGATTTGATCATCGGCGCTCCCGATCCATTTTCATATACTCCCGAAGATAACGCTCGTTCATCGGGTGATGCCTATGTGGTATTCGGAAAAGCGTCGGGCTTCAGCGCCGCATTGCAACTATCCAGTTTGACCGGCGTGGATGGGTTCCGGGTCGAAGGTATCGGGGGCGACCATTTGGGGGCTGCGGTCAGCAGCGCCGGAGATATTAATGGGGATGGATTCGATGATGTGATCATCAGTGCCGATGGATACTATGGAGATAACAGTTACGTAGTTTTTGGCAATGCCGCCGGCTTCAATGCATCGATAGATGTGCTGAGCCTGAATGGCAGCAATGGCTTTCAATTGCGCGGTACCCAGCAGTCATTCAATGACGCGGGGGATATCAATGGCGACGGGTTTGACGATTTGATCGCTGGAAATCATGTCGTATTCGGTAAGAATTCGGGATTCGATGCCGTCGTCGATGTCACGGCGCTCGATGGCACGAATGGTTTTAACTTTATCTTGCCGACGACGTTTTTTGTGATCAGTGGCGCTGGTGACGTCAACGCTGACGGATTTGACGACCTGATCGTTGGCGAACGCTTTCAGGGTGTCGATGTAAACAGCCAAGCAGGCGTCAGTTATTTGGTATATGGCAAGGCTAGCGGATTTGGCGCTACCTTGGATCTCACCAATTTCGATGAAACGCTGGGCATTCGGTTCGAAGGGGTTGCATCGAATGATTTTTCAGGCAGTGCAGTCAGCAGCGCGGGTGATGTCAATAATGACGGATTTGATGATGTGATCATCGGTGCGTCGGGCGCTGATCCGCATGGAGAAGAATCCGGTTCGAGCTATATCGTTTTGGGTGGAAATTCCTCGATCAATGAACCCGTGTTACAGGGTACCCCGGGCGATGACCAGCTAATCGGCACGAATTTGGCCGAACGGTTTGAAGCCGGCGACGGAAACGACACATTGATCGGGCGGGGCGGAGCCGATATATTTCACGCCGGTGCCGGCAATGACTATATTCGTGTTGGCAATTTAGACTTTGCACTAGTCGAGGGTGGGGAAGGTGACGATACGTTGGGTCTGGGCAACAAAGAGCTCAATCTTGATCTAGCGAATGCGGCAGGCAAGATCAGCGGCATTGAAACCATCTTTTTGTATGGGTCTGGCGATAATACTCTCACGCTCACTGCAACGGATGTGATTAATTTGTCAGATAGTAGCAATACCTTGAAGATTTTGGGAAATGCCGGTGATCGCATCGTAGGGTTGGCTAGCGGCTGGGAAGATGGGGGAATCAATGGAAGCCTGCATACCTTTACCAGTGGTGATGCGATATTGCTGGTTGGTCTGAACGTAACTACTGATTTCATCTAGATTTGATCTAACCGCTTTAGCTCCGGTCTGCGCAGTGGTGAGTGAGCATTCATGAACTCGGCAATGCCCGGAGCCAAACAAGAGCGGTCAGATTCTCTTTTGATGAAGTGAATTAGCTGGGTAGCTGTAGCCTTTTGGCATCAATATAATCATCTGCTTCAATTTCCACTCTTAATTAAACCGTCAGGAGAGACTCAAGAAGTAGCCCTGCGTTGCTTTACTTCAATTCAATTGAGAGTATAGTCAATTCCTGCTTATTTTCGGTCACGGAAAATTTCCGGTGCCAATATTGGCGTGTTGAGCTTGTGTCAATATCTCATGACCGAGCATAGTCGCTTAAAAAGCTTGCAGAGAACGAGTCACTCAAATAACGATGGATTAATGAATGAATTCAGAATCAGGATCTTCAATGGATACGAATGAAGCAGAGGTTAAGCCTACACTTGAAATCAGTACTTCCCGTCAGATGTTGTCGTGGCTTGCTGAGCAACGGCTTTCAATCGCACTGACCACTTATCAGATCGGCAAATTGTATTTCATCGGATTGAAGCCAGACAATGGATTATCGGTTTTTGAGCGCAGTTTCAATCGGTGCATGGGCTTGTGCGCAACTTCCAATGGGCTGTACATGAGCAGTTTGTATCAGGTGTGGCGTTTCGAGAATGTGTTTGAGCCCGGCCAACAGCAAGACGGTTTCGACCGGTTATATGTGCCTCAGATTGGCTACACTACAGGCGATCTCGATATTCATGACATGGCGGTGAATCGGGATGGGCGTTTGGTATTTGTGAATACATTGTTCGGCTGTTTAGCGACCTTGAGCGAAACGCACAGCTTCAAGCCGCTGTGGCAACCGCCCTTCATCAGCAAGCTTGCGGCTGAAGATCGGTGTCATTTGAACGGTCTGGCGATGAAGGATGGTCAACCGGCGTATGTGACGGCAGTCAGTCAATCCGATGTCGCCGATGGATGGCGCGAGCATCGCATGAGTGGCGGGATCGTCATCAATGTCACGAGTAATGACATTGTATGCACCGGTTTGTCGATGCCGCATTCGCCGCGCTGGTATAACGATAAATTGTGGCTGCTCAATTCCGGAACAGGAGATTTTGGCTATGTTGATCTGGCCACTGGGCGATTTGAATCGGTATGCTTTTGCCCGGGCTATATGCGTGGCCTGAGTTTTCATGGGCATTTCGCCCTCGTAGGTCTATCTAAGCCGCGCCATAATAAAACCTTCAGTGGTCTTGCACTCGATGATCATTTGAAGTCGCGCAATGCCGAAGCACGCTGCGGGGTGCAGATCATTGATCTTCGTACCGGCGATATCGTGCATTGGTTGCGCATGGAAGGCGTGGTGAATGAACTCTATGACGTGATTACGCTACCGCAGATACGCCGACCGATGGCACTTGGATTCAAAACGGATGAAATTCGCCGCGTGCTGAGCATCGAAACGTAAAGGATTCATATCGTGATAACTATGGGAATTTATTAAAGGAATTACCCTTGAAATGCAGAACGATAACTTGAACGATAGTATCGTCCAGGCGCGGTTGTAAGGAGTGAGAAATCAGTGTCGCAAGCGGTGGTAACATTCAAGAATCCACAGGGCGAATCGCTGGCTGGTGTGCTGGAGATACCATCCGGCCCGATTAAATCCTATGCGTTGTTTGCGCATTGCTTTACCTGTTCAAAAAATAATCCTGCCGCGACCTGGATCACGTGCGCTCTGGCCAGCCAAGGCATTGCCGTTTTGCGGTTTGATTTTACCGGACTGGGAGACAGCAGCGGCGAATTTTCCCATACCAACTTTTCTTCCAATGTGCAGGACCTGTTGGCAGCCGCGCAGTATCTCGAAGATCATTATGCTGCGCCATCTTTGCTGATCGGGCATAGCCTCGGTGGTTCAGCGGTACTGGCGGCAGCTCAGGAGCTTGTCGCCGTGAAAGCGGTCGCTACCATCGGCGCGCCGGCGACGGCGGCGCATCTCAAGCACTTATTTGCAGATTCCTATCATCAATTAACACAACAATCCTCAGTGGAGGTGCAACTTGGCGGAAGGGCATTCAATATCCGCCGTCAATTCATCGAGGATCTGGAAAAATACAATTCCGTCGCGCACATCCACGCACTGAACAAAGCATTGTTAATTTTTCATTCCCCTGCCGATACGATCGTTTCGATTGATGAAGCAGCGCGAATCTATACTGCTGCGAAGCATCCGAAAAGCTTTGTGTCGCTGGATCATGCCGATCATTTGCTGTCGGATTCGAAAGATGCTTATTATGTAGCGAACGTGTTGTCTGCATGGGTGGGCCGTTATTTGACGGTTGAACAGGCGGCCGTGAAAGAGAACGCTACCGACGTGCCAGTCATTCAGCCAGGCAGCGTGATCGTGCGTGAATGCGACAAAAAATTCACGCGCGAGATTCTGACGTCGCATCATCGCCTGATCAGTGATGAACCGATTGCGCTGGGTGGTACCGATTTGGGGTTCAATCCCTACGAATTGCTGCTTGCCGCACTAGGCAGCTGTACATCGATGACATTGCGCATGTATGCGAATCACAAGCAAATCGACTTGCAGGACATTCAGGTTGAATTGCATCATGATCGAATTCACGCAAATGATTGCGCCGGCTGTGATGAACATCCGCAGCAAATCGATGTGATCACCCGAGTCATTCAGTTGACCGGTCATCTGGATGAGAAGCAGCGCACCCGGTTGTTGGAAATAGCGAATGCTTGCCCTGTGCATAAGACGTTAAACAGTAAGATTCAGATCAATACCAGCCTGATGGATGCATAGGGTAATGCAATCAGATGATTCCATTGAAAAGTTCCGAATCGATAAATGGCTGTTTGCTGCGCGTTTTTTCAAGACACGGTCATTGGCGGCGGAGGCTGTTGAACGCGGCCGGGTTAGCTTGAATGACCAGCGCGTGAAGCCAGCGAAGACCGTGGCTGTGGGTGATATGCTCACCATTCGAATCGGCAGTGTTCAGTATGTCATCGAGGTATTGGCGCTGTCGAATAAGCGTGGATCCGCACCTCAGGCCCAGCAGCTTTACCGCGAGACGGATGAAAGCAAGACACAGCGCGAATCAATGATTGCCCGCCTCAAAGCGCAGCCTCAAGCACTGCTCACCCGAGGCCGGCCCACCAAACGTAATCGACGCAAAATTGAGCAATTCATTTCCGACCGGGATGAATATTGAGCCTGCAAGCAAATGTAATGGCTGTTTTCCTGAGCTTTCCACATACCTATCCTGAAGATACCTTTGAGAGAGATCAAAAATGAGCAATGATACTTTTAGCCTGAATAAGGACCAGTTGATTCAGCAATCTTTTGTGCAGATGGATCAGCACTTACACGGTTTGGATTACACGCCGGCGCAGAAGCTGGCGTTGACCTGCCGTATTTTATTTGATAACGGACATGATTCAGGTTTGGCAGGGCAAATTACTGCGCGTGGCGAGGTTCCGGGAACCTATCTGACGCAGCGGCTCGGTTATGGTTTTGATGAGATTTGCGCCAGTAATCTTTTGCTGGTGAATGAAGATCTGGAGGTTTTGCAGGGAGAGGGAATGGCCAATCCCGCTAACCGTTTTCATTCATGGCTGTACCGCGCGCGACCTGACGTGCAATGCATCATTCATACTCATGCAATACATACGGCTGCGCTGAGCATGCTGGAGGTGCCATTGGAGATCTCGCATATGGATAATTGCGTGTTGTATGATGACGTGGCATTTCTACCTGACTGGCCGGGTGTGCCGGTTGGAAACGAAGAAGGTGAAATGATTTCCGTGGCGATCGGCAACAAACGTGCTTTGTTACTGGCCCACCACGGCTTGCTGATCGCTTGTTCGAGTATCGAAGAAGCCTGCTTATTGGCGCTTGCTTTTGAACGCGCAGCGCGTATGCAATTGCTGGCGGCATCTGCAGGACAAATCAAACCCATAGCTCCGGATTTAGGACGCGAAGCGCATGATTGGATCTTGCGGGGACAACGCAGCGCGGTGGGTTTTGCTTATTACGCGCGCCGCAGTTTGAGAAGGAACGTAGAATGTTTGGAATAATTGCATTCCCATTCCTTGAACCATTTCTAACCAAGTCATCAGTTTAATGGCTCATCAGCTAACGACATTTTTGCGGCGTATGCAGATATCAATTGTACCAGCTGGCTGTTTCGGTTAGAATCCGCACTTCCTAGGCGCGTAGCTCAGCTGGTTAGAGCACCACCTTGACATGGTGGGGGTCGTTGGTTCGAGTCCAATCGCGCCTACCAAGCTCTGATCATGCGCTTGACTTGGCTTTTCACTGATGGGTTATGACTTGATTGCCACCACTCGTTTGAGCCAGGACAACGCCATTTCTGGCAGCATCCAATAATTCAGAAAAATTTCCGGATGAGTCCGGCATTATTTCCGCCACGCCAAAACTTGCCGTGATATCCACACCGGCTGGACATAAATTTTCAATCGATTTGCGAAGTTTTTCTGCAATGATAGTCGCATTGTAAACATTGCAGTGCGAGAGCAGTACCGCAAACTCTTCACCATCGTAACGAGCGGTAATATCTTCTCGGCGAATGGATTGAGTGAGCAGCGAAGCTATTTTTTTCAGAATTGCATCGCCTTTTGTATGACCATGCTGTTTATTAATCCATTGAAATTTGTCAGGATTGATCAGAATCAAGCTGCAGGGAATGCTGTGCCGCGTTGCTTCGCGCATTTTTGACGCGGCAGCTTCCAGCAAAAAATAGCGATTGTACAGTCCAGTCAATGGATCCTTGAGCGCCAACTCCTGCAGGAGATGTTGCTGCGTAGCCGATTTTTCGCGTAATTGCTTATTGAGAATCAATGTATGGATCCTGGCAAGCAGTTCCTCCTCAATCAATGGCTTGGTCACGTAATCAGCAGCACCCAAGCGCAGTAATTCGACCTTGTGCGCCACATCATCCAGAACCGAAAATACCAATAAGGGTACGGATTGTTGCTGATTTTCATCAAGCTGCCGTATTGCTTTAAGGGTACCGTAGCCGTTCAATTTTCCCTTCAACATTACATCCGTAAGCACAAGATCATAGGCATTTTTTTCAAAGGCTTCGAGGCCCTGTTCACCTGTGCTGCAATGGTCAACCGTAAAGCCATTTTCCGTTAAAACGGATAATGTCAGGTTTGCTGCAGACGGACTCTCCTCAATATATAAAATACGTCCGGCCATTGCTCCGCTGGATTTCTTTCTCGAAAATTGTGCGGCAAAGTTTGTGATCTTATCTAATTCATGTTTAGCAAATATTTCAGATATGCCGGCTGAAAATGCTTCATCTAGCAACTTCTTGTCGTCATTGGAGGTGACCATGATGATCGGAACTTGCTGAGTTTGGGAATTGGATCGAATATGTGAGGAAAACCTAGGCGCATCCATATCTTGCAAGTGCATTGCAACAAAAACGAGATCGAACGAGTTTGTCTCCAATAACGCCAGCGCTTCACTCCCGGACGATACCTGCTTGGTTTTCAATCCGCCTGATTCGATCGCTGAGGATAAAAGTTTTTGATATGTTCTGGAGGGTTCGACGATCAATCCTTCCATAATTGACTGCTCCCGGGTTCCCAATTGCCTTATCGAAAGTGAGGGAAACTCTGAAAAACCACTGCGCTCAGTTATGTTGAGCCTAAATCAGACTCAAAATGCTCATTTACATTCGTAAGCTGTGCGTTTTCATCTGATTTCGCCTTGCCTGACTGTCGCTCGTTACTTTTTTCAGAGTTTCCTTAGAAACTAGCCGCGCTATAAATTAAATAGGTATAGCGACATAGCAATCGATTTTTTTAGAAAAATTTTTATGAATCAGGGGAAATATGAGAGAAAGAAGCGAGCAACGACTATCCTGCCGTGTGATGAATATGATCAAACGATGAATATTTAGTGGCCCCGGAAGGGTTTTATCATTAACGACAGAACAAATACGAGTGCGCTGAACAAAACGATCGTTGTTCCTGAAGCTACATTGAGCATGTAACTCAAATACATGCCGATCACATTGCTGGTTGCGCCTAAGATGCCAGAATACAACAGCATTCTGCCAAAACTATCTGTCAACATTCGGGCTGTCATGGCAGGGGCAATGAGCGTGGCGGCCACCAACGTGACACCGATGACGTTCAACGACGCTATGACAGAGAATGTCAGCAGCAATGAAAACAACAATTGCACGGATTTTCTCTTGACCCCGAAGATCTGGGCAGCTTCAGGATCGAAGGTAGAAAACAATAGTGACCGATAACTAAAGAACATGACGACAAGAGTCACCAACCCCACCATTCCGATGAGCAGCAGATCGGATCCGGTAATTCCGAGAATATTGCCAAATAAAGCTGCCTCAAAGTTTTGCCGGAAATTCTTCAATGTACTGACCATTGCCACACCCAATGCAAACATCGCCGTGGTAACAATGCCGATCGCAGCATCCAGTTTGATTTTGTTATTTTTAGTAATGATATCGATGATCAGCGCCGCCAATACGCCCATTGCGCAGGCCCCCAAATAAAAGTTCAGATTCAGTGCCGCGGCCATGACGGCTCCGCCAATGGCCGCATGAGCCAATCCATGACCAACATAGCTCATTCCACGCAATACCACGTAAACGCCGATCAACCCATTGGATACACCGGTCACGAATGCAGCCATCAAAGCATTGCGGAAAAATTCATATTCAAGAGGCTCGAGAAGAAATTCCATGCATGTCTTATCCAAAATCAAGCGGCGTACTATTGGCGATTAGCAAGTGACCTTGATGCTTGACGATGACGATATCGCCGCCGTAAGTTTGGGTCAGAATGTCATTGGTAAAAATATCTGCAGGCCGGCCCTGCGCGATGACGCTTCGATTGAAACAGATGACCCAGGGTAGATGTGAAGCAACCGCATTCAAGTCATGCGTGGTCAATAGGATGGTCATTCCTTCCCGATTGAGGTCATTCAGCAGGTGGAGTATTTCATGCTGAGTCTTGATATCGACGCCTGAGGTTGGCTCATCCAATATCAGTAATTGCGGGTTGTTTATCAATGCCCGCGCCAGGAATGTGCGTTGCCGTTGTCCTCCAGAAGTATCGCTGATATGGTTTTTCAAGCAGTTTTCCACCCCTAAACGACTGGCAAGCGACTGAATAGTGGCGCGTTCTTGTTTGTTGAGCCACGGCATGACGCGTCCATGGGTGTTGAGTCCCATCGCGATCACTTCTTCGACAGTGACTGGGAAATTCCAATCGACGCTGCTCAGTTGTGGCACGTAACCGACGGTTCCCGGATGAATTTTGTTCGCCGGCTTGTTGAATAAGCGAATTTGGCCAGAATTGACGGGATGAATGCCCAAAATGATTCTGAGCAATGTCGACTTTCCGCTGGCCGTAGGACCCACGATGCCCGCAAGTTGACCGGTGGCGATCGTCAACGAGAGATCGCTCAATACGATGCATCGCTCATAGCCTGCAGTGATATCAGTCAAGGAGATGGCTGGATTTGATGGCACATCAGAATGGAATGTTTTTTGCATCGACGTGCGCCATGCAGGTGGAATTACCTTTGAGTGCTTCTGTCATGATAGCTACGTTACGAGCCATCATGCCAATATAGGAATGATTGGGTGGAGCCGGTAGTTCATCATCGGAAAGCTGATCAATGAAGTTGACCTTGGCTTCACGTGCGATTTGTTCCATTACCTTGCTGGGAAACACTTCTGAGCCGAATATCGCAGGTATGCCGGCTTCCTTGATGTGTTTAATAATGCGAATGACTTCCTGCGGGCCGGGTTCGGAAAAATCTGCAGGTTGCACGGCGGCGATGACCGTCATCCCATACCGAGGCGCGAAATATGCAAAGGAATCATGATAAGTGACCAGTTTCCGATGGTTGACCGGAATCGTATCAACGCATTTGAAAATTGCCTCATCGAGCCTTTCCAATTTGTTGAGATAGGCCAAGGTGTTTTTTTGATAATCGAGCTGATGGGCTGGATCAAGCTCAGCCAAGCTTTCATGAATGATATCTGCATATCGTTTCACCAATTCAACATTGAGCCACAGATGAGGATTGGGATGTCCGTGTTCGCGTGGAAAACTGAAGTCATACTGCCAATCTTCCTTCTTCAGCGTTAGATTCCCCAGCAACAAAATCGGAGTGTTGGGATTTTTGACCTTTTCAGCCAATTTCAGCGCTGGCAACTCCAGATCAAGCCCATTCATGATGATCATGTCGGCTACCTGCAAGATTTTGATATCCGAAGGGATGGGCTCGAAGGTATGCGAATCGATGCCATCCGGAACGATTCCGACTACACGGACATGGGTACCGCCGATATTTCTGACTATATTGGTAATAGGGGCGACTGTCGAAACGATGGTGAGTTTCTCACGCGTTTCAGCTGCGAATGATGAATTCAAAAATATGAATATCGACGCAATTAACAGACATTGTGCAATGCAATGAATGAAGCGTTTCATTTCTGGAGTTCCTTCGAATGGTCATGTAGTGTGTGAAAATAAAATTATTTATCACATTCTAGTTTACTATAAGAACTCTCAAAGCTTTACAGCTATTAGGTATGTGAATTTTGGGGGAAATGAACATGGTCGAAATCGCAAGGTTTGGCAGTTTACTTAAGCAGTGCGTGAACAATTGCATGCTTACTTTACTGGGGTTGCCGATTGTCTCAAGTGCTGCGGGAGTGCCGACACTCAAGGAAATGGTCATCCGTTCGAATGCGCGGGAGCTGATCGGTACCGCCAACTCCGCCAATGAAGGCACTGTGCTGAAACAGCAACTCGACTCTCGCACAGTGTATCGTCCAGGAGAATTGCTCGAAACCGTGCCTGGGTTGATTGTTACCCAGCACAGCGGGGAAGGGAAGGCGAATCAATATTTTCTGCGGGGTTTCAATCTGGATCATGGCACGGATGTGCGGATCACCGTGGACGGCATGCTGGTCAACCAGCGTTCGCATGGTCATGGTCAGGGGTGGGCGGATACCAATTTCATCATCCCGGAATTGCTGGGTAATTTGCAGTACTTAAAAGGCCCATACTATGCGAACCAAGGTGATTTCTCTTCAGCAGGCGCGGTCAGCTTGAGTTATGTCGATAAATTGCCGCAAGGGATACTCAGTTATGGTCTGGGACAGCAAGGATTCATGCGTGGATTAATTGCCAAATCACATGCAGCGGGTGCTGGAAATGTACTGTATGCAGTGGAATTGCTGACCAAGGATGGCCCATGGGTCAAGCACGAGGATTACAAGAAATTTAACGCTTTATTACGCTATAGCCAGGATAGCGGTTCAACCAAATTGAATGTAACAGCCATGGGCTATGGCGGCAATTGGAATTCAACCGATCAGATTCCGGTTCGGGCTGTCGCAGCAGGCATTATTCCACGGCTTGGTACAATCGATCCGAGTAGCGGCGGTGAATCCCATCGTTTCAGCCTTTCTGGCGCATTGCAGCATATCAGCCGTTATGGGATCACTCAGATGAATCTCTATACGCTCCATAGCAATTTAGCGTTGTTTTCAAATTTTACTTATTTTTTGGAAGATCCCGTCAATGGTGACCAGTTCTCCCAGATTGATAAGCGCTTTCAATCGGCGATGAATGTCAATCATCTCTGGTCTCATACGCTCAAGGGATCTGAAATCGAGCATATGATAGGGATTCAGTTTCAAAACGATGTTATCGATAACGGATTATTGAGCACCAAAGCGCGCACCATTTTATCCACTACACGTCGCGACCACATCAACCAGAACAGTGTGGGCCTGTATTATCAGAACAGCATTCAATGGTTGGAGAAATTTCGTACTGTAGCCGGTGTGCGCTCGGATTATTATTGGTTTGATGTCAATAGCACGTTGAACGCCAATTCGGGAAGGCGCTTCGATAGCATGACCAACCCCAAGCTGAGTGTGATTCTGGGACCATGGGCACACACCGAATTCTATTTTAATTACGGCAGCGGATTTCACAGCAATGACGCGCGTGGCACGACATCGACGGTAGATCCTAAAACAGGAGATCCGATGAGCCGGGTCAATCCGCTCGTCCGTTCGACGGGATATGAGATTGGGGTTCGCACGGCTTTTGTGCAGGGCTTACAGGCTTCTTTTGCTGCGTTTCGGCTTGATCTCGATTCTGAATTACTATTTGTCGGCGATGCCGGTACCACTGAAGCCAGTCGCCCCAGTAGACGGGAGGGGTTCGAAGCCTCGATGTTTTACATGCCGACTGATTGGCTGACGATTGATATCGATTACGCCCTTGCCCGAGCCCGGTTTACTGATGCTGATGCCAGCGGCAATCATATTCCGGGAGCGATCCAAGGGGTAGGAAAATTGGCAGTTTCTGTAGACAACGTTGGGCCATTGTTTGCCGGCATGCAATTCCGCTATTTTGGGAAACGCCCTTTGATTGAGGATAATAGTGTGCAATCAAATCATACCGTGACGCTAAATGGTCAGATCGGCTATAAAATCGGCAAGAATGCCCGCCTGATCGTGCAAGGATTCAATTTGCTGAACACGCATGCTCACGCCATCGATTATTATTATTCTTCCCGGCTTCCGGGTGAACGCAGCGCCGGTGTCAGCGATATTCACTTCCATCCGATTGAAAGCCGATCGCTACGCGTCAATTTGACGGCGAATTTTTAATTCCTGAGATTATTTGAAATTTAAATGCTTGTTGGAAGATATTTTAGTGCTTATGATGAGGCAATGATTTTTGGAATGAAATTTTCTGAGGAGTGCTTATGGAGCGGTTTACGATTTCAATGGATGATCAGTTATTTGAGCAATTTGATACGATTTCCCAAGCCCGTGGTTATGATAATCGCTCAGAAGCTATCCGTGACCTCATTCGAGATTACCTTGAAAACTCGCGCCTCGAAAAAGATAACAAGGGGTACTGCATTGCGACGCTCAGTTATATTTTCAATCACCACCAAAGAGATTTGGCCAGTCAAGTCACTTCAGCCCATCATCATCATCATGATTTAACGTTATCCTGCATGCATGTCCACATGGATCATGATAATTGTCTCGAGGTTGTCATATTGCGCGGCACGATCCAGGATGTTAGGCTCTTTGCCCATCGGGTCATCGCCACCAATGGCGTACGGCATGGCAAATTGCATATTGTTCCCATTGAGTTATCGCAGGAGCTTCACGCGCATTCTACAGTTCCACATACCCACTGCAGTCCGCTGACTTGAGTCAATCTAAAATTGCTTGCTGATGTTGAGGAAATTCTAAAACAGCACATAGCGACCACGCAAAGCGGCATCAGAAAGAAAGCGCAGTTCAGGGATATTCGATGAGAATGAGCATGTGAAATCTATTCCAGTGCACCATGACCCGAGCCCAATGGTTTTTCAGAATTTCCCAAGTTAAGGCGTATGAGCCCAATATTTGGATTTGCTGGCGGCAAATAAAAACATCCACATCACTAAAACAAAAGGAAATGTGAGCGTCGGTAACCCGAGAGGGGCAAGAAAATTGGCCAATCCAGCTTGACAGATGATGGTTACTATTCCGGCCAATAACGCGAGGATTGCGCTTCCTGTCGTGGGTTTCAGAAAAACCCATCCTACCGCCATCATGGTGAGAACAGGATTGAAGGCATAGAGTCCCATTTGAATGAGCGTCTTATCGGCGCCCAAGATAACGGGAATGACCACGCCCACTATTGCTCCGCCTAATGCCATCAGCGCCCCGCGCAATGAGGTGATGGCAATACCGACCAGGAATAGAATGCCGACGATCACACTATCTGCGAACATCACTTCGCCTATGCCTTTGGTGATTGCAGTAAGCCAAGCAACCGCAGTCTCTTGAGTCATGGCTGAAAATTCCATAGGAACTGCTGATGCGGCAGTAATCTCGGCTGGAATTGCTGGCGCTGGCAATACCGGTCCGCGTGAGAACATATCGAATGAGTATACTGCGATCATGAACATCCAACAGGTCAGGACAAACGGCGACGTGGAGGCCGGTATATTATAAGGCTGTAAAATTCTCATCAACGCTGCAAGCACAACTGTAGACACCACCGAAGCCAATACCACGAACAGCCAGAGTTGCGGCGTATTCTCCAGGAATAGGAATAGACAGGGACCTACTAGCGTACCGTTGAAACCATAGAGCCCGGCATCGATGTCATCTTCCGAAAAACCCAATAAGTAAGCAGCAACCGTGCTGCTGATGACACCCACTGTCGCAGCAAGTCCGGCAGTGATCCCCCCGATATAGAGCGCTATCAGAAAAACAAGGCCCGTGACCGCATTGCAGCAGAAAAATACTTGCCCGACACCCCTTAAAATTACACGTAGTGGTCTTGGCAGTGCTTTGTCGATTGATAAAGATCCATCCATGATGATCGATTCCTCAGGTATAGTGTAAATATATTGATGAATCAGCGGTATGTTTTAAAAATCCTGGCAACTGGTGCTGATTAATTTGCTACACATGCAATTGAGCGCTTTGTTGTTTGACTTCTTCCAGCAGGCCTTGCTTTACAATGAAATCGACAATCTGATCCACGCCCTCACCTGTATGCAAATTCGTGAATACAAAAGGGCGGTCGCCGCGCATTTTTTTCGCGTCTCGCGCCATGACATCCAAACTGGCGCCCACATAGGGAGCGAGATCGATTTTATTGATGACGAGAAGGGCAGAGCGCGTGATTCCCGGACCGCCTTTGCGTGGTATTTTTTCTCCAGCGGCAACGTCGATGACATAAATGGTGAGATCTGAAAGTTCAGGACTGAATGTCGACGCTAAATTATCCCCTCCTGATTCCACAAGGATGAGATCCAAATTAGGAAAATCTGCAATCATGCGCGCGATGGCTTCGAGGTTGATGGAAGCGTCTTCACGGATTGCCGTGTGCGGGCATCCACCGGTTTCGACGCCCATCAAACGTTCCGGCGGCAGTGCATTGGCGCGCAACAGGATTTCCATGTCTTCCTTGGTATAGATATCATTGGTAATGACGGCCATTTCATACTGATCGCGCATTTTCTTGCTCAGCGCCTCACATAAAGCGGTCTTGCCCGATCCAACCGGCCCGCCTATCCCCACGCGTAGAGGATTTGAATGTTTGTTCATGTGTTATACCTCATAATTATGATCGATAGACCCGACTATATTGTATTTCATGCTGCATCGACAGTAATGATAAGCCCGGAGCCCAGTTCGATAGATCATCGTCAGCCAGCTGCTGCGCATGCAGGGCTGCTTTTTCGATTGCCGGATGCAGCGATAACAAGAGTTTTTGACCTGAAACTTGTCCCAGCGGCACTGATTTGACGCAAGCCAATACTTGATTCTCAACCAATGAAAACAGCATGCCCAGCAAGGCAGCTTCATGTGGTATCGCAAGCGCTTCCGCGGCGTATGCAAAAGCCGTGGGCAAGGGTATCTCGGATCGATGCTGCAGAATTGCGCCCAATGATTCATCCGCAACTTTGAGATCGATGACGAGCTTTGCCAATGAATAGCCCATCTGGATGGTTTCCGCACGAAATTCGGCAGTGTCGCGCGCAGCAACGAAATAATCGCTCCAATAATTCACGGCTTCGATATCGCGGTCGGCGAACGATAGAAGTAAACGCCATACGATCGGCGCTTCAAAATCGGCGATGATATGCAAGGACTCCGAAATCCACGCGCGCGCCGATTGCTCATCGTGAACAGTACCTTTTTCTATAGCGGATTCCAGTCCTTGCGAATAAGTATAGGCGCCGATCGGCAGCGAGGGGCTGGCGAGCTGCAACAAACGAAGCAATAGGGTTGATTGCACGTTAGCACTCCTAAGAATGTGAATCCGAGGGGCGGTGAATTTTTTGACGGGCCGGTATCGGCGCCAGCGGACCATGGGCATGAAAATGACCATCACCATGATGATGGCCCGCGCCTCCGTAGGCGCCCGCTTCAGGCTCAAAAGGCGCATCCTCTTCGATAACCGCCGCGCCTAATCCTTCCAGCATTTGCTTGAGTACACTGTCTTGATGGATTCGCAAAAAAGCATCGCCAACTTGCGTTTGTGTGTGGCGATTGCCTAAATGAAACGCGCATCGTAATAAATCCTGCGCTGATTGGCAGGTGACGCGATAAGTGGGTTCATGGGCCGCGATGATCTGCACCACCCGCCCATCAGTGCTTTTGAGCAAATCACCATGGCGAAGCACTGTGCCTCTCGGCATGAAAATGGCCACTTCTTCTCCACAATCCAGTGCTGCTCTCAATCGACTGTTTTCGCGCATTTCATAAGGTAAAACGAGTTGCGCGAATATCGAGTCGGCACGATCTATTTTAGTGTTCAATGTAAGCATGTTATGACGATCAGTGAATGGAGATGGGATTTAAAACAGGAAGTAGCGCTGCGCCATGGGCAACACATCCTCGGCACCGCAGCTTAATAATTGACCATCAGCCCTCACTTCATAGGTTTCAGGATCCACTTCCATCTCTGGCGTAGCGCCATTATGAATCATGTCTTTTTTGCGCAGATTCCGCGTATTCTTGACTTCGATGAGATTTTTATCCAGTTTCAGCTGATCAACCAGACCTGCACTCAATGCGGCCTGTGAAGCAAATGTGAAACACGATGTTTTGATGCCGCCACCGTATCCGCCAAACATATAGCGATAATGCACGGGCTGTGGCGTGGGAATGGAGGCATTCGGATCACCCATCAGAGAGGCTGCAATCATGCCACCTTTCAGGATCATCGATGGCTTTACCCCAAAAAAGGCCGGTCTCCACAGTACAAGGTCAGCATATTTACCTACTTCTATCGATCCTACTGCATGCGCAATGCCATGGGTAATTGCGGGATTGATCGTATATTTGGCAATGTAGCGTTTGACCCGGAAATTATCATTGCGTGAATTATCTTCCTGCAACGTTCCCCGCTGTACTTTCATTTTATGAGCAGTTTGCCAAGTACGCAGAACGACCTCGCCGATACGTCCCATCGCCTGGGAATCTGAAGACATCATCGAGATTGCACCCATATCATGCAGGATATCCTCCGCAGCAATCGTCTCCTTGCGAATACGTGATTCGGCAAATGCAAGATCCTCGGCAATATTGGCATGCAGATGATGGCAGACCATCAGCATGTCCAAATGCTCGTCCAGTGTGTTGACCGTATAAGGTCGAGTTGGATTGGTGGACGAAGGCAGCACGTTATCCAGACCGACCACCGCGATGATATCGGGCGCATGGCCGCCCCCGGCTCCTTCGGTATGGAAAGTATGAATGGTGCGATCCTTCATCGCAGCAACGGTATTTTCCAAGTAGCCGCCTTCATTGATCGTGTCCGTATGAATGGCGACTTGCACATCATATTTGTCGGCAATATCCAAGCAGTTGTCGATGGCGGCAAAAGTCGTGCCCCAGTCTTCATGGAGTTTCAAACCACATGCGCCGGCTAATACCTGTTCTTCCAGAGGAGTGGGTAAGCTGACATTACCTTTTCCGAAAAAGCCCGTATTCATGATCAGTCCATCCGATGCTCTGAGCATCGAATGGATATGCCATGGCCCAGGGGTACATGTGGTTGCGGCTGTACCTACTGCGGGGCCTGTTCCACCGCCCAGCATTGTCGTGATGCCATTCATCATCGCGTCTTCGGCTTGTTGCGGTGAAATGAAATGAATATGCGTATCGACACCGCCGGCGGTCACGATCAAATTTTCCCCGGCGATGATCTCCGTGCCAGCGCCAATTGCCATCGTGACATTGGGTTGAATATCCGGGTTACCTGCTTTACCGATATTGGCAATTTTGCCACTTTTGATACCAATGTCAGCTTTGACGATGCCCCAGTGATCGATAATGAGTGCATTGGTGATGACCGTATCCATCACATCTGCGTGATTGCGCTGTGACTGTCCCATGCCATCGCGAATGACTTTACCGCCACCAAATTTCACTTCTTCACCGTAGGTGGTGAAGTCTTTTTCGACTTCGATCATTAATTCTGTATCGGCCAGGCGCACGCGGTCTCCGGTTGTCGGACCCATCATCTCGGCGTAGGTTTGACGGGAAATTTTTACGCTCATTTTTTTACTCCTGTAAAATTGCTGCGATTGATGCTATTTCAGCTTGCCCATCACTTTCTGATTAAATCCATACACGATCCGGTCTCCGGAAAGCTCCACCAGCTCAACCGTTCTTTCTTGGCCTGGTTCGAAGCGGATAGCCGTTCCTGCCATGATATTCAGTCGCATACCGTAGGCGGCCTCACGGTCGAATTTCATCGCGGAATTCACTTCATAAAAATGAAAGTGCGAGCCAATCTGAATGGGACGATCTCCGCTATTCGAAACAGTTAAGGTCTTTGTTTTTCTGCCGGCGTTAAGCTCGATGTCACCTGATTCAGTAAAAACTTCGCCGGGTATTAGAGGTATCCGCATGGTGATCTCCTATTGCTAAACTAAATAATTGGATTATGAACAGTCACTAATTTGGTGCCATCCGGGAAAGTCGCTTCAACTTGGATGTCCGGAATCATTTCCGGCACGCCTTCCATTACATCAGCCCGGGACAGAACTTTTTGGCCGGCTGTCATCAATTCTGCAACTGATCGGCCATCTCTTGCGCCTTCGAGTACGGCGCAGGTAATCAATGCGACCGCTTCCGGGTAATTGAGCCGCAGGCCGCGGGTTTTGCGCCGCTCAGCTAGTAACCCGGCAGTAAATATCAAAAGTTTGTCTTTTTCTCGGGGCGTTAAGTCCATCATTTTCTCCTGAATGAAATAGTAATTTTCACAAGTGCATCGTTGAAGTTGGCATTCATTGCTTTGAAACTTTTACCTAATTGATCAGGTATTCCACATGCGAGGCACGATCGCATCGCGGCCCAGCAATTCCGGTCGGAATAGCCCCCATAGCCGCAGCATCACAAGCCGTGCAATTTCACTGGAATCACCGAGATATCGGGCCACAACTACCGATTTGAGTTGGGAGATGCCGGTTTGGTCCGTTTTTCGGATGATTTTCTGAGCATTCTCACGAGCTGAGTCAATCAATGACTGGGGTAGCGTTTTCCCAGTCAAAATTAGCGTCGCGCATACCGTTTTCCCCGCAAGAGCCAATGGCCCGGCTATTGCTGAGCTTTCACCTTGAAGCCTGATTTGTTCCAGCCAGATTAATTGGTTGTTTCTTTTGATTCGCGTGCGTTGCCTAATTTGACCTTCATTGAATGATTCGCCGGACGCAGTTCGTCCAAAGCATAATATTTCACATCCGATAAACTTGGCATCGCCTTCAAGCATGACTTCAGTATCGATATGAACATCGGCATGATTGTAAAAGATTGTTTCTTGTGGAACCCATTCGAGCGAGGCATTTTTCTCTACGCTGATTCGTATTTTTTGATGTGAAACATGGCCATTCGATTTGTACCATTTGGCTGCTCCAGGCGTAGTGATTTGTGCATGCGCAGATGCGCCAACATGCGTCGAGATTGCAAGTTGATCGCCACCGACGACGCCGCCCGGTGGGTGAATGATGACCGCATGGCAGACATCGCGTCCTTCCGGGTATAGCGGTTTCTGTACCAACAGAGGGCCATAATGATCTCGCGATACCAAGCGAGTAGTGCCCTGATCTTCAGCGAACCGAAGTGACAATCTTGCTTCGAGCGGCTTGTGCACTGAATCGGGAAGTGTGTCACGTATTTCCGGATCTCTCACTTGCTGAGGATAACTCAAAATAGTGGGACGAGGTTTTTTGAAGAGTAGCTCGTCTGAATGGGTTGGTAGCAGCATGAAATTAGGTCTGTCAATGTGTAAGGCTGAGTTTTAAAGTAGTTCTAAATCTGGAGTTGGAATGAAATTTTGAAAACATCCTGAGCAGGGCCAGTGACGCCGGGAGCATAATTCAATCCCTTGGACAAAAGATCTCCATGCTGATAATAGGCTGAGACCCGGGCATTGAAACCATCGATAATATAATTCACGCCGGCTTCGATTTCCTCTCGATGACTGCTTCGGTTCGGTTGTACACTGGTAAACCGGCCATACGGTTGAAATTGTCCGATGCCGATCTTGCCGGGAATGAGGTAAAGTCCGGTCACTGTCCAGGATTTACCATCAAACATGCAAAAGCAATCACGGTCAGAAAATGCGGCGGTCGAATAGCCTGCATAGAACTGCTTATACTCGGCGTTCAACGTCGTGACGCCCATATTTCTCGATAACACTTTTTCAAATAATAGGTCGCCCGTAAATCCAAGAAAATCACTGCGATGAGCGGATGATCCTGCGCCATTTTTTT
This sequence comes from Nitrosomonas sp. JL21, assembly GCF_009833095.1. Classification (GTDB taxonomy): domain Bacteria; phylum Pseudomonadota; class Gammaproteobacteria; order Burkholderiales; family Nitrosomonadaceae; genus Nitrosomonas. The sequence goes on from NZ_QRCB01000006.1 coordinate 43,689, forward strand.
GATATGACATGCCAAACGCCAGTGCTAGAATATCTCCGGCTTTACCAAAATAAGTACTTGATGTGTAATAGCCAGGATTTTTTTCCGGGTTCAGAAAATTATAGGTGATACGCGCTGCTGTCAGAATTGCCCCATTCGGATTGGGGCCGCTGATACGAGAAGACTCCAGGCCACGAAACACACCCATCGCGTAACTGAACGTTCCGGGAATAAAGCCGGGCTCAGCATTTCCCCAGAAAGTTACCCCATCGTCACGGCCATACCGGCCTGCGCCGCCATCTCCAAATTTGACGCTGAAATCCTGCGAGAAAAAAGGCGTTTTGAAAGCATCATGCGTGGCTTGAAAAAATGGACCGCTGAGTTCCCCCCGTTCGGTGGGCACCAGCATGCGTCCTCCCCAAACATTGAAATAGCGGTTGTATTCGAATTTAGCGATGGCATCGAGGATGTTATAGGACATCCGGGGATTTTCATTGGAGGCCGTATTGTTACAAAAAAAACAGTCCGTATTGACTTCAAATTTGAGGTATTGGTTAATTTGTCCATTGAAATAGATACGCGCATTATCGTTACTATAATGGCCGCCGTCCAAATTACCATTTGCGTTTTCAGTCCACAATCCTGTGCCTCGATAACCTGCTCCCAGGCTGATCCATCGCGTCTCGCTGGCTTTGATTTTCAATCGATCGGAAATCGGTTTGACCGACACATCGAACGCATAGGCTGCCGATACAGTCCACAAAATACTCGACATCATGACTATCAAGCGAATTTTTTTCAAGAAGTGAATGATGCTTGCTTTTTTGTAGCCAGAGGAATGGGATAAGCAGGTGAAGGCCGAGCAAGCTAAGGAAGCAACTTGACGGAAAATCAGAAAGTAGCTGTTGTGTTTCTGCATGAAGCATCTACCTCAGGAAAGATTTATCAAATTGAATATTTGATCGCTCGTACCGACAATTCAACAAAAACTCTAGAGATCAAATTCTATCGTATAAATTTTTTTGAGCTGTCAACGTAATACTTTTTTTACATTCCATATGAAACTAGCTTCCCAGGTTTGAGTTGATTAAAGTAGGCTGGGGAATCATCCTCACTTGCCATGAAATGAAGGATCAATTTTTTAAGGGACGAATTTCGTATCAAAAATTGTCTGCTGCAGTTTGAAAAGGTAAACTCCCTGTACATTTCTGCTAATTTTTTTATTAGAAACAGAAATCTTATGGTTTTAAATGGTAGAGACTCAATTTTTACTACATGTTAAAGGAGTTTTTGATGAAAAGAATTACCGGAATGTCATTGATTTTTTCGATATTTTTCTTCTTTTCTGCGCAAGCGATTGCTTCAGATAGTTATTTCGGTAATGCCAGTGAAAAATTTGTGAGCGGTATCGCCAATGCAGTCACGGGCTGGGTTGAGTTGCCGAAAAACGTTATCCTGACTTCGCAAAAAGAAGGGCCATTGTATGGAGCTACCATTGGAGTAGGCATGGGCATCATGCATACGGTGGGACGCAGCCTCGTGGGTGTTCTGGACGCCGCTACATTTTTTATTCCCACCAAGCCTTCCGTTAATCCTCCATTCATTTGGCAGGATTTTTCTAGAGAAACATCGTATTAATTATCTAACTCAAGTTCTCGCCGAGTACGAGAATAAGGATAAGAAACAGGCATGAATAAAAACAGCGCCGTATGTATTGATACGGCGCTGTTTTGGTAAACAGAATAAGCTACAAAAGAAATTATCCCTGAGCCTGGAGCGCAGCAATTCTCTCTTCCAATGGCGGATGAGACATAAATAACTGAGCCAATCCGGCACTTCTGCCACCTGAAATGCCAAAAGCAGCCAATTGATCGGGTAATTGTGCTTGTTGGCTGTTCAATTGCAAGCGGCGCAATGCGGCAATCATTTTGCTTCTTCCGGCAAGCTGAGCGCCCCCGGCATCTGCACGAAATTCACGTTGGCGGCTGAACCACATGACGATGATGGTAGCCAAAACGCCCAAGACGATTTCGGCAATGATATTGGTGATCCAAAAAGCCGGACCATGACCTTCTTCAGTCTTGAAGATGACACGGTCGACGGTATGTCCGATGACACGCGACAGGAAAATGACAAAGGTATTGACGACACCTTGAATAAGCGCCAAGGTCACCATATCGCCGTTCGCTACATGACTTACCTCATGAGCCAACACTGCTTCAGCTTCATCTTGAGACATGTTGTTCAATAAGCCAGTACTGACGGCGACCAGTGCATCGTTTTTGGACATGCCAGTCGCGAACGCATTCACGTCTGGCGCATCGTAAATCGCAACTTCAGGCATGCCGATGCCGGCTGCTTTGGCTTGACGCTGTACAGTGGTTACCAACCAATGCTCTTGCGCATTGCGCGGCATTTCGATGACTTGCGCACCTGTAAACCGCTTTGCAGTCCATTTCGACATCGCGAGTGACATCAAAGAACCACCAAATCCGAATACTGCAGCAAATATCAGGAGTGAATTGATGTCGAGACCGGTTCCTTGGGCATCGAGAATTTTTTCTACGCCCAACAGGCGTAACGTAATGCTCAATACCACGATGATGGCTAAGTTCGTTGCTAAAAAAAGCAGAATTCTTTTCATTTATTTTTACTCCGTGTTAGCGATAATCTCAAACGAATAGGATGTAAGAACATATACTCTTTTTTCAAGAGCGCGTTAAAGCTGAATTTTAACCAAGAAAGTTCTGAATGAGGTAGCGGGCGATAATCAGGTAGACGAAAAAGTACCGTATATGCGACGAAGATGAACATTTTGAACGTGTTTCCATTTACGCTCATGGGAGCGTGAGCACGATAGATTTCGTTGATTATTGCAGATTTCTCTTCTGAGAGTGCATCAGCGTTTGATGAATGAGCCGTGCCGGAAGTTCAGAAAGAAAAAAATTGATGATTGCAAAGAACGGGTTTAACGGTTGATGGAGATTAGGGCTGCGGTGCGCCGGTTACAATCTGGAACAGGATCTCGTCTTGCTTGATCATGCCGAGATCGCTACGGGCGCGTTCCTCGATGGCTTCGATACCTTGCTTTAAATCATTGACTTCAGCTTCGAGCATGCCATTGCGATGCTGGAGCATTACATTATTCTCGCGGGCAGCAATCACATCCTGATCTGCTTCCCAAACTTTTTTCCAGCTGGTTTTGCCAAACCATAACGGATATTGCATTAATGCGATCAACAGAAGCAGTACCAAAGCCAGTAGTTTCATTATCGTAATTGATAGAATGCTCTTCGATTCGCATAATTGGCAGAATCACCCAGGTCTTCTTCAATCCGCAAGAGCTGATTGTATTTGGCCAATCGATCAGATCGGGACATCGATCCGGTTTTTATTTGCAATGCATTGGTGGCGACCGCGATATCCGCAATGGTCGTATCTTCGGTTTCTCCGGAACGGTGTGAAATGACCGCGGTATAACCGGCACATTTGGCCATTTCTATGGCGGAGAATGTTTCAGTGAGTGTGCCGATCTGATTGACTTTGATCAAAATCGAATTCGCGATTCCGCGCTTGATGCCTTCTTGTAGAATTTTCGCATTCGTGACGAAAATATCATCGCCCACAAGTTGAATCGACTTGCCGAGTTGTTTGGTGAGCAATTCCCAGCCTTTCCAGTCATGTTCACTCATGCCATCCTCAATCGTGATGATCGGATATTTATCCACCCAGGAAGCAAGATAATCCACAAATTGCGCGGATGTCAGCTGTAACCCATCCGAGGCCAGATGGTATTTGCCATCATGGAAAAATTCAGAGCTGGCACAATCGATACCGATCGCAACTTCATTTCCAGGTTGATATCCTGCCTGGTCGATGGCTTGTACAATCAATTGCAAAGCCGATTCGTTATTTTCAAGATTCGGTGCAAACCCGCCTTCATCGCCAACTGTGGTAGGCATGCCTTTTTCATTGATGAGCTTTCTCAGTGAGGCGAATACTTCGGCACCACAGCGGATGGCATCACGGAAATTCGCTATTCCCAAGGGCACGATCATGAATTCCTGCATATCGATATTATTATTGGCATGCGCACCGCCGTTAATTAAATTCATTAACGGCACGGGCATGGACATCAACCCAGCGCCGCCCAGATAACGATACAGCGGTAAACCGGATTCTTCAGCAGCAGCCTTGGCGACCGCCAGAGATACCGCCAGAATTGCATTGGCTCCAAGTCGGGATTTATTTTCAGTGCCATCCAATTCGATCAGTGCTTGATCGATGAAGCTTTGGTCGACGGCATCCAATCCCATCAATGTTTCAGAAATCTCGGTATTGACATTTTCTACCGCTTTGAGCACTCCTTTGCCTGAGTAACGTTGTGCATCACCATCTCTCAACTCTACCGCCTCGCGGGTTCCCACAGACGCGCCGGAGGGAACCGAGGCGCGACCCAACACGCCGGATTCCAGCAGAACGTCTGCTTCAATGGTTGGATTGCCGCGAGAATCTAAAATTTCACGGGCGATGACATCTACTATTGCACTCATGCTGCTTTTTTCCTCTATGTTTAATTAGTATTATTGCTCTGATTACACAACTAAAACGCTGGTACGGATTACAATTCGATCGGTTTTGTCAGGATGATTGATTTCTTTCAAACTGGCGTATGAATAATTACGTTATTGCATGCAGTTTTTCATTGATGGCTTGATGATGATTAGAAAAATTAATGGCCGCTTGTACGTAGGACTTGAACAATGGATGTCCTAATCGCGGTGTAGACGTAAATTCAGGATGAAATTGGCAAGCCAGGAACCAAGGATGCTCGGATTCAGGAAGTTCGATCACTTCACAGAGGTTTTCTTCCTTGGAAAATCCACTGATGCAGAGTCCTGCTTTTTCCAATTTTGGAATATATAGGCTATTGACTTCATACCGATGTCGATGCCGTTCAATGATTGTGTCAGCACCGTAGATTTTCCAGGCGAGAGAATTCTTTTTGAGCACACATTCTTGCCCGCCCAAACGCATACTGCCGCCAATATCGGAATGTTCGTCTCTGGTTTCAAGGTATCCATCGCGGGTGCGCCATTCAGTAATCAATCCGATGACGGGAGACGAAGTGTCAGGATTGAATTCCGTACTATGAGCGCCTTTCATATTCGTTTTATGACGGGCATATTCAATGACGGCTAACTGCATTCCCAAGCAGATACCTAGATAGGGAATACGATGGGTGCGCGCAAAACTGATAGCTTGAATCTTACCTTCGACCCCTCGTTTGCCAAAACCGCCCGGAACCAGAATGGCATCCATACCCAATAAACAATCCGTGCCGTCTTTTTCGATATGTTCTGAATCGATGTAAGTGATGTTGATCTGACTCTGCGTATGGATTCCGGCGTGAGTGAGGGCCTCAGATAATGATTTGTAAGATTCGGTCAGGTCGACGTATTTTCCGACTATCGCAATATTGACTGAAAATTTGGGATGTTCAAGTGCATGTACCAGTTTTTTCCAGACGCTTAAGTCCGCTGGTTTGGCAAGAATATTCAATTTATGGCAGATAATCTCGTCCAGCATTTGTTCATGCAGTAGAGCCGGAATTTTATAGATGCTGTCGACATCAATGGCGGAAATGACGGCTTCTTCCGGCACATTCGTGAACAATGCAATTTTGCGACGCTCTTCTTTGGGTAAGGCGCGATCGGAACGGCACAGCAGTACATCAGGTTGAATGCCGATTTCCCGCAATTCTTTGACTGAGTGCTGAGTCGGTTTGGTTTTCAATTCACCTGCTGAACCGATGTAGGGCAGGAGCGTGAGATGAATGAAGCACGTATCATGGCGAGGATGTTGCACGGCCATTTGACGAATCGCTTCCAAAAAAGGCAAGGATTCGATATCGCCCACGGTGCCGCCGATCTCGATGATGGCGACTTGGGCATCCCCGATGCCTGCCTGGATGTAACGCTTGATTTCATCGGTGATATGAGGAATCACCTGAACTGTGCCGCCGAGATAATCACCGCGCCGTTCTTTACGGATGACGCTTTCATAGATTTGACCGGTCGTGAAGTTATTATGGCGCGTCATGCGGGTACTGATGAATCGCTCATAATGCCCGAGGTCAAGATCGGTTTCGGCGCCATCTTCGGTCACAAAAACTTCGCCATGCTGGAATGGACTCATTGTGCCGGGATCGACGTTAATGTAGGGGTCCAATTTGAGCATCGTCACTTTGATTCCGCGTGTCTCAAGCAGCGCGGCCAAGGATGCCGCAGCAATACCTTTGCCTAATGAAGATACAACCCCGCCTGTTACAAAAACGTATTTGGTCATAAGTGACGATTGTTAACAGAATATTCCAACGAAAAAAGCAGATTGTTTTTTATAAACCATTTAATCAGGCAGCATTTTCCGATAATGAATCAGCGGATTTCAGCAAGCAAAAACCCCATCATTTGTTCAGCCTGGTGGCGATAATTGCTACCAAATAGATTTAAATGATTCAGGATATGGTAAAGATTATAGACTATTTTGCGGGTATTATACCCGGAATCCAATGGATATTCATGCCGGTATGCCGAATAAAAATCTGCGGGAAAGCCGCCGAAAAGCTCAGTCATGGCGATATCCGCTTCTCGATCACCATAATATATCGCGGGATCAAAAATGATCGGATTCCCCATTTCGTCGAAAGCGTAGTTGCCGCTCCATAAGTCACCATGCAGTAATGAAGCGGCTGGGGATGCCTCGGCTAGAAGCTTGTCCAACTCGAGCAGGATGTTTTCCCCCAATGTTTGTAATTTGCCATTGAAGCCATTTTTTCGGGCGAGGTCGAGTTGATAACCCAAGCGATGAGTGCGCCAGAAATCCACCCAATTGGAGGATATTGAGTTTACCTGGGGAGTTGCCCCAATCGTGTTATTGCGGATCCACCCAAAATGAGTCGATGTTGTGCGATGCATGGCGGCAAGCTGCTTGCCTAAATCGGATCCTTTGCCGGATGCGCGGCCGCTGATGTCGATGTATTCCAGAACCAGCCAGGCAGAATCAGCGTCGCTTCCGTGACAAATGGGCGATGGGACGCGCAATGTCCGGGATCGATAAATTTCCATCAGACCTGCAGCTTCATCTTCAAACATGCAAAGTTGTTCGCGAGTGTTTAGCTTTACAAAATAATGTTGCCTACCATCAGTGATGCAGTAAGCCTGATTGATGCAACCGCCGCCGATCGGCGAACTGCGGGTGATGACAAAGGAGGTTTGTGTGGAAGCAGAAATATCGGCGGCGATGCTGTCCCATGTTTGCGTGCTGAGGGAGTTTTTCACTGCAATCGCTTACATCAGACTGTGAGCCACTGCCGGGCCCGTTCAATTGCAGCCTGAACCTGGCTCGGTGCAGTGCCACCGGTATGATTCCGGCTCTGCATGGAACCTTCGGGTGTCAGAATTTTAACAATGTCTGCTTCGATCAGCTGAGAGAATTGCTGCAAATCCTGCAGCTCCAGATCGTTCAAATCGCAGTTTTTTTGTTCAGCATACTGTACGGTTTTTGCTACGATTTCATGCGCATCGCGGAAAGGAATACCTTTTTTGGTCAAATAATCGGCTAAATCAGTGGCTGTGGCGTGTCCGCGCAAGACTGCTCGGCGCATGGCCTGCTGATTGACCTGAACGCCGCTGAGCATATCGGCATAAATCCGCAGCGTATCAATGATGGTGTCGACCGTATCGAAGAGCGGCTCTTTATCTTCCTGATTGTCTTTATTATAGGCCAGCGGCTGTGCTTTCATGAGTGTGAGCAAAGCAACCAAGTGACCATGAATACGGCCCGTTTTTCCTCTGACCAATTCGGGCACATCCGGGTTTTTTTTCTGCGGCATGATCGAAGAACCGGTGCAGAAACGATCTGCTAATTGGATAAAGCCAAACGATGGATTCATCCACAGAATAAATTCTTCCGATAATCGCGATAAATGCGTCATGATGAGAGAGGCGCAGGCACTGAATTCGATGGCAAAATCCCGATCCGACACGGCATCCAGTGAGTTCTGGCAAACTCCTTCGAATCCGAGCAGTTCGGCGACCAATTCGCGGTTGATCGGATAGCTGGTCCCTGCAAGCGCAGCAGACCCAAGCGGTAGTTGATTGACGCGTTTTCTGCAATCGATCAATCGTTCACTATCGCGTTTGAGCATTTCGAAATAAGCCATCAAATGATGGCCGAACGAAATCGGTTGAGCCACCTGCAAATGGGTAAAGCCGGGCATTACTGTGGTGATATGCTGTTCAGCCAAGTTCAGCAAGGCAGTCTGCATGGCCTTGAGCAAGCTGATGATATCGTCGATGGCTGTTCGCAAATACAACCGAATATCGGTGGCTACCTGATCATTGCGGGAACGGGCGGTGTGCAGCCGCTTGCCGGCATCTCCGATCAGAGCGGTCAGGCGCTTTTCAATGTTCAAATGGACGTCTTCAAGTTCTTGCAGCCAAACGAAGCGATGCTCACGAATTTCCTGTTGAATTTGACTCAAACCCTGTTGAATGGCCATCAGGTCATCCTGGCTGATGATTCCTTGCTGACAAAGCATTTGCGCATGCGCCAGCGAACCTTGAATATCGTATTCGGCCAAGCGTTGATCAAAACGGATCGATGCGGTGTAGCGTTCAACCAGTTCTGAAACGGGTTCACTAAAACGGCCTGACCATGTTTTTTTATTGTTATTTGCCACTGGATCGTTATTCATAGCATCCACAATGTTCCTTGAAATTGCTTCAAGTCGCCAATTATAAACAGAAACACTCCAGTAGTTTGGGGCAGTTATTTTTGCAACTGTCGTATTATCGTATTAAATTTAAACCCTGCTGATTATGTTGTTGATTATTAGAAATCTAATTTTGATGAATGGCGCTCTTGGATACATTTTCGTTTAATTCATCCAGTAATGACGGGCATAATTGCAACGACTGCACTTTTCCTTATGGCAGGTTTAGGAGATAATCTGACTCTGAATTTTCCTCAGTTATCAAACAATCCAACACACAAGGAGCTATTCATGGCGGATCGGAACACGCAAAATCATACTGAACAATCCACACCCACCACTTTTTTCTCTATATTGAGCGATAAATTCGAATGGATTTCTAAAATACCAACCATGCAGCTATCTGCCAAGTATGGTGCAGCGCTCGTTGGACTCATCGTTGTCGTGGTTGTTTGGAAATTTATAGCTGTCAGTAAAGTTGAATCTGACATGGCGAAAAAACTTGAAAATGAACGTGTGATGATCAAACAGCAAGCTCGTGAATATGCAGACACTCAATATGCGCGAGAAGAAGAGCGGTTTGGACAGGTGTTGTCTTGGGCGGTGCGGGGGGAATTGATCCGCAACAATCTAGATCAAATCGACCAGTATTTGAGCGAAATCGTTAAGATGAAAGACACCGAGCGAGTGGTATTGATCAATGAGGAAGGAGAGCTACTGGTTTCCACCGATAAACGGCTTGAAGAGACCAAAGGAATCGAATTATTTCCAAAAGAAATTCTGAATCTGCAAAAAATTACCATCAAATCGGATGTCGATGGCAGAAAAATTCTGGTGATTCCTGTGATGGGTCTGAATAAGAAAATTGCTACAGTCGTTGTCAGTTATAAACTGGCGAAATTGTAAATTTCGAATTCTAATCATGATGTCGATAACATCCTGAACATCAACAGTTAAAATATTGACTCAAAAGCCTTTGAATCTTCAAAGGCTTTTTTATGTAATAAAGAAGCTGTACGAGAACCGGTCACGCTCAGTCAATGTAAAATTGGGTGGTAAAAAACGGTTTATATAGCCTGATTTTAACGTCGAATGCTTGAAACGAGCAGCCTTCAGAGTTTTCTCAGGAAGAAGTGGTTCGCCTAATGCGAGCGCCCAAAGCCGACAATTTTCCTTCAATATTTTCATAACCCCGATCCAGGTGATAAATCCTGTCGATCAAGGTTTCGCCCTGTGCGGTTAATCCGGCGATGACCAGACTGGCCGATGCACGCAAATCGGTCGCCATCACATGGGCGCCATCCAGTTTGGGGATACCATGAATGATCGCTGCATTGCCTTCCACTTCAATATCGGCATTCATGCGCTTGAGCTCCTGCACATGCATCAGGCGGTTCTCAAAAATAGTCTCGGTAATGATGGCAGTTCCATCAGCAATGCAATTCAACGACATGAACTGGGCTTGCATATCGGTTGGAAAAGCTGGATACGGGGCAGTTCGTAAATTGATCGACTGTGGCTTCTTGGTCATGTGCAGATGAATCCAGTTTTCTGCGGATTCAATGTGAGCACCCGCTTCGGTCAATTTGTCCAGAACTGCATCCAATAAGTTGGAAGAGGTGTTGAGTAAGCGGATATCGCCGCCAGTGGCTGTGGCGGCCACTAAAAAAGTACCTGTTTCGATACGGTCCGGCATCACGTTGTATTCACCTCCATGCAGCACGGGCACGCCTTCGATCGTGATGATATCGGTGCCGGCACCATGAATTTTTGCACCCATTTTACGCAAGCAATTCGCCAGATCGACAATTTCCGGCTCGCGCGCTGCATTCTCAAGCGTCGTGATGCCTTCTGCCAGTGTTGCGGCCATCATCAAATTCTCTGTTCCTGTCACGGTAACGATATCAAATACAATTCTTGCGCCACGCAATTTTTTTGCAACCGCCTGAATGTATCCATGTTTGATCGCAATGTCTGCTCCCATCGCCTGGAGTCCCTTGATATGCTGATCGACGGGGCGCAGGCCGATCGCGCATCCTCCCGGTAATGAAATATTCGCTTCACCGGCGCGCGCCAATAACGGTCCCAGCACCAGGATGGCTGCCCGCATGGTTTTGACCATTTCGTAAGGCGCTACGAGATGAGTCAAATGGCTGGCGCATAGCTCGATTCTGGAAGAGGCCGGAGTAGTGACATTGACACCCATTTGCTGCAGCAATGATTGCATCGTGGTGATGTCCTGAAGATCGGGAACGTTATCGACGACGAGAGATTCACGTGTCAATAATGCGGCGCACAGAATGGGTAACGCTGCATTCTTGGCACCTGAAATAGAAATTTGCCCTTCGAGGGGGAAGCCGCCCTGGATAATCAGTTTTTGCATTCCATCAAGATGCTCAATAAAATTTAATCAAATCGTGTCAGGATGGCTTGAGATCAAGCTCATCGTCAACCACTCGCCAGTTGAAATATGCCGGAGTTCACTGCATGATAGCGCAGCAAATCATCTAAAGGGTTTGCCGCAGCTACTATAACAAAAAATTAGCGTATAAAATTTACCAGGAGAAAAAATGAGTAAACAAATCATCCATACCCCACATGCGCCGCAGGCCATTGGTACCTATTCTCAAGCTGTCAGAGTCAGTGGTGGCGATACGGTGTATGTTTCTGGCCAGATAGGATTGGATCCTGTCAGCATGACGATGACGGACGATATTGAAAGCCAGATTCAACAGGTCTTTTCCAACTTGAAAGCGGTTGCGTCAGCCAGCGGAGGGAGCCTCAATGATATCGTCAAGTTGTCGGTATTTCTGACTGACCTTGATCATTTTGCCTTGGTAAATCAAATCATGGCCTCTCATTTTTCTGAGCCCTATCCGGCACGTGCGGCAATCGGGGTCAAATCGTTGCCGAAAGGCGCTTTGGTAGAAATGGATGCGGTGATGGTCGTGCAACGCTTATAGAATATATCACTGCCTTGAAGATACCGCGATGACGATCAGCCCTGCGGTCATGGAGAAATTATCACGGCTGGGCATTCGCAATGAATTGGATCTGATTTTGCATCTGCCGATTCGCTACGAAGATGAAACGCACATGTTTCTGATTTCCGACGCGCCTCCGGGTAAAACAGTGCAAATCGAAGGACTGATCGTGCATAATGAAGTGGTCGTGCGTCCGCGGCGGCAATTGATTTGTCATGTCGAAGACAGCAGCGGTCTGCTGGTGATGCGATTTTTGAATTTCTACGCCAGTCAGATCAAATCCTATGCCATCGGCAAGCGGGTACGCTTGCTTGGAGAAATCCGCAACGGTTTTTTTGGAGCGGAGATGGTTCATCCTAAATGCCGTATTGTGCAGCAGGGTGAATCTTTGGCGGACACGATGACGCCAGTGTATTCGACCACTGCCGGCTTAACGCGGAAAGTCCTGGGAAGATTGATTGAGCAGGCACTGCAGAGTTCTGAGAACATGTTGTTTCTGACAGAAACATTACCGGAAAATATCATTCGAACGTATCAATTGATTGGTTTCCGCGAGAGTATCGTATGTTTGCATCACCCGCCGCCGGATGCATCGATGGATGCTTTGCAGGTACGATCACACCCGGCGTGGCGGCGCATCAAATTTGATGAATTGCTGGCTCAGCAGTTGTCCATGCGCCTGCATTACCGGCAGCGGCGCAATCGCACAGCGCCGATATTATCGCGCAAGCATCGATTGATCGATCAATTTCTGCGTCAGCTTGCTTTCACATTGACGAGCGCGCAGATCAAAGTGGCCGATGAGATCAGCGGTGATTTGGCAGCGCCGTATCCGATGCAGCGGTTGCTGCAGGGGGATGTCGGCAGTGGCAAGACCATTGTGGCAGCACTGGCTGCTCTACAGGCCATCGACAATGGTTTTCAAGTGGCGCTGATGGTTCCGACTGAAATTCTCGCCGAACAGCATTATCAAAAATTATCGATCTGGTTTGAACCACTCGGCATCGACGTGGTTTGGCTATCGAGCAGTCAGAAGAAAAAACAAAAGCAACTTACCCAGGAGGCCATTGCCAACGGCAATGCGCAACTGGCGATTGGTACCCATGCCTTGTTTCAGGAACAGATCGCGTTTCATCGACTGGGATTGGCAATCATCGACGAGCAGCACCGGTTTGGTGTGCAGCAGCGTTTGGCGCTGCGCATGAAAGGTGCGCAATCCAATAATGTGCCGCATCAATTGATGATGAGTGCGACCCCGATTCCACGCACGTTGTCGATGAGTTATTACGCGGATCTGGATGTATCCATCATCGATGAATTGCCGCCCGGACGATCACCCATCGTAACCAAGCTGATCGCTGACAATCGCAGGGATGAAGTCATTGAACGCATACGACAGGCTTGCCATCACGGTAAACAGGTGTACTGGGTCTGTCCGTTGATCGAGGAATCCGAAACCCTGCAATTGCAAACAGCGCTACAAACGTACGAAGCATTGAGTAAAACATTTCCGGATTTACAAATCGGATTGGTGCATGGGCGCTTGTCCACACACGAGAAAACCGCCGTGATGTCATTGTTCAAGCAAGGTGACATTCAGTTGCTGGTAGCCACTACTGTCATCGAAGTGGGCGTGGATGTACCGAATGCGTCGCTGATGGTGATCGAAAACGCCGAGCGCATGGGATTGTCGCAATTGCATCAATTGCGTGGGCGGGTAGGGCGCGGAACAGAAGCGAGTGTGTGTATTTTGCTATTTCAACAACCATTGTCGGAAATCGCCCGTAAACGACTCAGAATCATTTTTGAGCACACGGATGGCTTCGAAATTGCGCGCCAGGATTTACAATTGCGCGGTCCAGGTGAATTTCTGGGAGCTCGTCAGAGTGGAGTGCCCATGCTGCGGTTTGCTGATCTGGAACGCGATGAGGAATTGCTGATCGCTGCCCAAGCGAGCGTCGATGACATGCTCTCTCTTTATCCAGACCTTGCTCAACGCCATATCGAACGCTGGTTGGGCGAGAAGACCGAATATCTGCGGGTGTAATGGTTCGGTTCCAGAATAATATTCAACAAGGAATTAACTGACGTGATTGTTAAGAATAAAGTGTCATGGGTGCGGCTGTTGTTTCACTTCCGAGGCAGCAGTTTCATGGAGACCTGGCCGCGCATTCTCACGGTAACGCTGGCTGCCTGTATCGTGACGTATGTGGAGCTGTACTACAATATCCAAGCCTATACGCTGACGACTACACCGTTTCTATTGATAGGAGTGGCAGTGGGCGTTTTTCTGGGGTTTCGCAATAATGTCTCGTACGATAAGTTCTGGGAAGGACGAAAACTATGGGGCATGCTGGTCAATAGCTCACGCAATCTGACGCGCCAAGTCAGCTTCATGATCGATGCTTCCCATGACAGCGAGGATGCTCAGCAATTCCGCGAAATCTTCGTCAAGCGTTTAATTGCGTATGCCCACGCATTGCGTTGTCACTTGCGCAATGAAGATCCCGCTTCCGAGATAAAAAAATTTTTGTCTCCCAAAGATTTAAACGATGTGCTTCAATCTATACATAGGCCGCTTACAATTCTGCAGCATCTGGGGCGCGATCTTGCCATCGCTCGGGATCGGGGCTGGTTGAATGACTTGAACTTTCCCTTTATGGACGCGCAGCTTAACGAGCTATCAACGATTTTGGGAGGATGCGAACGTATCAAGAATACGCCGATACCGTTCAGCTATTCGGTACTCATCCATCGCATCGTGGCTTCGTATTGCCTGTTCCTGCCGTTCGGGCTGGTCGAAACCACCGGTGTGCTGACCCCCGTGGTGGTATTGCTGATTTCGTATGCGTTTTTCGAACTGGATGCCATCGGTGATGAAATTGAAAATCCTTTTGACTTGCAACCGAATGATTTGCCATTGAATGCAATTTCTCGAACGATAGAAATCAACCTACTAGAGCTGATCAATGACCCCGACCGCCCAGAACCACTCAAGCCAGAAAAGGATATTTTGACATGAGGCGTTTTTGCCTTAACTATCTGTTCAAGAGATCTTTTTGATTATGCAAGCTCTGGAGAGTTAACGAATGAGGGGAGGCAAAGCTAAATGAAAAAAACGGCACACGACCGAGAAAAGGCATTTTGAGCGAGAGTTCATATAACCATCTGAAATCTATAGACAAGAGGATCTACTTTTTTAGTTTATCTGTAAATTTACCCATTTTTTGAAAAATACCCCTATATTATGAAGGTGAACCCGGTGAGGGAGAAGTCGAGATTGGAGGAGGGCCACACCGGATTCTTTAGCTTCCAGCCATCCGGCTACGCTTTTGCGCTGGCTGGTGCGGTGAGTCATGTGAATAGAGATTGCATGACAAATCTATTATTCCACCATTTGATTTAATTATCTGTAAGGGGCACTTCGTAGGTATATGTACTGATTCTTTTGGCCTGATTGTTCGGTGCGACAGCTAATATTTCTTTCCAAACCAGGTTGTACAATATAAATTGATTCTTGCGAGCCTTGATCGGGTATTTTTCTTAAGAATTGAATCTACTAAGTAAATACGTTTGATAATGGTGTATCTCAAAGCCTAAAAATCACCACAATTTCTGGAATGTAATTAAGAAGCGCGTAATTAAAAACAATTAATTCCCGAAACTTATAGAATAAATTATTCCTCCATCTCTCCTTAAAACGTACATTACCCCTCCCAAACCAACCTGAATATCGACAATCTGTCCCATGCCATTTGCAAAGCCAGTCGTCTTTTTAGTTGCTATATCATATCGACGGACCCAACCAGCGCACAAATCACCATAGAAATAATCCCCTACATAATCAGACGGGAATCGATCGTTAATAGGGTTATAAAAAGCACTTCCAACTATTGCTGTACATCCAATAGGATTGTGCGGATAAACTATAATTGGATTTCGAAATTGAGGATTGCCGCCGTTTCCTTCGAAATGTGGCCAGCCATAATTAGATCCTTTTATGCCTTGATTGACTTCTTCCCAAGTATCTTCCCCAACATCATTGATAAAAATCCTACCTGTCTCGCGCTGTACAGCGAAACTGTAGGGATTGCGTAACCCTTTTGCCCAAATGGCCCGGTTGATACCGGTGGTGGAATGATAAAATGGATTATCGGAGGGTATGCTGCCGTCTTTGTTGATGCGAAGAATTTTCCCTTTCAGATTCTCCATCAATTGTGCATTGGTTGAAGTTCCACCATCACCTACTGCTATATATAGTCTTTCGTCTGCTCCAAAATTAATTGATCCACCATTATGATGTTGTGCTGAACCCGATGCTTGGATCTCCAGCAAAACATCTTCACTTTCTGGTAGAACCGTATCTCCATTTGCTTTAAAACGACTTACTCGGTTGTGAATGACGGGTGTTTTGCTAGTATAGAAAACATATACCCACTGATTAATCAAAAAATTTGGGTCAAAAGCAATTCCTAATAATCCTCGTTCTCCCTGGCTATCAACTCGACTTGCAATGTTAAGAAAAGGCTGTGTTTGTAAACTGCCTTGCTCTACGATTCTAATACGTCCAGCTTGTTCAGTAATAAAGATTCTTCCATCAGGTGCAATCGCCATACGCGTCGGCTGAATCAAATTTCTCACGACTATGCTTTGCTTAAATCCTGCCGGAACAGCCGCTTTTAGCATTAAGGGTGCAAAAGCTACCGTTACTATTACTGCTAGTTCTAAAGGAATAAAAAGCTTCCTTCCACATTTATTTGCCAACCTTGAAAGAAATGAAACAAATAATTGAATTTGTAGTACGAAGAATTGAATGATATTTTTGTTAAGGCTCTTATATTGGGCCATTTTATTGTCTCCTAGATACTATGGTTATACATACTCATATTATTAAGTGACTTATCAATAAAAATAGTTCGGAAATTTATTATTCTTAAATGGGATCACTAAAAAGACTGAACTAACGATAGGAAAGAGTAGTGAAATTAGTAAAAGAAATCTTGCCCATGACTTTGGAAGTTCGGCGCCGAGCGTGACATACCTCGTTGCCAAATCGCCGGGAGGTGGAGCATTTGGTAAGTACTATTCTCGTGATTCATTGGTGTTAGTGGATGAGTTTAGTACAGCCTTACCTGATCAGCCTCACAAAGGAACGAACTGGATTATACCCATACTCAGCGAAGAAATTACTGCGATGTGCAAGGATTGGGAAGTGAGATCGGAAGGATGTGCTGATGATGCAATATTCAGCAGGACTGGCAGTGTTAGCGGATCCATTGCTGAGGAATTCGCACGTAGCGGCGTGATTTTTCATCCTGCCAAGAAGGCCGATCGTTTAACCGGTTGGACGATCATGCGCCGGTTACTGGCCGATGCCGGTGGTTGCTTGGCATCAATAAGGAATTAATTATGCAAGCTCCAGGCAACGAAGAAATCCGGCAAGCAACCGATGATCAGTGGAATAAATTCAAAGCACTTTATCCGGCAATATTTTTTGCCTTCTCTTTTATCCTCCACCATCACAAGGGTGCAGAAATAATCCAACGAATCGCTTTAACCCATCTAAACGAAGAGCCGGATTGTTGGACAAAGGAATCATGGCTGCAACGGAAAGCCATGCTTGTTTGCAACAAAATGGTCTTGGCTTTATCGTTGATAACCTTAAACAAGTCCGCTATCAATTGATCTACTATGTTTTGTTGAAGGCAACTATTAATCTTGCTGCATTATCTTCATTAAGAGAAGCCCTCTTGAATAAAGAAAAAGATCCCCCCTTATACGGAGCAGTGGAACGCGAGCATGTGGTCGATTTGATGGATAGTATGGTCGACTAAAATAACCAGCATCTTTGTAAAAGTGATAGTATGCTATGAAGCACCAATAGTATGTTAATCCACTTAATACTAGAGTATCAATATGGGAACAATACGAAAAACTATTACATTAACGGATAAACAAGATCAATGGATTAAAACGCAAATTGCCGCTGGGGGCTTTACTAATGACAGCGAATATATCCGTGATCTTGTGCGCCGTGACCAGGAACAAAATGCTCAATATATGTTTTTGAAACAAGCTATTCAGGAAGGATTAGATAGTGGCGTAAGCAATAAAACTGTAGGCGAGATTTGGGACGAAGCAGAGCAACGCTCTAAAAATAGACGTGGGTAGGTTCCACTTAACGGATCGCGCCGTTACCGACCTATCCGATATTGCCGATTTCACCATTCAATCATTTGGTATCGAACAGGCTCGATTCTATCGTGATGGATTAAATAACTGCTTCGACATTCTTGCCGATAATCCGCAGCTAGGACAAAGTGCCACTGAGCTCGCGCCAAGCCTGAAGCGATTTGAATATCAATCCCATGTCGTGTTTTATAAATCCCAGGGTGCAGATATTTTGATTGTTCGCATTTTGCATCAGCGCATGGATTTCATACGACACATACCATCTTCCAAAAAATAATCGTGACTCATATTAATGACACCCAGTGTTTTGGTTGCACACATCGATTGAAGGAATGGTCGCAGCTTTTGCTACCCCAAAATTTCTGAAGTCTAAATGTTAGCAGCGGCTATGTCGAAGGAACCAATGCCGCTATATCTAATGTAACGGAGTAAAAAGAATCATTAATCTGATTTTTCCAAGATTAATGGTAAATAAAAATGGAGTCCAAAAATAGAAGGTACTTTTTTTATCTTATACCAGCCGGTAACCTACCCCAAGTTCAGTAAGCAGAAATTCAGGCTGAGCTGGATTACGCTCCAGTTTTTGTCGCAAATGCCCCATGTAAATACGTAGATAGTGTGATCGCTCTGAGTAATTCGGTCCCCATACTGCCAACATAAGTTGATTATGCGTAATTACCCGCCCGCGCGCATTGATGAGAGTCAGTAGTAACCGGTATTCAATCGGTGTGAGGTGAATTTCTTTGTCAGCACGCGTTACTGTATGTGCTGCAAGATCAACGGTAACATCACCAAAGTGTGCTTTTGGATCACCTTGATTTTCGTTGGATTGACATCGCCGCAAATGGGCTCGAACACGCGCAACTAGCTCCGGTATACCGAATGGTTTTGTCAAATAATCATCAGCGCCTATGTTAAGCGCTGCGACTTTTTCTTCTTCGCGATCACGAGCGGACAATACGACAATGGGCATTTCCGACCAACCACGAATTTGACGAATGACTTCTTTCCCTTCGAGATCAGGTAAACCAAGATCAATAATGGCAAGATCAGGCTGCCTAGTAGAGGCTTCAATTAAACCTCGTGTACCACTATCCGCTTCGATGACATTAAAAATCTCTGCTTCCAGTGCTATACGTACGAACCGGCGAATCTGATTTTCATCTTCGATAATCAGAATGCGAGGTATTTTCATAACAATTCTTCTGGTATGGGAGCGATCCCAAGTGGTAGTGTCACAATAAAGCGGGCTCCACCATCAACTCTATTTTCAGCAGAAATTTTTCCACCATGAGCTTCTACGACTGCCTTGCAAAGAGCCAAGCCAAGGCCAACCCCGGGTTTGTTGGATTCGATTTCTCCACGTATAAATTTATCGAATATCTTGGTTTCTTGACCAGGAGGTAAACCCGGTCCATTATCTTCGATCACAATAGTCATTTCATTATTCTCCGCGGCGGCTGAAACCCAAATAGTACTGCCAGCAGGTGTAAACTTGGCAGCATTGTCTAGCAGATTGACAATGCCCCGCCGAATTAGAATCGGATCGCATTCACATAATGGTAGGTTGGAAGGAATTGAAATAATCAGTTTGTTTTTAGTCAGCACATGATGAAGTTGCATACATGCGCTGCCGACAATCTCCTCTATTGATTGCCAATCCTTTTTCAGCTTTACGCCACCAGTCTGTAATCGTGCCATTTCGAGTAGATTTGTGACCAACTCAGACATTTGCTGTGCTTCGTTCTGGATAGCAAGGGCGAGTTCCTTTTGGGAATTTTCTGGTAGGTTTCTATTGGCAAGTGTGCTAGCTAATCCTACCAAGGCGGTTAATGGAGTGCGCAAATCATGTGAGATTGCTGAAAGTAGTGAGTTACGTAATCGTTCTCCCTCCATTGAGACCAATGCATCCTGTGCAATCTCGACATAGTGGACACGTTCCAAAGCCAGAGCAATTTGTGCCGCGAAGGTATCGAGTAAGCGTTTTTCCTCCGGCTCATTAAGAAAAAGCAAATCCTTGGCTTCCAGAGCGAGTACCCCGCGAGTACGCATTGGTGCTTTAAGTGGCAGGTAATGTGAAGTGGCTGCAGACAATGTATGTGTACCAAGACCGGCAGGCAATTGATGATCGTAAACCCACTGTGCAACAGCGGTATCGATTGTCGGTTGAGAGGATGATGTGCCAGCTATTTTCGTCTTCTCTTGGCTACTGGGCAGGAGCACTGCTACTGCTGAATTAAATATTCCACTTACATTCCGGTTTGCAATCTCAACTACTTGTTCAACGGTTAATGCGCCAGATAATTCTTTGGAAAGGGCTGCCAGTGCTTGGGCGCGCCGTTCGCGTAAATTGGCAATAGTTGCTTCAAATCGTAGTTTTGCTGCAAGCTGCCCGATGGTCAAGGCAATCAGTAGCATTAAAGTGAAAGTGAATAAATATTGCACATCAGAAACAGAGAATGAGAATCGTGGCGGTACAAAGAAAAAATCAAACAACAAAACTGACAGTGCTGCAGCCCATGCGCCGGGGCCTCGACCGAATCTGATCGAAATGCCCACAACGGTTAACAAGAGTATCATGACGACATTTGATAAATCGAAAATACGTAACAATGCTTCAGCTAATAGGGCCGTTATTCCACAAGCAATTGTGGCCCAAGCATAATTCCGCCATTTAATCGCACCAGATTTGATTTCCCGATTCTTAATTCGGGTAGGTTTCTCATTGCCGACAACTACATAGATGTCAATATCGGGTGCAAATCGGGCTAGTGCATCGATAAAACGTGGACGCCAATGCTGAAACCAGGGTAAATCCACCGGTCGGCCAACGACCAGCTTGCTGGCGTTCCGGCTTTGTGCATAAGCAATCAATGTTGCAATCAAATCACTACCAGCTAGCGTTGCCGTCTCTGCGCCGAGTTCTTCAGCTAACTTAAGATGATCAAGAATACGCTGCCGATCAATTTTAGGTAGACGCTGAAGCGCTGGTGTTTCAACATATACTGCGTGCCAATCAGCTTTTAGTTCATTCGCCAGACGAGCGGCACTGCGCACCAGCTTATTACCCAGAGGGCCTGGACCAATACAAGCAATGATACGTTCACGCGTCTGCCAAACATTGGCAATCGCATGATCTGCACGATAGGCGCGCATTTGTGAATCAACACGATCTGCTGTGCGCCTTAAAGCGAGTTCGCGCAATGCAATCAGATTACCCTTACGAAAGAAATTTTTGGCAGCATGTTCAACTTGCCCGGGCACATAGACTTTGCCTTCTCTAAGCCGCTCCAATAGCTCGTCAGGTGGCAGATCGACTAGGGTCACATCATCAGCGTTATCAAAAAAGCGATCTGGAACAGTTTCCCAGATGCGGATGCCGGTAATGCCGCCAACAACATCATTTAAACTCTCAAGATGCTGAACGTTCAACGTAGTATAAACATCAATTCCGCTCGCCAAGAGCTCGTCAACATCCTGCCAGCGTTTCGTATGTCTCGAGCCTTCGATATTTGTGTGTGCGAGCTCATCAATGATGATTAACTGCGGCGCTCGTTGCAGTGCAGCATCGATATCGAACTCAAGCAGTGATTTTCCCCGGTATTTGATTTCATGCAATGCCAATATGGGAAGCTTCTCCAGAAGCTTTATAGTGTCGCTACGACCATGCGTTTCAACCACGCCGATAACGACGTCAATCCCTTCAGCTAACCGTTGTTGAGCGGCATTAAGCATGGTGTAGGTTTTGCCCACTCCAGCACAAGCTCCGATGAAGATTTTTAGTTTGCCACGCTGTGCAGCAATTTCCTCTTTCTTGATTTCAGCTAACAGATGATCTGGATCAGGACGTTCATCAGTCATTATTTTTCCAATGCATCCAGGGCTAAGTTAAGGCGTAAGACATTGACACGAGAATCACCCAATAAACCCCACTGTGGCGTTTCAATCGATCGATCAACCAGAGATTTGACTATAGTCGTATCGGCGTTACGCGCTGCTGCAACGCGCTCGACCTGGTAATACGCTGCGGCGGGTGAAATGTGGGGATCCAGACCACTTGCTGATGCGGTGACAAGATCCGTTGGAATTTTTTCCGCTTTATCCGGGTGATTTGCAAGTATGTTCTTGGCACGTTCTTTAACTGCCTCTATCAATGCGGGATTGGTTGGCCCCAGATTGGAGCCGCCTGAATTTGCCGCGTTATAAGGCATTGGGACAGTCGCAGAAGGACGGCCCCAAAAGTAGGTTGGCCCAGAAAAGCGCTGTCCAATCAGGGAAGAGCCAATGACTTCTTCACCCCGCTTCATCAAACTACCTGCAGCTTGTTCCGGAAAAGTGATCTGTGCAATGCCGGTAACTGCTAGTGGGTAAAGTAAGCCGGTAACGAGCGATATTAAAGTAAATAATGTAATGGCCGGACGGATGAGATTTTTCATCATAGCTCCTTGTTTGCGGTTAGACGAAGTCTAAAAGACCCAACATGACATCAATCAATTTGATGCCGATAAAAGGAACGAGCAAACCGCCCAGGCCATAAATCAGCAAATTTTTACGTAATAGCGAAGCAGCACCCAATGCTTGGTATTTCACACCTTTAAGCGCCAGTGGGATCAGAAACACAATGATGATCGCGTTGAAGATCACAGCCGCAAGAATCGCCGATGAGGGCGTGTTTAGATGCATGATATCGAGCATCTTTAACTGTGGGTAAGTGGTGGCAAATGCTGCAGGAATAATTGCGAAGTACTTGGCAACATCGTTAGCAATTGAGAAAGTTGTCAGTGCCCCGCGTGTCATTAACATTTGTTTACCGGTTTCTACAATTTCGATCAACTTGGTTGGATTGGAATCGAGATCAACCATATTGCCTGCCTCTTTTGCTGCCTGAGTACCGGAGTTCATGGCAACGGCTACGTCAGCTTGCGCAAGAGCAGGCGCGTCGTTAGTGCCATCGCCGGTCATGGCAACCAATCGTCCCTGTGCCTGATACTCCCGGATCAATTTAAGCTTATCTTCAGGTTTGGCTTCAGCGAGAAAATCATCAACACCAGCTTCAGCGGCAATCGCAGCAGCAGTTAAGCGATTGTCGCCCGTGATCATCACTGTTTTAATGCCCATTTTCCGTAATTCGCTAAAGCGCTCTCGGATACCGTCCTTAACGATATCCTTAAGTTCAATGACACCGAGCACGCGAGCGCCATCGGCCACGACTAACGGCGTGCTGCCACGGCGTGATACTTGATCAACTAAAACTTCGACATTTTCTGGAAAAATGCTCCCCAGATTTTCGACATAGGCACGAATCGTATCTGCTGCGCCTTTTCTGATCTTGCGATCACCAAAGTCTACGCCGGACATGCGCGTTTGCGCAGTAAAAGGAACGAAAACCGCATCATGCAATTCGCGACTGCGCAAGCCAAATTCCTGTTTTGCGAGCACCATGATGGAACGCCCCTCTGGTGTCTCATCGGCTAACGAGGCGAGTTGTGCGGCATCAGCTAATTCTTTAATCTGTACATTGGGTGCTGGCAAAAAGGCAGATGCTTGCCGATTACCCAGCGTGATTGTGCCCGTCTTGTCGAGCAGTAATACATTCACATCGCCAGCGGCTTCAACTGCATGGCCAGAGGTGGCAATCACGTTCACTTGCATCATCCTGCTCATTCCAGCCACACCAATCGCTGACAGTAAGCCGCCGATGGTCGTCGGAATAAGACAAACCAGGAGTGCGACCAAAACGGTAATGGATACAGGTGAGCCCGATCCTGCTGACTCAACACTATAGATTGAAAACGGTAATAGCGTTGCGCATACGAATAGAAATATCAGTGTAAGCGTAACGAGCAAAATAGTTAGCGCTATCTCGTTTGGTGTTTTCTTACGTTTGGCGTTTTCTACCATTGCAATCATGCGATCCAGAAATGCCTCTCCTGGATTAGCTGTCACACGAATTATCAGCCAATCCGATAGGATGCGCGTACCGCCAGTAACTGCTGAGAAATCGCCACCCGATTCGCGGATAACCGGTGCAGATTCGCCGGTGATGGCGGATTCATCGACAGAAGCAACACCTTCGATGACTTCTCCGTCAGCCGGGATGAAATCGCCCGCTTCAATGAGTACGATATCGCCTTTTCGTAGCGATATGGAGTCAATAGTCGTAATGCTTCCATCGTGCTTAGGTTCAGCTAATTTTTTTGCAATAATATTCTTTCGCGCACCGCGCAAGGCTGCTGCCTGTGCTTTGCCTCGACCTTCAGCGAGCGCTTCGGCAAAATTGGCGAATAAAACGGTAAACCATAGCCATGCAGCAATCGTGAAAATGAATTCTGCTGGTGCTTCGCCACGGTCGGAGATGGCATCAATACCCAATATCGTCGTGAGGACACTCCCCACCCAGACTATAAACATAACCGGATTACGCCATTGTGTTTGTGGGGTAAGTTTCTTGAATGCATTGAGGAATGCCGGTTTAATCAATACCGGATCGAATAACGGAAGGGTTCGTGTTTTCATGAATACTCCTGCCTGTTAGTGTGAGAATAGCTGCAAGTGTTCGATGATAGGGCCAAGCGCTAACGCTGGAACATAGTTGAGCGCCCCGAATATGAGTACTGTACTAATGAGTAAGATGACGAATAGCGGCCCATGTGTCGGCAGCGTTCCAGCGGTTACAGCGAGTTTTGGTTTTTCTGCCAATTTGCCAGCAATGGCTAATACAGGAATAATGACGCCAAAGCGCCCAAACCACATCGCGATAGCAAGCAGAATGTTGTAGAAAGGTGTATTAGCTGAGAGTCCCGCGAAGGCGGATCCATTATTATTTCCAGCCGAAGTGAATGCATACAGCACCTCGGAGAGTCCATGTGCGCCCGGGTTGGCCATACTTGCCTTGCCTGCTTCAGTAACAACGGCGATTGCGGTACCCCCGAGCACTAGCAAAGGTACAACCAGAATCGCAATCGACACCATCTTCATCTCGAATACGCCGATCTTCTTACCTAAATATTCCGGTGTACGTCCGATCATCAATCCAGATAAAAAAACGGCGAGTATGGCGAATATGAGCATCCCATATAATCCTGCCCCAACACCGCCAAACACAACTTCACCGAGCATCATCAATCCCATCGGAACTAAACCGCCCAATGGCAGAAAACTATCATGCATCGCATTGACCGCTCCACAAGAGGCAGCTGTCGTGACTGTCGCAAATAATGCAGAAGAAATGATGCCAAAGCGGATTTCCTTACCTTCGAGATTGCCCATTGAACCATCTGCACCCAGTTGGGTGATAAGTGGATTCGAGTTGGATTCGGACCACAGCGCTACGGTTGCCAGCGTAATGAATAACACGGTCATCGTAGCAAGAATCGTCCACCCTTGCCGCTGGTCTCCAACCATTTGACCAAAGGCGAAACACAGAGCAGCCGGAATCAGGAAGATACTGATCATCTCCAGGAAATTAGTAAGTGGCGTCGGGTTTTCAAAAGGATGTGCTGAATTCGTATTGAAGAAACCGCCACCGTTGGTACCAATCAATTTAATTGCCTCCTGCGATGCGACAGGCCCCATGGCAATTGACTGTTTATCTGTTTTGATTGCCCCCATGGTCACATTCCCTTGATCATCCTTCAACGGCTGACCATTAAGATCCAGCTTCGGTGCAGCATATTCAAGAGGTTCTATCAGCTTGACTTCTTGATAAGCATTGAAATTCTGAATAACTCCCTGGTTCACCAGAAATAATGCGAATACAAATGACAGTGGCAATAGCACATAGAATATTGAACGTGATAAATCGAGCCATGCATTACCGATACCAGCAGCATTCCTTCGCGTAAAACCACGAATCAGAGCAATAACAACTGCGATACCGGTTGCACCTGATGCGAAGTTCTGTACGGTTAAAGCGAGCATCTGTGTCAAATAACTCATCGTCGATTCGCCACCATAACCTTGCCAGTTGGTATTGGTGACAAAGGATATTGCTGTATTGAAGGCCGAGTCTGAAGAAACATTTCCAAGTGATTGAGGATTAAAAGGCAATTCACTTTGAAAACGCTGTAAGCCATACACAACAACCACGCCAATAACATTGAATAGCACGATTGCTGTTGCATAACGTTGCCATGGCATATCTTCTGCTGGACTGGTGCCAATCAAACGACAGAATCCATACTCAAATTTTTCCAGCCAAATGAAACGACGTGTTAGTTGTTCATCAAATACGTTAGCGAGATAGCGACCTAAAGGCCAGGCGGCAATAAAGAGAACAATAAGAAATAAACCGATTTGTATCCAAAGCGATGTGTTCATGTTACTTCTTCGGCGTTGAATAATGCGTAGAGCAGATAGATGGACAATAAGACAGCAAGAATACCGGTTAGCCAATAAATCCAATTCATCTTTTATTCCTCATGGTAGTAATTGGCAATCAACCCTATGATCAATACTACAGATAAAATGACTATTCAGAGATAATAGATAGAATCCATATACTTACTCCAAAAGTTACCTACTTGTACAGTATGAACAACTGTGTGTAAAAATGGAGTTGAATTGAAGTGATGTAGCGTAAAAATTATGTAAAAATTTGATAGCTATTTAGTGATGCCTATTGTAAAAATCATGGATTTATTTTATGTAGGAAAGAAAGATTGAGATTCGAAATTCTCTGATTTCAAATGTAACTCAATGATCTTAATGACTCAATTTTCATATCTCGAACCTAGCATCTACTGATTAGCAGTTCGTATCTCAAACTTCACTAACCAACCTTGATGGATTTCGTAAGTAGTTGATAGAACAATAATTCGCATTTGAAGGTCCAGCGGGTCATCGAAGTGCTC